>NZ_QLKQ01000082.1 GCF_003349955.1 Azospirillum brasilense
GGTCGGCGGCGGGCGGAAGCGCCCGCCCCCGCGCTTCCGCCCGCCGCCGACCCGGCCGCCCCGGCTCCGGCAACGGAAGAGGAGAAGGACCCGGCCAAGGCCGCCGAAGCGCTGATCCAGCGGCGCAACCGGGGACGGGCGGGGACGGTCCAAACGTCCTGGCGCGGCGCGCTCGACATCGGCGCGCTGGTGCCGCTGCGCAAGCGCCTGTTGGGGGAGTGAGGCCATGAAGGAGACCACGCACGGCACTTCCCAAGGGGGCCGCAAGGGGGATGCCGCATCCGCGCCGCCGAACGGGCCGGAGCGTCTGCTGGAGCGCTACCGCGCGGCGCGGGAGCGCCGGACGGTCTGGGAGAGCCATTGGCAGGACTGCTACGACCACGCCCTGCCCAACGGGCAGCCCTTCCGCGGCGGCGGCACCCCCGGCGAGCGGCGGGTGGACCGGCTGTTCGACGGGACCGCGCCGGACGCGGTGGAACAGCTCGCCGCCAGCCTGCTCGCCGAGCTGACCCCGCCCTGGTCGCGCTGGTTCGGGCTGCAGCCCGGCCCGTCGCTGCCGGACGGGGAGCGCGACCGCGTGGCCCCGATGCTCGACCGCGCCGCCGGCATCGTGCAGGCGCATGTCGATCGCTCCAACTTCGCCGTCGAGATCCATCAGGCCTTCCTCGACCTCGTGACGGTGGGCACCGCCTGCCTGCTGATGGAGGAAGCCCCGCCCGGCGCCGCCTCCAGCCTGCGCTTCACCGCGGTGCCGCTGGCCGAGGCGGTGCTGGAGGAGGGGGCGGACGGGCGGCTGGACGGCACCTTCCGGCGCAGCGAGGCGACGCTGGCCCAGATCGAGCGCCGCTTTCCCGGCGTGACCATCCCCGACGCGGTGCGGGAGCGCGGCGCGGCGGAGCCGGACATCCGCTTTCCGCTGGTCGAGGCGGTGCTGCCGGACGGGCTGGCCTACCGCTGGACGGTGGTGCTGGACAGCGGTCCGGCCGAGCCCGCCACGCTGGCCGAGGGGCGCTTCGCGCAGTCGCCGTTCATCAACTTCCGCTGGCTCAAGGCACCGGGGGAAACCTATGGCCGGTCGCCGGTCATGAAGGCGCTGCCCGACATCAAGACCGCCAACAAGGTGGTCGAGCTGGTGCTGAAGAACGCCTCCGTCGCCGTCACCGGCATCTGGCAGGCCGACGACGACGGGGTGCTGAACCCCGCCACCATCCGGCTGGTGCCGGGCACGATCATTCCCAAGGCGGTGGGGTCGGCCGGGCTGACGCCGCTCGCCAACCCCGGGCGGTTCGACGTGTCGCAGCTCGTGCTCGACGATCTGCGGGCGCGCATCCGCCACGCGCTGCTCGCCGACCGGCTGGGGCCGCTGGACCAGCCGCGCATGACCGCGACCGAGGTGGTCGAACGCTCCGCCGAGATGGCCCGGCTGCTCGGGGCCACCTATGGGCGGCTCCAGGCGGAGCTGCTGACCCCGCTGGTGCTGCGCGCCGTCGGCATCCTGCGCCGCCGCGGCGAAATCCCGGACATCGCGGTGGACGGGCGCACGGTCGCGCTGCAGCACCGGTCCCCGCTGGCCCAGGCGCAGGCGCAGCGCGACGTCCAGGCGACGCTGCGCTGGCTGGACACCGCTCGCCAGCTCGGTCCGGAGGCGCTGTCCGCGGTGGACGTCGCGGCGACCGCGCGCTGGCTGGGCGAGGCTTTCGGCGTGCCCGCCAAGCTGGTGCGGACGGAGGCGCCCCATGGCTGATCGCGCCGGGTGGGACGATGGCGGCTGGGCCTGGCTGGATGGAGCCCCGCCCGCCGAGGCCGTGCCGGCCGGCGATCCGGCGCCCAGCTTCGCCCGCTGTTTCGCCGGGGCGGACGGGGCGCGGGTGCTGGCCACGCTGAGGGCGATGACGCTGGACCGCACGCTCGGCCCCGACGCCTCCGACGCCGCGCTGCGCGACCTGGAAGGCCAGCGCCGTCTGGTCGCCCTCATCCTCGCCCTGACCGCCCGTGGGCAGGGCGCCTGAAGTCTTTCATCGATAAGTCTTTCATCGATAAGGAGCTATCCATGGCCGAAAACCTGCTGACCTCTCCCGTTCCCGGCGCCCCTCCCGCGGTGCCCGAGAAGTTCCGCGACCCGGAAACCGGCGCGGTGCGCGTGGAGGCGCTGCTGAAATCCTATCTGGAGCTGGAGCGCAAGCTGTCCGCCCCCACGTCCGATGGTGGCGAGCGGCCCGGCCTGCTGGCGGCGCCGGGCGTGCCGGACGGGCCGGAAGGCTATTGCATCGCCTGCGACCACGGGCTGTTCGAGCCGGACCCGGCGATCAACGGCCGCCTGCACGGCGCCGGCTTCACGCCGGATCAGGCGCAGCTCGTCTACGACCTCGCCGCCGAGCGGCTGGTTCCGCTGATCCAGGAACTCGCCGCCGAGTTCCAGGCGGAACGCGAGGTCGAGCGGCTGTCCGCCCAGTTCGGCGGGGCCGAGCGCTGGCGGGAGGTGTCGCGGCAGCTCCACGCCTGGGCGGTGAAGAACCTGCCGCCCGCCGCGGTCGAGGGGCTGTCGACCACCTATGAGGGGGTGATGGCGCTGCACCGCATGATGACCGGCGGCGAACCCGCCGCCCTGTCCATGCCGGCCGGCGCGCCGTCCGCCGGCGGGGAGGCGGAACTGCAGGCGCTGATGCGCGACCCCCGCTATTGGCGGGACCGCGACCCGGCGGTGGTGTCGAAGGTGACCGACGGATTCCGGCGCCTGTACCCGACCGCCTGATTGTTGGGCCGGCGGCGTGGCGCGGCTTCGCGGAGGGACCGCCGAGGCCATGCCGCGCCGGATGGGCGAAATGTCGCAGCCGGATTGAAAAGGACGAAGAGGAGCCGGGGCGGGCAACTTGACCGTTGCGTGTTTGAAATAAAAAAGCGACGCTTTCGCGCAGAATGACAACCGCCCGGAAGCAGCCGGGCGTGACGATTGCCGCCGGGACCGTGATGACGCTGCGCCGCAAGATCCGCTGGCTGACCTGGATCGGCCTGATCGGCTGCCTTATGGCGGCGATTCCCGCGCTTTACCTGCTGCGCAGCGGTTTGATCACGGAACGGGAGCGGCTGACCCACGCCTTGGTCGGTTCGGCCCACGCGATGCTTGGCGAAATCAACGCGTCCATCGAGGCGGGCGCCCTGCCGCGGGACGAGGGCCAGGGGCAGGCGCGGCTGGCGCTGCGGGCGCTGGGACGCGATCCTTTCCATGTCAGCGTGTTCACCGACGGGCGCGTGCCCGAGGGCTGGATGGGCGAGGAGCATTCGGTCCGCGCCAGCCTGACCTTCGAGCCCTGGGGCTGGGCCATCGCGGCGGCCAGCGGAACCGACGATCTCGACCGCGAGTTCGCCATGGAGGCCCTGGCCTTCGTCCTGTTCATCGCCGTTCTGCTGGTGTTGAGCTGGCCGCTGTCGGTGTTCCTGTCGCAGCATGTCCTGGGCCCCATCGAGGCGCTGTCGGAGCGCATGGAGCGGCTGACCGAAGGGCAGACCGGCATCGACATCCCCGGCCGCGACCGCAAGGACGAGTTCGGCGCCATGGCCCGCGCCATGGATTATTTCCGGCAGGCCGCCGAGGCGTTGATCGTGCGCGACGAGCGGCTGTTCGGCATCATGAACAACATCGGCGAAGCCATCGTTCTGGTCGGCGAGGACGGTCTGGTCGAGGAGCACAACCCCGCCGCCGTCGCGCTGTTCGGCGTGCCCGCGGAGCGGCTCGACGGCCATCGCTTCGCCGACCTGTTCGCCGAGGAGGACCGCGAGCGGGTCGCCCGGCTGCTCGGGCTGGGGGCGCCGGGCGGGGACGGTGCGGCGGGACCGGGGACCAGCGGCCGCATGGAGCGCGCCGAGGAGCTGGTGATCGAGCGGGCGGACGGGCGGATCGACGCCTCGCTCTCCCTGTCCTGCCTGGACGTGCAGGGGCGGCGCAGCTACGTCTGCGCGCTGGCCGACATGACGGAGCGGCTGCGCCACGAGCGGGAGCTGCTGCGGCTGGCCACGCGGGACCGGCTGACCGGCCTGCCGAACCGCGCCCTCATCGAATCGCTGCTCGACACCTCGATCGAGCGGGCGCGCCGCCATGGCCGCCGCTTCGCGGTGCTGTGCCTGGACCTGTCGCGTTTCAAGCTGATCACCGACACGCTGGGCCACCACGCCGGGGACCTGCTGCTGCAGGAGGTCGCCTCGCGGATCGTCGTCACGGTGCGGGCGAGCGACACGGTGGGGCGCATCGGCACCGACGACTTCGCGGTGATCCTCGACGAGGTGGGCGAGGCGAAGGAGGCGGAGATCGCCGCCCAGCGCATCCTGGCCGCCTTCGACGAGCCGGTTCTGCTCATGGGGACGGAGCATTACGTCCGCCCGTCGATCGGCATCGCCCTGTTCCCCGACCACGCCGACAGCGCGCAGGAACTGATCCGCTCCGCCGACACGGCGCTCTACGCGGCCAAGCGGGCCGGCGGCAAGCGCCACGCCTTCTTCCGCAAGGAACTGGCCGACCAGGCGCACCGCCATCTGGCGCTGGACCGCGACCTGCGGGCGGCGCTGGCGCGCGGGGAGTTCCAGCTCCACTACCAGCCCAAGGTGTCGCTGATCGACCAGGCGCTGGAGGGGTTCGAGGCGCTTTTGCGCTGGGACAAGCCCGGCTTCGGCATGATCCCGCCCGGCGAGTTCATTCCGGTCGCCGAGGACACCGGTTTCATCGTGCCGCTCGGCGACTGGGTGTTGGACGAGGCGTGCCGCCAGTTGCGCGACTGGATCGACCGCGGGCTGGAACCGGTGCCGGTGGCCGTCAACATCTCGCCGCGCCACCTGCGCCAGCGCTCCGCCGAGGATTTCCGCCGCATCGTCGACCGCCACCGGCTGTCGCCCGATCTGGTCGAGCTGGAAATCACCGAGGGCGCCGTGATGCAGGACATGGACCATGCCCTGTCCGTCCTGGCGGCGCTGAAGGCCATGGGAATCCGCGTGGCGGTGGACGATTTCGGCACCGGCCATTCCTCGCTGAGCTATCTGAAGCGGTTGCCGGTGACGACGCTGAAGATCGACCGTTCCTTCGTGAACGGCGTGCCGAGCGAGCGGGAGGACAACGGCATCGTCTCCACCATCATCGCCATGGCCGACATGCTGGGGCTGGACGTGGTGGCGGAGGGGGTGGAGAAGCAGGAGCAGGCCAATTTCCTGCGCCACCACAACTGCACCCTGGTTCAGGGCTGGCTGACCGGGCGCCCGGTCCCCGCCGGGCAGGCCGCCGACCTGCTGGCCATGCGCCTGCGCCGGTCGGCGTGAGATCCGAAGGAACCGGGGGCCGTCGCCCCCGGTCCGTTCCGCGCCGTGTTGCGGGTGTCAGCGCAGCGCGCCCTTGACGTCCTCGTACTTGCCCTTCTGCCAGGACTCCAGACCCTTCAACTCGTTCTCCGTCATGTCGACGGTCAGGCGCTTGTCCTTCATGTGCAGCCGCTCCAGCGGCAGGACGACGTCCTTGTCGCTGATGTCGGCGATGTGATCGACGTCGATCACCGCGAAGGTCTGGCCGCCCTTGCGGACGATGCCCTCGATCTCGGCGATGTCCTTGCCGTCGCTGCCGTAGACGTCCTTGCCCTTGAGCTGGGCCGCGGTCATCTTCGCGACCGCCGGGTCGAGCGAGCCGTGGGTGGCCGCGACCTGCCCGGTCGCCTTGTTGTTCGGGACCTCCTTGGCGGTTCCGGACATGCTTTCGGCCATGGCGGGCGTGGCGAGCAGAAGCGCGGCGACGCCACAGGCGGTGATGATCGTCTTCATGAAGCGTATTCCTTTTTTATGCCGTGTTTTCAGGCCGTGTTTTCAGGCCGTCTGGGGCCAACCATTCAACAGCGGAACTTCGGGGGATATTCCATGCCCCAAGGGAGTACCGCGCCAAGGGAGAGATCGCTCGATAAAGGAAAATATTCTTGACATGACAGGGCGTTTGTCCTAGAAACGCTCTTGCCAACGCCCGTCGTGCGTCCCCTCACGCGATGGGCCGCGGCATCCCGAACCTCCCCTCCACGCCTGTCCTGAAAGGGGCTGACCGGACAACCGAAAGGCCCGGCCAGCCCCTTTCTTTTTTCGCGCTTCGCCCGCGGCCGGGCGCGCGTCCCCGCCTCCCGTTCCGGGATCGGGCGCGCCTGACAACCGGGTGGCGGAATGCTTCCCGCCGGACGGGACCCCCCGCAGAACGCGAAAGGATTACAATCCAATGTCCACCTCGGTCGCCCAGGCTTTCGTCAAGCAGTTCGAGCGCGAAGTGCACGACGCCTACCAGCGCATGGGCTCCAAGCTGCGCAACACGGTGCGCACCAAGAACAACGTCCAGGGCGCCTCCACCGTCTTTCAGAAGGTCGGCAAGGGCACCGCCTCGACCAAGGCGCGCCACGGCGCGGTTCCGGTGATGAACCTCGACCACACGCCGGTCGAATGCACCCTCTACGACTTCTACGCCGGCGACTGGGTCGACCGGCTGGACGAGCTGAAGACCAACATCGACGAGCGGCAGATCATCGCCAGCGCCGGCGCCTACGCGCTGGGCCGCAAGACCGACGAACTCATCCTCGGCGAGCTGAACCGGTCCACCAACTTTGCGGGCGGCTCCAACGACGGGCTGACCAAGGCGAAGGTGCTGGCGGCCTTCGAAAAGCTGGGCGAGTCCGACGTGCCCGACGACGGCCAGCGCTACGCCGTCGTCGGCTGGAAGCAGTGGAGCCAGCTTCTGGGCATCGACGAGTTCGCCAGCACCGAATATGTCGGCGCCGACGAGCTGCCCTGGCGCGGCACCCAGGCCAAGCGCTGGCTGGGCACGCTGTGGATGCCGCATTCCGGCCTGAAGGCCGAGGGCGGCGTGCGGCTGTGCCACTGGTACCACAAGACGGCCATCGGCCACGCCTCCGGTTCCGACGTGAAGACGGACATCTCGTGGCACGGCGACCGCGCGGCGCACTTCGTGAACAACATGATGTCGCAAGGCGCCGGCCTGATCGACGCGGCGGGCGTCGTCACCATGCGCTGCCTGGAAGCCTGACGCCCTCCCCGCCGACGATCGAAACGGAGTTTCCTCCCATGGCCTATCTTCCCAAGGACCTGAGCGTCCTCGCCTACGCCAACGGCTTCACGCTGTGGCATTACACGACGCCGGACGCCGCCACGCTGGTGGACAACAGCGGCTATTTCAACGGCGCGTCCGACCTGCTGCGCAGCGGCGACATGATCCTGGCCAACACCGGCACCGCCGGGACGCCCGCCGCCGGCGTCTTCGTGGTCGCCGCCAACGCGGCGGGGGTGGTGGACGTCACCAACCTGTCGCCCTTCGGCGCGTCCAACACGGACTGACGGACGTCGCTCTGAGGTTCCCTTTCCCCTCCGCTCACGCGCAAACGAAGTTTGCGCTGACGCGACAGGCGGACCTTTGGTCCGCCGAAAGCGGGGAGAGGGTCAGGGTCAGGGGGATGCGCGTTTGCCGGACGTTTTCGCGACGCACATCCCCCTCACCGGCCCTGCGGGCCACCCTCTCCCCAGAGGGGAGAGGGCTAAGGAGACGGTCTCCCTCTGATCGCAAGGATCGAACCCATGGCATTGACCGCTATCGGGCTGTGCAGCCGCGCGCTCCTCAAGATCGGGGCGACGGCGATCACCGCCTTCGATGAGGGCACCGCCGAGGCGGAGGTCGCGGCGGGCCTCTACGAACCGGCGCGCGACGCGCTGCTGTCGGCCAACGCCTGGAGCTTCGCCACCCGGCAGGCCCGGTTGGCGCGGCTGGCCGACGACCCGGTCGCCGATTACGGCGTGGCCTTCCAGCTTCCCGCCGATTTCCTGCGCGCGCTCGGCGCCGGGGCGGGCGGGCGGGGCCGCGGGTTGGACTACCGCATCGCCGGGCGCGCGCTGCACGCGGCGTCCGACGCGGTGGTGCTGACCTATGTCGGGCGCCCGGCCGAGGAGGACTTTCCCGCCTTCTTCGACCAGGCGCTGATCGCCCGGCTGGCCGCGGAGTTCTGCATTCCGCTGACCGAGAGCACGAGCCGGGCGGAGCTGCTGCAGCGGCTGGCCGAGAGCGAGTTCCGCCGCGCCCGCCAGATCGACGCCCTGCAGGACAGCCAGCCGGGCTTCGAGGATTTCTCCCTGATCGATGCGAGGGGCTGATGGCGCGGGTTCGTCAGGTGAAGACCAACTTCACGGCGGGGGAGATCTCCCGCCGGCTGCTCGGGCGCGGCGACCTGCGCGCCTACGACAACGGGGCGCTGGCTCTGCGCAACCTGTTCATCCACCCGACGGGCGGGGTGACTCGCCGCTCCGGCCTCGCCTTCGTCGATCCGGCCCGCGGCGACGGGCGGCTGGTCGCCTTCGAGTTCAACACGGAGCAGACCTATCTGCTGGTCTTCTCCGAAGGGCGGATCGACGTCTACGGCAACGACACGCCCATCGCCAGCGTGGAGTCTCCGTGGACCGCCGCCCAACTGCCCCAGATCACCTGGACGCAGAGCGCCGACACGCTGCTGGTCTGCCACCCCGACGTGCCGCCGCGCAAGCTGACCCGCAGCGGCGCCGGCGTGTGGGCGCTGAGCGGCTGGAGCTACGTCGCGGAGGGGGAGCGGGTGGCGATGCCCTTCTACCGCTTCGCCGATCCCGCCGTGACGCTGACCCCGTCGGGCACCGACGGGCTGGTGACGGTGACCGCCTCCGCCCCGGTCTTCGACCCGAAGCAGGAGGGCACGCGCCTGCGCATCCAGGGCAAGCAGCTCCGCGTCGAGGGGGTGGTGTCGGCGACGCAGGTCACCGCGACGGTGCTGGAGACGCTGGCCGGAACCGCCGCCACGACGGCCTGGGACGAACAGTCCTTCTCGCCGCTGCGCGGCTGGCCGGTGTCGGCGGCCTTCCACCAGGACCGTCTGGTCATCGGCGGGTCGCGCGACCTGCCCAACCGGCTGTGGCTGTCGCGCTCCGCCGACCTGTGGAATTTCGACCTCGGCACCGGGCAGGACGACGAGGCCATCGAGTTCGGCATCCTGTCCGATCAGGTGAACGCGGTGCGCGCCGTCTTCTCCGGGCGGCATCTCCAGGTCTTCACCTCCGGCGCCGAATACATGGTGTCGGGCGACCCGCTGACCCCGCAGAACATCCAGGTCCACCGGCAGACGCGCATCGGCTCCCCCGTCGACCGCTCCGTTCCGCCGCGCGACGTGGACGGGGCCACCCTGTTCGTGTCGCGCAACGGGCGGGAGATCCGCGAATTCCTCTACACCGACACCGAGGCGGCCTATCAGGCCAACGATCTGGCGCTGCTCGCCCGCCATCTGGTGGTGAAGCCGCGCGACCAGGATTACGACCAGGGCCGCCGCCTGATGTTCGTGGTGATGGAGGACGGCGCGCTGTGCGCCCTGACCGTCTACCGGCTGGAGCAGGTGACCGCCTGGACCCGGCTGGAGACCGACGGGGCGGTGCGCTCCGTCGCGGTGGTCGGGGACGAGGTCTACGCGCTGGTCGACCGCGCCGGGCGGTGGAGCGTGGAGCGCTTCGACGACGCCCTGAACCTCGACGCCGCCCTGGTCGGCGACCACGACTCCCCGACCGCGGTGTGGAGCGGGCTGGACCATCTGGAGGGGCGGACCGTCGCGGTGGTCGCCGACGGCACGGTCCGCGCCGAGGCCACCGTCGCCGCCGGCAGGATCGTGCTCGACCCGCCGGCCCGCCATGTGGAGGCCGGGCTGCCCTACAGCCACCGCATCGAGCCGCTGCCGGTCAGCCTTCTCGGGCAGGCGGGCGGGACGGACGCGGTGCGGCTGGTCTCCGTCGGCTTCCGGCTGGAGGAAACGGCGGCGTTGCACGCCGACCTGGGGCGCGGCCTTCAGGAGCTGCCGCTGCACCGGACCGGGCCGCAGCCGGCGGGTGGCGTTCCGGCGCTGGTGTCCGGCGACCGCAGGCTGCGGGCGCTGGGCTGGCGGCGCGACAGCGACCGGCCGCTGTGGAGCATCCGGCAGGACGCGCCGCTGCCCTTCACGCTTTTGTCCGTAACCATGGAATTGAGGGTGAACGACTGATGGGCGGAATCACGACCCTGGCCACCGCGGCGCTGCCGCTGGTCAACTCCGTCGCCGACACGGTGAACCGCGTCTCCGGCACCTCGGACAGCGCGCGCCGGCAGCAGGCCGCCGACGAGCGCCGCTACGCCTATCAGGCGGAGCAGCAGCGCCTGCAATGGCAGCGCGAGGACGAGCTGCGCCGCCAGGACCAGGAGCTTCAGCGCCAGAAGGAGGAGCAGGCCCGCGCCGAGGCGGAGCGGCAGCGCGCCCGCGAGATGGACTGGCTGGCGCAGAGCCAGAATCTGGCCGTCCAGCAGCTCCGCGCAGGGCAGGCGGCCACGCTGGCCGACAAGGAAGGCGACGCCCGCACGCGGCTGGCCCAGGTGTCCGCCGCCGCGCAATCCGACGAGCGGCGGCGCGTGGACGCCCTGCGCCGCACCGTGGCGCGCACCCGCGCGACGCTCGGCTCCAACGGTGTCAGCGCGGCGGACGGTTCCGGCGAGGCGATCCTGCTCGGCGTCGTCAAGGACAGCGCCGCGGAGCGCGGGGAGGCGGAGGGCGCCGACCGGCTGAAGCGCGAGGCCATCCAGCAGGAGGTGGACGGGGTGCGCCGCCGCAATCTGCTGGAACAGGCGCAGCTCGCCGAGCGCCAGCGGCTGGAGTTCATGAGCCGCTTCTACTGACGCTTCCGGTCCATCGACGCTGCAGGAGAGGCGCACCCATGCCCAGCGCAATCGACGTTCCGCGCGGCAACCCGCGCGTCCAGTATCTTGCCGACGGCGTGCAGACGGACTTCACCTTTCCGTTTCCGGTCTTCGAGGACGGCGACCTTCAGGTCTTCCTGGGCGCGGCGCGGCAGACCACCGGCTACGCGGTGAGCGGGGCCGGGGAGACGGCGGGCGGCACGGTGGCCTTCACGGAGCCGCCGGAGGCCGGGACGCCCGTCCTGCTGCGCCGCCGCCTGCCCATCGAGCGGATGAGCGATTTCGTGGAGAGCGGGCCGCTTCCGGCGTCCAGCCTGAACCGCGAATTCGACCAGCTCACCGCCGCGCTCCAGCAGGTGGCCGGCGACCAGGAGCTGATGCTGCGCTACACCGACACCGACCTGCCGGCCTCCAACCGGTTGCCGGAACGGGCGGTGCGGGCGGGGCAACTCCTGGCGTTCGACTCCACGGGCAACCCGATCGCCCGCCCGCCGGTGGACGAGGAGGCGCTGTCGACCTTCGTCGCTCCCGGCGCCGGCGCGGTGCGCCGCCCGGTGCGCGAGAAGCTGGCCGACGCCCTGTCGGTCAAGGATTTCGGCGCGGTCGGCGACGGCATCGTGGACGACACGCGGGCGATCCAGGCCGCGCTGACCAGTGGGGACGCCGTCCATGTGCCGCCGGGCACCTACCGGATCACCAACACGCTGACGGTGGGTCATGGGCAGACGCTGCACGGGGCGGGGCAGAGGTCGGTCATCGCCGGGTCCTCGGCGGGCTTCGATCTGATCCATCTGCCGGACGGCTACGCCACGGTGAGCGGCCTGCGGCTGGAGCGGGGCGACGCCGCGGTGCGGCTGTTCGGGCGGGACGGCCCCTGCGTGCACAACACGCTGAGCGACCTGACCATCTGGGACCCGCGGGTCGGGCTGCTGCTCGACGGCCACACCGATCCCAACCGGCCCTGCTACTGGAACATGGTGTCGCGGGTGCTGGTGGCCCGGCCGTCGCTGCACGGGGTGTGGCTGACCCGGACGGGGGAGGGCGACACGCCCAACGCCAACCGCTTCTCCAAGGTGCGCGTCTACTCCCTGTCGGCGCCCATCGCCGGCTGCGGCTTCTTCGTGGAGCAGGGCAAGCACAACAACAGCTTCCAGGACTGCGAGGCCAACCTGTCGACCATGGCGCTGGCCTGCTTCCGGGTCGGCGCCAACACCGACAAGACGCTGATCCTGAACTTCTACGCGGAGTCGCTGGGCGGCGTGCCGAACGTGCAGCTCGACGCCGGGTCGGTCGAGACGGCCATCGTCAACCTGCTGTCGATGTCCGCCGGACCGGCCATTCATGACCTGTCGGGCGGCCGCTACACGGCGGTGAACGCCGGCTATCCGGAAAAGAACCGGCTGGCGCGCAGCCGGGTCACCGAACTGGTCGTCGAGGCCCTGCGTTACGACACCGAATATGTGGAGCCGCAGGGCGGCGGGGTGGTCGCGCTGGACCTCGCCAGCTCCGTCTATCTGGTCAGCGCCTACAGCGGCGACGTGGAGCTTCGGCTGCCGGCGGCGGACGCGGCCAACGGCCATGCGGTGACGGTGAAGCGGACCGACGCCTCCGCCCACCGCTTGATCCTCACCGAGGACGGCGGGCCGGGGCCGGACGGCCGGACGGTGGCGCTGGGCAACCGCTACGACTTCGTGACGATCGTGTCGAACGGGGCCGGCTGGTGGGTGGTCGGCGGCAACAACCGGCCGGGAAACGCCCATTTCCACGACCAGCCGGGTCTGTTCGAGCCGGACCTGAACCAGACGCTGTATCTGGTCAGCGCCTTCACCGGCGCGGTCACGGTGCGGCTGCCCCCGCCGGGGGCGCTGCACGCGGTCGGGCGGACGGTGACGGTCAAGAAGGCCGACGTGTCGGGCAACCCGGTCACCGTCACCGTGCAGGGCGGCGGCGGGCCGGACAACGCTCCGGTGACCCTGGGCGCCACCGGCAGCGCGGTCACGGCGATGTCCAACGGCGCCGGCTGGCACATTCTGGGCCGGGTGGCGTGATGGAGGCGGAAACGCGCAAGAAGGGTTTCTTCGCCTTCGTCCAGGACTGGAACCGGCAATCGGAGCTGACCACCCCCCGCCATCATCTGCAGATCGCCGCGTGGCTGGAACGGCAGGCGGTCGGAGCCGGGCTTGTTGGTGTCGGGTCTGCCGGCATCGGGCCGCGCCTGCTGCTGATGGCCTTCCGCGGGGCGGGCAAGTCGTCCATCGTCGGCCTGTTCGCGGCCTGGATGCTCTACCAGGACCCCAACCGGCGGCTGCTCGTCCTGGCGGCGGACCTGAAGCTGGCCAAGAAGATGGTGCGCAACGTCAAGCGCATCATCGAGCGCCATCCCGACACCCGCGGCCTGAAGCCCCCGGCGAAGGAGCGCGACCAGTGGGCCGCCGACCAGTTCACCGTGGTCCGTGCGCAGGAACTGCGCGACCCATCCATGGTGGCGGCGGGTGTCGGCGGCAACATCACGGGCAGCCGCGCCGACGTGGTGATCTGCGACGATGTCGAGGTGCCTCGCACCTCCGACAGTCCGGGCAAGCGCGCCGACCTGCGCGAGAGGCTGGCGGAGATCGACTATCTGCTGGTGCCGGGCGGGGTGCAGCTCTATGTCGGGACGCCGCACAGCTACTACTCCATCTACGCGGAGGAGCCGCGGACGGAGGCGGGGGAGACGCGGCCGTTCCTGGACGGCTTCGCGCGGCTGGTCCTGCCGGTCTACACCGACGGTCCGGACGGCCGGCGCCGCTACGCCTGGCCGCAGCGCTTCGGCGAGGCGCACGTCAACCGCATCCGCAAGACGACCGGCCCCAACAAATTCACCAGCCAGATGCTGCTGCAGCCGGTCAACGAGGCGGAGGGTTTCCTCGACCCCGACCGGCTGGGCCGCTACGACGGCGAACTGGAATACCGGGAGTCGGCGGGGCGGGCGGTGCTGACGCTGAACGGCCTGCGCATGGCCTCGGCCTCCTGCTGGTGGGACCCGGCCTTCGCGCGGCCGGCGGCGGAGGGCGGCAAGCCCGGCGATTCCAGCGTCGTCGCCGCCCTGTTCGGCGGTGCGGACGGGCGCTTCTACCTGCACCGCGTGCTCTACCTGTCGGTGGACCCCGGCGATCCGGACACCGAGGCGGAGCAGCAATGCCTCCAGGTCGCCCGCTTCCTGGAGCGGCACCACCTGCCGGCGGTCCATGTGGAGATCAACGGCATCGGACGCTTCCTGCCCGGCCTTCTGCGCAAGGCTCTGCGCACGGAGAAGGTCGGCGCCGCCGTGGTCGAGGAGGCCAGCCGCCGCGCCAAGGCGCTGCGCATCCGCGAGGCGTTCGACGCCCTGCTGGCCGACCGCCGGCTGCTCGCCCATGCGGCGGTGTGGGAGACCCCCTTCATCCGCGAAATGCGCGAATGGTCGCCGGACGGGCGCTACACGGGCCGCGACGACGGGCTGGACGCGGTGGCCGGCGCGCTGTCCTGCGAGCCCTTCCGCTTCGACCGCCAGCCGGCGCCGGGGCGCAAGCCGGACTGGCGCGCCGCGACGGCGCCGACAGCGGGGGAGGACTGGGACGTGTGACCATGCACGCGACGTCCCATGGGCCCGAAATCCCATGGTTCGACGGGCCGCCTTCCCTGACCGGAGGGCGGCCCTTTCTTTTTGCTTTTTTTTGGAGAACGGAGATGCAGGAGTCCATCGACCTGTCCTGGTGGATCACGGCGGTCGAGTTGCCGGTCATGGGCGGGCTGTTCTGGCTGATCGCCCGGCTGCGCCGCGACGCCGAATCCGCGTTGGAGACGGTGCGGGCGCGCGCCGAGACCGCCCAGGCGCAGGTCCGCGAGAGTCTGGCCGCCTACAAGCTGGAGGTCGCCAAGACCTACGTCTCGGTCGCGACGCTCAAGGATGTGGAGCGACGGCTGACCGACCATCTGCTGCGCATCGAGACCAAGCTGGAAAACGGCTGCGCGCCGTTCGCCCAGCCCTATGTTCCGCCCTACGGCGACGGAGGACGCCGATGAGGACTCCCATGAGGCCGCGCGTCCTGAAGCCGGAGCCCGGACCGGCGGCTCCCCCGCGTGGGCCGTCCGCCGACACGCCCGGCCACGCCATCGACACGCTCGCCCGCACCCTGTGGGGGGAGGCGCGCAGCGAGTCCGTGCGGGCCATGGAGGCGGTGGCGGCGGTCGTGATGAACCGCGTCGGCCGGGCGCGCGACCAGGGAGGATGGTGGTGGGGGAATGACGTCGTCGCCGTCTGCCGTCTGCCGGGGCAGTTCCCCTGTTGGGACCCGGACGCGCCGGGGCGGCTCGGGCTGCTGTCGGTGACCACCGCGGACCCGGTCTTCGCCGCGGCCCGGCGGATCGCCCGCCGCGCGGTGGCCGGTCTGCTCGACGATCCGACCGGCGGCGCGACTCACCTGCACCGGGCGGGCGAGAACCCGCAATGGGCGCAAGGGCGCAGCGTCTGTGCCGAGATCGGCGGGATCCAGTTCTACAACGACGTCGAATGACGCCTCGTGCCGAACCGGCGCCTCCCCGTCGCGTTCCGGCGGGCCGGACATCCGGGTCCGGACCGCCGCCGCGGAAGGAGAGGGTGGAACGGACCGGTCAGGCGGCTTCCTTGATCATCGCCAGATAGATCTTCCAGGCCGTCTCGACCGAGACGCCGCCGGCGCGCGACCCGGCGGCCAGCATCGCCGCCGAGGGCTTCAGCGGGACGGGCGTGCTGCTGGGCTCGGCGAGGGCGGCCAGGGGGGCGCTGTCCACGCTGGACACGATCACCCCATGGATGCGCGAATCGAGCGCGTGTTCCACCGGGTGCCGTTCCTTCACAACATTCATCGCAATCGCGTTCATGGGGCATCTCCTTGCTTGCCCTTCTCTCAGCAATCCCGATGCCAGTTCCGAAAAGTTGCCGCCGAAGCGGCGGATGTCCCGGGGAATCCTTGATTCTGCGGCTTTTCCGTGTGGTCGCCGGGGTGGAGTCCGGCGGAACGGGGAATTTTCCTTCTGCAAAATGCTGCGGGATTCCCAAAGCCACATTTGCAAATTGCGAAGCAAACAGCGCAACGTCCCATTCTGAAGTTATCAACGGTCCCCCGGCCCTCCCGAATTTGCCACGGCTGGCTTCGGCGGCCGGCTTTGCGCTAAGGTCGCCGTGCCATGACTGAACGGATCATCTTTCATATGTGCCGCGCCGCGGAGTGGGAGCGGGCGCTCGCCGCCGGGGCCTACCACGGCTCGTCGCAGGATGCGGCGGACGGCTTCATCCACTTCTCCACCGGCGCCCAGGTCGAGGAAAGCGCCGCCAAGCACCGCGCCGGTCAGGACGGCCTCGTCCTGCTGACGGTGGACGGCGCCGCGCTGGGCGATGCCCTCCGCTGGGAGCCGTCGCGCGGCGGCCAGCTCTTCCCCCATCTCTACGGCCCGCTGCCGCCCGCGGCGGTGCTGCGCGCCGATCCGCTGCCGCTGGGGCCGGACGGCCGCCACCTCTTTCCGGCGACCGTCAAGGACGCCGCCTTCAAGGACACCACACCGTGATCGACCTGTTTCCCATCGTCGGCCCCGTCCTGCGCAGCTTCGATCCGGAGACGGCGCACGGGCTGACCATCAAGGCCCTGTCGAGCGGGCTGATGCCGCCGGTGCGGGAAAAGGACGACCCCATCCTGCGGACCACGGTGATGGGGCTGGACTTCGCCAACCCGGTCGGCCTCGCCGCCGGTTTCGACAAGAACGCCGAGGTGGTCGACGCCATGCTGCGTCTGGGCTTCGGCTTCGTCGAGGCGGGCAGCGTCACCCCCCGCCCGCAGCCCGGCAACCCCAAGCCGCGCCTGTTCCGCGCGCCGGAGCAGGGCGCCGTCATCAACCGCCTGGGCTTCAACAACGAGGGGCTGGAGCCCTTCGCCCAGCGGCTGGAGCGGCGGCTGTCCGGCGGACGCAAGGCGCCGGGAATCGTCGGGGCCAATCTCGGCAAGAACAAGGACACGGTGGAGGCCGCAGACGATTACGTCCTCGGCGTGACCCGGGTGGCGGCGCTGGTCGATTATCTGGTCGTCAACGTGTCCTCCCCCAACACGCCGGGTCTGCGCGCGCTCCAGGGGCGCGACCCGCTGCGCACCCTTCTGGGCCGCGTCCTCGACGCCCGCTCCGCCTGCAAGCTGGCCAAGGCGCCGCCCGTCCTGCTGAAGATCGCCCCCGACCTGACGGACGAGGACAAGGCCGACATCGCCGCGGTCGCGCTGGAAACGGGCATCGACGGGCTGATCGTGTCCAACACCACCATCGCCCGGCCGGCGGAGATCCCGGAACCGCTGCGCGCGGAAACCGGCGGCCTGTCCGGCAGGCCGCTGTTCGCGCCCTCCACCGCCGTCCTGCGCGAGATGTACGGGCTGACCGGCGGCAAGGTGCCGCTGGTCGGGGTCGGCGGCATCGCGTCGGGCGCCGACGCCTACGCCAAGATCCGCGCCGGCGCCTCGCTGGTGCAGTTCTACTCCGCGATGGTCTATGCCGGGCCGGCGCTGGTGCTGGCGATCCGCCGCGACCTCGCCGCCCTGCTGCGCCGCGACGGCTTCGCCTCGTTGAGCGACGCGGTGGGGGCGGATCACCGCTGAGCGGGCCGGGGGGAACCGGCGCATGGCGGCCCTGATATGGCGGCCCTGATATGGCGGCCCTGATCAAGTCGGCCTTGATCCATGGGCTGGCCGTCGCCGCGGCGGCCTCGGTCGTCCTCGGCCTGCCGGAGCTGTCGCCGGGCACCGATCCGGTGGTGGGGTGGCTCGGCGGCGGGCTGGTCCTCCTGGCGGGCGCCGTCGTGGATCTGCACCGCCGGCTGGCCCGCCGGGAGCGGGACACCCTGCGCCGCCTGGACCGTCTTCAGAAGAGCGTGGACGCGCTGGCTGAACGGCTGGACCGGCGGACCGCGCCGGACGAGGCCGGCGGCGACTCCGCCGCCGCTCACGAAGCCGTCCTTCAGGAGGTGAAGCTCCTGCACGCGCTGGTCGCCCGGCTCGGCGAATCCCGGCCGTCCGACTCCGCCGACCCGCCGCGGCCTTCCCCGGCGGCGTTCCAGGCGGCGTTCCGGGCCCCGCGCCCGCCGGACCCGCGGTCTCCGGCCGTCGGCGCGGCCTCGCCGATGGACGCCGCCGCCGTTCTGGACGCGGTGCGCGACGCGCTGGCCGCCGACCGGATCGACGTCCACCTCCAGCCGATCGTCAGCCTGCCCCAGGGCAAGCACCGCTTTTTCGAGGTGTTCTCGCGCGTGCGCGCCGCCGACGGGTCGCTGATCCTGCCCGACCGCTATCTGGAGATCGCGGAGCGCGCCGGGCTGATGGCCACCATCGACAATCTCCTGCTGGTCCGCTGCATCCAGCTCATCCGCGAGACGGAGCGGCGCCAGCACGCCATCGGCTTCTTCTGCAACATGTCCGCCGCCACCCTCGGCGACGCGGAATTCATGCGTCAGTTCCTCGATCTGTTGGCCGGGAACCAGACGCTGGCGTCCAAGCTGGTGTTCGAGCTGAGCCAGCAGGAGCTGCGGGCGGGCGGGCCGGTGACGATGGGCATTCTGGCGCAGCTCGCCCGCATCGGCTTCCGCTTTTCCATGGACCGGGTGAGCGACCTGGACATCGACGTGGACGCGCTGCTGCGCCACGAGGTCCGCTATCTGAAGCTGGACTGCGCCCTGCTGCTCGACCCCGCCCTGGCGCCGCGCGTCGAGGCGCTGCGCCGCCGCCTGGACGGCACGGGGATCGACCTCATCGCCGAGAAGATCGAGACGGAGGCGCAGTTCGACGCGATCCTGCGCAGCGGCATCGATTTCGGCCAGGGCTACCGGTTCGGCGAACCGAGGCCCGCGCGCAGGCCGGCCTGAGACAATTTTGCCGTGAATTAATATTGCAAGAAAATTCGCCGTCCGGGCGGCGGATTCGCGCCGGAAATGCCCCCGGCGCCCTTGACAGAAAGCCCGCCCGCATTAGAGATTTCGCCTCCCGGCATCCGCCGGGTGCGATGCAAACAGTCAAATGGTGACTTCGGTGACGTCCAACATCGCCATCACGCTTCCCGATGGCAGCGTGCGGGAGTTCGACCGGCCGGTGACCGGGCTTGAGATTGCCCAGTCCATCGGGCCGCGCCTTGCCAAGGATGCGCTTGCCGTCAAGCTCGACGGCGAGGTCAAGGACCTCACCACCACCGTCACCACCAACGCGAAGATCGAGATCGTCACGCGCAGTCATCCCGACGCGCTGGAGGTCATCCGTCACGACGCCGCCCACGTCCTCGCCGACGCCGTGCAGAAGCTCTATCCGGGCACGCAGGTGACCATCGGTCCGGCGATCGCCAACGGCTTCTATTACGACTTCGCGCGCGAGGAGCCCTTCACGCCCGACGATCTGCAGAAGATCGAGGCGAAGATGCGCGAGATCGTCGCCAAGGACGTTCCCATCGTGCGCGAGGTCTGGACCCGCGACGATGCGGTCGCCTACTTCAAGAAGCTCGGCGAGCATTACAAGGCCGAGCTGATCGAGGCGATCCCGGCCGACCAGGACATCAGCGTCTACCGCCAGGACGACTGGCTGGACCTGTGCCGCGGCCCGCACGCCCCGACGACGGGCAAGGTCGGCAACGGCTTCAAGCTGATGAAGGTGGCCGGCGCCTACTGGCGCGGCGACAGCCGGAACCCGATGCTCCAGCGCATCTACGGCACCGCCTGGCGCGACGAGAAGGAGCTGAAGGCCTACCTGCACCAGCTCGAGGAGGCGGAGAAGCGCGACCACCGCCGGCTGGGCAAGGAGCTGGACCTGTTCCACGTGCAGGAGGAGGCCGTCGGCTCGGTCTTCTGGCACCCGAAGGGCTGGACGCTGTTCCGCACGCTGGAGACCTACATCCGCACCAAGCTGAGCCAGGCGGACTACGTCGAGGTCAAGACGCCGCAGCTCATCGACAGCTCGCTGTTCAAGGCGTCGGGCCACTGGGACATGTATGGCGACAACATGTTCAAGGTCTCGGCCGACGACGGCGAGAAGATGCTCGGCATCAAACCGATGAACTGTCCGGGCCACGTGCAGATCTTCAAGCACGGTCTGCGCTCCTACCGCGACCTGCCGATCCGCATGGCGGAGTTCGGGGCCTGCCACCGCAACGAGCCGTCGGGCGCGCTGCACGGCATCCTGCGCGTGCGCGCCTTCACCCAGGACGACGCCCACATCTTCTGCACGGAAGAGCAGGTGGCGAGCGAGGCGGCGGAGTATTTCAAGCTCCAGCTCGGCGTCTACCGGGACCTGGGCTTCGACAAGATCGCGGTGAAGCTGGCGCTGCGTCCCGACGTGCGCACCGGCTCCGACGACCTGTGGGACCGGGCGGAGGGTGCGCTGCGCCAGGCGCTCGACGCCGCGGGGCTGGAGTATGAGGACCTGCCCGGCGAGGGTGCCTTCTACGGCCCGAAGGTGGAATTCCACCTGACCGACGCCATCGGGCGCACCTGGCAGTGCGGCACGCTCCAGTACGATCCCAACCTTCCCGAGCGGCTGGACGCCTCCTACATCGGCGAGGACGGCGCCCGCCACCGTCCGGTGATGCTGCACCGGGCCATCCTGGGGTCGCTGGAACGCTTCATCGGCATGCTGATCGAGCATTACGCCGGCAAGTTCCCGATGTGGCTCGCCCCGGTCCAGGCGGTGGTCTGCACCATCACCAACGAGGCCGACGGCTATGGGCGGGAGGTCGTCAGCCTGCTCAAGCGCCATGGCATCCGCGCCGAACTCGACACCCGGAACGAGAAGATCAACCTGAAGGTCCGCGAACACAGCCTTCAGAAGGTTCCCGTCCTGGTGGTCGTGGGCAAGCGCGAGGCGGAGGAGCGGACCGTCGCGCTGCGTACCCTCGGTGGCAAGGATCAGGAAGTTCTTGCCCTCGACGCGGCGCTCAATAAACTGAGTGAGGAGGCGCGGTCCCCCGCGGGCGCCGCCGCCTTCGATTCGCCGTTTTAACCGACCGCACCGTCCGGGCGGGCCTTCCTCCGGGAGGTCGCGCCACGGTGGGTTTCCAGTCATGGAGAAGCGTCCATAGCCAGGATACCGTCCGAAGCCGCTCCGACCCGCGATGGACCGCGGGTAAACCGGGAGATCACGGCTCGCTCGATCCGTCTCGTCGGTGCCGACGGCGAGATGGTGGGCGTCGTTTCGCTGCGCGATGCGCTGCTGGCCGCTGAGGATGCGGGTCTCGACCTCGTCGAGATCGCTCCGCAAGCGGAACCGCCTGTCTGCAAGATCCTCGACTATGGCAAGTACAAGTACGAGGCGCAGAAAAAGGCCGCCGAGGCGCGCAAGAAGCAGAAGATCATCGAGGTGAAGGAGATCAAGCTCCGACCCAACATCGATGACAACGACTACGACGTGAAGATGCGCTCGGCCCGCCGCTTCCTTGAGGAAGGCGACAAGGTCAAGGTGACCATGCGCTTCCGCGGGCGCGAGATGGCGCACCAGGATCTCGGCATGAACGTGCTGGTCCGCGTGCGCAACGAGTTGGACGAGTTGGCAAAGGTCGAACAGATGCCGAAGCTCGAAGGCCGCCAGATGGTCATGGTCCTGGCGCCGAGATAGGGCGCCGAGGTGACCCTTCGGCAGGGCATACGCATTCCAAAGAGGCCCGCCGGTTCCGGCGGGCTTTTTTGTTGCGCGGAGGGACCGTTGCGCCGCTCCGCAATTACGGGGTAGCGGCATTGCGGAAGCGGGACGGCGCGCCGACGTGAGGCTCATCCCGCCTCCAACATCCGGCCTATGCCCCGACCATCCCTGCTCCGCCGCGCCGCCCTGGCCTTGACGCTCGCGCTGCCGCTGCTGTCCGGCCTGTCCGCGCCGCCGCCCGTCCAGGCAATGGATCTGTTCGGGGACGAGTTCCGGACCGTCGACGACGTGCTGGCGTACAACCGCGGCCACGGCGTGCGCTTCCTCGACCGGCAGGGCCGCTTCATCGGCTCCATCGGCGAGACGTACGGCGACACGCTGACCCTGGAGAAGCTGCCGAAGCACCTGATCCAGGCGCTGATCGCCAAGGAGGACCGGCGCTATCTGGAGCATGACGGCATCGACTTCCAGGGGCTGGCCCGAGCGCTGGCCGTGGCGGTGACCTCCGGCCGTTTCAGCCAGGGCGGCAGCACGCTGACCCAGCAGACGATGAAGCTGATCTTCCTCAACCGCTACAACCGCTGGTCCCGCAAGGCGTACGAGCTGTACAGCGCCAGCGATTTCGAGGAGCAGCTCGGCAAGAAGAACGTCCTGTACCTGTACCTCAACCGCGCCTATTTCGGCTTCGGCGCGTACGGGGTGGACGCCGCGGCCCGCGTCTTCTTCGGCAAGCCGGCGGGCAAGCTGTCGCTGAAGGAGTCGGCGATGCTCGTCGGCGCGCTGCCCGCCCCCTCCCGCCTGAATCCCTTCGCCGATCTGGAGAAGGCGGAGGCCAAGGCCGCCCTCGTGCTCGACGCCATGGCCGACGTGGGCTTCATCACCGAACGCACGGCGGCGCAGACCAAGCGCCAGCGCCCGATGCTGGCCGCCGCCAACAAGGCCGCGGTGCTGTCCACCGGCCATTTCCGCGAGACGGCCAAGGCCCGCTTCGACCGTTTCGCCGCCGACCGCTACGGCGGCGACCGTCCGGGACCGACCTTCACGGCGCGCACCACGCTCGACCGCGACCTCCAGGCCGCCGCCCTGCGCAGCGTGGAAACCACCCTGAAGCGCCACGCCAAGAACCTGGGGGACGCGGAGGTCGCCCTGGTGGCGCTGGACGGCGACGGGGCGATTTTGGCGATGATCGGCGGGCGCGACGCGGCGGCCCGGCGCGACCACTTCAACCGCGCGCTCCAGGCGCGCCGCCAGCCCGGCTCGGCCTTCAAGCTGTTTGTCTTTCTGGCGGCGCTGGAGCGCGGGCTGACCCCGGACTCCCCCGTCGACGGCTCCCGCATGGAGTTCACCGACGGGCGGGCCATCCGCAACTTCGACAACCGCTATCCCTCCTCGCTGACGCTGGCCGACGCCTTCGCCCACTCGACCAACACGGCGTCGGCCCGGCTGACCCGCGGCCATGCGGAGGAGATCGCCGCCGTCGCCCGCCGTCTCGGCATCGAGTCGCCGCTGGAGCCCGATCTCGGCCTCGCTCTGGGGGTAAGCGAGGTATCGCTGCTGGAGATCACCCAGGCTTACGCGGCGGTGGCCAACGGCGGCGGCAAGGTCGATGGCTATCTGTTCCAGCGCATCGGCGATCCCGCCGGGCGGACGATCTACAGCCACACCCCGCGCACGGCGGACCGGGTGATCGACCCGCAGACCGCCGCCACCTTGAAGGCGATGCTGGGCGAGGTGATGCGGGACGGCACCGGCAAGACGGCCCGCCTGCCGGCGGCGCTTGCCAAGCGTGGGGCGGGCGGCAAGACCGGCACCACCAACGACTATCGGGACGCCTGGTTCATCGGCTTCGCCGATGGCGTGGCCGGGCGCGGCTTGACCGTGGGGGTGTGGGTCGGCAACGACGGCAACACACCGATGAAGGGGGTGACCGGCGGCTCCGTTCCGGCGGAAATCTGGCGCCGTTTCATGGTCGAGGCGGCGCGGGTGAAGGGTTAGCGGCTCTTCGTCCCGGCGAGCAGGGACGCCCCGACGAAGCCCAGCGCCCGCCCGTTTCGCCCGACCTCGTACCAGGACCCGAAGGCGGCCATCACGGTGACCGTCTCCCCCCGCTCCAGGACGTCCGCCACTTTGGCATCGCAGAAGGGGGCGACGCGCAGGTTCGCGGCAGCACGGACGCGCACCCGCGTCCCCACGGCGATGGCCGGGCGGCGCGTGTCGGCGCTGCGCTCCTCGGTGATATGGCCGGGCAGGGCGCAGCCGCGATCCTCCTTCGAGGCCTTGGCGTAGCCGCCCTTGAAGCGGTTGGCCGGCGGGCTGTCCGCGACCGCCGTGGGGGCGGGGCCGGAGGGCTTGCGGGCCGGCAGCGGGGCGGCAAAGGTGTCGGAAGTGGTTGGCACCGGGGGCTCCGCCGCGGGAACAGCGGTGATGGCCGGTTCCGCCGTCGTCGCCGCCGCCGCCGCCGCCGTTGATGGCGCGGGCGCAGGCACGGGCGCGGTCAACAGCGGCACAGGAAGCAACGGCGCCAGACCCTGCGGCGCCATCTTCCCCGCCGCCCCCAGCGGAGTCAGCCGGGGCAGAACGGCGGTCGGCGGCGGGCGCGGCGTGAAGGTCGGCTCGGCCTCGTCCGCCCGCGCCGGGGGGCTGCCGAACAACGCCAGCAGGGCGAGGAGGGAAAGGGCGAGCCGGCGCATCCGCCGCCTCAATCCACGGTGACGCGGGCGATGAGCGCGGGCAGGGTCTGGCAGCGGAACAGCCCGTCCAGGGTCTGCTGCTCGGTCAGGCGCAGCGAGAGGGCGCAGCCGTAGGCGTTCACCGTCAGGGTGGTTTGCGCCAGCGCGCCGACGGCGGCGGAAGGCTTGGCGATGCTGTAGCCGGGGGCGCCCAGCCGTCCGGCGAGCGCGCCGTTGACCGGGTTGACGGAGTCGATCTCCAGCGTCAGCGGCCCCAGATTGTTCAGCACCGTTTCCGAATGCGGGTCCTCCTTCGTCGCGTAGAGCTGCACCGGCACCGCCTTGCGGCGGGCGATCCAGTCCTTCAGCGCCAGATTGCCCAGCACCGGGTCGCGGCTCTGCAGAGCCGCCTCCAGGGCGAGTTGGCGCAGCGCCGGGTCGTTGCCGCCCAGCGCCGCCTCGTAGGCGGCGATCCGCGCCGGGCGGTCGGCGCCCTGAATCCGGGTGCGCAGGTCGGCGATCCGCGCCGCACGAACCTCCTCTTGCCGCCGTTCGGTGGCGGCGCGCTCCTCCTCCGCCTTGGTCGCGGCGGCCTGCCGGGCGAGCAGATCCTCCTCGCGGCGGCGGCGGGCGTCCTCCTCGGCGCCGCGGGCCTCGGCGTCGCGGGCGATCTGGTCGCGCAGGCGGTTGGCCTCGGCGGAACCGGCCAGCACCGGGCGGCCGGGAAGCTCCTCCAGCGGCTGGCCGATGCCCTCCAGCACCTCCGGGTTGCGCAACTCGATGCGCGCGCTCCAGCCATTGGGGCCGAGCGTGGCGAGCGCGGTGGCGGTGAGTGTCTTCTCCAACCCGGCCTCGGCGACGGGGCGGATGAAGGTCACGGCGCCGTCGCGGCTTTCCACCGTGTAAGTCGGCTTGGCCAGCCGCAGCTTGGCCGCGATCCGGACGGCGCTCCGCGACTCGACGGTTTTCGCCGCGCCCTTGCCGTCGGGCGCCGGGGCGGGAACCGGGTCCGCCGTCATCTCCTCGACGGTCCACAGGGGTGGGACGAGGCGCGACACCTCGGCACGGATGCGGTCGATGGGCAGATCGGCCGCGCGGGCGGATGGAACGGGAGCCAACCCGGGCGCCAGCCCGGCCATCAGCGTCACCGCGATCCCCCACGCCCCCGGTCGCACCATCGCTCGTTCTCCACCGGAAGTGACCACCACTGCTTGTGCCGGTTCGTCCAGGCACTGGTACAGCGAAGGCGCCAACGAAGGGAAGCGGCTTTTGCCCGGGCCGGCGCCGAGCGGTGGCTGGAACGGTGAACCCGGGGCCGGGATCGCGACCCCCGGTCGAAATTGGCTTTGTGCGCACACGCCGCTTGCAATATCATCATACAAGTGAATGTATGCTCGCCGGAAACGCGAGCGCCTTTCCGCAACGGCAGGGGACCAAGGGCAACAATATGGCGGACAGACAGGGGAACAAGGAAGGGCCGGTCCTGGTCTGTCGCAATGTCAAGGTTTCCGGTCGACGCACCAGTCTTCGAATGGAGCCCTACATTTGGGACTCCTTGAAGGAAATCTGCGAGCGCGAAGGACTGACGCTGAACGACATCTGCACGCAGATCGATCAAAGGCGCGGGGAAGCGAATTTGACCGCTTCCATCCGGGTCTTCATCGTCAGCTATTTCCGCAACGCCATCGGAAGCCGCGGCTTCTCCGAAGACGGGCCATCCAGCATTCTGCGCAAGGCCATGGACGACGCCATCCCGCCCTTCGACTGACCGAAGGGACGGGACTCCGTCCGTCCTACCAGCGCAGGCTGGGCAGGGCGTAGGTCGGCTGATGGCCGGATGCGGCCGCGGCGGCAGCCAGCTTGGCCGGGTCCACCGCCTCACCCCAGGCGCCGCCCAGCTCCTCCCGATGAATGCCGAAGGTGACCAGGGCCACGTCGATCCCGGTGGCGTTGGCCCCGGCGACGTCGGTGCGCAGGCTGTCGCCCAAGGCCAGGATGCGCCGCTTGTCCTTGATCCCCATCAGCGACAGGCAGCGGTCGTAGACCGGGGCGTGCGGCTTGCCGTGCCAGAACACGTCGCCGCCCATCGCCTCGTAGCGCTGGGCCAGCGTGCCGGCGCAGATGACCATCTGCTCGCCGACCATCACGATCAGGTCGGGGTTGGCGCAGACCATCGGCAGGGCGCGGCGGCGGCAGGCCTCCAGCGCCGGCTCGTAGACCGACAGCGACTCCCCGAAATCGACGATGCCGGTGTTCACCACGAAATCGGCCTCGTCCGGCGACGCGACCAGCGTGTAGTCCAGCCCCTCGTACACGTCCCGGTCGCGGTCCGGGCCGATGTGGAACAGCCGCCGGCCCAGAGCGGCGTGCCACGGGTCCTCGCGGTCGCGCAGCGCCTCGTAGGCGGCCTCGCCCGAGGTCATGACGTGGTGGTAGCGCTCCCGCCCGATCCCCATTCCGTCCAGCTTGGCGATGACGCCGCCGGTGCGGCGCGGCGCGTTGGACAGCAGGCAGATCACCTTGCCCGCCGCGCGCAGCCGGTCCAGGCAGTCCGGCACGCCCGGATAGGGCTGTTCCCCGTCGTGCAGGACGCCCCACAGGTCGAGGATGACCCCGTCGTAACGGTCGATGACGGGGGCGATGCCGGAAAGCTGGACGATGTCGGTCATGAGGTCCGCAGGTGTGACGGGCGGGAAAGGGGGTGGTTCAGCGGCCTTGCGGGGCGCGCCGGGGTTCGGCGAGAAGCTCCGCGTAGACGGCCAGCGTGTCGGCGCACATGCGCTGCTTGGTGTAGCGCTCGGCGACGAAGGCGCGGGCGCGGGCGCCGATGGCGTCGCGCTGCTCCGTCGTCAGGGACAGCGCCTCGTCCAGCGCCTTGGCCAGCGCGTCGGGATCGGCGGGCGGCACCACCCAGGCGGTCTCGCCGGGAATCACCGTTTCCTGATAGGCGCCGATGGCGGAGACGATCACCGGGCGGCCCATGGCCTGAGCCTCGGCGATCACCCGCCCGAAGGCTTCCGGCTCCTGCGAGGCGGAGACGACGACGGTGGACAGCCGGTAGGCGGCGGCCATGTCGTTGCAATGGTCGGTCATCGTGACCACGCCCTCCAGCCCGGCGCGGCGCACCTGCTCCTCCAACTCCTGCCGGTAGCCGGTGCGGCCCTGGTCGGACCCGACGAGCAGCGCGCAGACGTCCTTGCGCCCCAGCTTCGCCAGCGCGTCGATCAGCACCGTCTGGCCCTTCCAGCGGGTCAGGCGGCCGGGCAGCAGGATCACCGGCTTGTCGTCGGGCAGCCGCCATTTCTGGGCGAGCTGGATCATGCGGGCGGAGCTGACCCGCTCCGGCGCGAAGGACAGCGGGTCGATGCCGCGGTGGATGGTGCGGATGACCGCCGGGTCGACCGCGTAGTTCTCCAGGATGTGGCGGCGGATGAAATCGGAGATCGCGATGATCCGCTCGCCCCGCGCCATCACCGAATTGTACCAGCGCTTCAGCCCGTTTTTGTAATTGTACGGGGCGTGGAAGGTGGTCATGTAGCGCGCGCCGGTCTTCTGGCAGGCCAGCCAGGCGCTCCAGGCCGGGGCGCGGGAGCGGGCGTGCACGATGTCCACGCCGTTCTCCCGGATGATCGCCTCCAGCTTGCGCGCGTTGCGGCGGATGACCAGAGGATTCTTGGAGGCCAGCGGCAGGGTGATGTGGCGGATGCCGGCGCGGTCCAGCTCCGCCGCCATTGGCCCGCCCTCGGACGCCACCAGCGGCAGCGCCCCGGCCTGCGCCAGCGCCAGCGCCACGTCGATGCAGCCGCGCTCGGCCCCGCCGGTGACCAGCGCCGGCAGCACCTGGAGAACGACGGGCCGGCGGCCGGCCGCCGCGAAGGCGCCCTTCGCCAAGGCGTCGGCCGGGTTGTGCGGGTCCTCGCCGGTGCTAAGCTGGGATTCGACGTCCATAGTCACAGATTCCTAAAGTCCTGGCCCACAGAGGTGTCCGAAATGACCGAACCCGCAGCCGGCCCCGTCCCGTCGCCGGGCGGCGCGCACCATAGCCTGAAGCGCGGCGCCGCGACCATAGCCTATCGTCACACCCCGGGCCGCGACCCGGAAGGGCTGGCCCCCGGCGTGATGTTCCTCGGCGGCTTCATGTCGGACATGACCGGCACCAAGGCGCTGGCCCTTGAGAACTGGGCGGCGGGCGAGGGTCTGTCCTTCACCCGCTTCGACTATCAGGGGCACGGCGCGTCCAGCGGGCGGTTCGACGAGGGCACTATCGGGCTGTGGGCCGACGACGCGTTGGCCGTCCTGGACCGCGTGACGGTGGGGCCGCAGATCCTCGTCGGTTCCTCGATGGGCGGCTGGATGATGCTGCTGACCGCGCTGCGCCGTCCGGAGCGGGTGGCCGGTCTGGTCGGCATCGCCGCCGCCCCGGACTTCACCGAGGACCTGATGTGGGACATCTTCGACGAGTCCGTCCGCCGCGAGATCCTTGAGGCGGGCCGCTGGCTGCGCCCGTCCGACTACGGGCCGGAGCCGCAGCCGATCACCCGTGCCCTGATCGAGGAGGGGCGCAACCACCTGCTGCTGCGCCAGCCGATCGCCTTCGACAAGCCGGTGCGCCTGCTGCACGGCATGGCCGACCCCGATGTGCCCTGGCAGGTCAGCCTGACTCTCGCCGACCGGCTGAGCGGCGCGGACGTGCGGGTGACGCTGGTGAAGGACGGCGACCATCGCCTGTCGCGCGACCAGGACATCGACCTGCTGTGCCGCACGGTGGCCGATCTGGTCCGCGGTCTCGGTTGAGACGGGGGCTTCGATCCGCCTCGCGGATCATCCAGAAGACGGTGCAAGATTTTTCCAAAAAAGTGATTTCAGGGGCTTGCGCGCCGCCTTCGGGCTGGATATAAACGCGGCCTCTGCGGAGGGGTGGCCGAGTGGTCGAAGGCGCACGCCTGGAAAGTGTGTATACCCCAAAAGGGTATCGAGGGTTCGAATCCCTCTCCCTCCGCCACGAAATCGGGCTAGAGTGTTGATTTTCCTAGAAAATCCGCTCTAGCCTTTTTCATTTTCCCACAGTTTGCCCCACACTTTGCGGCGGATTGATGCCGCTGCTAGCGGACGCGGGTGGATGAAACTCGCCGTGTCAGCACCTGTTCCGCATGCATACGGTGCCGTGCTATTAGGCTATGCCCTTTGGCGCCATACCTTCTTTCGAAGGCCCCACCCATGAGATTCAGCAGAACAGCCATGAAGAGCTACGAAAACACCCTCGTCCAAGCGAAAATAATTCTCAAAATTATGGAGCAAGGGGGACAGGTTGACCTGCCGAACGATGCGCTTCTTGAAATCTGCAACAGCCAAAATCGTCTAGACTCTCACTTCCATGACTTGCAGGCCCGTGGGGCGCTTACGTTTGATGGTTTCGGAGGAGAGGGTTTTGCGGAGTTCGCTTGGGTCAATCTCAAGACCGAACAAGCAGCCAAAGTACTTGGTGAAATGTTGGAGGAAATAAATCAGGAAAGAAACCAATTGGTTGTTGATAAGGTTAATCTGCAAGAGCAGATATCGGGAATGTTGGATTTTGATCCGTTTAAGCTCCAATCCGATATTAGGAAAATGGAAAAGGAGATGTTGGATATTAACAGAAAGACTCAATCTAACCCTGCGCTAAAGGGGATAGAACCGGAAATTAAGAAAATTCACGAGCATACTGTTTCTATTAGCCTCTTGGCCTCTCACTATACGGAAGCGTACAAGGCTCTTATTAGTCCTTTGAGAAAAGAAGGCGAGTCTAGCATTAAGGCTACTAAAAGGTGGGCTATTATCGGTATTATTGCGTCTGCTGTAATATCTGTTGCGCTGTCAAATTATAAGGATATTTACAATATATTTAAGCCGCCTGTGAAAGCCGAGTCTGTGAAAGCCGATTCTGTGAACGCCGAACCTGCGAACGTTGACTCCTCAAAATCTGAAAAGGACACGCTGGAAAAGCGCTAGGTCCTGTCTGACGGCCATTTGACGCGCATGCATTGCTGGATCATGGCGAGCT
>NZ_QLKQ01000083.1 GCF_003349955.1 Azospirillum brasilense
GCAGGGGAGGGCTTTCTCCTCCCCCTGCGAAGCGGGGGGAGGTCGGGAGGGGGGCGCACCGCAGCCACTCTCCAAAAAACTACCCCCGCTTCCTCCGCCCCGGCGCCCGCGCCGGTTCCGGCACCGGGGCCAGCATGCCGGCGCTGACGAAGCTGCTGATCTCGGTGATGATCTCGTCCGGGTCGCCGGGGTTGCAGATGCCCGGCGCCAGCTCCTCCAGACGGTGGGTGTCGGAGAAGGCGTAGAGATAGGCGCCGATCATCAGCGTCATTCGCCAGTAGACGTCCCGCTCCGACAGATGCGGCAGCGCCTCCTTCAGCGCGGCGGCGAAGATGCGGGTCGAGGCGTCGTAGGCCTCGTTGCGCAGCTTGTAGGAGATTTCCGGCGGCTCGGTGTGCAGCCGGGCCTGGAGCCGCATGAAGGTGCGGCCCCCCTCCGTCTCGCGCATGGCGAGCGCCGGCATCAGGAAGGCGTAGACGATGTCGCGCACCGGCGGCGGCGCGGGGCCGCGGCGCAGCGCCTCCAGCCGCTCCATGCGCTCGTCGGCGATCTTCCGGCCGCGGCGCAGGAAGACCTCCTCGAACAGCCCGTGCTTGGACCCGAAGTAATAGCTGATGAGGGCCTGGGTCACCTCGGCCCGGTCGGCGACGTTGCGCAGGCTGGTGCCGGCGTAGCCGAGGTTGGCGAACTCCAGCTCCGCCGCGTCCAGGATCTGGTCGCGCACGTTGCTGGTGCCCTCCGGACGGCCCGGCCCGGCGCGGCGGCCGCGCGGGGGGCGGCCCCGCGCGGCGCCGCTCTCCGGCGCGGTGTCGGCGACGGGCGCGCTGTCCTGGACTTTGCTCATCGGTCGGCTCATCTCACTCCCGGCGGCACTCTTCGGATGGAAAGTCTAACATGGTGCAACGCCCGATCCTCTTTTCAACCCAGACCGCGTCTCACAAGGCGAGAACGCGCTCCGCCGTAACCACGTCGCCGTATTTCTGGCCGATGTCGAACAGGTTGGCCTCGTGCGGCGCCAGGGCGCGGTCGCCCACGCAATCGGCCATGACGACCGGGCGGAAGCCGTGGCACATGGCGTCCACCACGCTGGCCCGCACGCAGCCGCTCGTCGTCGCTCCGGCGATCAAAAGAGTCTCGACGCCGCGCTGTGTCAACCACGGCGCCAGCCCGGTCCCGAAAAAGGCCGAGGGAACCGTCTTGCGCACCACCAGCTCCCCCGGCACCGGGGTCAGTTCCGGCACGATGGCGCTGATGGCGGCGTGCTCGGTCAGGGTCTGCATGCCCGGCACCTTGATGGAGAAGACGTTCCCGTCCGATCCGTCGTCGGCGTAGACGATCCGGCTGTGGGCGACGAACCAGCCGCGATTCCGGGCCTTCTCCAGCACCTGCGCCGTGCGGGCGATGGCCGGCGCGATGTTGCCGCCGCCGAACACCGCCGGGTCGGCGAAACCGTTGACGAAATCGACGATCAGCAGACCGATCTGGCCCTGGATGCCCAGTGACCGGCCGAAGCCCTGCCGCTCGTAGACGGCCTGTTCCGAAACACTCATGCCAGTTCCTTTCCGGCGAGCAGCTTGCCCTCGCGGACGACGTCGCGCCCGTCCAGGCGGACGGTGCAGTTCCGCATGGGGATGTCGATGTGGCAGGCGGTGGTGCGCGACCCGCCCGCCTCGTTGTTGGGGCCGAGCGAGAACAGGAAGTTCCCGGCAAAGGCCCGCGCGTCCATGCCCAGCGTCTGCTCCCGGTCGTAAAGGCCGAGCGTCGACCAGCGCGCCCGCTTTTGCGTGCCCCAGCCGATGTGGGAGATGGCGTAGGCCTCCGGGTCGGCGAAGGCGTCCATGTAGTCGTTCAGCAGGTCGGCGTCCAAACCGCCGGTGATGGCGGTGACGTAGCCCTTCTCCACCGTCATCTCGATCTGGGACGTCAGATAGGACTTCATCGGCAGGAGGATGTCGCCCTTGTCGAGAACGATCCGCCCGCTCGCCTGCCCCTCGTTGGGGAAGGTGAAGCCGAAGCCGCTCGGCCAATGGTCCCAGCGCCCCGGTTCGTCGACGAAGCCGTATTCCTGCACCGTCGGGAACTCGCCGATGGGCAGGCGCAGGTCGGTGCCGGCGCGCGAGGTGACGTGCATCTCCTTCGCCGCCTTCAGCAGCGCGGTCGCCTCGCCCACCGTCGCCTTGTCCTCCAGGCTGGGCAGCAGGCGGACGAGGACCTCCGGCGGCTCGACGGCGAGGAGAATTTTCGTGCCGCTCTCCAGGATCTCCATCTGCTCCGGCGAGAAGAGGAGGGTCATCAGGTCCAGCACCAGATCGCTTTCCTTCAGCGCGGCCATGGCGGCGCGGTTTCCGGTCAGCGGGGTGGTGCCGAGATAGGCGAGGCTGTCGCGGCTGTGGGCGTGCTCCGCGTTCACCGGCGGCAGGTCCAGCCGGTTGACCCGCGCCCCCAGATTGGAGGCGGCGATCAGGGCGGTGCGCAGGGTCTGCGGGTGGGTGCCGTCGCTGGTCAGGATGGTGACCACCTCCTGCGGCTTCAGCTTCGACAGGGTCAGAACATGGGTCCAGGCGCGGACCATATCGGCGTCACTGACGGGCATGATGCGTGTCCCTTTCCGGATGGACGGTCAGACGGCGGTGCCGAGGAAGGTGCCGAAGGCGCGGTAGAAGCCCTCTTCGTCGTCCCAGGGGATCATGTGGCCGGCCCCCTCGACGCGGGTGACGGCGAGTTCGGGCTGGAGCTTGCGGATCTCCGCCTCCTCCTCGGGCCGGATCACGTCGCCGCGCCCGGCGGCGATCAGCAGGGCCGGGCAGGGGATGCGCGGGAAGTCGGCGTGGATGTCGTCGGTCTGGAAGTCGTTGAAGGCGGTGACGATGGCCCGTTCGTCGCAGGTGTGCAGCCATTCGGCGCGCAGGCGGAGTTGCTCGTCCGTCCAGGTCGGGCAGAAGGGCCGCATCGCCTCCAGGTCGGCGCCCTCGCGCATCAGGCGGATGGAGTCCACGTACCAGGGCAACTGCGCCGGGTAGGGGCGGCGGCCCGGCCCGGAGACCGGCGGATCGACCATGACCAGCCGCGCCGGGGCGGCGCCATGGCGGCTGACCGCGCGCAGCCCGATGCGCGCGCCCATGGAGTGGCCGACCAGCGCGTAGTCGCGCAGGCCCAGGGCTTCGGTGAAGGCCGCCACGTCGGCGGCCATGGCGTCGAGCCCGTAGTCGAGCGCGTCCGACGCCTCCGACAGGCCGCGCCCGCGCACGTCGAGCACGTAGGTGTCGAAGTTGCGCCCGAAGCGCTCCGCCACGAAGCCCCAGGTGACGGCGGGGCTGGTGATGCCCGGAACGATGACGACGGGACGGGTTTTCCCCTCGCCGCCGTAGCGCAGGTAATGCTGGCGGATGCCGTTGGCGCGGAGGTTCGCGCCGTAGCGGTAAGTGCTGCTGGTCATGGCATAACCCCCGCTCAGTAGGCGCCGGAGAGCAGGGCGCCGGCCCCCGGAACGCGCGTCGGCAGGCCCAGCGCCTTCAGCTTGGCGTAGGTGGTGGCGACGGCGGCGCTCAGCACCGGCTTGCCGGTCATCGCCTCGACCTGCGCGATGGCGGGCAGCGACGGCATCTGGACGCAGGCCGACAGCACCACGGCGTCCACCCCGGCGGTGTCCATGCCGGCGACGATGCCCGGCAGGCGGGACGGGTCGTGGCGCCCGACCTCCAGATTGTCGGGGATCTCCAGCGCCCGCCAATCGACGACCTGCACGCCCTCATGCTCGATGTAATCGACGACGAGCTGGGCCAGCGGCTTCATGTAGGGGGCGACCAGGGCGATGCGCTTGGCGCCCAGAACATGCAGCCCGTCGACGAGCGCGCCGGCGCTGGTGATGACCGGGGCCGTCCCGCCATTCTCCGCGGTGCGCCCGTGCAGCCGCTCCTGCGAGACGCGGTGGTAGCCCTTGCCCATGCTCATGATGGCGACGAGGCAGGCGTAGCCCAGCACGTCGACGCGGGCGTCCGACAGCTCCAGCGCGCAGCGGTCGGACTCGGCGTCCATGGCGGCGAGTTCCTCCTTCTTCACCGTCTTCATGCGCATCCGGCTGGAATGGAAGGTGAAGCGGGTGCCGTGCGCCAGCGCGTGGGCGGTCAGCATCGCCGGGATTTCCGTCTCCATGGTCGTGTTGGAGCTGGGGACGATCTGGCCGATGCGATAGGTCTTGTTGGTCATGGTCGGTCCTTGGAGATGTCTTGCGGCGGAGCTGGCTCTTGGTGCTGCCTTTGCCCCCACCCCGGCCCTCCCCCGCTTCGCAGGGGAGGGAGTTTTGTCCCCTCCCCTGCGTTAGCGGGGGAGGGCCGGGGTGGGGGCAACGTCGCCCCGCTCACGCCACGAGGCGCGGCTTGTCGGAGAGGTTCGGCCGGAAGGCGCGGGCGTCGTACTGGTAGACCCAGTTGGCCTGGATGCCGGTGGCCTGCGGGTTGAACAGCCCGCGCAGCCAGTACATGAAGTCGCGCTTCGCCTGGGCCAGCGGGGAGGGCAGGTGGTAGGTCCGCCCGCGCTCCCGCGCCTCCAGCTGGACGCGGCTGGTGCGGGGAAGCCGCTCCGCCTCGTAGTCGCGCAGCGCCGAGGCCACGTCGCCGCCGTGCCCCTTCAGGGATTCGGCCAGCACATAGGCGTCCTCGATCGCCATCGCGGCGCCCTGCGAGAGGAAGGGCAGCATGGGGTGTGCGGCGTCGCCCATCAGGGTGATGCGGCCCTTCGACCAAGTCGTCATCGGGTCGCGGTCGAACAGGCCCCATTTGTAGACCTGGTCCACCTTGCTGAAGAGCGTCTCGACGTTGCGGTGCCAGCCGCGGAAGGCGCCGAGCATTTCCTCCTTGCTGCTGGGGGCGTTCCAGGACTCCTCCACCCACTCCTTGGTTTCGGCGACCGCCACGATGTTCACGGCCTTGCCGCCGCGCACGTAGTAGGTCACGACGTGGCTGTGCGGCCCAAACCAGAAGGAGGCGTCGGGGCTGACGTAATCCACCACCCCGCCGGTCGGCACCACGGCGCGGTAACACATGTGGCCTGTGAAGCGCGGCGCCTCCGGCCCGAACAGGCCGGAACGCACGACGGAGCGCACGCCGTCGGCGCCGACGATCAGGTCGGCCTCGTACTCGCTGCCGTCGCTGAAGCTGGCGACCGCCGTGCTCTTGTCCTGGCGGACGCCGGTGCAGCTCACCCCGAAGTTGGCGACGCTGTCCGGGACCAGCGAGGCCAGGATGGCATGCAGGTCGGCGCGGTGGATGTGGATGAAGGGCGCGTCGTAGAGCACCGGGCAGGTCTCGATCAGCGGCGTGCGGAAGGTCTCCCGCCCGCTGCGCCAGTTGCGCCCGACCAGCGATTGCGGCAGGAAGCCGGCGGCCAGCATCTTGTCGAGCAGCCCCAGCGACTTGATGACCTTCACCGCGTTCGGCGTCATCTGGATGCCGGCGCCGATCTCGCCGAAGCCCGGCGCCCGCTCGAACAGGCGGACCTCGAAGCCGCGCTGGAGCAGGCTGCCGGCCAGCGCGACGCCGCCGATGCCGCCGCCGACGATGCCAATTCGCATGTTGGTTCGCACTCTTGCCTCCTGAAGGACGGCGACCGAGAATTGTTCGGTCGTTCGTTTAATTATTCGTGACACGGCCTGTCGCCGTGTGGCGGCCTCAGCCGCCCAGATAGGCGCGCAGCAGGTCGGGGTCGCCGCGCAGCTCCGCCGAGGGGCGGCTGGCGGTGATGCGGCCCGTCTTGACCACATAGGCCCGGCTGGCGACGCCCAGCGCGTTGTGGATGTTCTGCTCGACCAGCAGGACGGTGACGCCGTGGCCGTTGACGGAGCGCACCACGTCGAACACCTCGTCGGCCATCTTCGGGCTGAGGCCGAGGCTGGGCTCGTCCAGCATCAGCAGCCGCGGCTCCGACATCAGCGCGCGGGCGATGGCGAGCATCTGCTGCTCGCCGCCGCTGAGCGTTCCGGCCATCTGGCGCGACCGCTCGCGCAGGCGGGGGAAGCGGTGGAAGGCCATGCCGATGCGCCGCTGCACCTCCTCGCGCGAACGGCAGAGATAGGCGCCGAGCGCGATGTTCTCCTGCACCGTCATATTCGGCCAGACGTGCCGTTCCTCCGGGCAGTGGGCGATGCCGGCGGCGACGATGCGGTCGGCGGGCAGGTTGGCGATGGCCTTGCCGTTCCAGACGATGGTGCCGGAGCGCGCCTTCAGCAGGCCGGAGATGGCCCGCAGGATGGTGCTCTTGCCGGCGCCGTTGGCGCCGATCAGGGCGACCGTCTCGCCGGCCCGCACGTCCAGCGACACGCCGTGCAGCGCGGCGGTGGAGCCGTAGGCGACGTGCAGGCCCTCCACGGCGAGGACCGGCGCGTCGGCGGCCTGCGCAATGGCGGAAGGCGAGGGGGATTCGGAGAGCAGCGTCATGCGGCGGCCTTTCCGAGATAGGCTTCGGCGACCTGCCGGTTCTCGATGATCTCGGCCGGCCGGCCCTCGGCCAGCTTGCGGCCGAAGTTGAGGACGACGATCCGGTCGGACACCGACATGACCAGATCCATGTTGTGCTCCACGATCAGCAGCGCGTCGATGCTGCGCCCGATCAGCGTCTTCAGGACGGCGCCGAAGGTCCCGGCCTCGTGGCTGTTCAGCCCGGCGGCGGGCTCGTCGAGCATCAGCAGGCTGGGCTTGGCGGCCAGCGCCACAGCGACCTCCAGCAGGCGCAGCTCGCCGCAGGACAGCAGATGCGCCGGGGCGTTCATGCGCTGGGCCAGACCCATGGTCTCGACGATGGCCGCGGCGCTCTCCCGCGCCTCCCGCTCGGCGCGGCGCACCGCCTCGCCGGGGAAGAAGGTGGCGAGGAGGGATTGGCGGCTCGCCATGTAATGGCCGGTCAGCACATTCTCGAAGACCGTCAGCCGCTTCATGACGTTGGTCTTCTGGAAGCTGCGGACGAGGCCGAGCCGGGCGATGGCGTGGGGTTTGCGGTTGGTGATGTCCTGCCCCTTGAAGCGCACCCGCCCGTTGCTCGGCGCGTAGAAGCCGGTCAGCATGTTGAAGCAGGTGGTCTTGCCGGCGCCGTTGGGGCCGATCAGGCCGACGATCTCGCCGGGCTCGATGTGGAAGCTGAAGTCCTTCACCGCCGTGATGCCGCCGAAGGTCATGGTCAGGTCGTCGGCGCGCAGAAGCGGCTGCCGGTCGGCGGTCGGCTCGGCTGTCGGCTGGGTGGTCGCCGTCATACGGTGCGCTCCTTCGCGGCGTTGAGGGTCGGCTTGGCGGCCTGCTGCTCGCGGCGCAGGGCGATGAAGCCCATCAGGCCGTTGGGCAGGAACAGGACGATGGCCATGACGATCAGCCCGAACAGGGTGAGGCGGAGTTCCTGCACCTCGCGCAGATATTCCTCCAGCACCGTCACGATCACGGCGCCGGCCAGCGGGCCGATCAGGGTGCCCTTGCCGCCCAGCAGCACCATGATGATCATCGTCGCCATGAAGGCGAAGCGGAACACCTCCGGCCCGACGAAGGAGATGTAGTGGGCGTAGAAGCCCCCGGCCAAGCCGGCCAGGAAGGCGCCCAGGACGAAGGCCTGCATGGCCGTGCCGAAGGGATCGACGCCGATGGACTGCGCGACGTAGCGGTTCTCGCGCACCGCCACCGCCGCCCGGCCGGCGTTGGAATAGACGAAGCGGTAGGAGAAGTAGAGCGCCACCGCGGCGATGCCCAGCACGATCAGGAAGAAGCCCGCCTTGTCGGTGACGGCCACGTCCCCGAAGAGATTCTGGCCGACGCCCGCCAGCCCCATCGGGCCGTTGGTCACCGCGATCCAGTTGTTGGCGACGATGCGCAGCACCTCGGCGAAGGACAGGGTGACGATCACGAAGTAAGGGCCTTGCAGGCGCAGCGTGATCGCCCCGATGGCGAAGCCGAAGACGGCGGAGACCAGCCCGGCCAGAGGGATCGTCACCCACATCGGCATCCCGGCCTGGGTGGACAGCAGCGCCGCCGTGTAGGCCCCGGTGCCGAGGAAGGCGGTGTGGCCCAGCGAGAACTCGCCGACATAGCCGACCACCAGATTGAGGCTGCTCGCCAGCACCGCGTAGAACAGCGCCATGATGGCGAGGTGCAGGATGTACTGGTCCGTCACCGCGAAGGGCAGAAGCGCCGCCCCCGCCAGAAAGGCCAGCAGGATGTTGCGTTCCAGGGTCATGTCAGGCCCTTTCCGTGCGGATCGAGAACAGGCCCTGGGGCCGGAACAGCAGGATCAGGATGACCAGGACGAAGCCGATGACGTCGACCATGCCCATGGAGACATAGCCGCCCCACATCGCCTCGGCGACGCCCAGCAGCAGGCCCCCGGCGATGGCGCCGGCGAAGCTGCCCATGCCGCCGAGGATGACCACGACGAAGCTCTTCAGGCTGATCAGCCCGCCGACCGACGCCTGGGCGGAGTAGATGGAGGCCAGCAGCATCCCCGACAGCGCGGCCAGCGTGCAGCCCAGCGCGAAGGTGGCGGCGTAGACATGGCCGGTGCGGATGCCGGCGAGGCTGGCCGCCATCGGGTCCTGGAAGGTGGCGCGCATGGCGGCCCCCAGCCGGGTCCGGCGGATCAGCAGATGGGCGCCGACGATCAGCGCGATGCCCACCGCCACGGCCAGCAGGCGCAGCTTGGTCACCGCGATCGGGCCGAAGAACAGTGGCCCTTCGGCCATCGCGCCGGCCACCTTCATGGGCGCCGGGCCGACCAGCAGGAGCGTGCCGTTGACCAGGAAGATCGACAGGCCGATGGTCAGCAGGATGCCCGGCTCCTCACCCTGGCCGCGCACCCGCTCGATCAGGAAACGGTCGACCAGCCAGCCGACGGCGGCCATGAAGGCGGCGACCACGATCAGGCCGCTGAAGAAGTCGAGGCCCAGGTGATTGGTGACGAACCAGCCGCTGACCCCGCCCAGCATGTAGAACTCGCCATGGGCGAAGTTGACCACGCGCATCAGGCCGAAGATCAGCGTCAGGCCGAGGGCGGAGAGCGCGTAGAACACGCCCATCACCAGCCCGTTGGCCAGGAACTGCGGAAAGAGATCCATGACGTTCTCGCAAAAGCAGGCCCGCACAAACGGTGCGTTGGATCGGTGTGCACAGGGTTAATCGCATTTGAAGTCCCCTCTCCCCTCCGCTCATGCGCAAACGAAGTTTGCGCTGACGCGGCAGGCGGACCTTTGGTCCGCCGAAAGCGGGGAGAGGGTTAGGGTGAGGGGGTTGTGCTTTTGCCGGACGTATCGTCTTGCACATCCCCCTCACCGGCCCTCCGGGCCACCCTCTCCCCAGAGGGGAGAGGGCTATTTGGCCAAATGCGACGGCCCTGGCGGCGTCCGCCGGTCAGTGCGGCGCGTCCACCGGGGTGGAGGCGATCACCTTCGGTTCGCCCTTCTCGATCCGCACCAGCACCGCCTCGAAGCCGTAGGCCTGGCCCTTGTCGGTGAACTTGTAGACGCCGTTCGGCGCCTCGTAGCTGGTCTTGGCGAGCGACGCCCGGATGGCCTCGGCGTCGGTGCCGCCGGCCCGCGCGATGGCCTGTCCGGCGATGTTCAGGGCGTTGTAACCGGCGGCGCCGTACTTGCCGGGCTTGATGCCGTACTTCGCCTGGTATTTCTGGACGAACGCCTGGTTGCGCGGGGTGTCCATGCTGGAGGCGTAGGGGACGGCGGCGTGGATGCCCTCCGCGGCCTCGCCGGTCAGGTTGATGAAGTCGGCGGTGGCCCAGGAGCCGACGCCGAACACCTTGGTGTCCAGCCCCATCTCGCGGATCTGCTTGACCAGGATGGAGCCGTCCTGCGTCTCCGCGGCGACGAACACGCCGTCCGGCTTGGCGGCGCGCAGCTTGGTCAGCAGGGTGAAGAAGTCGGTGGCGCCGTGGTCGAAATACTCGGTCAGCACCGTCTTGACGCCCAGCGCCGTCAGGTCGCGGGAAAATTCCTCAACCCCGCCGCGGCCCCAGTCGTCGTTGACGCCGATGTAGGCGACCTTGGTCAGCTTCAGGTCGTTGGCGAGGATCTTGGCGAAGGCTTCCGCCATCAGCGCGTCCGTCTCGGCGGCGCGGAAGAAATAGGGGTTGCCCTGTTCCGTCAGGCTGGCCTTCGAGGACACGCCGGTGATCAGCGGCAGCTTGTATTTCTGGGCCACCGGCATGATCGCCGCGGTGGCGGAGCTGCAGAAGGCGCCGACAAGCGTGACGACCTTGTCCTTCTGCACCAGCTTTTCGACGGCGTTGACCGAGTTGGCCGGGGTGCACTGCCCGTCCTCGACGATCAGTTCGATCTTCTTGCCGAGGACGCCGCCTGCGGCGTTCATGTCCTCGACGGCGAGCCGGGCGCCTTCCACCACGGACTTGCCGTTGTAGGCGACCGATCCGGTCAGCGGCTGGACCAGCCCGATCCTGACCGTGTCCTGCGCCTGCGCCGGAACCGACGCGGCGACGCCGGTCAACAGCAGGCCGCCCAGTACCACGTTTCTCATCTCTCCCTCCGCGTTCGACGGTGATGTCGCGATGACGGCGAATGACGATTCCCTGTCGGCGCCCCGCCGCTCTCGGCGTGGGCGCGTCGGCCGGTTGCGGGAACGCATGCCGTCCGATGCGGCAACCGTTCCCGTGTTTTATTATACGGCCAATTAATTATTCAGGGATGCTAACGGTCACGTCGCGGCGCTGTCAATCGCTTTTCCGACGAAGACGGTTGGGGATTTTCCGTGGGGAATTTTGGGGAGATGTTTTGCGCCGCTCGACGCGCTCCTCAGCGGAGCGCGTCGAGCGTGTCGGCGTTGGGGCAGAGCCGGGCGTGCTCCGGCTGCGTGCAGCCTTCCGCCAGCAGACGGCGGCAGGTGCGGGCGCCGCGGCAGAGCGCGCAGACGCGCTGCAGATCGTTCATCAGGTCGGGGCGGTCCTGCTCCACCATGGCGCCGTCGACGCCGTGCAGCGCCATCGCGGCGGGAAGCAGCGCCCCGACATGGCCGGCGCGCAGCACGGCCGGCGCGGTCAGGTCGGTCAGGCCGGCGTCGGCCAGAACGCGGTCGCGGTCGTGCGGCGCCAGCGCCTGGAGCGCGTTCAGGGAGCGGACGCCGCGCCAGCCGCGCAGCAGCTTCGCGCACAGGCCGTCCTGCGGTGCGGGGGCGGGGGTGGTCATGGGAATCTCCGAAGCGGGTTATTAATCGTTCGATTAATATTCGCTGCCAAGCCCCCCGGCGCCTTGATGTGGATCAGCCGCGCCCGGATTTCGTTACGGGGCGGGACGCGTCCCGACGCAGCGCACGGCGTAGCGCCGGAAACCGAAGCCGGACTCGCCCTCGCACCGCTCGACCACGAAGGCCGCGCGCTTGGTGACGACGCGGCTTCCCGTGGCGAGCGGGGCATCGTGCGCCAGCTCCAGCATCATGCGCTGCTGGCGCCGCGGGTGGGACAGCAGCAGGGCGCGGGCCTTGCCCAGCCGCCGCCCCTCGGCGTCGCGGCAGCGGGCCGGGACCTCGAACATCCAGAAGGCGAGCGCGGCTTCGGACATGGGCGGAGTCCTCGTGGGATGATGGGGTGTTCGGGTGCCGACGGTTGCCCCCTCCCTAACCCTCCCCCTCTACGAGGTGGAGGGGACTGCCGCCGCTTCGCGGAAGGCACCCTCTCCCGCGGAAGCGGGGGAGGGCCGGGGTGGGGGCACCGTTTCGTTTACGCCGCCACCGGAATCGGCTTCGGCAGCAGCGGGCTGTCCACCTCCTGCACCACGCCGTCGCGCAGCGAGAAGGCCGGGACGATCATCTCCGGCGCGGTCACCCGCTCGCCGCTGTTGTCGCTGAGCTGCCAGCGGCCGGCCTTGACCTCCAGAACCGCCACGTCGGCGGCCATGCCCGGCGTCAGCGCGCCGATTTCGTCGGCCATGCCCAGCATGGCGGCGGGGTTGCTGGTCACCGTCTTCAGCACGTCGCCCAGCGCCATGCCGAGGGTCAGAAGCTCGGTCATGGCGTGGGTCAGGCTGAAGGGGGCGACGCCGTAGAAGGGGTTGGCCTCGCGGTCGCCGCCGGCGCCCGCCGTCGGGGCCTTCACGTTGTAGCCGTGCAGGTCGGCGCCCAGCGTGTAGGGCAGGATGCCCGCCGCCAGCGTCCGCCGCGCCATCTCGAAGCTGAAGTGCGAGCCGTGGCCGACGTCCACGGTGAGCCCACGCTCCAGCGCCTTGTAGATGACCGGATGCACCTCGCCGGTGCGGGTGGAGATGAAGCCGCCGGGATGCCGGGTGAAGGGATGGGCCAGGATGTCGCGCGAATCCAGCAGCGGGACCAGCTCCTCCACCAGCATGTCGGGATCGACGGCCTCGCCGCCCTCGACCTCCGGCCAGAGCTGGCCGAGATGGACGTAGAGCGGCACGCCGATGCCGTCGGCGATGCGCTTGGCCTGCTTGATGACGTCCAGCCCCCAGCGCGAGGCGCCGCCGACCTCGGCGTGGGCCTTGATGCCCTTGACGATGTCGCGGTTCTCGCGCCCGACGCGGATGGTGGCGTCCACATCGACGCAATCCGGGCGGTAGAGCTGCGGGTAGTAGTGGCCCTCCAGCCCGCCGACCAGATAGGCCGAGAGGAAGCACAGCGTGCGCGAGCGCGCCGGCTCGGCGATGAAGCGGCGGAAGGCCGGCAGGGTCATCAGGCTCGGCCCGCCCTGGTCGACCAGAGTCGACACGCCGGAGCGCACGCCCACCATGTCCGGGTTCAGCCCGAAGCGCCCGGTCACCTTCTCGAAGACGTGCGCGTGGGTGTCGATCAGGCCCGGCGTCACGAGCTTTCCGGAGACGTCGAGGATGGTGTCGGCGGCATCATCGGGCAGCCGTTCCGCCACCGCCGCGATGCGGCCCTTCGCGACCGCCAGATCGCCGACCAGATCCAGCCCGTTGGCCGGATCGAGAATCCGTCCGCCGCGGAGCACGAGGTCGAACGTGTGCGTCTCTGACATAACCCACCTTCTTGCGCTGATTTTTATCTGGCCGTCCTTTCAGCAAGCGTCATGCCAGGGTGGGCAGGGGTCGGTGGGGCGCACAAAACTTCAGCATACTGACGAATGACCGTCCGTTGGGCATTTGGTGGTCAAAATACGCACAATACGGCATACCACGGCATGTACCCGCCGCCCTCCGATGCCCAGTTTTCCACAGTATGCTGATGATTCGCGGCGCGGCGGCACGGCGTGGCACCCTGCCACCAATTTGTGCACGAACACAGAAGCCGAGGCGGAAATCAGGGTTTTTCAGAGACTCCTGGGTCGGCCCGCTGTCGCCGTGCCGGGGCATGCACAGGCTCTTCGCGAGCATCATCATATCGTCAGTATGCTGATGAGTGCCCGCGCGGCAGGCAGAGGTTGCGCAGGAATGAAGCGGAAGGCCGGCCCGCTCGGAAGTCGCGATTATTTGTTGTTTCTCAAATGGATGCTGGCCGTTTTCCGGCAGCCGCGTGGCCCCTCCGTCAATCCGTTTGCCCAACATTAGGGCGGTTTCCGGCCCTGGCGCCACGCCGCGCCCTTCTTCCCGGCGAACCGAAATGCGCAGTGTTCTGCCGGTTGGCACGGCGTTCGCAAAGGGATGGGAAACCAACGGAAAAAGTCGGATATCCATAAAAATGAGAGGGTTTTCGCAGATGCGGCGGGGCATTCCGTGACCGGGCTGGGGATCGCGGCGGTGCCGCAGCTTCCCATCCTCGGCGGCGGGCTGCTGCTGGCCGGCGGCTTCGCCGGGCTGGCGGCCGGCATGATGGGGGTGGGCGGTGGCATCGTGATCGTGCCGGTGCTCTATCACCTGTTCACCGCGCTGGGCGTGGACGAGGCTGTGCGCATGCACGTCGCCGTCGGTACCTCGCTCGCCACCATCATCGCCACCTCGCTGACGTCGCTGCGCGCCCACCGGCGGCGCGGCGCCGTGGACGGCGAACTGCTGCGGGCCTGGGGGCCGGCGATCTTCCTGGGCGTGCTGGCGGGAACGGCGGTGGCCGGCGTGGTGCGCGGACCGGTGCTGACGGCGGTGTTCGCCGCGATGGCGGTCCTGGTCACGCTGCACATGCTGTTCGGCAAGGCCGAGTGGCGCATCGCCGACGGGCTGCCGAGCGGCGCGCCGCGCCAGGGGCTGGCCGGCGGCATCGGCATGATGTCGGCGATGATGGGCATCGGCGGCGGCACGCTCAGCGTCCCCATCCTCACCCTGTTCGGCTACCCGATCCACCGCGCGGTCGGCACGGCGGCGGCGCTGGGCTTCATCATCGGTGTGCCGGGAACGGTGGGCTTCGTGCTGACCGGCTGGAACGTGCCGGGGCGCCCGGATTTCAGCCTGGGCTACGTCAACCTGCTAGGTCTGGCGCTGATCCTGCCGGCCTCCATGGCGATGGCGCCGCTCGGCGCGCGGCTCGCCCACAGCCTCGACACCCGCGTCCTGCGCCGCGTCTTCGCCCTGTTTCTCGGGCTGACCGCGGCGCGGATGATCTACGGCCTTCTTCCCTGAGGTTCCCATGCTGAACACGCCGCGCAGCCGCCGGGGAATGGTCACCTCCCCGCATCACCTCGCCAGCCAGGCCGGTCTCCAGATCCTGCGCGACGGCGGCACCGCCGTCGAGGCGGCGGTCGCGGTCGCCGCGGCGCTGGCCGTCGTCTACCCGCACATGACCGGCATCGGCGGCGACGGCTTCTGGCTGATCGCCGAGCCGGGGCGCGACCCCGTCGCCATCGACGCCTGCGGCGGGGCGGGCAAGGCCGTCTCGCTCGACCTCTACCGGCGCCACGGCCACGCCACCGTGCCCTGGCGCGGGCCGCTGGCGGCGAACACGGTCGCCGGCACCATCGATGGCTGGCGCGAGGCGCTGGCCGTCAGCGCCGGCTGGGCCGAGCCGCTGCCGCTCGCCCGCATCCTGGAGGAGGCCATCGCCCACGCCGAGCAGGGCATCCCGGTGACCGCCAGCCAGGAAAGGCTGACCCGCCAGAAGCTGCACGAGCTGAAGGACGTTCCCGGCTTCGCCGGCACCTTCCTGCCGGGCGGCGCCGTGCCACTGGAAGGCTCGACGCTGAAGCAGCCGGCGCTGGCCGCCACGCTGCGCCGGCTGGCGGTGAAGGGGCTGGACAGCTTCTACCGAGGGCCGCTCGCCGCCTCCATCGCGGCGGATCTGCAGCGCGCCGGCGCGCCGGTGGACGCGGCCGATCTGGCGGGTCACGCGGCGCACCGCCGCCCGGCCCTGTCGGTCGGCGTGCGCGGGGCGCGGCTGTTCAACCACCCGCCGCCGACGCAGGGTCTGGCCTCGCTGATGATCCTCGCCCTGTTCGACCGGCTGGGGGTGACGGAGGGCGAAGGCTTCGACCACATCCACGGTTTGATCGAGGCGACCAAGCAGGCCTTCCTGGTCCGCGACCGCGAGGTCGGCGACCCGGCCTACATGGGGCGGGAGGCGCAGAGCTTCCTTGACGACGCGGTGCTGGACGGGCTGGCGGCGAACATTGATCGTTCCCGCGCGCTGCCCTGGCCGCATGTCGCCAAGCCGGGCGACACGGTGTGGCTGGGCGTGATCGACGGGCAGGGCCGCGCCGTCAGCATGATCCAGAGCGTCTATTTCGAATTCGGCTCCGGCCTCGTGCTGCCGGACACCGGCATCACCTGGCAGAACCGCGGCGCTTCCTTCCGCCTGGCGGAGGATGGCTGGAACGCGCTGGCTCCGGGGCGCAAGCCCTTCCACACGCTGAACCCGGCGATGGCCCGCTTCGACGACGGGCGCGGCATGGTCTACGGCACCATGGGCGGGGAGGGGCAGCCGCAGACGCAGGCCGCCGTCTTCTCCCGCTACGCGATGTTCGGGCAGGGCCTGCAGGCCGCCGTCACGGCGCCGCGCTGGCTGCTCGGCCGCACCTGGGGCGAGGACAGCGTGACGCTGAAGCTGGAAAGCCGCTTCGACCCCGCCCTGGTCGCCGCCCTGCGCGACGCCGGGCACACGGTCGAACTGCTCGATCCGTACACGAGCACCATGGGGCATGCGGGCGCCATCGTCCGCCATGCCGACGGAATGCTGGAGGGGGCGACCGATCCCCGCAGCGACGGCGCGGTCGCCGCTTGGTGATCACCAAGTGACCGCCGCCGAATGACGGTTCAAATCAAAAAGAGGGGGCTAGACGACATGCGGACGATGAAGACCACGGCGTTGCTGCTGAGCGCCGCGCTGCTGGCGCCGGGCGTGGCCTTTGCGCAGGAGACGATCAAGATCGGCGTGACCCAGCCTTTGACCGGCGCGGTCGCCGCGTCGGGCAACTACGTCGCCAACGGCGCGCGGGTGGCGGAAGAGGTCGTGAACGCCAACGGCGGCGTTCTCGGCAAGAAGATCCAACTGATCATCGAGGACAACAAGAGCAACCCGAAGGAGGCCGTCGCCTCCGCCGAGAAGCTGATCGTGCGCGACAAGGTCCCGGTGCTGATGGGCGCCTGGAGCTCCACCTTCACCCTGGCGGTGATGCCGAAGCTGGTGGAGTACGGCGTGCCGATGGTGGTGGAGACCTCCTCCTCGACCAAGATCACCACCTCGGGCAACCCGTGGGTCTTCCGCATCGCCCCGACCTCCGCCATGGAGGCCAAGTCCTTCGCGGAGAAGCTGGACCACTTCCAGCCGGCCATCCAGAAGGCCGATTTCCTGGCGGTGAACAACGACTTCGGCCGCGGCTCGGCGGAGGAGTTCCGCAAGATGCTGCAGGCCAAGGGCGTCAAGATCGGCGTCACCGAGACGATGGCCCCGGAGGCCACCGACCTGTCGGCCCAGCTCTCCAGCATCAAGCAGTCGGGCGGCGACACGCTGTTCGTCACCACCGGCGTCGAGCAGATCACCCTGATCCTGAAGCAGGCGGCCGAGCTGCGCCTGCCGCACCGGGTCATCACCAACGGCGGTTCCTCCTCCCCCGACCAGCTCATCGCGCAGGCGGGTGCGGCGGCGGACGGCGGCTACTTCACGCTGTTCTTCGCCCCCTGGTTCCCGGAGAAGGCGGTGCACCCGACGGTCGCCAAGAGCTTCGTCGATGGCTGGAACAAGAAGGGCTACGACTTCGCCGGCCTGACCGAGGGCTACCGCGGCTATGACGGCATCATGACCATCGTGGAAGCCATCAAGAAGGCCGGCAAGGCCGAGCCGCAGGCCATCCGCGACGCGCTGTGGACCGTCAAGCTGGACGGCGTGAACGGCGACATCGCCTTCAAGAAGGACGGCCCGGAGGGCAAGGAGAGCGGCCAGAACGAGGCCAACGTCTACGTCGTCCAGGTGAAGGACGGCAAGGTGACGATGCCGTAAGCACCCCCGCCGCAGGCGCGGGGAGGGTGAGGGGAATGCCCGTGGCGGTGCGTCCGGCACAAGCGCAACCCCCTCACCCTGACCCTCTCCCCGCTTTCGGCGGGCCGAGGGCCCGCCTGACGCGTCAGCGCAAACTTCGTTTGCGCGTGAGCGGAGGGGAGAGGGGAAAACCGAGGGATGGAGACACGCGGTGGAAGCGCATCTGCAGCATCTTTTGAACGCCGTGGTCCTGGGGGGGACCTACGCGCTGCTGGGAATCGGCCTGACGCTGATCTTCGGCATCATGCGCGTGGTCAACTTCACCCATGGCGAGCTTTACACCTTCGGCGCCTACATGGCCTACATGCTGGCCGGGATGATGGGACTGAACTTCTTCATGTCCCTGGCGATGGCCGCCGTGTTGGGCATGGCGCTGGGCGCGCTGATCGAATTCACGCTGCTGCGCCCGCTGAAGGGGGCCGACATCGACACCACCATGCTGGTGATGATCGGCGCCGGCATCGCCATGCAGGCCGGCGAGCAGCTGGTCTGGGGCGGTGTGGCGAAGTCCGTGCCCAGCCCCTTCCCGACCGAGCCGGTGGTGATCGGGTCGGTGTCGGTGGGCATGAACCGGCTGTTCGTCCTGGGCGTGGCATTGCTGCTGCTGGGCGGCTTCTACCTGCTCATCAACCGGACCAAGCTGGGTGTGGCCATGCGCGCCACCTTCCAGGACCCGGACACGGCGGCGCTGATGGGCGTCAACCGCGGGCTGATGTACACGCTGACCTTCGCGCTCGGCTCCGGCCTCGCCGCCACGGCGGGGGCGCTGCTCGGCCCGATCTTCGTGGTCACGCCGACCATGGGCGATCTGGTGGCGCTGAAGGCCTTCGCCATCGTCATCCTGGGCGGGCTGGGCAACATCCCCGGCGCCACCATCGGCGGCTTCGTCCTGGCGCTCGCCGAGGAATTCGGCGCCGGCTACCTGTCGTCGGGCTACCGCGACGCCATGGGCTTCATCCTCATCATCGCCGTGCTGATCGTGCGGCCCCAGGGTCTCTTCGCCATGAAGGAGCGGATCGGATGACGACGCGTCTCCTCCCCTGGCTGTTCGTCCTGTTCATGGCGGTCGGGCCGCTGTGGCTGGGCGACCAGTACATCCTCTACGTCCTGACCTCGACCGGCATCTTCATCATCGGGGCGATGAGCCTGAACCTGCTGCTCGGCTACACCGGGCAGCTCAGCCTGGGGCACATCGCCTTCTTCGGGATCGGGGCCTACACCAGCGCGCTGCTGTCGCTGGGCTTCGACCTGGATCTCGGCGGGGCGGAACCCTTCGTGCTGGGGCCGCAGCCGGTGTGGGTGGCCTTCCTCGGCGGCATCCTGGTGGCGGGGCTGTTCGGCTTCCTCATCGGCAAGCTCGCCTTCCGGGTGCGCGGGGCCTACTTCGTCATCGTCACCATCAGCTTCGCCCAGGTCATGCGCATGGTCGCGCTGAACTGGGTGGACCTGACCGAGGGGCCGATGGCGCTGAACAACATCCCGCCGCTGTCGGTCTGGCTGCCGTGGGACGGGGTGATCCCGCTCTACAAGAAGGAATACAACTACCTTTTGGTGCTGGCGGTCGCGGTGGTCTGCTTCCTGGTGATCCAGCGGCTGGTGCAGTCGCGGGTGGGCCGGGCGCTGGTGGCGCTGCGCGAGAACGAGTCGCTGGCGCGCTCGGTCGGCATCGACGTGACGCGCTATCTGGTCGTCGCCACGGTGATCGCGGCGGGCATGGCCGGGGCCGCGGGCGGGCTCTACACCCACTACATCCGCATCGTCGACCCGGACGTCTTCATGTTCATCTACACGGTGACCATGGTCATCATGGTGGTGACGGGCGGCAAGGGCACGCTGGCCGGGCCGATCGTCGGCGGCCTCGCCTTCGGCATCCTGCCCGAGGTGCTGCGCGAGGTGGCGCGGCCCGAGGTGCAGTGGATCATCTACGGCGTCGCCATGATCGTGGTCGTCTTCTTCCTGCCGCAGGGCATCGTTCCGGCGGTCAAGAACTGGTTCGCCGGCCGCCGCAAGCGCCTCGCCGGAACGGCGCTGGGCCTGCGCAAGGAGACCTCGGCATGAGCCTCGCCCTCGACACTGCTGACGCGCCAATTTTGGAAGTGCGTGAGGTCGCGGTCCACTTCAGCGGCCTGATCGCCATCGCCTCGATGAGCTTCGCCGTGCCGGAGGGGGAGATCGTCAGCCTGATCGGCCCCAACGGGGCGGGCAAGACGACCGCCTTCAACGTCATCACCGGCTTCCTGAAGCCGACCGGCGGCAAGGTGCTGTTCCGCGGCACCGACCTGACGCGCCTGTCCTCCAACCGCATCGCCGGCCTGGGCGTCGTGCGCACCTTCCAGCGCACCAGCATCTTCGCCGGCTGCACCGTCTTCGACAACGTGCTGACCGGGATGCACCGGCAGGGCAAGGCGGAGACCTGGGGGGCGCTGCTGCGGCTCGCCTCGGTGCGGGCGGAGACGGAGCGGATGCGGGCGGAGGTGGCCGAGATCCTGGCCTTCGTCGGCCTGTCGCACCGCGCCGACGAGCTGGCCGGCAACCTCGCCTACGGCGAGCAGCGGTTGCTCGGCATCGCCATCGCGCTGGGCGCCGACCCCAAGCTGCTGCTGCTGGACGAGCCGGCGGCCGGGCTGAATCCGTCGGAAACCGAAGCCTTCATGGGCGTCGTCCAGCGCATCCGGGACCGCGGCGTGACCATCCTGCTGGTCGAGCACGACATGCGCATGGTGATGACCATCTCCGACCGCGTGGTGGTGCTGAACCACGGGCGCATCATCGCCGAAGGCCCGCCGGAGGTCATTCGCGCCAACCCGGACGTGATCCAGGCCTATCTGGGCCAGGGGGTGAAGCATGCTAAAGGTTGAGGGGATCACCGTCTGCTACGGCCAGATCCCGGCGCTCCGCAACGTCTCGCTGACGGTGGAGGAGGGGGAGCTGGTCACCCTGATCGGCGCCAACGGCGCCGGCAAGACCACCACGCTGCGCGCCATCAGCGGCCTGCTGCCGCTGGCGTCGGGCCGCATCACCTTCGAGGGGCGGGAGATCGGCAACGCAGCGCCCCGCACGGTGCTGGCGCTGGGCGTCGCCCACTGTCCGGAGGGGCGGCGCGTCTTCCCCCACCTGACCGTGCGCGAGAACCTGGAGATGGGCGCCTATCTGCGCCGCGACCATCAGGCGGTGGCCCAGGACATGGAGCGGCTGTTCCACCGCTTCCCCCGCCTGAAAGAGCGGCTGAACCAGCCCGCCGGCACCATGTCGGGCGGCGAGCAGCAGATGCTGGCCATCGCAAGGGCGCTGATGTCGCGCCCGAAGATCGTGCTGTTCGACGAGCCGTCGCTCGGCCTTGCCCCCAACCTCGTGGAGCGCACCTTCGAGATCGTGTCGGACATCCGCCGGGAAGGGACCACCGTGCTGATGGTCGAGCAGAACGCCTACGCCGCGCTCGACATGTGCGACCGCGCCTACCTGCTGGAGAGCGGGCAGGTGATGGAGCAGGGCACGGGGCAGGCCATGCTCGCCAACGACCACATCCAGCGCGCCTATCTGGGCGGTTAAGAAAAAAAGAGAGGGTCAGGGAATGGGAGAGGTTAGCACCGCCGGTTCCGGTGTCGGCGCCAGGGTCCGCCGCAAGGAAGACGACCGGCTGCTGCGCGGGCGGGGCCGCTTCGTCGGCGACATCGCCCTGGTCGGCATGAAGGAATTGGCCTTCGTGCGCAGCCCGGTCGCCCACGCCACCATCACCGGCATCGAGATCCCGGAGGAGCACCGCGGCGCCGTCTTAACCTGGGCGGATCTGGCGGCGGGCGGCGTCAAGCCGATCCGCGCCGTCTCGGGCCTGCCCGGCTTCAAGGTGTCGGAGCAGCCGGCGCTGGCCGACGGCAAGGTGCGCTTCGTCGGCGAGCCGGTGGCCGTCTGCGTCGCCGCCACCCGCGCCGAGGCCGAGGACATCGCCGCCTCCGTCTTCGTCGATTACGCCGAGCTGCCGGTGAATTCCGACATGCTGGAGGCGGTGAAGCCCGGCGCCCCCAGGGTGCACGACCACTGGCCGGACAACGTCTTCCTGGAGACCAACGTCGGCGGGAACATCGCGGAGATCGCCGCCACCGCCCCGGTGAAGGTGTCGCGCACCATCCGCACGGCGCGCCAGTGCATGGTGCCGCTGGAGGGCAAGGGCGTGGTCGCCCATTGGGACCGCCACGTCGAACAGCTCGTCCTGACCACCTCGACCCAGATGCCGCACATCGTGCGCGCCGGCCTGTCGGAATGCCTGGACCTCGACCAGGGGCTGATCCGCGTGGTGGCGCCCGACGTCGGCGGCGGCTTCGGCTGGAAGGGCCTGCTCCAGCCGGAGGAGATCGTGGCCGCCTGGATCGCCATGCGCCTCGACCGCCCCGTCCGCTGGACCGAGGACCGGCGGGAGCATCTGGTGGCCGCCGCCAACGCCCGCGAGCACCATTACGAGATCACCGCCTACGCCGACGCGCGCGGGCGGCTGCTGGGGATCGAGGCCGACGCCTGGGTCGATGCCGGCGCCTACTCCGTCTATCCCTTCTCGGCCTGCCTGGAGGCGGCGCAGGTCGGCAGCATCCTGCCCGGGCCCTACGACTTCGCGCATTACCGCTGCCGCACCTTCTCCGTCTGCACCAACAAGCCGCCCATCGTCCCCTACCGCGGCGTGGCGCGCACCGGCGTGTGCTTCGCCATGGAGCAGATGATCGACGCGGTGGCCGACGCCGTGGGGCGGGAGCCGTGGCAGGTGCGGCTGGAAAACCTCGTCCCGCCGGAGAAGATGCCCTTCGACAACGTGACGAAGAAGCATTTCGACAGCGGCGACTATCCCGAATCCGTCCGCCGCGCCGTCGCCGCCATCGAGCTTGACGGCTGGCGCGCCCGCCAGAAGGCCGGGGAGGTGGATGGGCGGCTGATCGGCGTCGGCTTCGCCACCTATTGCGAGCAGTCGGCCCACGGCACCGCCGTCTATCACGGCTGGGGCATTCCCATGGTGCCGGGGCACGAGCAGGCGCAGGCCCGCATCACCCCGGACGGCGGGCTGGAACTGCGCGTCGGCGTGCAGTCGCACGGCCAGAGCATGGAGACCACCTTCGCCCAGGTCGCGCACGAGGTGCTGGGCATCCCGCTGGAGAAGATCAAGCTGGTGCACGGCGACACCGGCCTGACTCCCTATTCGACGGGCACCTGGGGGTCGCGCAGCATGGTCATGGCCGGCGGCGCCGTCGCCACCGCCTGCCGCACGCTGGCCGAGCGCTTGCGCAAGATCGGCGCGCATCTGATGCAGGCCGGGCCGGAGGGCGTGCTTCTGGAGGGCGGGTCGGTGAAGGCCGGGGCCGCCGCGGTGACCATCCGCGAGATCGCCCACACCTGGTACCGCGCGCCGCAGCTCCTTCCCGCCGACGTGGATCGGGGCGGGCTGGAGGTCACCGCCGGTTACAAGCCGGGCAGCGACCACGGCACCTTCTCCTACGCCACCCACGCTGTGGCGGTGGCCGTGGACCCGGAGATCGGGCAGGTCGAAATCCTCGACTACGTGGTGGTCGAGGACGCCGGGACCATGGTCAACCCGATGGTCGTCGACGGCCAGATCTACGGCGGCGTCGCCCAGGGCGTCGGCACCGCGCTCTACGAGCGGATGCCCTACGACGCGGAGGGCCAGCCGCTCGCCTCCACCTTCGCGGATTACCTGATCCCCGGATTCACCGAGGTCCCGCACGTGAGGATCATCCACATGCTGACCCCCTCGCCCTACACCGAGTTCGGCGTGAAGGGCATCGGCGAAGGCGGCGCCATCGCCCCGCCGGCGGCGATCTGCAACGCCATCAACGACGCGCTGAAGCCGCTGGGAGTCATCGTGACGAACGCGCCGATGACCCCGGAGGTCATCCTCGGCGCCATTGCGGGGCAACAAGACGCCGGGCGGGGTGCGGCATGAAGGCGGTCGATTTCGACTACGCGCAACCGGCGACGCTCGCCGAGGCGCTGGAGCTGCTGTCGCGTGAGGACGTGATGGTGCGGCCGGTGGCCGGCTCCCAGTCGCTCGGCCCCATGCTGAACCTGCGGCTGGCCCAGCCGGAGCTGCTGGTGGACATCACCCGCATCGCCGAGCTTCAAACGATCCGCCAGGAAGGCGACCGGTTGGTCATCGGGGCCTGCGTCACCCACGCGCGGCTGGAGGACGGCGATTATCCGGACGTGACGCGCGGCGTGCTTCCCAGCGTGGCGGCGGTGATCGCCTACCGCGCGGTGCGCAACCGCGGCACCATCGGCGGCAGCCTCGCCCACGCCGACCCGGCGGCGGACTGGGTGAACGTCCTGACCGCGCTCGGCGCCGACGTGGTGATCGCCGGCCCGGGCGGGCGGCGCAGCGTGCCGATGACCGACTTCATCCTGGGCGTCTTTGAGACGGCCCTGCAGCCGGGCGAGATCGTCGCGGAAATCCATGTGCCCGCCCTGTCCGACCGGGCGCGCTGGGGCTATTACAAGGTCTGCCGCAAGACCGGCGAGTTCTCCCACGCCACCGGCGCGGTGCTGATCGACCCGGCCCGTGGCGTCCAGCGCTGCGTCGCCGGTGCGACCTCCGGCAAGCCGGTGGTGATCGACGGCCCCGCCCTGTTCGAGGGCGGCTGCACCGAAGCGGCCATGGCCGCGCATCTCGCCGGCAGCCCCGCCGCTGACGACCCCATCGCCCTTCGGACCCACACCGTCGCGCTGAAGCGCGCCATCGCGCAGGTGATGTCATGAGCGCCCACGCCAAATCCATTTCCCTGACCGTCAACGGCGCGCGCGTCGAGGCCAGCGTGCCGCCGCGTCAGCATCTCGGCGACTTCCTGCGCGAGCGGGAGTTGCTGACCGGCACCCATCTGGGCTGCGAGCACGGCGTGTGCGGCGCCTGCACCATCCTGATCGACGGCGAGCCGGCGCGCTCCTGCATCACCTTCGCGGTGGCCTGCGACGGGCGGTCCATCACCACGGTGGAAGGGCTGGACGACGACCCCGTCGCCACGGAGCTGCGCGAGGCCTTCGCGGCCGAGCACGGGCTGCAGTGCGGCTTCTGCACGCCCGGGATGCTGGTGGCGGCGCGCGACGTGGTGCTGCGCCGCCCGGACGCCGACAACCCGGCGATCCGCACGGCGATGAGCGGCAACCTGTGCCGCTGCACCGGCTATGTCGGGATCGTCAACGCCATCCGCCGCGTCATCGACGCGCGCAACACGAACGCGGGGTAAAGCCCATGCCGACCATGACCCAGACCCTTGCCGTCAACTTCCCGCGCGCCCGCGTCTGGCCGCTGCTCGGCGATGTGGAGCAGGTGATCGCCTGCATGCCCGGCGCCTCGCTGACCAAGCCGCGCGAGGGCGACCGCATCTTCGGGCAGATGCGCGTGAAGCTCGGCCCGATCGCCGCCGCCTTCGCGGGCGAGGGCACGCTGACGATGGACGAGGCGACCCACACCGGCGTCATCCACGGCCAGGGCACCGACCCCAAGAACAACTCCCGCGCCAAGGCCGACGTGACCTTCGCGGTGTTGGAGGACGGGCCGGGGACGCGCATCGACCTGACCGTCGATTTCACGCTGACCGGCGTGCTGGCCCAGTTCAGCCGCGGCGCCATCGTGCAGGAGATTGCCAACCGCCTGACCGCCGAATTCGCCCGCAACCTGGAAGCCAAGCTCGCCGCGACCGCCCCGGTGGCGGAAGAGAAGGCGGCTGCGTCCTCGGAAGCGGTGGCCGCCCCGGCCGCGGAACCCGCCAAGGAACTGAACGCTGGCAATCTGCTGTGGGTGATGCTGAAAGACTGGCTGCGCAAGCTTTTCTCCAGCCCTCTCCCCTCTGGGGAGAGGGTGGCCCGGAGGGCCGGTGAGGGGGATGCGCGCGGCGGTGCGTCCGGCAAAAGCGCAACCCCCTCGCCCTGACCCTCCCCAGAGGGGATTTGGAATTCTGACGAGACCCAAACCCGCATCATGCCAAACGACCCCCTGAACGCCTTCGTTCCCTACGGCCGGACCGAGGTCGCCGGAGCCGCAAGCGGCCCGCTGGCCGGGCTGCGCTTCGCGGTGAAGGACCTGTTCGACATCGCCGGCCTGCCCACCGGGGCCGGCAACCCCGACTGGTTGCGCACCCACGAGGTCCCGCGGGAGACCGCGCCCGCCGTGCGGCGCCTGCTCGACGCCGGCGCGCGCGTCGCCGGCAAGACGCTGACCGACGAGTTGGCCTGGAGTCTGGCCGGCGAGAACGCCCATTACGGCACCCCGGAGAATCCGCAGGCGCCGGGCCGCATTCCCGGCGGCTCCTCCAGCGGCTCGGCCGCCGCGGTGGCGGGCGGGGCGGTGGATTTCGCCATCGGGACGGACACCGGTGGGTCGGTCCGCCTGCCGGCCAGCTATTGCGGCCTCTACGGCATCCGGCCCACCCACGGGGCGGTGCCGCTGGACGGCTCCGTGCCGCTGGCGCCGAGCTTCGACACGGTGGGCTGGTTCGCGTGGGAGGCGGCGCTGCTCCGCCGCGTCGGGGCGGTGCTGCTGCCGCCGGCGCCGGCCCTGACCCTCTGCCGCCTGTTGGTCGCCGAGGACGCCTTCGCCATCGCGGGGGAGGCGGTGCGCGCCGCCCTCGCCCCGGCCTTGGACCGGCTGCGCGAGCGCTTCGGGGGGGCGGAGACGGTGACGCTGGCCCCCGAAGGGCTTGATCAATGGCGTCCGGTCTTCCAGACGCTCCAGGCCGCCGAAGCCTGGGCGGCGCACGGCGCCTGGATCGCGGCGACGAAGCCGAAATTCGGGCCGGGCGTGCGCGAGCGCTTCGCGGCGGCGGCCACGCTCGACCCCGCCCTTGCCGGCGCGGCGGCACAGACGCGGGAGGGCATCCGGCGGCGGATGGACGACCTGCTGGGAACGGACGGGCTGATCGTCCTGCCCAGCGCGCCGGGCATCGCGCCGTTGCGCGGCTCGTCGGGGGCGGCGGTGGACGCGGAGCGCGGTCGCGCGCTGGCGATCCTCTGCCCCGCCGGTCTGGCCGGTCTGCCGCAACTCTCCATTCCCGCGGCGCGGCTCCAGGGCTGCCCGCTCGGCCTGTCGCTGATCGGCCCGCGCGGCAGCGATGCAGCACTTCTCGCCATCGCCGAGGACCTCTTCGCATGACGCTTGAGATCAACATTCCCGAGGTGGTGGCCGAGGTCACCGCCGTCTTCGAGCGCTACGAGCGCGCGCTGACCGGCAACGACGTGGCGGTCCTGGATGAGCTGTTCTGGAACCACCCGGCGACCCTGCGCTACGGCGTGGGCGAGAACCTGTACGGTTACGACGCCATCGCCGCCTTCCGCCAGGGCCGTCCCGCGGCGGGGCTGGACCGCAGCTTGCGCAACACCGTCATCACCACCTTCGGCCGCGACATGGCGACCGCCAACACCGAGTTCACGCGCCCGTCCACCGGGCGTGTCGGGCGGCAGAGCCACACCTGGGTCCGCATGCCGGAGGGCTGGCGGATCGTCGCCGCGCATGTGTCGCTGATGGGCTAGATGTTGCGGCCATCCGGCCCGGTTGCCGATTCTCCGGCCCGCCGCCATCCTCTCTGACAGTCGATTTCCCAAACCCGCTCCGACGGACCGCCCGCGATGACATTAGACGACCCCCTGATCGAAGAGGCGTACCGCATCCTGGCGGAGCGTCCCGGATTCCTCATCCGCCGCCTGCACCAGATCCACGTCGCCATGTTCATGGAGGAGTGCGCGGAGTTCAGCATCACCCCCGTCCAGTACAGCGTGCTGACCGCCCTGATGGACCGGCCCGACCTGGATCAGGTGACGCTGGGCGCCCAGATCGGTATCGACCGCACGACCACCGCCGGGGTGCTGGCGCGGCTGGCCGAGCGCGGGCTGATCCAGCGCCGGGCCAGCCCGGTCGACAAGCGCATGAAGCTGGCCGCCATCACGGCGGAGGGCCGGAAGCTGCTGCGCCGCATGGACAAGAAGGCCCAGCGTGCCCACGACCGCACCATCGCGCCCCTGCCCAAGGAGGACCGGGCGGTCTTCCTGCGCTACCTGCTGCATCTGGTCGACGCCAGCAACGGCTACGGCCGCGCCCCCCTGCATCTGCCGTAACGGCACCGACAACATCGAGACCTTGGGGACACACGCGATGAACGACGCCACCGCGCGGGCCGTGGAACGGATGCTGGCCGCCGATCCGCTGTGGACGGAGACCGGAACCGCCGGGGAGCGGATCGGGCTGGACCGCCACACGCTGCTGCACGCCGGACCGCCCTTCGCCGATCCGGCGGAGATCTGCCCGCCGATCCTCAACGCCGCCGCGGCCGCGCTGCTGTTCGAAGGCATGGCCGGCGGCGTCGAGGAGGCCCGCGCCCTGGTGCGCAGCGGCGCCGTGACGCTGCGCCCGGCGCAGGATTTCGGCGTGGTCACCCCGCTCGCCGCCGTCGTGTCGCGGTCGATGTGGCTGCATGTGGTGGAGGATGCCGGCGGCTCCGGCGCCCGCGCCTACAGCCCGCTCAATGAGGGCGGCGGTCCCGCTTTGCGCTTCGGCATCGTCAGCGGCGCGGTGGTGGAGCGGCTGCGCCTGCTGCACGGCGCGGTCGGCCCGGCGCTGGCCGGGATCGGGCCGGTGGCGTTGACCGGGATCGCCTGCGAGGCGATGGAGCAGGGGGACGAGCTGCACGGGCGCGTCGGGGTGGCCTCGGCGCTGCTGACCGAGACTCTGGTGGCGCGGCTGGGCGGGACCGGCGCGGTCTGCGCCTTCCTGAAGGAGGCGGGGCAGTTCTTCCTCAACCCTTGGATGGCCGCCTGCAAAACGATGCTGCTCGCCGGCGACGGGGTGCCGGGCGCGGCGCTTGTGACGGCGGCGGGCGGCAACGGGGTGCGCTTCGGGTTGCGCCTGTCGGGCATGATGGGCGAGGGCTGGGCGAGCGCGCCGGTGGCCGCCCCGCAGGGGCCGGACATTGGCGTCTCGCGGCCGCGCCTGCCGGCGATCGGGGACAGCGCCGTCATCGACGCGCTGGGCTTCGGCGCGCTGGCGCTCGACGCCGCCCCGCTGCTGCGGGCGGAGCTTGGGGCGGCGGCCGAGACGGCCATCGCGGCGGCGGACCGGCTGCTCTGCGCCGACCATCCCGTCCATGGCCGGCGCGTCGGGCTGGACGCCCGCGCCGTGCTGCTGGGTGGCCCGGTGCCCCCGGTCTGTCTGGCCGCCCTGCACGCGGCGGGGGAGGATGGGATCGTCGGGCGCGGCCTCGCCTGGCACCCGCCCTCCTGCCACGCTGAGGCGGTGGCTGCCGTGGACCGGCTGAGCCGCGCCGGTTTCCCGGACGCCCCCGACCGTCGCGCCTGACGTCGGGGAAGCCGGCGGGGGACCGGCGACGCCTATGGCTTTACAGCGCCTGCTCCAGCTCCGGCACCGCCTTGAACAGGTCGGCGACGAGGCCGTAGTCGGCGACCTGGAAGATCGGCGCCTCCTCGTCCTTGTTGATGGCGACGATGACCTTGCTGTCCTTCATGCCGGCGAGGTGCTGGATGGCACCGGAGATGCCGACGGCGATGTACAGCTCGGGCGCCACGATCTTGCCGGTCTGGCCGACCTGGTAGTCGTTCGGCACGAAGCCGGCGTCCACCGCCGCGCGGCTGGCGCCGACCGCGGCCCCCAGCTTGTCGGCCAGCGCCTCCAGCAGCTTGAAGTTGTCGCCCGACTGCATGCCGCGGCCGCCCGACACCACGATCTTGGCCTGGGTCAGCTCCGGACGCTCCGACTTCGTCAGCTCCTGGCCGACGAACCTGGCCGAACCGGCGTCGCCCGTCCCGGCGATGCTCTCGACCGTCGCCGAGCCGCCGGTCGCGGCGGCCGCCTCGAAGGCGGTGGTGCGCACCGTCACGACCTTGATCGGGTCGGCGGACTTCACCGTGGCGATGGCGTTGCCGGCGTAGA
>NZ_QLKQ01000084.1 GCF_003349955.1 Azospirillum brasilense
CCGCAGCCACTCTCCAAAAAACTACCCCCGCTTCCTCCGCCCCGGCGCCCGCGCCACGCAGGTCCCCGACAGCACCACCTTGCGCGTCGCCCGCTCCGGGTCGTCCAGCCGCTCGAACAGCAGCGTCATCGCCGCGCGCCCGATCTCATGGACCGGCTGTTCGATCACCGTCAGGCCGGGACCGACCAGCTCCGTCCACGGTTCGTTGTCGAAACCGGCGACCGCCAGATCACCGGGGATCGTCAGCCCCAGAGTCCGCGCCGCCTTCACCACCCCCATCAGCAGCAGGCTGTTGCTGACCATCACCGCGTCCGGCATGGCGCCGGAGCGCCGGGCCTCCGCCAGCCAGCGGGCGATCTCCGCCTCCGCCGCCTCCGCCGTCGGGGGGACGAAACGCGCCTCCGCGTGCAGACCATGGGCGGCCAGCGCCGCCTGATAGCCGGCGTGGCGCTCCACCGCCGTGGTGCTGGTGTTGCCGAACAGACCGGCGATGCGGCGATAGCCCTGGCCGTGCAGGTGATCGACCAGAAGGGCGGCGGCCTGCGGGTTGTCCAGCACCACCGAATCGAACCGCCCGGCCGGCGCGCTGCGGTCGATCAGCACCACCGGGAAGTCCAGGTCCGCCCGGTCGAGCTGGGCCAGCGTCGCGCGGGTCGGCGCGAAGATCAGGCCGGTCACCCGCTCCTCCTGCATCAGCCGCAGGTACATGGCCTCCCGCTCCGGGTTCTCGTCGGTGTTGCACAGGATCACCCGCATGCCGGCCTGGAAGGCCGCGTCCTCCACCGCGCGGCTGACCGCGGTGAAGAAGGGGTTGCGGATGTCCGAGACGATCAGCCCGATGGTCTGGGAATGCTGCGAGCGCAGCCGCCGCGCCGACAGGTTCGGGCGGTAGCCGGTGGCCCGCACCGCGTCCTCCACCCGCGCGCGCAACGCGTCGCTGACCGGGCCGTTGCTCAGCACCCGCGACACCGTGGCGACCGAGACCCCGGCCTCGCGGGCGACATCCTTGATACCGACGGCCTTGATGCTGGTGGCTTTGACGCTGTCGCTCATGATGATGCGGTCACCGATCCGTCGTGAAACTGTTTCTGAAATCGTTTCCATCCCTTAGGGCCATCCGCGCGCCCCATACGGTTCAGTCTGCCCGAAGGAGTCGGCGGATTCAATGCAAACTCCGTTGACAGACCCCGATGTAATCGTTTTCAATAACAGCGCTGCAAGGACGACACCCAAGACCGCCCGGCGCCACACCGAACGGAGGAGACGGACCCGCCATGGCCCCCGACACCAACACCGCCCTCATGCCCCCCGGCCTGCCGCCCGATCTGCTGCGGCCCGACCTGCTGCGGCTGAACGCCAGCCCCGCCGGCAAGGAGGAGGCGATCCGCGAGGCCGCCCAGCTCCTGATCGCCGCCGGCTGCATCGATCCGGCCTATGCCGCCAGCATGCTGCGCCGGGAAGCGGTGGCGAACACCTTCCTCGGCCATGGCGTCGCCATCCCCCACGGCATGGTCGAGGACCGCGGCATGGTCCGCCGCAGCGGCATCGCCGTCCTCCAGGTGCCGGGCGGCATCGACTGGAATCCCGGCCAGACGGCCCATCTGGTGGTCGCCATCGCCGCCCAGTCCGACGCCCACATCGCCGTGCTGCGCCGCCTGACCCGGCTGATGCAGGACGAGGCGCGGCTGACCGCCCTGTTCACCGTCACCGACCCCGCCACCCTCGCCGCCGCCCTCGGCGAGGACGCGCCCGTTGCCGCCCCGGCCACGCCGGGCGGCGATCTGGCGGAGCGGTTCGACTGGGTGGTCGATTACCCCACCGGCCTGCACGCCCGCCCGGCCACCGCCTGGGTGGAGACGGCGCGCGCCTCGGCCGCCCGCATCCAGGTCCGCCACGGCGATCTGGTGGCCGACGCCAAGGCGCTGGTGGCTCTGCTCCAGCTCGGCCTGCGCGCCGGCGACAGCGTGGTCGTCTCGGCGGAGGGCGAGGACGCCGTGGCGGCGCTGGCCCGCATGAAGGCGACCATCACCCGGCTGACCGCGCGGGAAAAGGCGGACGCCGCCGCGGCGCAGAAGTCCCGCGCGCCCGCGCGCGGCTGGACGCCGCCGAACCCGCTGCCCGCCGTTCCGGGAATCGGCGCCAGCCCCGGCCTCGCCATCGGCCCGGTGCATGTGCTGCCGCGCGCCGTGGTGTCGGTGCCCGACGAGCCGGTCCCGCTGATCGAAGGCGGCGACCGCCTGCACGAGGCGCTGAGCCTGACCCGCCAAAATCTGAAGGCGCTGGCCGACGACACCGCCCGCCGGCTCGGGCCGTCGGAGGCGGCGATCTTCACCGCCCAGGCGGAAATCCTGAACGACACCGACCTCGTGACGCTCGCCTGCCAGCTCATGGTCGAGGGGCACGGCGTCGCCTGGTCCTGGCATCAGGCGGTGGAGCGCACCGCCGCCGGGCTGGCCGCGCTCGACAACCCGGTCCTGGCCGGGCGCGCCGCCGACCTGCGCGACGTCGGCCAGCGCGTGCTGGCGCGGATCGACCCGGCGCTGCGCGCCGGCGGGGCACCGGACCTGCCGGACACCCCCTGCATCCTGATCGCCGAAGACCTGTCGCCCTCCGACACGGCGGCGCTGGACATGGCGCGGGTGATCGGGCTGGCGACGGCGCAGGGCGGCCCTACCTCCCACACCGCCATCCTGGCGCGCACGCTGGGCCTGCCGGCGATGGTGGCGGGCGGTGCCGCGCTGATGGAGCTGGCGAACGGCACCCCGGCCATCCTCGACGGCCAGACCGGCCGCCTGCACCTGTCCCCCGCCGAGGCCGACACCGCCGACGCCCGTTCCTGGATCGCGCGGGAGGAGGCCCGCAAGGGCGAGGAGGAGGCCCGGCGCGGCCTGCCCGCCCGCACCCGCGACGGCCACGCGATGGAGATCGGCGCCAACGTCAACCGCCCCGATCAGGTGGCGGTCGCCCTGTCGCAGGGGGCGGAGAGCGTCGGGCTGATGCGCACCGAGTTCCTGTTCCTGGAGCGCGGCGACGCCCCGAGCGAGGACGAGCAGTACGAGACCTACCGCGGCATGCTGGCCGCCCTGGAGGGCCGCCCGCTGATCGTCCGCGCGCTCGACATCGGCGGCGACAAGCAGGTGCCGCACCTCCAGCTTCCCCTCGAGGAGAATCCCTTCCTCGGCGTGCGCGGCGCCCGCCTTCTGCTGCGCAGGCCCGAGCTTCTGGAGACGCAGCTCCGCGCGCTCTATCGCGCGGCCAAGGACGGCGGTGCCCTGTCGATCATGTTCCCGATGATCACGGCGCTGGGCGAGGTGCAGGCCCTGCGCGCCGCCTGCGAGCGCATCCGGGCGGAGCTGGACGCACCGGCCGTTCCGCTGGGCATCATGGTCGAGGTGCCGGCGGCGGCCATCCAGGCCGACGTGCTGGCCCGCCATGTCGATTTCTTCTCCATCGGCACCAACGACCTGACGCAATACGCGCTGGCCATCGACCGCCAGCACCCCGAACTGGCGGCGGAGGCCGACAGCCTGCACCCCGCCGTGCTGCGGCTGATCCGCCTGACCGTGGAGGGGGCGGAGCGGCACGGCCGCTGGGTCGGCGTCTGCGGCGGCATCGCCGGCGACCCGTTCGGCGCGGCCCTGCTGACCGGGCTCGGCGTGCGCGAGCTCTCCATGACGCCGCGCGACATTCCCGCCGTGAAGGACCGGCTACGCGGCAGCGACCTGTCCGCCCTGAAGGACGCCGCACAACGGGCGCTGGACTGCGAGACCGCCGACGCGGTGCGCGCTCTCGATGGAGGTGCGGCATGAGCACGTTCGACGAGGACATCCGGCCGGTCGTCACCGTCACGCTGAACCCGGCCATCGACCAGACCATCACGGTGGAGGCGCTGCGCCCCGGCCATGTGCACCGGGCCAGCGCCGTGCGGCGCAACGCCGGCGGCAAGGGCGTGAACGTGGCGAGCTGCCTCGCCGACTGGGGCACGCCGGTGGTCGCCACCGGCCTGCTGGGCGGCGGCAACGCCGCCGCCTTCGAGGCGCTGTTCGCCGCCAAGGGCATCGCCGACCGCTTCGTCCGGCTGCCCGGCGAGACGCGCGTCAACGTCAAGATCGCCGACCTTGCCGCCGCCGACACCACCGACCTCAACCTGCCCGGCCTGACCGCCGACACCGACGCGCTCGACCGCGTCCGCCGCACTTTGCGCGAGCTGGTGCTGCCGGGCACGCCGGTCCTGCTGGCCGGAAGCCTGCCGGACGGGCTGCCGGCGGACAGCTACGCGACGCTGACGGCGGACCTGCGCGCCCAGGGCGCCCGCGTGGTGCTGGACAGCAGCGGCCCGCCGCTGGCGGCGGCGCTGGCCGCCCCGGACCTGCCCTTCTGCATCAAGCCCAACCGGCACGAGCTGGAAGCCTGGGCCGGCGCGCCGCTGCCCGCCACCGCGGACCTTCTGGAGGCGGCGCGCGGCCTGCACCGCAGCGGCGTGGCGGTCGTGGTGGTCTCGCTGGGGGCGGACGGCGCGCTGTTCGTGGCCGACGGCCCGGCGCTGCACGCCCGGCTGCCGGCGGTCAACGCGCTGAGCACGGTGGGGGCCGGCGACGCCATGGTAGCGGGGCTGATCGCCGCCTTCGGCGCGGAGCTGTCGCTGGAGGGCGTCGCCCGCCTGTCCGTGGCCTTCGCCACGGCGAAGCTCGGCTGCTTCGGACCCAACCTGCCGGGGGCGGACGCGGTCCGCGCGCTGGCCGGGCAGGTCGAGATATCAACGCTTTAATGAATGGGGAGCGGGCGACCGCTCGGGAGGAAACCATGGCGAACATGCTGGCCGTGATCGCGGCGGGCGATCTCAGCACCCAGGCCGTCCTGGCCGCCGAAGCGCTGCGCAAGGCCGCGGCGGCGCTCGGCCACACCATCCAGGTGGAGGTGCGCTCCAGCCTCGGCGTCCGCAACACGCTGCCCACCGGGGCAGCCCAGGGCGCGCAAGGCGTGATTCTCGTCGGTTCCGGCGATCTCGGCGAGGAGCGCTTCGCCGGGCTGAAGCGCAGCGTCGCGGCGCTCGACGCCGTGCTGCGCGACGCGCGGGCGGTGCTGGAGCAGGCGTTGGCACCGGCCCAAGCCCCGGCCCAGACGGCGACGAAGAAAATCGTCGCCATCACCTCCTGCCCCACCGGCATCGCCCACACCTTCATGGCGGCGGAGGGCATCCAGCAGGCCGCCCAGGCGCTGGGCCACGCCGTGCGGGTGGAAACGCAAGGCTCGGTCGGCGCCCGCGACACGTTGACCGAGCAGGAGATCCGCGAGGCCGACGTGGTGCTGATCGCCGCCGACACGCAGGTCGACCTTGCCCGCTTCGCCGGCAAGCGCGTCTTCAAGAGCGGCACCAAGCCCGCCATCAACGACGGGCGCGCCCTGGTCGAACGCGCCCTGGCCGAGGCCCAGCCCCACGGCGCCGCCCCGGCGCCGGCCGACGGCGCAGCGGCGGGCAAGGCGGCGCCGGCGGCGGCGCAGCGCAGCGGCCCCTACAAGCATCTGATGACCGGCGTGTCCTTCATGCTGCCCTTCGTGGTGACCGGCGGCCTGCTGATCGCCATCGCCTTCGCGCTCGGCGGCATCTACGTGTTCGAGGACAGCCAGCAGGGCACGCTGGGCAACGCGCTGTTCCAGATCGGGGCCAAGGGCGCCTTCGCGCTGATGGTTCCGGCGCTGGCCGGCTACATCGCCTTCTCCATCGCCGACCGTCCGGGCATCACGCCGGGCATGGTCGGCGGCATCCTGGCCGCCAACCTCGGCGCCGGCTTCCTCGGCGGCATCGTCGCGGGCTTCATCGCCGGCTACGCCACCAGTTTTCTCAACCGCAACATCCGGCTGCACAAGAATCTGGAGGGGCTGAAGCCGGTGCTGATCCTGCCGCTGCTCGGCTCCCTCATCACCGGCCTCGCCATGATCTATGTGGTCGGTGCCCCGGTGGCCGAAGCCCTGGCGGTGCTGAGCGCCTGGCTGAAGGGGATGCAGGGCAGCAGCGCGATCCTGCTCGGCCTGCTGATCGGCGCGATGATGGCCTTCGACATGGGCGGGCCGGTCAACAAGGCCGCCTACGCCTTCTCCACCGGCCTGATCGCCTCCCAGGTCTACACCCCGATGGCCGCCGCCATGGCCGCCGGCATGGTGCCGCCGCTCGGCATCGCGCTCGCCACCAAGCTGTTCGCCAACCGCTTCACCAAGGAGGAGCGCGAGGCCGGCAACGCCGCGGGCATCCTGGGCATCGCCTTCATCACCGAAGGCGCCATCCCCTTCGCCGCCCGCGACCCGCTGCGCGTCATCCCGGCGCTGGTGCTGGGCGCGGCGCTGACCGGCGCCATCTCCATGGGCATCGGGGCGGAGTTGAAGGTTCCGCACGGCGGCATCTTCGTCCTGCCCATCCCCAACGCCGTAACCCATCTGGCGGGCTACGTCGTGGCGCTGGTCGCCGGGACGGTCACCACCGCGGTCGCGCTGCGGTTCCTGAAGCGTCCGGTCAGTAGCGTGGCGGCGGCGTAACAGCGCTGCGAAAGCGTCGCTGAGATGAAAACGTTTACATAACCCCTGGACAGAACGCCTCGTCAGCCCTAACTTTGTTTTGCTGCCTCGGCAGCACGCTCTATAGGGCGTTTCCTCCCTAGACTCAGGCCACGCATGGTTCCCATGCGTGGCTTTTTTTCTGCCCGGCGTGTTTTGCGCCGTGCGGGCTTGGTCCCAAATCTCTCCCTTGCCCGGACCGGGCGAACCTGAGAAGCCGGAGACGAAACGCACGAGGACCCGAATGCCCCGCAACAGACCGATGATCCTTGCAGCGCTGGCCGCCACCGCGGCCCTGGCCGCCGGATGCACCGATGTGAAGGAAAGCCTTCCGTCCCGGACCGCCACCGAACAGCTTTTGATCTCCAGCGCCGCGGACAACGCCGCCAACCGCCTGCGGCTGGATCTGCCGGCGGACAAGCGCGCCTTCCTCGACACCGGCAATTTCGACGGCACCGACGCCAAGTATGCCGCCAGCGCGATCAAGGAATCGCTGTTGCGCCAGGGCGTCCGTCTCGTCCCCGACCGGGCGACCGCCGACACGATCATCGAGATCCGGCTGGGCGCCCTGTCGGTGAACCAGAGCAAGACAGTGCTGGGCATTCCGCCGATCACCCTGCCCGGCGCGATCACGCTGCCGGAAGCATCGGTCTACAGCTCCACCGAGAACCAAGCGGTCGCGAAATTCTCCGCCTTCGCCTACGACAACCAGAGCGGCGCCCTGGTCGCCTCGACGGAGCCGGCCTACGGCCTGTCGGGGGAGCAGAGCTACCGGGCGATGACGCTGTTCTCCTGGCGCACCTCGCCCCCCTACCCCGAAGAGACCAACTGACGCGGCATCCCCGCGCGGAATCCTTGCGTTCAACCAAAGCCATGGCCGCATTCTCTGGCGCGGCCGGGGGTGGACGCGTACCATGCCATGGCCCCGCGGGGCGCGGCATCAAGCGCAAAGGCGACGGCATCTTGGACGACCAAAGGGCGGAGCGGGACGGCGGCGGCGCCCGGCGATCGGAACGGCTGCTGCTCGCCCAGAAGACCGCGCTGGAACGGGCGATCGGCGGCGCCGGACTGGATGAGGTGCTGACCCTGCTGGTCCGGGCGGGCGCCGAGCAGCTCGGCGCGCGCGCGGCCATATTCCTGGTCAACGAGGGCGGTCTCACCCTGCGCTTCGGCGTGGCGGCGGGCCTGCCGGACACCTACACCCGGGCGGTGGACGGGTTCGAGATCGGGCCGCAGGCCCCCTCCTGCGGGCTGGCCGCCCACAGCGGGGAGCGGGTGGTGGTCGAGAATGTGGCGCTGGACCCGCGCTGGGCGCCCTACCACGCGCTGACGCGGGAGCATGGCATCGCCGCCTGCTGGTCCACGCCGATCCGCGCGGTCAACGGGACGGTGCTCGGCGCCTTCACCATCTACCACGCCACCCCCTGCGCGCCCGGCCCGCTGGACCTGGAATCGGTGGATCTGTTGACCCACACCGCCGCCCTGCTGATCGAGCGGGACCGGACGGAGCGGGAGCGTCAAGCCAGCGAAGCGCTGCTGTCCTCGGTTCTGGAGCATCTGCCGGTCGGCGTCGCCGTCTACGACACGCAGGGCCGAACCACCCGCAACAACCGGCTGATGCGCGACTACACCAACGGTTCCCTGCCGTCGGCCGACGACCGGGAGGCATCGCGTTGGCGCGCCTTCCACCCCGACGGGCGGCCGGTCGAACGCAAGGATTTCTCGGGCGCGCGCGCTTTGCGGGGCGAGATCGTGGTTCCCGGCATGGATTTCCTGCACCGCGCCGCCGACGGGACGGAGCATTGGACGCGCGTGTCGGCGGCCCCGTTGCGCGACGGCGACGGGCGGATCACCGGCGTGGTCGCCGTGGTCAGCGACATCGACGCGGAAAAGCGGGCGGCGCAGGGTTTGGCCGCGGCGCTGGACGAGGCCCGGCGCAGCGAGCTGGTGGCCCATGAGATGAGCCACCGCATCATGAACAGCTTCCAGCTTCTGCACGGGCTGGTGTCGATGCAGACCGCAACGGTCACCGACCCGGCGGCGCGCAAGGCGGTGGAGCAGGCCTTCTCGCGAATCCAGGCGATGGCGCTGGTGCAGCGCCGCCTGTTCGAGGCGACGCGCAACGACCTTGCCACGCTCGACGCGGCCGACTATCTGCAACGGCTGGGGGAAAGCCTGACCGGCGCCTTCATCGATTCGGGCCGCTGCACGCTGGTCATCGACGCCGCGCACGGAATCCCGATGCCCGCCGCGCAGGCCTCGTCCATGGGGCTGATCGTGACGGAGCTGGTGCTGAACGCCCTGAAGCACGCCTTCGGCGCGCAACAGCAGGGAACGGTGACGGTCCGCTTCGAAGCCTGCGGAAACGACCGCCGGCTGACGGTGACCGACGACGGAACCGGCCTGCCGGACGGCGCCGGCGCGGTGAAGCCCGCCGGGTCGGGTCAGGGCATGGGCATGACGCTGGTGCACGGTCTGGTGCGCCAGCTCGGCGGAACGCTGGAGATCGACCGCCCCGAACAGGGCGGCCGCCCCGGAACCCGCTTCGTTCTGACTTTTCCAGCCTGACCGTTCCAACGGTCGGGCGTCGAAGCCACCGGATTCCGGGATGGCGCGGCGTCCTGATCCTTAAGCGACGGCTTCCATCGGCTTTTCGACCTTGCCGCCGAACCCGTTCTCCAGCGCCCAGATGGCGGCCTGGGTGCGGTTGGAGGCGTTGATCTTGCGCAGCAGGCTCTTCAGGTGAACCTTCACCGTCGCTTCGGTGATGTTCAGATGATTGGCGATCATCTTGTTGCTGTCACCCTGCAGCAGGCGCTCCAGGATCTGCGTCTCGCGCTGCGACAGGCCCTTGGCGGCGGTCGGGCCGTTGGCGCTGCTGTTGGCGCCGGCCTTGCCGGTGATGAGGAGGGCGGCGAGGTGGGTCGGGAAGACCTTTTCGCCGATCATCACCAGACGCAGCGACTGCGCCAGCGCGGCCGGGGAGATGTCCTTCATCAGGAAAGCGTCGGCGCCGGCCTGGATGGCGTTGGCCATTTCCTGGGCGTCGAGGTGGCTGGCCAGAAGGACGAGCCGCGCGGTCGGATACTGCTCCCGCAGGACGGTGACGGCCTGGACCGTGCCGTTGGCGGAAGCCGGGTCCATCATGATCAGCTCGGGCGTGTCGCCCTCCATCATGCCCGGCGGCGGTACGTCGCTGAAACTGGCGGCCTCTTTCGTGATGCGGAACTCCCCTTCCGAGAAGAGGGCCTTCATGCCTTCGCGGAACAGTTTGTTGGCGTCGATCAGAAAGATGGAGACCGATTGCATCGTCCAGTCACTCTCGAAGGTGATTGAGATGAGCCACCCTACCCTATCGTTGGCGGGCCGACCACCCGTCCGTTAGTAGAATATTAACCAATGAAGTCCGAGGCACGTCCTCCCATCGGGCATATGCCCACCCCGGAAAGCCGGTCCAGGACGCTCCCGGATGCCTGGAAACTCCGAAAAACCACGCCTGAACAGGCCACTACCCATTTTGCGCGGGAATCTGGGGCCGTCTCGTTAATATCACGGCAACCATAATCGGCCATTGGTACAGTCATCGTAATTCATCGCTTGGATGGGTGCCCGACATGCCGATGGTGTCCATGTGGAAGAAGATCAGTCCCTGTCACTTCGTGATGCAGGACTGTCACCGCCGGATCGAAATCCGTTACCACGCCACCGGCTCGCAGAGCGGTTGGGGCGTCTACGCCGACGGGACTCTGGTGCAGCAGCGCGCCGCCTTCACCGAGGCGCGCGGCATTGCCATGGGGCTGGCGACCGGTTCCTGAACCGAACCTTGCCCGCCTGATGTCACAGCGCGGACATCGGGCGGTTAACCGGCTCTTGAGACTGTTCCGCGCAGGATGGCCTTCATCGCAGGAGGCCGCCATGACGTTCCGCCCACTTCCCCTTGTTTGGCGCCGGTTCGCGCTCTGCGCCCTTCTCGGGCTCATGGGGATCGCCTTCTGGGCCGCGCTGCAGCCGCAGTTGGCGCCCAGCGGCCTTTACGGCTTCGACAAGCTGGTGCACGCCGGGGCCTTCGGACTCCTCACCCTGCTCGGCATCCTGGCCAGCGCCGGGCGGCGCGCCGCCGTCCTGGCGGTGCTGGCGGTCTTCGCGCTCGGCGCCGCCATCGAGGTGGCGCAATCCTTCGTCCCGGGACGCGAAGCCAGCCTGTCCGATCTGGCCGGGGACGCCGTGGGAATCGCCCTGGGAATCATGACCGTCCGGCTGGGACATCGCACCGTCCAACGCGCGCGCCGCGTGCGCCATGGAATAGTCACGCAGCCCGCGGCGTTTGCGTCCTTACCGGAGTGAGGGGACGCAGCGTCCGGACCGGCAATCCCGAGCAACCTCCTCCGTTTTTGGTTTTGTTCGTCTACCGAACTATGCTATGCCGAAAGGCAGGACATCTGGAGTAACGCTTATGGACTGGCACAACGAAAAGGCTAAGACCGGCGCCCGCGCCCTGGAATCCGCGTTCGGCGTGATGCTGACGGTCTGCGAGGCCACCGACGGCTGGTGGAACTGGCACGCGGAGCATGAGGGGCTGAGCTGGACCCCCGACGCCCGCTGGTTCGCCACCCGCCGCGAGGCGCAGGACGCGGCGGAGGAGTGGGCCTCCACGCTGGCGCCGCAGCATCTGGGCTTCCTCCACCGCGCGGCCTGACGCCGCAAGCTGGTGCGGCCAAGGCCAATGTGAACGGGGCGGCGCCGTTGACCCGCCCCGCGTCCGCTTCCACAATGGCCACCGTGCCAAGGCGACGGGAAGCGGCTGCGATCATCCCTTGGGACTGTTCATCAGCCCCATTGCGGTGACGAGATGCAGCACGAGACGCCTCCCCTTCCCGGTCTTCCGCTTCAAAAAGCCTTCCTGCCGCCCGAGGCGCCTCTGGTGGCGGTCGGAACCGGTGCCGGGCGTTGGACCGACGCCGCCTCCGGCCGGAAATGCTTCGCCCTGCCGTCCTCCCTTCCGGGACTCGACGCGTGGTGCGGTCCGGTCGGGCCGCGCCACATCGACTGGCTGGTTCTGGAGGGCTGCGGCGACGCCTTGACGGTGCTGGACGGTGCCGCCGGTCTGCTGCGCCTGCGCCGCATCGACTTCCTTCAGTTCGACGAGGCCGAGGCCAGTGGGCAACTGGCCGCGCTGTACGCGCGCCTGCAAGCCAACGGCTATTCGCTGTTCCGCTTCGCCGACCGCAATCTGGAATTCCGCGGCACGCCGCCGGAGGACGGGCGCGGCGGCACGCACATGGCGGTCGCCCCCCGGCACTGGAACCGGCTGTTCGCGCGCAGCCAGGGCATGTTCCGCTACAAGGACCTGTTCCCCCGCCATGGAGTCGCGCCGCGCGGGATCATCCATGTCGGCGCCCATGAGGGCGAGGAATACGCCAACTACCGGGAGGCCGGCGCCGACCGCGTCCTGTTCGTCGAGGCGGACCCGGCGACCTTCGCCACGCTCCAGGCCCGCTTCGCCGGCCATGGCGACGTCGTCTGCCTGAACGCCGCGGTGTCCGACCGGGCCGGGCGGGCGCGCTTTTCCCGTATGTCGAGCCGCCAGTCCAGCTCCCTTCTGGAGCTGACCGGCCATCTGACCGTCTATCCCCACATCACCATCGACGAGGTCATCGAGGTGGAAACCCGGACCTTGCCGGACCTGCTGGCCTCCAACGGCCTCGCGCCGGAGGGATTCAACGTGCTGGCGATCGACGCGCAGGGTTCGGAGTGCCGCATTCTCACCGGCTGCGGCGATCTGCTGGCCGGGTTCGATGCGGTGGTGACCGAGGTCAGCTACGCGGAGCTGTACGAGGGCTCGGGCCTCGCCGCCGATGTGGACGACATCCTGTTCGCCCACGGCTTCGATCGCGTCGCCGAGACCAGCCCCTACCATCACAGCTGGGGCGACGCGCTCTACGTCCGCCGTCCCGGCTGACCCCGGTCAGGGCAGCAGGACCGGCCCGTTCCAGGGATCGAAGGGCACCAGCCGCGCCCGTTCGCGGTCGGGACGCAGGGCGGCGCGCAGCGCCGGGTTCAGCAGCGCCGCCGTCACCGAGAAGGAGCTGTTGGACACGGCGACATGGTCGGCCCGCGACAGAATCCAGTGGTCGGTGAAGAACTCCGCCCCCGGCAGCGGCGCACCCAGATCGCCGGCGAGGACGGGGCGGTAGCGGGCGAAGCGGTCCGCCAGCTCCGGCGCGTCGGTGGCGAGATAGAGCACCGGCCGGTCCAGCGTCGGCCACACCCCGGCCAGCCAGTCGAGATACCAGCCCTCCGGGGCGATCCAGAAGCGGTCGTTGAGGCCGAAATCGCCGCGGCGCAGATGGATCGCCACCAGGGTCCGCCCGCGCGCCCGCACCCCGTCCAGCGCCGCCGTTGCCCGCTCCGCCACCGCGCCGACCGGCGTGAAGAGGTCGCGGAACCGCGCACGGTGCGGCGCCAGAGGCGCGGTGTCGCCGCAGAAATAGCCGACCACGTCGTGACCGCCCGTGCCCGACAGCGCCCGCCCGTCCAGCAGCGCCGGAACGCCGCAGTCCTCCTCGTGCAGGCTGGGCAGCGGCGGACCGGGAAGCGGGTCGTCCAGGCCGTAGAGAGGACGCCCGATCCAGTCCGGCGTTTCCAGCTCCATCCCGTTCCGCTCCGCGCAAATGCGCAGATGCCCGTATTGGAGAAGCTGGTTGCCGAAACGCCCGGCATCGCCGAGCGTCGACACCGACAGCCGCCGCTTGCCCGACGGTTGGCGCGGCGGCGGGACGTCGCCCACGGCCCGGCGCAGCAGCAGCATCGCCCGGCGGGAGAAGCCGGTGCCGAGGCCCGGCGCCGCGGCGATCGCCCGGTCGTAGAGGGCCAGCGCCTCGCCATCGGCCCCCTGCGCCTCGCGAACCACGCCGGCCAGCAGCAGGCCGGTGGGCAGGCCGGGGGCGAGCCGCAGCGCCCGACGCGCGCAGCGGCCGGCCCACGCCGCATCACCCCGCCGCAGCGCGGCGCGGCCGAGCGCCACCCAGGAGTCCCCGTCGTCCGGGCGCGCGGCCAGCGCCTGTTGCAGCAGCGCCGCCGCCCGCTCCGCCAATCCGGCGCGCTCGCACAGCCGGCCATGTTCGGCCAGCACCGCCGCATCGCCGGGACGCAGCCGGCCGGCCCGGTCCAGCGCCCGCCCGGCCGCCTCCAGGGCGTGCACCGCGTCGAGCGCCGCGCCGAGGGCGAGGTGCAGGTCCACCGAAGCCGGGTCGAGCGACAGGCCGCGCCGCGCCGCCGCCAGCGCGCCGCGCGGCTTCTCGGCGATCTGCTGAGCGGCGGCGAGCCGGACCAGCAGCCCGGTGTCGGCGGGTGCGGCCAGCGCCGCGCGCCGGCCCGCGACGACCGCCGCGCCGCGCTGCCCCAAATCGTTGCGCAGCAGGCACAGGCTCGCCCAACACCCGCCTTGCGCGGGGTCCAGGGCCAGCGCCGGACGAAGCGCCGCGATGGCCCGTTCCGTCTGGCCGAGCGCCTGCCGTGCCTCCGCCTCGGCCATGCGGGCGCGCAGCAACGCCGGGTCGAGACGGGCGGCGAGCCCGGCCAGCCGGGCGGCCTCGTGCAACCGTCCAAGCCCCCTGGCGGCCATCGCCCCGTCGAAGGCGGCGGGCAGGTTTTGCGGATCGAGGGCCAGCACCCGTTCGTAAAGCGCCGCGGCGGAGGCCAGGGCGCCGGAATCGAACGCGGTCTCGGCCAGAACGCGGAGCGCCGGGGCCAGCCGCTCCGCCGCCTCCCCATGATCCGGCTGTCGGCGCAGCGTGGCGAGCCAGCTCGCCGCCGCGTCCGCGGTCCGCCCGAGCGCGTCCTGAACCTTGCCACGGTTGAGGTGATAAGTCGGCGATGCCGGATCGCCGGCCACGGCGGCGTCGAGATGGGCGAGCGCCGCCGCGGCCCGCCCGGTCTGGGCGAGCAGCAGCCCCATCAGATGGCTGGCGTCGGGATGACCGGGCACCGCCTCCAGGATCCGGCCATAGAGGGTCTCCGCCTCCGCCACGCGCCCGGCGATGTGATGGTCGAGCGCGATGGACAGGGCTTCGGAGACGGTGGCCATGAGCCGGGGCAATCCGCGTGGGGCCGCTTCGGAATGGTCTCACAGTGGCCGGACCACACCAGGACTGTCAACCGCCGGGCTGTCAGCCGCCGGGCTCGGCCTTCGCGGCCGGGAACACCCGCGCGCGCAGGAAGTCCACCAGCGCCCGCACCTTCGGCGAGGGGTGCTTGCTCGCCGGCCACAGCACATGGAAAACGCTGGTGCGCCCCACGTGGTCGGCCAGGACCGGCTCCAGCCGGCCATCGGCCAACAGATCGCGGATGGCGAAGTCCGGAAGGTAGGCGATCCCCAGCCCCTGCAGCGCGAAGCACACGCGCGTTTCAATGTTGTTGCAGATCATCGAGGTCGGCAGTTGCAGGTCAGACTCGCCGGGCGCCTGCCGAAGCGCCCAGCTTTCCAGCTTGCCGCTGCTGGGAAAGCGGTAGTGCAGGCAGTCGTGCCGCCGCAGATCGGCCGGTGTCCGCGGCGTGCCCCGCCGCGCCAGATAATCCGGCGAGGCGACCAGCAACAAACGGAAGTTCCCCAGCCGGCGCGCCGACAGCCGTGAATCGGCCGGCTCGCCCGTGCGCACCACGGCGTCGAAGCCCTCTTCGATCACGTCGACCATGCGGTCCGTGAAGTCCAGGTCCAGCTCGATCTCGGGGTAGGCGCGCATGAATTCGCCGAGCGCCGGCAGGACCAGCGAGCTGACCAGCGGCAGGCTGACGCGCAGGCGCCCGCGCGGCACGGCGGCGGCCTGCGACAGCTCCAGCTCCGCCGCCTCGATCTCGGCCAGGATGCGGCGGCTGCGCTCCAGGAACAGCGCGCCCTCGGCGGTCAGCGTGACGCTGCGCGTGCTGCGGTGGAACAGGCGCACGCCCAGCTTCTCCTCCAGCCGCGCCACGCTCTTGCCGACGGCCGAGGCCGACACGCCGAGCAGCCGGCCGGCGGCGACGAAGCTGCGCGTCTCGGCAACCTGCACGAACACCACGAAGCCGTTCAGACTGTCCATCCGGCGCCTCCATTGCGGACATCCAGCTCCGCATAATCAGGAACTGCGCCCGCCTTTTTCTTTAATAGCAGGTTTTTTATCGTCACGGCATCGCCCATTGAAACGAGCCGCGTGCCATGACCCATCCACCCATTGCCCTCCGCCAAGGCGTTCCGCCGGCGACCCTCCGTGAGCGCGTCCACAGCGCCGTCCAGCGGGCGCTCGACGAGCAGCGGCTTGTCGGCGCCGTCGTCCTGGTGGCGCGGGACGGCGCGCTGCTCCACCGGCAGGCCGCCGGCTTCGCCGACCGCGAAAGCGCGCGGCCGATGGCCGTGGAGACGGTCTTCCGTCTGGCCTCGGTCAGCAAGCCCATCGTCTCCGCCGCGGCGCTGGCGCTGGTGGCGCAAGGCCGGCTCGATCTCGACGCGGACATCACGCGCTGGCTGCCCCGGTTCCAGCCCCGGCTGGCCGACGGCCGACCGGCGCGCATCACGGTGCGGCAGCTGCTCAGCCACACGGCCGGTCTCGGCTACCGCTTCTTCGAGGCCGACGCGGACGGCCCCTATGCGCGGGCCGGCGTGTCGGACGGTATGGACGCGTCCGGCATCAGCCTGGAGGAGAACCTGCGCCGTCTCGCCGGCGTGCCGCTGCTTTACGGACCGGGGACGGGCTGGGGCTACTCACTGGCGACCGACGTGCTGGGCGCGCTGGTCGCGCGGGTCCACGGCACGACGCTGAACGAGGCGGTGCACCGTCTGGTGACCGGCCCGCTGGGCATGGCGGACACCGGCTTCACCGCCCGCGATCCCCGGCGCGTCGCGACCGCCTATGTGGGCGATGCACCGCGGCCGCATCGGCTGGCCGAGGGCGAGACCGTTTCCCCGTTCGAGGGCGCCGTCGGCATCGCCTACAGCCCTGCGCGCATCTTCGATCCGCAGGCCTTTCCTTCGGGCGGCGCGGGCATGGCGGGGACGGCGGAGGATCTTCTGCGGCTGCTGGAGACCCTGCGCCAGGACGGCGGCGCGCTCCTGCCCGGCGACTTGATCGCGGAGATGGCCCGGGACCAGACGGGCGGCCGGGACCTGCCCAACGCGCCCGGCTTCGGCTTCGGGCTGGGCTTCTCGGTCCTGCGCGACCCGGCCGCGGCCGCATCGCCCGAATCGGAAGGGACCTGGCGCTGGGGCGGCGCCTATGGCCATTCCTGGTTCGTGGACCGGGCGCGGGGCCTCAGCGTCGTCGCCTTCACCAACACGCTCTACGAGGGCATGTGCGGCCGCTTCGTCACCGACTTGCGCGACGCGGTCTATGGCGCTTTGGAGGCGCGGCCATGAGGACGCTCCCGCGCACAAGCGCCGCCGCTTCGGACCGTTTGCCCCTGGCCTCGCTGCTGGCGCTGGCCATGGCGGCCTTCATCACCATCCTCACCGAAGCGTTGCCCGCCGGACTGCTGCCGCAGATGGCCCAAGGGCTGGGAGTGACCGAAGCCTGGGTCGGGCAGACCGTGACGATCTACGCCGCCGGTTCGCTGGCGGCGGCCATCCCGCTGACCGCCGCCACGCAGGGGGTGCGCCGCCGCCCGCTGCTGCTGGCGGCCATCGCCGGCTTCGTCGTCGCCAACACCGTCACGACCCTGTCCGGCAGTTTCGCGCTGACCATGGTGGCGCGCTTCCTGGCGGGCGTGTCGGCCGGCCTGATGTGGGCGCTGCTGGCGGGCTATGCCGCGCGCATGGTGCCCGACCACCAGAAGGGCCGGGCCATCGCCGTCGCGATGGTCGGCGCGCCGCTGGCTCTGTCGCTCGGCGTGCCGACCGGCACCTTCCTGGGCAATCTGGTGGACTGGAGGGTGTGCTTCGGACTCATGAGCGCGCTGGCGGTGGCGCTCATGCTGTGGGTGCGCGTCGTGGTGCCGGACTTCGCCGGGCAGGCGGCGAGCAGTCGGCTGTCGCCGGGGCGCGTGTTCACCCTGGCCGGCGTGCGCCCGGTGCTGTTCGTGGTGCTGGCCTTCGTGCTGGCGCACAACATCCTCTACACCTACATCGCGCCGTTCCTGGCGGCGTCGGGCATGGAGGGGCGGACGGATCTGGCGCTGCTGCTGTTCGGCGTCGCGTCGCTGCTGGGCATCTGGATCGTCGGCACGCTGATCGACGGCCATCTGCGGGCATTGACGCTGGCCAGCACCGCCCTGTTCGGTCTGTCCGCTCTGGTGCTCGGCGTGGCGGGCGATGCCCCGGCCATCGTCCTTGCGGCGGTGGCCGCCTGGGGCCTGGCGTTCGGCGGTGCGGGGACGCTGTTCCAGACGGCCCTGGCCAGGACGGCGGGCGACGCGGCGGATGTCGCCCAGTCCATGCTGGTCACCGCCTGGAACACGGCCATCGCCGGCGGCGGCCTCCTCGGCGGGGTGCTGCTCGAACGGCTGGGCGTCGGCGCCTTCGCGCCGGCCGTCCTGGTGCTGCTGGCGGCGACGCTGCTGGCGGTGTGGGGAGCGAGGCGGCACGGCTTTCCAGCTCCGGCCGACGCGGCCGGAGCGTGAGAGGACGTCGCTGTCAGTCCATGCGATCCAGCCGGCGCAGATGCAGCATGTAGAGCCGGGAGAAGCGCGTCACCAGATCGTGGAAGGGCAGCGGCTTCACCGGGGTGAAGGGCAAGGCCAGCTCCGCCGCGCCCGTCCCCGTGGCGTGGCGCGCCAGTTCGCGGCCCACCGCGGTGCCCAGCGCCATGCCACGCCCGTTGTAGCCGACCGCCCCGGTCACGCCGGGCGCCAGCTCGTGGAAGTGGGGCCGGAAATCGGCGGTCATCGCCAGATGCCCGCTCCAACTCCGCGCGATGGCCGGGTTGCCGGTCTGGGGGAAGACGCGGCGGATGCGCTCGCGCGTGCGCTCCCGCGCCCGCCGCTCGGCGTCCGCCGACCGCACCAGCGTGCAGCCGGAGACCAGCCGGTTGTCGGCGGTCCAGCGGAAGAAATGCAGGTCGCCGCGGGTGTCGCTGCACGCCATGTCGGAGGGCAGCACGCTGGCGCGCAGAGCGGCGGACAACGGCTCCGTCACCATCTGGAAGTTCAGCACCGGCACGACGGAACGACGCAGCCCCGGCCACAGATCGTCGGTGTAGGCGTTGGTCGCCAGAACGACGCGGTCGGCGGTCACGCCGCCGCGCGGCGTGGTCAGCGTCCAGCCGGTGCCGGCGCGCGCGATGGACACCACCGGCGTGTCGCCGTGGATCGCCACACCCAGCCCGAGGGCGACCCGCGCCATCTCGCGGGCCAGCGACAGCGGGTTCACATGCCCGCCGGTCGGGGCGACCATGGCGCCGTGCCAGAAGCGCGTGCCCAGCGCCCGTTCCGTCTGCGCCGCGTCGAGCAGCGCGACCTCCGCCCCCAGCGCCCGCCACTGCGCGACCCGCTGCTCGGCCGCCTTCATACGGCCGGGCCGGTGGGCCGGCTGGATCCAGCCCTTCTGCACACCGTCGCAACGCATCTGGTAGCGCTCGATCAGGTCGAAGACCAGCGCCGCCGAGCCGCCGACCATGCGGGCCAGCGCCGATCCCTTCGCCTCGCCGTAGGCCGCCGTCAGGTTGGCGGGGTCGAGGCGCGACAGCGTCGGGATGATCTGGCCGTTGTTGCGGCCCGACCCGCCGAAGCCCGGCTCGCGCGCCTCCAGCACCGCCACGCGCACACCCTGCTCGGCCAGATGGATCGCCGTGGACAGGCCGGTGACTCCCGCCCCGACCACTGCCACGTCCACCCGGACCGCCCCGTCCAGCGGATTGGTCTCCGGAGCGGCGATGGCGCTCGCCGCCCAGTGGGAGTCCGGCAGCGGCGCGTCCAGCAGCGGTTTGAGAAGCGCGCTCATCGCGTCCCCTCCTCCACCAGCAGCGTCTTGGCCAGCGCCACCCAATAGCTGGCGCCGATGGCCAGGTTGGCGTCGTTGAAGTCGTAGCCCGGGTTGTGCAGCAGGCAGCCGCCGTCCGTCGGCCCGTTGCCCAGCCAGACGTAGCAGCCCGGCCGCTCCTTCAGCATGAAGGCGAAATCCTCCGCACCCATGGAGGGCATGGGGTCGTGGTCGATGTTCGCCTCGCCGACCAGCGACGCGGCGACGCGGGCGCACAGCGCGGTCTCGGCGGCGCTGTTGACGGTCGCCGGGTAGCGCCGCTCGTAGCGCACGCTGGCGGTGCAGCCGAAGGCGGCGGCGGTGTGCTCGGCCAGCGCGCGCAGCCGCGCCTCGACCACGTCCTGCACGCCCTCCTTGAAGGCGCGGACGGTGCCGCGCAGCGTCACCTCCGCCGGGATGACGTTCCAGGTGTCGCCGCCGGTGATCCAGGTGGTCGAGACCACGGCGCTGTCCAGCGGGTGCAGGCTGCGCCCCGGAATGGTCTGCAGGGTGGTCAGCAGATGGCCGGCGGCGGTCATCGGGTCGTGGCCGAGATGCGGCATGGCGGCGTGGCTGCCCTTGCCGTGGACCGTCACCTCGAAGATGTCGTAGCTGCCCATCATCGGCCCCGGCCGCAGCGCGATCTGGCCGAGCGGCAGGCCCGGCCAGTTGTGCATGCCGTAGACGCCGTCCACCGGGAACCGTTCGAACAGCCCCTCCGCGACCATCTCGCGGGCGCCGCCCTCGTTCTCCTCGGCCGGCTGGAAGATGACATGCAGCGTCCCGGCGAAGTCGGGATCGTCGGCCAGGACCTTGGTGGCCCCCAGCAGCATGGTGGTGTGGCCGTCATGGCCGCAGGCGTGCATCCGCCCCGGATTGACCGAGCGGTGGGCGAAGTCGTTGGTCTCGTGGATGTGCAGCGCGTCCATGTCGGCGCGCAGCGCGATGGCCCGGCCGCCGGGGCGGCGGCCCTTCAGCGTGCCGACCACGCCGGTGCGCCCCAGCCCCGTCGCCACCTCCAACCCGAAGGCGCGCAGCTTGTCGGCGACGAAGGCGGCGGTCTCGTGCTCCTCGAAGGCGGTTTCGGGATGGGCGTGCAGATGATGCCGCCATTGCCGCATCTCCGGGGCCAGGGCCTCGGCGGCGGGATGCAGGCGGACGTTCGCGGGGATGGTCATTCCGGGGACTCCTGGGGTCCGCCCGCCGGCAGGCTGTAGCGGAAGTCGCAGTGGCTGGCGCCCTGCATGATGGTCTGGGTGCGGGTGAAGCGGACGTCGGGGCGGTAGCCGCACATGAACTCGCCGTCCCGGTTGCAGGACAGGATGTCGCCGATCTCCTCCACGCCCATGGCGCGGTAGCTTTCGGCGTAGCGGCAGCGGGTGACGTTGAAGCCCAGCCGGTCGGGCGCGCTCTCGATCACCTCCAGCCGCAGGGCGTCGCCGGCGGTCCACAGGGCCAGCCGCTCGTGGAAGGTGGCGAGGTCGGCGGTGCCGCGGGTGGCGCGGTCCTCCGCCGCCATGGCGGCGCCGGCCTCGCGGGCCATCACCTCGATGGCGCGGGCGAGCACGGCGCGCGCCCGCTCCCGTCCGATCTCGGGCAGGAGCTGGTCGTAGAGCGCCTTGGCGAAGGCCGCCTCGATGCGCCGTCGCTCCAGGATGGGCAGGGGAGCGGCGGTGGCAGAGGTGTCGTTTCCGGTGGTCATCGCTGCGATCCTTCTTCCGTCAGCCGCCCAGATAGGCCGCCCGCACGCGCGGATCGGCGGCCAGATCGGCGGCGCTGCCCGAGAGTGTCACCCTTCCCGCCTCCATGACATAGGCGTGATCGGCGACGCGCAGCGCGGCACGGGCGTTCTGCTCCACCAGCAGGATCGAGGTGCCCTCGCCGCGGATCTGGACCAGCAGGTCGAAGATCTGCTTCACCACCATCGGCGCGAGGCCGAGCGACGGCTCGTCGAGCAGCAGCAGGCGCGGCTTCGACATCAGGGCGCGGGCGATGCACAGCATCTGCTGCTCGCCGCCGGACAGCGACCCCGCCTTCTGGGTCAGCCGCTCGCGCAGGCGGGGGAACAGCTCCAGCATCCGCTCCATCCGGGCGGCGCGGTCCTGGCGCAGCGTCCGCCCGCCGAGCAGCAGGTTCTCCCGCACCGTCATGGTGCCGAAGATCTGCCGCCCCTCCGGCGCCTGGGCGAGGCCGCGGCGCACCACCTCGTGGCTGGGGCTGTCGGTCATGTCCCGACCGTCGAAGACGGTGGCGCCGCCCGTGGTGCGGTAGATGCCCGACAGGGCGCGCATCAGCGTGGTCTTGCCGACGCCGTTGGCGCCCAGCACGGCGACGATGGCCCCCTCCGCCACGTCGAGCGAGACGCCGCGCAGGATCTCCTGCGGCCCCATGCGCACCGTCAGGTCGCGGACCTCAAGAATACGGCGGGTGGTGGCCTGGGCTCCGTCAAGCGGCATCGTCTTCCACTCCCAGATAGGCTTCGAGGACGGCGGGGGCACGCTGCACCGCCTCCGGCGTGCCGTCGGCGATCTTGCGGCCGGACGCCAGGACGATGACGCGGCTGCAGCTTCCCATCACCAGCCCCATGTCGTGCTCGACCAGCAGGACGGTGACGCCGCCGGCGTGCAGGCGGCGGATGAAGTCGGCCAGCTCCGCCGTCTCGGTGTCGTTGAGGCCGGCCGCCGGCTCGTCGAGGATGAGCAGGCGGGGCGCAGTCGCCAGGGCGCGGGCGATCTCCAGATACTTGCGCTTGCCGTAGGACAGGTTGGCGGCGATGTCCCCGGCCTGGGCGGTCAGGCCGACGCGCTCCAGCGCCTCCCAGCTCCGCTCGCTGACCGCGCGGCTGTGGGCGCCGCCGTTGACGAGTGCCCGCCAGGGCGACTGGCCGAAGGCGCCGACCGCCCCGACGGACACGTTGTCGAACACCGTCATGTTGGGGAAGACGCGCAGGTTCTGGAAGGTGCGGCCCATGCCCATGCGGGCGATCTGCCAGGGCTTGCGGCCCGTGACGTCCTGCCCGTCGAAGGTCACCGTGCCGTCCGACGGCGGGGTGAAGCCGGTGATCAGGTTGAACAGGGTGGTCTTGCCGGCGCCGTTGGGGCCGATCAGCCCGACCAGCTCGCCCTTGGCGATGGTGGCGCTGACGTCGCTGACCGCCAGCAGGCCGCCGAAACGCCGGGTCAGCCCCTGGATGGAGAGAAGCGTGTTGCTCATGATCCGCCTCACTTCCAGCCGACGGGCATGCCGCCGGCGATGGTGGCCCAGCCGCGGGAGAAGGAGCGGCGGACGAAGCCCAGCGCGGTGCCTTCGGCCAGCATGCCCTTGGGCAGCAGCAGGATGGACAGGAACATGGTCGCCCCGACGGCGATCATGCGGTAATCGCCGATGTCGCGCAGCGCCTCCGGCAGGACGATCATGAACAGGGCGCCGACGACCGCGCCGGGAAGGCTGCCCAGCCCGCCGACCACGACCATCGCCAGGATCAGGATCGATTCCATGAAGCGGAAGTTGTCCGGCGCGATGTAGGCGGAGGTGTGGGCGAGCAGCGCCCCGGCGATGCCGGCGAAGAAGGTGGCGACGACGAAGGACTCGATCTTCAGCCGCTCCACGTTGATGCCCATGCTGTCGGCGCACTGGTCGTCCTCGCGCAGCGCCCGCAGCGCGTTGCCGTAGTAGGAGTGGGTCAGCCGGTGCAGCACCCAGACGCAGGCGACGGCGATGACCGCGACCGCCAGATAGCGGCTGAGCAGCGTGTCGGCCTGCCAGCCGAACAGCGAGATCGGCGGGATGCCGCGGATGCCCATCGGGCCGCGCGTCACGTCCACCCAGTTCAGCAGGACCACGTAGATCATCTCGCCGATGCCGAGCGTGGCGACGGCGAAGTAGATGCTGACCAGCCGCATGGTCGGCAGCGCCACCAGGAAGCCGAACAGCGCGGCGATCAGCCCCGCCGCCGGCAGCGTGACCATGAAGGGCAGGCCGGCCTTCGTGGACAGCAGGGCCGCCGCGTAGGCGCCGATGCCGTAGAAGGCGGCGTGGCCGATCGACAGCAGCCCGGCGGTGCCCGTCACATGGTTCAGGCTGGCCGACAGGATCACGAAGATCATCGTCGTGATGGCGATCTGGGCGAGGTAGCTGGACCCGGTGCCGACGATCGCGGCGGGCACGGCGCCGAAGGCGACCGCCAGCAGGAGGAGGGTCCAGGCGAACCGCCGGCCTCGCCCGGAAAACGCGGCGGGCGGCGCGAGGGTGGCCGGCATCAGCCGGGCGTCAGGCACGTTCACGTCCATGTCCGAACAATCCTTGCGGGAAGAAGACCAGCGTGATGACCAGAAGGCTGTAGGTGATCAGGTCCTTCCAGCCGCTCGACAGGAACTCGGTCGCGATGCTTTCCGACACGCCGAGCAGCAGGGCGCAGGCGACCGCCCCCGGGATGCTCGACAGGCCGCCCATGACCATGGCGACGAAGGCCTTGACGCCCGGCGCGAAGCCCATGTGCGGCGAGATGGCGCCGTCGTAGAGGCCGACCAGGATGCCCGCCGTGGCGCCCAGCATCGAGCCGACCGCGAAGGTGGTGACGATGGTGCGGTCGGTGTTGATGCCGACGTAGCGGGCGCCGAGCTGGTTGTTGGACACCGCGCGGATGCCGAGGCCGGTCTGGGTGCGGTAGAGCAGGAACTGCAGCGCGCCCAGCATGACGGCGGAGGTGGCGAAGATGACCAGGCTGCCGCTGGCCACCATGATCGGCCCGATGGCGACCGGCTGCTGCAGCAGGTAGCCGGACGGGATGCCCTGCATGTCGCCGCCGAAGATGTGCATCATGATCTCGCGCGTCACGATCGACACGGCGAGCGAGGAGAGCAGCGTCGCCTCGCGCATGGCGCGGGATTTCTGGCTGGCCTCGTCGGTGAAGCGGCGGAAGGGCCGGAAGGCGATGCGCTCCAGCCCGACGCCGGACACCGCACCCACCGCCAGGACCAGCGGCACCACCGCCAGCAGCGGCGGGGCCATCGCGGTGATGACCATCAGCCCGACGAAGGCGCCGATGGTGTAGACCTCGCCATGGGCGAAGTTGACGACGTTCAGGACGCCGAAGATCAGCGTGAAGCCGATCGCCATCAGGGCGTAGACGCACCCGATGGACAGGCCGTTGATGACCTGCTGAAGGAAGAAGACATCGAAGACCATGGCGTGCTCCAGGCTTCGGGGAGCGCGCCCGCCGGTCCCGGCGGAGCGCGCACCACGGCGTGTGTCCCGAAAAGCGGATCGTGTGGAAAGCCCTGGGGCGTCCCTGGGCCGTCCTTAGACGGTACCGGTCAGGGGCCGGTCACGACCTGGAAGCGGCCGTCCTTCACCATCATCTTGGCCAGCGCCTTCGCCGGCTCGCGGGTGACGGGGTCGAAGCTGGTGGCGCCGGTCACGCCGGGATAGTCGGTGGTGGCGGCCAGCGCGTCGCGCAGGCTCTCGCGCGTCACCGACGGGCCGGCCTTGGCGACGGCGTCCAGCATGATGCCGACCGCGTCGTAGGCCTGGGCGGCGAACATGCCGGGCTCCGACTTGAAGCGCGCGGCGTATTCCTTCACGAAGGTCTGCACCGCCGGGTCGGGGTTGTCGGGCGTGAAGGTGGTGGCGAGGTGCAGCCCCTCCACCGATTCACGCCCCAGCTCGATCAGCTTGGGCGAGTAGAGGGAGCTGGTGCCGTAGAGCGGGATCTTGATGCCGAGCTGCTCGCGCTGCTGGGCGAAGGCGGCCCCCTCCTCGTAGAACATCGCGAGGTAGATCACGTCGGGCTTCTGCCGGGCGACCTTGGTCAGGATGGAGCGGAAGTCGCGGTTGCCGGGGTTGAACGCCTCGGTGGCGGTGATCTTGCCGCCCTTGGCCTTGAAGCCGCTGACGAAGCCGTCGAGCGCCGAGATGCCCCAGTCGTTCTGGATGTAGATCACCGCCGCCGTCTTCTTGCCCGCTGCGATGATCCAGTCGGCGTTGTACGGGCCCTCGAAGGCTTGGGTGGTGATGTTGCGGAACTGCCAGGGGCTGAGCTTGGTGAAATCCGGATGCGAGGCGGTCTGGGAGAGCTGCGGCATCTTCTCCGCCGCGTAGATCTCGCCCGCCGCCATCGACACGGTGGAGGAGAAGTCGCCGATCACCCCGACGATCTTGGAATTGTCGAGGAACTTGTGCGCGATGTTGCGCGCCTCCTTGGGATCGTCCTTGCTGTCCTCGAAGGTGATGGCGACCTTGGCCCCGGCCAGCTTGCCCGAGGCGTTGAACTCCTCCAGCTTGATCTGGGCGGCGTTGCGGAACATCTCGCCATACTGGCTGCGGTCGCCGCTGAGCGGCGCCTGATAGCCGATGACGATCTCGCGGTCGGCGGCCTGGGCAACGGTGGCACCGGCGGTGGCGGCCAGCATGGCGCCCACAACGGCTCCCAGTGCGGCGCCGAAAACAGCATGCTTTTTCATGGTTCGGTTCCCCTGTCGGCGAGGCTTGACGGTCAATTCGCGGCGGCCGGCGCGGCGGCGCCCGGCGTGATCGTCAGGTGGCAGCAGGTGCTGCGGCCCGGCTTCCAGGTGTCGACCTCGATCTCGAAGCCGGCGGTCTCGAAGGTGCCCTTGTCGACCGCGCCGGCGAGTTCACAGAGCGTCTCCACCGTCTCGGCCGGCAGGTTGGCCTCCAGCCAGGCTTCCTTCAGCGGACAGGTGTGGAAGCGGATCTCCAGCACCTCGTCGGTGCAGCGCACGACCTCCGGACCGAACTGGGCCTCGGCGTCGGGGATGAATTTCAGGAAGGAGTCGCGCAGGCCGGCGAGATCGGCCGGGGCGTGCGGCGCGAAATTGTGGGCGATGGCCGCACCCCGGCGATAGATGGTGCGCGCCATGATCTCCCGGGCCTTCTCCTCGCCGATCTCCTTGCGCATCTCGTCGAAGGCCGCCTCATAGACCATCGCGCGGCTCTTCATCGCGTTGCGCAGAAGTGTGCGAAACTCGTCCATCGGTGAATGCTCCTGTTCTTTGCCAAGTGTCTTGCGGTGGCGATTTTTGTTTTTTGAAAGCGCTTGTTCTTGCGTCAGAGGGACGGGCCGCCCTGAAGGAAGGCCTCGATCCGCGCCTCGTCGGCGGCGGTGTCGAAACCGGCCCGCGCCATCCAGGCGTCGTCGTGGTAGGTGTTGCGGTAGCGCTCGCCGGAATCGCAGATCAGCGTCACCAGTGAGCCGGCCCGCCCGGCGTCGCGCATCCGTCCGGCGATCCAGCACAGCCCGAAGAAGTTGGTCCCGGTGGACCCGCCGACCATCCGGCCGAGCCGCCGCGACAGCACCCGCATCGCCGCCAGCGACGCCACGTCGGGCACCTTGATCATCTGGTCGACGACCTCGGGGATGAAGGACGGTTCGACGCGGGGACGCCCGATGCCCTCGATGCGCGACCCGCGCTCGCAGGTGAGTGCTGCGTCGCGGTTGACGAAGCTCTCGTAGAAAACCGAATGCTCGGCGTCGGGGACGCACAGCCGGGTCGGCAGATGACGGTAGCGGATGTGGCGCCCGATGGTGGCGGCGGTGCCGCCGGTGCCGGCGCTCATGACGATCCAGTCGGGCACCGGGTGGCGCTCGCTGCGCATCTGGCCGAAGATCGACTGGGCGATGTTGTCGGTGCGCCAGTCGGTCGCCCGCTCGGCGTAGGTGAACTGGTCGAGATAGACGCCGCCCAGCCGCACCGCCAGCGCTGCCGCCTCGGCGTAGATCGCCTTGGAGGATTCGACGAAGTGGCAGCGACCGCCGTGCAGCTCGATGGCGGCGACCTTCTCGTCGGAGGTGCCGCGCGGCATCACCGCGTGGAAGGGCAGGCCGAGCAGCCGTGCAAAATAGGCTTCCGACACCGCGGTGGAGCCCGACGACGCCTCGATCACCGGAGTGCCCTCGCCGATCCGCCCGTTGCAGATGGCGAACAGCAGCAGCGACCGCGCGACGCGGTGCTTGAGGCTGCCGGTGGGGTGGGTCGACTCGTCCTTCAGATAGACGTCGATCCCGGACAATTCCGGAACGTCGAGCTTCAGCAGCGGCGTGTCGGGCGACCGCGCCGCCTCGGTTTCCAGCAGCTCGATCGCGCGCCGGGTCCAGTCGCGGCAGGCAACCTCGGGCAGCGGGGTGTAATCGAGGCGGAACGGCTGACGGATCGAACCGGCGCCGGGAGAGAACGGCACGGTCTGCGCGGAAGCGGTCATGTCACCCTCAAAGCGCGATGACGGCGTCGATCTCGACCGACGCGCCGAGCGGCAGCGCCGACACCTCGACGGTCGAGCGGGCGGGGAACGGCGCCTGGAAGAAGCCGGCATAGACCTCGTTCACCGCCTTGAACTGGGTGAGATCGGTCACGTAGACGGTCATCTTCACCGCCTTCGCCAGGCTGGTGCCGGCGGCCTCGGCGATCGCCGCGATGTTGGTCAGGCTGCGCGCCGCCTGGGTGGGCGCGTCCGGGCCGGCGAAGGCCCCGGTGGCCGGGTCGATCGGCAGCTGCCCGGAGACGAACAGCAGCCCCCCGGCGACGCGGGCCTGGGCGTAGGGGCCGATGGCGGCCGGGGCTTTGTCCGTGGCGATGGTGTCGGTCATCATCCTGATCTTTCCTGTTCTGGCCCTGTGGTGGCGGCCGCCTGCTCAAAGGCTGGCCTGCTCAAAGGCCGGGCGGTCTGCCCGCGATGGCGGCATGCGGATGCATGCGAAATCCTCAAAACGAAAAAGCTTTTCTCCTGGCGGGCCAAACGAGCAAAATCATCCGTCCCAACCGTCAAGGCTCCGAGCAACCCCGATGACCATCGACGCCACCGACCGGAAGATTCTGGCCGCTCTTCAGGCCGACGCGACCCTGTCGCTCGCCGACCTCGGCAAGCAGGTGGGCCTGTCCGCCACCCCCTGCTGGCGCCGCGTGCAACGCCTTGAACAGGAAGGCTATGTCCGCCGCCGCGTGGCCTTGCTGGACCGGGCCAAGCTGAACGTCGACGTGACCGTCTTCGTCGCCGTCCGAACCAGCAAGCACTCGGCGGAATGGCTGGAGGAATTCCGCCGCGTGGTGGCCGACATACCGGAGGTTGTCGATCTCTACCGTCTGAGCGGCGAAATCGATTATCTGCTGCGGGTGGTCATTCCGGACATCAAGGCCTACGACGCTTTCTATCGAAAGCTCATCGAGCGCATCGAGCTTCAGGATGTCTCGTCGATGTTCGCCATGGAGGAAATGAAGTCGACAACGGAAGTCCCTCTTTCTTACGTAAAAACCCAGGCCAGCTAGGATTTTACTTATTGGTTTTCTTTTTAGACTCACGCTTCGGCGTTTTTCGCGAAGCCCCTGTAGTGATTCTCAATATCGCATGGTTCGTATGAGAATTTTTTACTTTTTTGGCCGAGAAGGTGCTTCGCTGTAGAAAATATTTCCATGCTGAAAGCGTTTTATAAAAAATTCATTTTTCATGGCTGCCGGTGTGCGAATGGATCGGGCGTTTGGCCTCTGCCACCCTCTCCCCCCTGGGGAGAGGGTGGCCCGGAGGGCCGGTGAGGGGGATGTGCTTGGCGGCAGGTCCGGCAAAAGCACAACCCCCTCACCCTAGGTCCTGTCTGACGGCCATTTGACGCGCATGCATTGCTGGATCATGGCGAGC
>NZ_QLKQ01000085.1 GCF_003349955.1 Azospirillum brasilense
AGGACGAGGAGGCGCCGATCTTCCAGGTCGCCGACTACGGCCTCGTCGCCGACCTCTTCAAGGCGGTGCCGGAGCTGACGGCCGAGTTGGGCAAGGCGTAATCGACCCGTTCTCCTCGGAAGACCAGCGGGCCAAAAGACAAGCGGGAAAGCTCATATGTCCACGATCAAGAAGATTGGCATCATCGGTGCCGGCCAGATGGGCAGCGGCATCGCCCATGTCTGCGCGCTGGCGGGGTACGAGGTGGTCATCTCCGACATCAGCCCGGAGATTCTGCAGAAGTCGGTGGCCGCCATCTCCAAGAACATGGACCGTCAGGTTCAGAAGGGGAAGCTGACGGAGGCCGACAAGACGGCGGCGATCGCCCGCATCGCCACCGGCTCCGACCTGTCCGTGTTCCATGACGCCGATCTGGTGGTTGAGGCCGCGACGGAGAACGAAGCGCTCAAGCGCGAGATCTTCAAGAAGCTGGTCCCCAACCTGAAGCCCGAGGCGCTGATCGCGACGAACACCTCGTCGATCTCGATCACCCGCCTCGCCGCCTCGACGGACCGCCCGTCCAAGTTCATGGGCATGCATTTCATGAACCCGGTGCCGGTGATGCAGCTCGTCGAGCTGATCCGCGGCATCGCGACGGACGAGGCGACCTTCAGCGCGATCGCCGAGCTGACGGCGAACATCGGCAAGACGGCGGCGGTGGCCGAGGACTTCCCGGCCTTCATCGTCAACCGCATCCTGCTGCCGATGATCAACGAGGCGGTCTACACCCTCTACGAGGGCGTGGGCGGCGTCCAGGCCATCGACACGGCGCTGAAGCTGGGCGCCAACCACCCGATGGGCCCGCTGGAGCTGGCGGACTTCATCGGTCTGGACACCTGTCTGGCGGTCATGCAGGTCCTCTACGAGGGGCTGGCCGACAGCAAGTACCGCCCCTGCCCGCTGCTGGTGAAGTATGTCGAGGCCGGCTGGGTCGGCCGCAAGGTCGGCCGCGGCTTCTACGACTACTCCAAGAACCCGCCGGTCCCGACCCGCTGACGCGGCGGCTCCGAACGGACGCTTGAACGAAGCCCGTTCCGGGAAACCGGGGCGGGCTTCGTGCTTTTGCGGAACCGCTGCGCTCGCGCTCTGTTCGTCCCGCAGGGGAACGGCGGAAAGGACGGGGGCGATGCGGCGCGGCTTCCTGACGGCGATGCTTGTGGCCTGTCTCTCCAGCCCGGCCCTGGCACAGACACCGGGCTCCATCCCGGCGTCGCCCTCCACCCTGTCCCGGCAGGAGCGCAACTTCATCGCCGAGGCGCTAGCCGACGGCATGGCCGAGCAGGCGCTGGGCAAGCTGGCCCAGGACCGGGCCGAGACGGAGCCGGTCCGCCGCTTCGCCCGCCGCATGGCCGACGACCATGGACTGAAGACCGACCGGCTGGCCGGCATGGCGCTGCGCCACGGCATCCCCATCCCGCGCGAACTGGGCCTGTCCGCCCGTGCCCACATGTCCAGCCTGCGCGACACGCCGGACGGCGCCTTCGACCGCCGCTACATGGCCGCGGAGGAGGAAACCCACGCCCGCGCCATCAAGCTGTACGAGGCCCAGGCCGAGCGCAGCGGCGAGACCGGCGATTTCGCCCGCGACGCCCTGCCCATGCTGCACAGCCATTTCGAGGAGGCGCGGGGCATCATGGCCGAGTTGGCGCGCGGCCCAGCCCCGCCGCAGACCCAGGCGCCGCCGGGCGATGTCCCGCCGGGAACGTCGGGGTCGTCGGAGTGAGAATACTGTGCCTAATCGGCGCCATCGCTGATCACGGGCGGCAATGTTCCCAGAAACGACAGCACCGCCGTTCCACCACCGGACGCCCACAGGCCGACATGACCGGCGCCCTCAAGCGCGACGAACGTCTTGGGAGTGTTGGCGCTCTCGAACAGACGAATTGAATGGTCCGTCGGAATCACGCGGTCGAGGGTGCCATGATAGATGAGCAAAGGGGCATTCACCTGACCGATCTTTGAAAAGCTGTCGAACGGATGGCGGAGCATTGAGCGCACCGGCAGAAAGGGAAGCAGCCGGCCACCGATGTCCGCGATGCTGGTGTAGGGGGCGGCGAGGATCACGGCCTCGACACGCCGTTCCGTCGCAAGCTGGACCGCGACCCCACTGCCCAGCGAGTAGCCGTGCAGTACCACCCGCGCGCCCGCTGCCTCCAGGAAATCCAAGGCCGCCCGTCCGTCGTGATACAGGCCGGCCTCGCTCGGCTTCCCGGGATTTCCGCCGTAGCCGCGGTATTCCGCCATGAACACGCCGTACCCTGCGTCGATCAGCGCACGGGCGATGTGGCCATTCCACGCCACCGTCTCACCATTGCCATGGAACAGCAGAAGAGTCGGCTTTCCCAAGGCCGTTGGCGCCTTGTACCAGCCCTGAAGATCGAGACCGTCGCCAGTGCGGAGAGACACCACCGCCATGTCGCCCACGCCGACCTCCTCCGGAGTCTGCGCGAATGGGATGGTCGGAAAGATCAGGCGATCCTGGGCAACATAAGCCAACAGCAGGGCAACGGCATAAAGCGTCGCCCCCATGGCCAGGATCGCGATCAGAATTTTCATGCGTCCCCGTTGGGCTGAGAAGGCGACTGACCCGTGACGCGCGGGCGGAGCTGAGGCCGAGCCCTCACCCGCCCGTCTTCACCACCCCGCCGCGGCTGTCGCGGTTCGGACCGCCGCCATGCGCCATGTGCTTGCGCAGGAAGGCGATGACCTCCGGCGAATCCCATTCCACCGCGCCTTCGATGCGGCCAAGCTCGCGGCCTTCCTGGTCGACCAGCAGGGTGGTCGGCAGGCCGCGCAGCTTCAGAGTCTGCATCGAGGCGCTCGACGGGTCGAGGTAGAGGGCGAGGTTCTTCACGCCGGTCCGCTGGTAGAAGGGCTGCACCTGATCCTTGCCGCCGCGGTCCACCGACAGAGCCAACACCTGGAAGCCCGGCCCGCCCAACTGCGCCTGAAGGCGGTCGAGCGCCGGCATCTCCTTCACGCAGGGCGCGCACCACGTCGCCCACAGGTTCAGAAGGACGAGACGGTCCTTGAATTCCGACAGGTCGACCCGGCGCCCCTCGCCATCCATAAAGGGCAGCTCCGGCACCGCCTTCAGGGGCTCCATGTAGCGGAACTTGTCGAGACCCACCGCCGTCACCCCGGGAGAGGGCTGGTCCAGCGTCAGCACGGAGGGCGGCGGCGGGGCCGCCGGCCCGGCCAGCGCCATCCACAGCCCGGCACCGCCCAGCGTCACACAAAAGATTGCGGTGGCCGCCAAAGTCCGCATACTCACGCTTCCCGTCCTCCCATCCGTATTGTGTCCGCCATGAGCGCCGAACAGCCCAAGCCGAACCTTCAAGACCGCAACGCCGCCCCGGCCGCCAGCCAGATGTGGGGCGGCCGCTTCGCCCGCGGTCCCGCCGCCATCATGGAGAAAATCAACGCCTCCATCGGCTTCGACAAGCGGCTGGCCGACCAGGACATCGCCGGGTCGAAGGCCCACGCCGCCATGCTGGCGCGCCAGGGCATCATAACCCAGGCCGACGCCGATGCCATCCGCGATGGGCTGGACCGGGTCAAGGAAGAGATCGACTCCGGAGCCTTCACCTTCAAGGTGGAACTGGAGGACATCCACATGAACGTGGAGGCCCGGCTGGCCGAGCTGATCGGCGAGCCGGCCAAGCGTCTGCACACCGGGCGGTCACGCAACGATCAGGTGGCGACCGATTTCAAGTTGTGGGTGCGCGACGCGCTCGACCGCGCCGACCAGGGGTTGAAGGCGCTCCAGGCCGCCCTGATCGATCTGGCGGAGAAGCACACCGACACGGTGATGCCGGGCTTCACCCACCTTCAGGCCGCCCAGCCGATCAGCTTCGGCCACCATCTGCTGGCCTATGTGGAGATGTTCGGGCGCGACCGTGGCCGCCTGCGCGACGCCCGCGCCCGGCTGAACGAGTGCCCGCTCGGCTCCGCCGCGCTGGCCGGCACGCCCTACCCCATCGACCGCTTCATGACGGCGGAGGCGCTGGGCTTCGACCGGCCGACCGCCAACTCGCTGGACGCGGTGTCCGACCGCGACTTCGCGCTGGAGTATCTGGCCGCCGCCAGCATCTGCGGCATGCACCTCTCCCGCTTCGCGGAGGAGATCGTGCTGTGGTGCTCGGCCCAGTTCCGCTTCATCAAGCTGACGGACGCCTTCACCACCGGCTCCTCCATCATGCCGCAGAAGAAGAACCCGGACGCGGCGGAGCTGGTGCGCGCCAAGGCCGGGCGGGTCATCGGCAGCCTGAACAGCCTGCTGGTCGCCATGAAGGGCCTGCCGCTGGCCTATTCCAAGGACATGCAGGAGGACAAGGAGCCGGTCTTCGAGGCCGACGACACGCTGGCGCTGTGCATCGCCGCCATGGAAGGCATGGTGCGCGACATGCAGCCGAACGTGCCGGCGCTGCGCGAGGCGACCGACCGCGGCTTCCTCAACGCCACCGACCTCGCCGACTGGCTGGTGCGGGAGCTGAACATCCCCTTCCGCGAGGCGCACCACATTACCGGGCGCGCCGTGAAGGCGGCGGAGGACAAGCGCGTCGGCCTGACCGCCCTGACGCTGGAGGAGCTGCAGGCCATCGAGCCGCGCATCACCGAGTCCGTCTTCCCGGCGCTGAGCATCGAGGCGTCGCTGGACAGCCGACGCAGCTTCGGCGGCGCCTCCCCCGTCCGTGTGCGCGAAGCCGTCGCGGCGGCGCGGGAGCGCTTCCTGTGAGGCGCCCGCTGCTGATCCTGGCGACCGCCGCCGTCGCGCTGACGCTGGCCGGCTGCGGCAAGAAGCCGAGCTTCGTCGATCCCCCGCAGGGCCGGGAAGCAGACACGTTCCCCGGCACCTACCCGAACCCGAAGACCGACCCCAAGCCCGGTCAGCCGTCCTCCGGAGCCCGCTTCCCATGAGCGCCTTCGCCTACCGCAACGGCGTGATGCACGCCGAATCCGTGCCGCTGTCCATCATCGCGGCGGAGGTCGGCACGCCCTTCTACTGTTACTCCACGGCGGCGCTGGAGGCGCATTACAGCGCCTACGCCGGGGCCTTCGCGGGGCAGGACGCCGACGTCTGCTACGCGGTGAAGGCCAACTCCAACCTCGCCGTCATCCGCGCCTTCGCCCGGCTGGGCGCCGGCGCCGACGTGGTGTCTGGCGGTGAGATGCGCCGCGCGTTGGCCGGCGGCATCCCGGCCGGCAAGATCATCTTCTCCGGCGTCGGCAAGACGCGCGAGGAGATGCGCGCCGCCCTCGAGGCCGGAATCCACCAGATCAACGTGGAATCCATCCCGGAGGTGGAGGCGCTGTCGGAGGTGGCGGTCAGCCTGGGCGTCACCGCGCCCATCGCCTTCCGCGTGAACCCGGACGTGGACGCCAAGACCCACGCCAAGATCGCGACGGGCAAGAAGGAGAACAAGTTCGGCGTCGACTACGACCACGCGCGAGAGGTCTACGCCCAGGCCGCCAAGCTGCCGGGCATCAAGCCGGTGGCCATCGCCGTGCACATCGGGTCGCAGCTGACCGACCTCGCCCCCTTCCGCGCCGCCTACGAGCGGGTGGCCGCGCTGCTCCACGTCCTGCGCGAGGACGGGCACGACATCACCCGCCTCGACCTCGGCGGCGGGCTTGGCATCGTCTACAAGCACGAGGCGCCGCCGGACATCGCCGACTACGCCGCCATGGTGAAGTCGATCACCGGCAACCTCGGCTGCCGCATCTCGCTGGAGCCGGGGCGCTCGCTGGTCGGCAACGCCGGCATCCTGGTGTCGCGGGTGATTTACCTGAAGCAGGGGCTGCACCGCCGCTTCGTCATCATCGACGCGGCGATGAACGACCTGATCCGCCCCACCCTCTACGAGGCCTACCACGGCATCGTCCCGGTGACCGAGCCCGCCAAGGGCGCCGCCACCGAGCCCTACGACGTCGTCGGCCCGGTCTGCGAGAGCGGCGACACCTTCGCGCTCCAGCGCGCGCTGCCGGCGATGGCGCCGGACGATCTGGTGGCGATCCTGTCGGCGGGGGCCTATGGCGCGGTCATGTCCTCCACCTACAACACCCGCCCGCTGATCCCGGAGGTGCTGGTGAACGGCGACCAATTCTCCGTCATCCGGCCGCGCGTGCCGGTGGAGGAGCTGCTGGCGCTCGACCGCATGCCGGACTGGCTGAAGGACTGATCCGGCGCGTCACACCGACCCTTCACGCACACTGGCCGAAGACCGTCTGGAAGGGGGCATCCAACCCACAGGGAGCCCCTTTCCATGACGTCCATCCGCTTCAACGGCGCCTTCCGCGACGCCGTCGCCGACATCACTCTGGCCGTCGCCCAGGACCCCAACCTCGTCGCGCTGGTCATGCGCTGGAACGAGGACGACACCCTTCTCTGGACGCTCAATTCCCTGCCCAACGGCCAGAACACGGTTCCCGGTGGCGGCGCGGCCCACGCCGAAGAGGCGCTGATCGTCAATTGGGCCGGCTATGTCGCGCAGAACAACGGGAATGAACCCGACACCGTCGAGATCCTGCTGACCAAGAGCCCCTGTATGGACCGCTCCCCGGCCCGCCAGATGGCCGGCGGCGCCTGGGCGCCGGGCTGTTCGTCCAAGCTGCGCCAGCTCGTCCTGGCGAAGCCCGCCAACGATTGGCGAATCTGCTTCCTCGCCTACTATCAGGAGGACATCCGCATCGATGCGCAGGCCTATGGCGCCATCGCGGAGTTCACGGGAATCGCCAAGGCCGACGTCTATCTGTGGGCCGACCGGCACAGGGGTTGAACCGGGAGCACCCGCAGCGCGCAATAACCGCTGCACAGAATCACCCATAAGGCGTATGATTCCCCGTTCAAGAAACGGGCGGGGAAGATCATGGAGTGGGACGCGGCCTATGCCATCGGCCAGAGCGCAGTGGACGGAGACCACCAGCGCCTGTTTCAGCTCTTCAACCAGTTCAGCGCGGCCATCGCCGCCGGAGAGACCCGGGAATCCGCGAACCGCTTCCTGCGTGAGCTGGCCGATTACTCGGCCTATCATTTCCGCCGCGAGGAAGGGCTGATGCACGCCATCGGGTACCCCGACTACGCGAAGCACAAGAAGATGCACGACACCTTCGCCGACTTCGTCCGCCGGCAATCCGACTCCGAGGAACGCGATTTGGAGGAGGTCCAGTTCCTCCAGAGCTATGTCGAGATGTGGCTCTGCGGCCATATTCTGGTCATGGACAAGTGGTTTGGTGAATGGCTCGATGGCCGGGCCGGGAAATCCGGCGTGGCAGAGCCTATATCCTGACGGGTCCCCGGCTGCCGCCTCTCCCCCCAGGCCGGGACCAGGACTGCGGCAACCGGCTGGACGGGAGTGCGGGATGAGCGACAGCAACGACGGGTTCCGGTTCCCCCTGCGCAAGGAGGCGCCCCCCGCCCCTGTTCCGCGGGAGCCCCGCCTCCGCATGGGACAGGCCCGCGCCGCCCTGCTCTGGGAACGGCTGTGGCCGGCGCTCTGGGCGCCCATCACCATCGCTGGGGCCTTTCTCGCCTTGGCCCTGCTGAACGTCTTCCTGCTCCTGCCGGGCTGGCTGCACGCGCTGGTCCTGCTGCTGTTCGTCGCCGCCATCGGCTGGACGGGGTGGCGCGGGCTGCGCGCCTTCCGCCTGCCGGACGAGGACGCCGCCCGCCGCCGGCTGGAGCGCGACAGCGGCCTGCCCCACCGTCCCCTCCACGCGCTGCGCGACAGACCCTCCGGCAACGACCCCGTCGCCGCGGAGCTGTGGCGCCTGCACCAGGAGCGGGTGCGCGCCGCCATGCGGCGGCTGCGCGTCGCCATGCCGCTGTCCGACGGCCTCGCCGCCGAGGACCGCTACGCCCTGCGCGCGCTGGTCGCGCTCGTGCTGGTCGCCGCCGGCGGCGCGACCTGGGGCGACTGGAAGCCGCGTCTGGCCGCCGCCATCACCCCGCATTTCGGCGGAACGGCGACGGCGACGGTCGCGACGCTCGACCTCTGGGTGACGCCGCCGGAATACACCGGCCTGCCGCCGGTCTTCCTGAAGTCGGCCAACCCCGCCCACACGCCGAGCCTCGCCGATCCCGTGCCGGTTCCCAAGGGCAGCCTCGTGCTGGCCCGCGTCACCGGCGGCAGCGGCACGCCATCGCTGGAGGCCGGCAGCAGGTCCGCGGCCTTCGAGGCGGTGGATTCGTCCACCTTCCAGATCCAGCAGCCCATCGAGGACGGCACCCGCATCGCCGTGACCCAGGGCTCCACTTTGCTGGGTGGCTGGAACGTGCGGATCATTCCGGACAACCCGCCGACCATCGCCTACGCCAGCCCCCCGGCCAAGGGGGAGCGCGGCGCGCTGCGGCTGGACTACACGGCGCAGGACGATTACGGACTGGCCGAGGCCAAGGCCGTCGTCCGGCTGGACCTGCCGGAGGGCGAAGCCCCGGCGCTCGACCGCAGCCCGCTGGAGCTGCCGCTGGCCCTGCCCGGCGTCCGCCCGCGCGAGGCGCGCAACGCCGCCTTCCACGACCTCACCGCCCATCCCTGGGCCGGGCTGAACGTGACGCTCCGCCTGACCGCCCTCGACGGCGCCGGCCAGACCGGCAGCACGGAGGACGTGGCGATGGTCCTGCCGGAGCGCGTCTTCAACCACCCGGTCGCCCGCGCCATCGTGGAGGAGCGCAAGAAGCTGACCCTGCGGCCACAGCAGCTCCGCATCGAGGTGGCCCGCGCCCTGGCCGAGATTTCCTCCCGGCCCAGCCAGTTCGGCGGCGATCTGGTGGCTTTCCTGGCGATGCGCACGGCGGTCAACCGCCTGCTGCTCGACGAGGAGGGGGCGTCCGTCCCCGCCGTCCAGCAACTGCTGTGGGAAACCGCGCTGCGCATCGAGGACGGCGGCCTGTCGCTGGCCGAGCGCGACCTGCGCGACGCCGAGCGACGCCTCGCCGAGGCGCTGGAGCGCGGCGCCGACGACCAGGAGCTGAAAAAGCTGATGGACGAGCTTCAGGCGGCGCTCGACAAGTTCCTCGACGCCATGGAGCAGCAGATGCGCGAGGCGCTGGAGCGCGGCGAGCAGATCCCCATGGTGCCGCCGGAAATGGCCGACCAGATGATGGACCGCCAGGACCTCCAGCGCATGATGGAGCAGATGCGGCAGATGGCCGAGACCGGTGCCCGCGACGCGGCCCGGCAGATGCTGTCCCAGCTCCAGCAGATGATGGAGCAGATGCGCAACGGCGCCATGGCCCAGATGCAGCAGCAGGGCCAGAACGAGGCGGCGCAGATGATGCGCGAGCTTCAGGAGTTGACGCAGCGGCAGCAGCAGTTGCTCGACCAGACCTTCCGCCAGTCGCAGGAGCAGATGGGCCGGCAGGACGGGCAGCAGGGCCAGCAGCAGGGGCCGCGCAACCGCCAGGGCCGTCCGCAACAGGGGCAGCAAGGCCAGCAGGGCCAGTCCGGCAGCCCGCTGATGCAGCAGCAGGCCGAACAGCAGGAGGCGCTGCGCCGCCAGCTCGGCGAGCTGATGCGGCGCATGGGCGAGCAGCAGGGTGGCGAGATTCCCCGCCCGCTGGGCCGCGCCGAACGGGCGATGCGCGACGCCGCCCAGGCGCTCCAGCAGGGGCAGCCCGGCTCCGCCGTGCCGCCGCAGACCCAGGCGATGGACGAACTGCAGCAGGGCATGCAGGCGATGGCCGAGCAGATGATGCAGCAGATGATGGGCCAGCAAGGTCCGGCGATGAGCGGGCAGCAGCCCGGACAGGCGCAGCAGCGCCAGGGCCAGGGCCGCAACCGCGACCCGCTGGGACGTCGCCCCTCGGGTTTCGGCAACTACAACAACGAGGACGTGAAGATCCCCGAGGAGGCCGAACTCCAGCGCGCCCGCGAAATCCTCGACGAGCTGCGCCGCCGCTCCGGCCAGTATGGCCGCCCGCAGATGGAGCGCGAGTACATCGACCGCCTGCTGAAGCAGTTCTGACCGGCCCCTGAAGCAGTTTTAAGGCGGGGGGACCGGGCGGCTTTACCGGAGGGCGGCGCTGGTGCAGTATCCGCCGCGCAAGGCGCCGCCGCTTGCCCTTCCGGCACGGACGCCCCCGGACACAACGAACGTTTCCTCATGGTCGCGGTCCTTTCGAACCACGGGTCGGGCGGGCTGGCCCCGCAACGCCCGGAACTGACGCTCGGCAGCAAGTTCCGCATGATCAACTGGGGGCTGGTGCTCCTGGTCTGCATCATCACGTCGGTCGGGGTGGCCCTGCTCTACTCGGCCGCCGGCGGCAACTGGCGGCCCTGGGCGCAGCCGCAGCTCGTGCGCGCCGTCCCCGGGCTGATCCTGATGCTGATGATCGCGCTGGTCGACGTGCGGCATCTGATGAAGTCGGCCTACGCCATCTTCCTGATCGTGCTCTGCCTGCTGGTGGCGGTGGAGCTGATGGGCCGCATCGGCATGGGCGCCCAGCGCTGGATCGACCTGGGTTTCTTCCAGCTCCAGCCGTCGGAGCTGATGAAGCCGGCCCTGACCCTGGCGCTGGCCCGGTACTTCCACGGCATCTCGCTGGACCAGATCGGCCGCCCGCTGCTGCTGATCCCGCCCTTGCTGCTGGTCTTCATCCCGGTGGCGCTGGTGCTGATGCAGCCGAACCTCGGCACCTCGCTGCTGCTGATCATGGGCAGCGGAGCCGTCTTCTTCGCGGCGGGCGTGAGGATCTGGAAGTTCCTGGTGGTCATCGGCGGCGGACTGGCGGCGATCCCCGTCGCCTGGGAATTCCTGCACGATTACCAGAAGCAGCGCGTCTACACCTTCCTCGACCCGGAAACCGACCCGCTCGGCGCCGGCTACAACATCCTCCAGTCGAAGATCGCCCTGGGGTCCGGCGGGCTGTTCGGCAAGGGCTTCATGTCCGGCTCGCAGAGCCAGCTGATGTTCCTGCCGGAGAAGCACACCGACTTCATCTTCGTGGTGCTGGCGGAGGAGTTCGGGATGGTCGGCGCGCTGATCCTGCTGGCGCTCTACCTGATGCTGTTCATCTACGGCGTGGTCATCGCGCTGAGCTGCCGCAGCCAGTTCGCCCGGCTGGTGGCGGTCGGCATGACCGCGCAGTTCTTCCTCTACGTGATGGTCAACGTGTCGATGGTGACCGGCCTGATCCCGGTGGTGGGAATCCCGCTGCCGCTGGTGTCCTACGGCGGGTCGGCGATGATGACGCTGATGATCGGCGTGGGGCTTCTGCTCAGCATGTCGGTCCATCGCGAGGTCCGCATCCCCAAGAGCGGCGTCACCGAGATGTGACGCCGCTCTCGGAGGCGCCCGTCAGCCCTCCGATATTTCCCTGTTTTCCTGGATCAGCACCTTGTCGATGCGGCGGCCGTCCATGTCGACGACCTCGAACCTCAAGCCGTTCCAGCGGAAATGCTCCGCGGCGGTGGGGACATGGCCGAGCCGGTCCAGCATGAAGCCGGCGATGGTGTGGTAGTCGCCCTCGCCCTTCAGCCCCTTCACGCCGACCAGCGACTCCACCTCCTCCACCGGGGTCATGCCGTCCACCAGCCAGGAGCCGTCCTCGCGCTGGACCGCGACGCCGTCGCCTTCCTGCCCCTGCTCGGGCATCTCGCCGGCGATGGCCTCCATGATGTCGGTGACGGTGGCAATGCCCTCGACGCTGCCATACTCGTCCACCACCACGGCCATGTGGATGCTGGCCTGCTTGAACAGCTCCAGCAGCCGCAGGACGGGCGTGCCGTCATGGACGATCAGCGGCTCCACCATCGCCTCGCGCAGGTCGAAGCGGCGGCCCTGGAGCGCCTGGTTGAGCAGCGCCTTGCTGGACACGATGCCCTGCACCTCGTCCACGTCGCCACGGCAGACCAGGAAGCGGGAATAGCCGCTGGCCTGGATTTCCTTGGCGATGGCGTCGGGCGGGTCGTCGAGGTCGATCCACACGAGGTCCGGGCGCGGCGTCATGATCGATCGCGCGGTGCGGTCGGACAGGCGGAACACGCCCTCGATCATCTGCCGCTCGGCGGGTTCAAAGACGCCGCTCTGCGTGCCCTCCTTGATGAGGCTCTTGACCTCCTCCTCGGTGACGGTCTGCTCGCGCGCGGTGGGCAGGCGCAGCAGCTTCATCAGCCCCTCGGTCGAGACGCCGAGCAGCCAGACCAGCGGCATGGCGATGCGCGACAGCACGCTCATCGGCCCGGCCACGCCGGCGGCGATGCGCTCCGCGTTGACCAGCGCCATGCGCTTGGGCACCAGCTCGCCGACGATCAGCGACAGGTAGGTGATCGCGGCGACGACCAGCGCGAAGCCGACCTGCTGCCCGTAGGGGGCGATCCAGGAGACGTTGGCGTCCAGGACGGTGCCCAGACGGTCGGCCAGGGTCGCACCGCCATAGGCGCCGGCGATGATGCCGATGAGCGTGATGCCAACCTGCACGGTGGAGAGGAAGTTGCCGGGGTCCTCCGACAGTTTCAGCGCGGCGCGGGCGCCCTTGCTGCGCGTTTCCTCGGCCATCTGCTGAAGCCGCGCGCGTCGCGACGACACCAGCGCCATTTCCGACATCGCGAAAAAGGCGTTCAGCAGGATCAGCAAGATGATGACCAGAACTTCCCAGATCATGGCGTCGAGCCCGCGGGCGCTCCCTTTTATGAAAACAGTTCGTGGAAAATCAGCATGCCGGCCTGCCCGAAACCGAACAGGACGGCGGCAACGATGACGATGGCGATCAGCCCGGCAATCAGGCCGGCAACGACGAAGGCCCCATCCCTCTCGATCAGCCCCAGCGCGATCAGTGCGATGGCGAAGGCCGGCGGCTGGTTGCCGAAGACGATGGGCAGGGCCAGGATTCCGGCGAGGATCATCACGGCCACGCCAAGCAGCCGCTCCGCCGTCGGGGCGGTCATCCCCGGCAGTCGCGGGCGCAGATGCCGCTCCAGCCGGTCGACGTGGGGCTTCGCCTTGGCGATCACCCGCAGGAAGGCGTCGCGGTCGAGGCTGAGGGCGGCCAGCCGGCGCGGCAGCCAGGGACGGTCGCGCCCAGCGGCGATCTGCGCGCCGATCAGCAGCATCGGCAGGCCGGTCGCCGTGGACAGGCCCGGAACCGGCAGGATGTTCGGAATGGACAGGATCAGAAGCAGGGCGCCGAAGGCGCGGTCGCCCAGAATGCCCACGAGATCGCCCAGCGCGATCCGCGCGCCGTGGTCGTGGTTCAGGAAATCGTCCAGCACCGCCGAAGCGGGGTTCACCGGCGGAAAGCCGGTGTTCGCGGCGTTGCCGCGGTCAACGCCCTCCGGAGCCTGACGGTCCGGGGACGTGTCGGGAGGTCGGCCGTCGCTCACGGCGCTCCCCACGGAGGCCGCCTGAAACGGCGGAGGGATAAACCCATGGACCTTTCGCGTCGCAACATCGTAAGGGCTCCTTTTACAGCATCGCCGGTCGGCGCGCCAGCCCGTCTGTGGAATGCCCCCCTTCTCAGGGGGATGATGCCACCAATGGCAGGTCCACCGTGAAGGTCGAGCCACGCCCCGGCGCCGAATCGGCGGTGATGCGTCCGCCGTGCCCCTCCGCGATGGACCGGCAGATGTAAAGGCCGAGGCCCATCGTCCCCTCGCCCTCGGTGCCCAGCCGGCCGGTGCGGGCGAAGGGCTGGAAGAGCTGCGCCAACTCGGCCGGAGGAATGCCACGCCCGTCGTCCGACACGCGCAGGCGCGCCCGGCCGCCCCCCTCCCCCGGGGCCTCGCCCGGGGCCTCGCTGAGAGCGACGCGGATCCGCCCGCCGCGATCGGAGTATTTGACGGCGTTCGACAGAAGGTTGTTGAGAAGCTGATCCAGCTTGGCCGGGTCGACGTCGGCCATAGGCAACGGGCGTTCGGGCACGGACAGCTCGATGGTGATGCATTTGCCCTCGGCCAACACACGATTCATCGAGACGTTCCGCCGGACCAGAGCCGCCAGATCGGACGGTCGCCGCGCCAGCCGCAGCCGCCCCGCCTGGAGCGCCGCCAGGGAGAGCGCATCTTCCACCATGTGGCGCATCGACAGGCTGGATTCCCGGATGCGCTCCAGGCAGGCGCGCTCCGTCGCCTCCAGCCGTCCATCGAGCCGCTGCTCCAGCAGCTCCGCGAAACCGACGACGACCTGGAGCGGCGTGCGCAGATCGTGGGCCAGCATGCCCATCAGCCGGTTCTTCTGCTCGTTGCTGGCGGCCAGTTCGGCGTTGGCCTTGGCGAGCGCCCGCTGGGTGTTGGCGAGGTCGTTGTTGAGGAGGGTCATCTCGTCGAACAGCGCGTCCGCGCTGGGAAGCTCCGGCGTCGCAACCGCCGTCCCCAGGGGGGCGAGCCGCCGGGCCAGCCGCGGATTGAGCGCGTCCAGAGCCTTCATCAGCGCCGGGAGCCCGCCGGGTGCCGGCGTCACGGCCAGCACCATGCCCTCCGCGTCGCTGAGTCCGCTGACATGGAGCATCCCGGCGGGAACGAGCCGGCTGGACACGGGATGATCGAGCGCCCGGCCCGACTTCCGCAGGCCGCTGAACAGATCCAGCGCCCCCGCCACCGCGTCCGGACCGAACAGGGCCGGAAAAGGCGTGCCGGGCTTTCCGGTCAATCCCGGCAGTCCGGCGCCCACCCGGTGCAGGGCGCGCAGCCGTCCGTCGTGATCGCAGGTCAGGACCAGCCCATCCATCTCCCCTCCTTCACACCACGCTCATCAGGCAACACCGGCGGTGCGATCGGGAACGGCGCGATCGGGAACGGCGCGATCGGGGCCGGCCGGGCCGATCAGCCGCTCGGCGATGGCGACGGCCTCCTGCGCGCCGGGGGCGAAGGCGTCGGCGCCGACCGTCCTCCACAAATCGGGAACGAGGTTGAAGGGGTAGCCGCCGACCAGCACCTGCGGCGGTTGATCCCACGGTTCGGCGCGCACCGCGGCGACGAGGGCGGCCACCCGTCCGACATGGGCGGTGATGGTGGCGGATACCGCCAGAACACGGGCGTTCCGCTCCCGCAGCGCGTGAATGATGCTGTTCGCGGGCGTGTTGGCGCCGAGACAGTGGCTGTCCCAGCCGGCCATCTCGAAGAAGTCGGCGACCATGCGGACGCCGATCTCGTGCTGCTCCCCGCTGACGCAGGTGGCGACCATGGACAGGCCGCGCCGCTCGGCGGCGAAGATCGCCGGGTAGAGCTGGCCCATGATCGCCTGGGTTGCGGCGGTGGCGAAATGCTCGTGGGCCACGGTGATCGCCCGCGTCTGCCAGAGCCGCCCGATCTCGCGCAGGGTCGGCTGGAACACATGCAGGTAAAGGTCGGGCACCGTCGCCCCGGCGGCGGTGGCCTCCGTCACCAGCGCCGTCGCCCGGCGCCGGTCGCCGGCCAGCAGCGCATCCATGTAGGAGCGCGCGAGCGCGCCGAGCGGCGCGTCCGGCCGGACGAAGGAAGGCGCCTCCCGCGGCAGGCCGGGCAGCGCGGACAGCCCCTCCCCCACGCAGGCGCGCACCCGCGCCGCCGTGGCGGGGTCGACCCGGGCGGCCACCACGTCGCGCAGGATTTCCAGGCTCTCGCCCAGCTCTCCATCGGGAATGCCGATGCCGGCGAACAGGATCTTGACCCAGGCCACATACTCGCGGAACAGGGCCGGGCTGTCGCTCGCCACCGCCTCCGCCAGATAGAGAAGGTGGAAGCCGACATCCTCGACGCAACGCTCCCGGCCGGCCTCGCCATAGCGGGCGTAAAGCGCCGGCCAACGCTCGAACTGGGTGGCGACGACGGCGCGCGCCAGATCCTCGCGGCGGTCCACGATGGGATTCGAGGCGATCCGCAACGGACCTGGAATGGGCCGGACGGTCCCCGGCATGGCACGGCGTCTCCGGTCAGAGGGGTGGTCGGAAGGAAGGTGCCCCCTCGCATCCGTTCCCGCAACGCCTGACTGCACCGAATGGGTCAGTTTCCGACCAATCGCATCCTATGATTGCGAAAGCCCCATCACCGGCCCTTGTGAAGGACGAAACTCAGCCGCTTCACGAGGTCGGCCTTCGACACCGGCTTCACCAGATAGCCGGAGATGCCGTAGGCGATGGCCCGCTTGACGGTGTCCGCCTCGCGGTGGGCGGTCAGGACGATCACCGGAAGGTCGGCCAGCGGGTTGCCGGTGGCCGTCCGCAAGGCGTGCAGCAGGTCCAGCCCGCTCATCCGCGGCATCTCCAGGTCACAGATGGCGATGTCGACCTTGTCCGGATGGTCGCGCAGGATGGCCAGAGCGGACACGCCGTCCGACGCTTCCCACACCTGGCGGACCTTCAAATCCTGCAGCAGGCGGCTCATCAGCCGGCGGGTGAAGTCGTCGTCTTCGATCAGCAGGACGCGCAGGTCGTTGATGCTGCGGTTCAGCACCCCATCCTTCGCAGGCTCGTTCAGCATCGGCGCGGCCATCCCTATCCGTGTCGTTGCACTGGGGAAACGCCGGCCTACGTTACATCGCCTGGAACGACCGGAGAAGCCTGTAAATGATGCAAAATTTGTAACTTTTGCAACCCAGGGAGAGGGTGGATGAGGCGCCGTCACGGTCGATGGCGGCCTTGCGCCTGGGGACGTTGTCCGCCCCGTCCGCGATCTGCTAAACCCGCGCAACCCGATCGGTTGATCGGTCGACGGTTTGGAACGGCTCCCCACCATGCAACTCGATCTTCTCAAGAAACCGGACGGACGCACCGCCATCCTGATGCCGTCCGGCTTCGTTCTCGATTTGCTGACACCGGACGCCACGGACATGCCGATCGAGGACATCGCCCAATGTCTGTCGTCCCAGCCGCGTTGGGGTGGGGCAGCCCGGCCCTGGTACTCGGTCGCCGAGCATTCGGTGATGGCCTCGCGTCTGGTGCCGCCGCCCCTGGCCTATTCGGCTCTGATGCACGACTGCGAAGAGTTCCTCGGCGACTGGCCGTCGCCGGTGAAGGTGATGCTGGACCGCGACTACGTCAAACAGCGGCTCCATCCGGTCAAGGATGCGCTGCGCCGCTGGTTCGGCTTCGATGACGAGGTGCCGGCCATCAAGCAGGCGGACCTTGTCTGCATGGCGACGGAACTGCGCGATCTCCTGCCGCCCGCCTGGCTGGAGTGGGGGCATCTGCCGCCGGCCCACCCGGACCGGATCGTCCCGGTCGGCCCCGACCGGGCGTACGCGCTTTTCCTGGAGCGGTACGAAGAGTTAAAGCACCTCGCCCAACCACACAAAACCAAGCCCCCGAAAGCCAAAGCCGCGCGGAGCAAGTGCAAGACGCCGCGGCCATAACCGTCACGCCAGGAGGCCGTACGTGTGTCCTGTACGTCCTCCCTGTCCCGCCGCATCGCGGCAAGTATCATACAGTAACCTACCTGCCGTGCGTTCCCGGACGCTCCAAACTGGAGCGCGACGCAATTTCAGGGATAAGCGCATGACGGCGATCCACCAGACGGCGATCCATCACGGTCCGGGAGAGGCGTGACCATGGCCGTTCCCGCGATCCAGGCGGCGCTGGTCGGCGCCTATGTCCTGCGCCAGCGCCTCAAGGGCAACCGGCGCTTCCCGCTGGTGCTGATGATGGAGCCGCTGTTCCGCTGCAACCTCGCCTGCGCCGGCTGCGGCAAGATCGACTATCCCGATCCGATCCTGCGCCGCCGCCTGTCGGTGGAGGACGCCCTGGGCGCGGTGGACGAATGCGGCGCCCCGGTGGTCTCCATCGCCGGAGGCGAGCCGCTGCTGCACCCCGAGATCCACACCATCGCCGCCGGCATCGTGGCGCGTCGCAAGTTCGTCTATCTCTGCACCAACGCCCTGCTCATGGAAAAGCGGCTCGACCGCTTCACCCCCAGCCCCTTTTTCACCTGGTCGGTCCATCTGGACGGCGGGCGGGAGGAGCATGACAAGGCGGTCTGCCAGCCGGGCGTCTACGACCGCGCCGTCGCGGCGATCCGCGCCGCCAAGGCGCGCGGCTTCCGCGTCAACATCAATTGCACCCTGTTCGACGGGGCGGAGCCGGAGAAGGTCGCCGCCTTCCTCGACGAGGCCATGGCCGCCGGCATCGACGCCGTCACCGTGTCGCCCGGCTACGCCTACGAGCGCGCGCCGGACCAGGAGCATTTCCTGAACCGCCGCAAGACAAAGGAGCTGTTCCGCGATGTCTTCGCGCGGGGGAGGGGCCGGAAGTGGCGCTTCTCGCAATCGTCCCTGTTCCTGGATTTCCTGGCCGGCAACCGCACCTACCGCTGTTCGCCCTGGGGCAATCCGACACGCAACGTCTTCGGCTGGCAGCGCCCCTGCTACCTGCTGGGCGAGGGCTACGCCCCGACCTTCAAGGCGCTGATGGAGGAGACGGACTGGGACGCCTACGGCACCGGCAATTACGAGAAATGCGCCGACTGCATGGTGCACAGCGGCTATGAGCCGACCGCGGTGGAGGACACGCTGCGCAATCCCCTGTCGGCGCTGGCGGTCAGCCTGCGCGGGCCGCGCACGGACGGGCCGATGGCGCCGGAGATTCCGCTGGATCGCCAGCGCCCGGCGGAGGAGGTCTTCTCACGCCACGTCGCGGACACGCTGCGCCGGATCGAGGCCGAGCGGACCGCCGCCGAGTAGATCCACCGGAATGGCTCGGGCGGCCCCGCGCAGCGACGCCAGGGCTTTGCCGAGGTCCCAGGCCAGCCGGCCCAGCGCGACGAGGTCGCGGGGGTCGGCGGCCAGCCGCGCCAGCACGGCGCCGGGGGCCATGCGCCCTCCCCCGTCCAGCCCGGCCAGCGCCGCCGCGGGCAGCGCCCGCCATGCCGGGTCGGCGACCGCGCGCAGCACGGCGAAGGGCCGCCCCCAGGCTTGGCAGGCCCGCGCGACGGCAAGGCTTTCCAGATCGACCGCCGCGGCGCCGGTCAGAGCGTGCAGCCGCGCCTTGTCCCCGACCGTCGCCGCAGGCATCCGCGCACCCACCACCATGCCGGAATGGGCCTGCGGCAAGGCGTTGCGCAAGCGCTTCCGCCAAGGCAGGTAAGTTTCATGAACGGCACCGTCCTCATCGACGACGGCGCTCGCCAGAACCAGCGAGCCGGGCCGCAGGTCCGGCGCCAGACCGCCGACGATGCCGAAGCTGACGATCCCGCAGGCTCCCCCTTCGAGCAAGCGATGCGCCGCCACCCTGGCGGCGGCGTGCCCCGTGGCGCAAGCGACGGGCAGCCCGCCGCGCCGGACGATCCGGGCCTCCAACGCCATGCCGGTGAGGATCGCGGCCGCCATCATGCCTCCCTATGGCGATATCCAGTAACGCAGCGTCAACGCCGTCGCCACGTCATCATCCCCCACCGTCACGGCAGCGTCGCGGAAGCTCGGCGGGGCGAGAAGCACCGGGGCGTCGTTGCCGAATCCAAACCCTTCCCGCGGCACGCCCAGAAGGTTGCGGTCCAGCTGACCGTTGCCGTTCTCGTCGTGGTAGGCGCGCAAGGCGTAGATTCCTGGCGGCACGTCCGGCACGGTGACGCGCACCGAACCCTCCGCCGCCGGAGCGGTGACCCGGAAGGCGCAACGCCCCGCCGGATAGGCCGCCTCTTCGCAGACGGCAAGGATGATCTGTCCATCGCCGTTGCGCACGCCCTGGACGGTCACGGTCAGAGCCGCGGCGAGAAGCGCCGCCGCTCCTCTCACACCCGCCCCATCATGCCCGCCCCTTCATGCCCTCAGGGCCCGGTAGCGGGCCAGCGCCCACAGCGGAAAGCTCGCCGCGTAGCCGTGGTACTTGAGGTAGAAGACACGCGGGAAGCCCACGGCGGTGAAGGGTTCCTCGCTCCACAGCCCCTCGGCGTCGCGGGCCGACAGCAGATACTCCACGCCGCGGTCCACCGCCGGGTGGTTGCCCTTGCCGGCGGCCATCAGCCCGAGCAGCGCCCAGGCGGTTTGCGAGGCGGTGGAAACCGTCCCCTCGCCGCGCGGGTTGCCGGCCCAATAGCTGGTACCGTCCTCGCCCCAGCCGCCGTCCGCGCGCTGGTGCGCCAGAAGCCACTGGGCGGCGCGCTGCACGGCCACCGCGGAGTGCGGCACCCCGGCGGCGTTCAGCGCTTCCAGCGCCGACCAGGTGCCGTAGACGTAGTTGGTGCCCCAGCGCCCGAACCAGGCGCCGTCGCTCTCCTGCTCGTGCTCCAGGAAGGTCAGGCCGCGCCGGGTCGGCACGGTGTCGCGCCCCTCGCCCAGCCGGGCCAGCATCATGACGCAGCGCGCCGTCACGTCGGCGGTCGGCGGGTCGAGCAAGGCGCCATGGTCGGCGAAGGGGATGTGGTTGAGGAAATCGTGCTGGTTCTCGGCGTCGAAGGCCCCCCAGCCGCCGTTGCGGCTCTGCATGCCGACGATCCAGTCCCGCGCGCGGCGGATCGGCTCGCCATAGCGGTCGGCGTCCAGCCGTTGCAGCGCCATCACCACCATGGCGGTGTCGTCGGTGTCCGGGTAGTGGGCGTTGTTGTACTGGAAGGCCCAGCCGCCCGAGGCCAGCCCCGGCCGCTGCCACGCCCAATCGCCCTCGACGTCCAGGATCTGCCGGTCGATCAGCCAGTCCGCCCCACGCCGGGCCGCGGCGCGGGCCAGCGGGCTGCCTGTTTCCAGCAGGGCGTTGCAGATGATCGCGGTGTCCCACACCGGCGACAGGCAGGGCTGGCAATAGACCCGCCCCGGCTGCCGCACCACCAGCCCGCGCAGCGCGCGGCGCGCCATCGCCGCGTCGGGATGGTCGGCCGGCATGCCCAGGCAGTGGAACATCAGCACCGCGTTGACCATCGCCGGGAAGATGGCGCCCAACCCGTCCTCGCCGTTCAGCCGCTCGGTCACGAAGCGCACCGCGCGGTCGATGGCCGTCTGGCGTCCGTTGGCCGGAAGGCGCGGCTCGACCGCGTGCAGCGCCGCGTCGAGCGCGCGGAACAGGGTGGCCCATCCACCGCGGCTGTTGTTGCTGTGCCAGTTGCGCACCCGCTCCGGCGGCTCGGTGAACAGCTCCGCGATGCCGATGCCCCGCGGGTTGCGGGCCCGCAGCCGGTGCGCCATGACGACCAGAAGGGGCACCACCACCGTCCGCGACCAGTAGGAGATGCGCGAGATGTGAAAGGGCGACCAGGGCGGCAGGTTCATCACCTCCACCGGCATCGCGGGCACCGCCCGCCAGGGCACCTGCCCGAACTGGGCCAGCAGGATGCGGGTGAAGACGTTGCAGCGCGCCGCCCCGCCGCGCGCCAGGATCGCCTCGCGGGCGCGGCGCATGTGCGGCGCGTCGGGGCTGTCCCCCGCCGCCTTCAGCGCGAAATAGGCCTTCACGCTGCAGCTGATGTCCATGGCGCCGCCGAAGAACAGCGGCCAGCCGCCGTCCTTGCCCTGCCGCCCCCGGATGAAGGCGGCCAGCCCGGCCTCAAGCTCCGGGTCGATCTCGTCCAGGATGTGGTGCAGCAGCAGATATTCGGACGGGATGGTGGCGTCGGCCTCCAGCTCGAACACCCAATGGCCGTCGGCCTGCTGGCGGCGGATCAAGGCGTCCGTGGCCTCGGCCACGGCGTCGCTCACGGCCTTGGCCGACGGCTCGGCCCGTTGGACCCGCAAGGTTGTGCTTGCGTTGTGGTCTTGCATCGGCGCTCCCGCTTTGCCCCGGTACTTTGCCCCGGTGTTCCCCATGGTGGAGGTATCTGGGTAACGAGGTGCCGCGGTTCGCCCATTGGTTGGAAGTAACATACAGTAGCGTACGTTGGGTGCCGGAGGTTGTCCTGGCAGACTACGTACGCTTTCGACGGAGACGTACAGCGTGACAGAACGGCAAGGTGTCCTGGACCGGATGGCGGACTTCGGCCGCGCCATGATCGGGTGCCTGGGCGCCCTGTCCTGCCGAAGGCCAAAGGTGACGCTGGGCGTCTGGGTGCTGATGACTGTGCTGGCGGGCTGGTATTCCGCCGACAATCTGACGATGAGCACCAGCACGTCGGACATGATCTCGCCCGACACCGCCTTCCGCCAGCACACCGAGGAGTACCGGCAGGCCTTCCCCTTCGCCGACGACCAGATCGTCGTCGTCGTGGACAGCGCGTCCCCCGACCAGTCGGACGCCGCCGCCGTACGTCTGGCGGAGCGCCTGTCCGCCCGTACCGACGTGCTGTCGGGGGTGGAGGTGCCGTCCGCCGACCCGTACTTCCACCGCTATGGCCTGCTCTTCCTCGACACGGGAAAATTGCAGGATCTGGCCACCCGGCTGGCTGGGGCACAGGCGGCTCTGGGCGCGCTGAACGCCGCCCCGAACCTCCAGGGCTTAGCCGACCTGCTGGACCTGATCCTGACCCACGCGGACGATGGCGCGCCGACCACCCCGGCCGAGCTGCTGAACCGGCTGGCGGTCAGCACCGCGACAGTGGCGGACGGCCAGCCGGTGCCGCTGTCCTGGACCGGGTTGGTGCAGGCGGCGGATGACGAGGACCGGGCGGCCAACCGCCGCTTCGTCCTGGCCCGGCCCATCCTCGACAACAGCTCCTTCGGGCGCGGGCGTCCTGCGGTGACCGCGGTGCACGAGGCCATCGGCGCGGTGATGGCGGAGCCGGTCGGACAGGGGGTCGAAATGCGGGTCACCGGCGCCGTGCCGCTGCGCCAGACGGAGCTGGACACGGTGGCCAACAGCGCCGGCGTCGCCACCATCCTGTCCTTTATTCTGGTCTCGGCCGTGCTGATCGCCGGAATGCGGTCGGGGCGACTGATCGCCTGCATCCTCGTGGTCCTGCTGCTCGGCCTGACGCTGAGCGCCGGGGCGGCGGCGCTGACCGTGGGACGGCTGAACCTGATCTCCGTGACCTGCGCGGTGATGTTCTTCGGGCTGGGCGACGATTACGGCGGGCATCTCGGCCTGCGCTACCAGGAGGAACTGCGGCGCGGCCTGCCGCCGCTGGCCGCGGCCATCGAGGCGGTGCGGGCGGTCGGGCCGGCGCTGGTGCTCAGCACCCTGTGCGCGATCATCGGCTTCCTGTCCTTCGTGCCGACCGCCTATCTGGGGCTGGCGGAGTTCGGCGTCATCTCCGCCGTCGGCATGGTGGTGGCCCTGCTCATCAGCCTGAGCCTTCTGCCCGCCCTGATCGTCCTGCTGCGCCCCGGCCCCGGTGTCCCGGCGCCGGAACGCGAGAACCGTGGATTCGCCGGCTGGGTGAGCCGCCACCATCGCGCGATCCTTGGTCTGGCCGGGGCCAGCGCCGTCCTGTCCATGGCGGCGCTGCCGCTGGTGCGGCTGGACGTCAACCCGCTGAATCTGCAGGACGAGACGACGGAGGCCGTCGCCACCTACCGCGATCTGGCGACCACGCCGCGCACCTCGCCCTACTCCGTCAACATCCTGACGCCCGACCTCGCGGCGGCGCAGGCGCTGGCCGACCGGCTGCGCGCCCTGCCGGAATCCGGCGGCGTGCGCACCTTCGCCAGCTTCATCCCCAAGGACCAGGAGGCCAAGCTGCCGATCCTGGCCGACATGTCGCTGCTGCTCGGTCCCAGCCTCGCCGCCCCTGTCGCCTCGGCCGCGCTCGATCAGGACGGGCTGGAGCGGGCCGTCGCCACGTTGAGGACGGTGCTGGGCGGTTATCGGACGGACAAGCACGACGGTCCGCCCGAGCTTCGCGCCGCCGTTCAGAGCCTTGACGACGCGTTGGCCCGCGTCCGGCCGGCGCAGTTCGCCACGCTCGACGCCGCGCTGACCGGGGGCGTGCCGCCCCTGCTCGACCGGCTGCGCGAGGGCATGGCGGTGGAGCAGCCGGTGACCACCGCCGACGTGCCGGACAGCCTGAAGGCCCGCTGGATCGCCGCGGACGGACGCGCCCGCGTCGAGGTGCTGCCCACCCACGACATCTCCGACAGCCGCGCGATGGCCGACTTCGCCGACGCGGTGCTGGCCGTGGCGCCCAACGCCACCGGCGCCCCGGTGACGGTGACGGAGGCGGCCCGGGTCGTCGGTTCCTCCTTCCTGGAGGCGACGGCGCTGACGCTGGTGCTGATGGTGCTTCTGCTGGTCGCCGTTCAGCGCTCGGTGACCGGGATGGTGCTGATCCTGGCGCCACTGGTCCTGGCCGCCCTGTGGACGATGGCGACCGCCGGGCTGCTCGACATTCCCTTCAACTTCGCCAACGTGATCGTCATCCCGCTGCTGTTCGCGCTCGGCGTGTCGAGCAGCATCCACATGGTCACGCGCGGACAGGATCTGGTGCGGGAAGGCGCGTCGGACAGCGCCTTCGGGATCGAGCTTCTGGTGACCAGCACGCCGCGCGCCGTCCTGGTCAGCACGCTGACCACCAGCACCGCCTTCGCCACGCTGGCGCTGTCCAATCACCGCGGGCTGTCCAGCATGGGGGTGCTGCTGGCGGTGTCGATCACCTACACGGTCATCTCGTCGCTTGTGGTTCTGCCGGCGCTGATGATTTTGTGGCACCGCCGGCGGCTTCGTCGCAGACCAGAAGCCCCGGTGCGGTCACCGACCCGATGACCAGCCGCCCCTTCCACGAGACGGCGACCGTGGCGGCGGGGAAGCGTTGTCCATCTTCGTCCAGCAGGATCTCCACCCCGGCGGGGCCGAGCGCCGCGACGCGGGTCGGTGCCACCGCCCCACCCGGCCAGCCGTAACGGTGCAGCGCCAGCCGGACCGGCGACGGGTGCAGCGCCGCCAGCAAGCGGCCGTCCGGGGACATCGTCAGGTTGTCCGGCCCGCCCGGCACGGCGACGCGCCGCGGCGGGGCCTGCGGGTCGGAAAGGCGGTAGACGAGCAGAGCCTCCTCCCGCGTGGCGGCGACGGTCAGCCGGTCGTGGCTCGGGTCGGGGAACAGGCCGTTGGCAAAGCCGATCCCACCGATCAGGGTGCGGGCGTCGTTGTTCTCGACGAGGCCGACAAAGCCATGGCGCCCGCCGAGGACGTTGTCCCGGATCACGGCGCCCCAGCCGCAGCCGCCGTGGCTGCTGGTGAAGAGGAAACGCTCACCGTCGAGGAAGGCCACGTCGTTGGCCCGGCAAAGCAAGGAGCTGGCGGTGGTGCCCTGGTGGGTCAGGGTGGCGCCGTCCAAGCGGTAGCGCTCGACCGTCGCCGACCCGTCCTCATGACGGCTGACGGCGAGCAGGGAGCGTGCGCCGTCCGGCTCCGCGCGCAGGTCGATGCCCGCCGGGCGCAGGCCGGTGGCGAGGGGGACGGCGGCGACGGCCGATGCGTCGAGGGATTGCAGATTCAGCAGATAGAGGCCGCCCGTGGTTCCGGCCCGGCGGTCGTAGGCCGACAGCACCGCCTGACCACGCGCCGCGTCGAGCGCCATGTCCTCGATGCCGGTGACGGTGGCGCCATCGGCGGTGACGGAGACGGTGCGGCAGGCGGATTGGGCGGGGTGGGTGAGGAGAGTGAGGAGGAGTGCGGCTGCCCCCTCCCTAACCCTCCCCCGCCTTTGGCGAGGGAGGGAATTTTGGGCGGAGCGGCGGCAGTCCCCTCTCCCGCGAGTGCGGGGGAGGGTTAGGGAGGGGGCAAAAGCCCTCACGCCACACCGGCCCCCCAGCGCGCGACGAAGGGCGCCCATTCGCGGTCCACCCGTTCCCGTCCCTCGTCGGACAGGCGGTGGCGGTTCTTCGCGTAATCGCTTACCGCCCCCAGATACGCCTCGAAAGCCGGGCGCGCCGCCGCGAAACCCGGCAGCTCCAGCGTTTGGTACAGCCGTTCCATCTCCTCCAGCGGCGCCCGCTCGAAGCGCTCGAACGGCACCTCGGCGAAGCGGTTCGCCGGCAGGTCGGCCGTGTCGTCGATCAGCGCCTGCATGATGCGTGGATAGTGGTCCAGCACCACCCGCTCCACATCGATGTGCCCGTGCGGCTGGAGCGCCAGCCGCGCCAGCAGCGTCCGGTAGAAGCCCACCGTAGAGACGAACACCGCGCGCGGGTCGCGGTGGATGTGGATGAAGCGCGCGTCGGGCCAGATCTCCCGCATCATGGCGACCCGCGCGCTGTAGACCGGGTTCTTCAGCAGGATGCAGCGCCCACCCTGGGCGATCGACACCTTCTCCAGGAAATAGAGGAAGCGGCGCTTCCAGGCATCCCGCTCCGCCGCCGTGCAACCGTCGAAATAGAGGCCGCGCCGCAGGTTCTCGTCGAACCGCTCCGGGAAATAGAGGCCATGATAGAAGGAGAGCGGAGACATGTTCGCCAGCGCGATCTCGTCCTCCTGCGGGCTGTCGGCCTTGACCGGCACGTTGTCGATGTAGCGCCGCTCCGGCAGGGCGCGGGCCAGCAGCGGCCGCAGGACCGAGCCCAGCCCCAGCATGTCCCAGGGCAGGCCGACCGCGAAGGGGTCGATGATGCCGAATTGCGGGTCGCGGCTCAGCACGTTGTAGAGATGAGTCGTGCCGCTGCGCCAATGGCCGAGGATGAAGACCGGCGGCGGCAAGCCGGCGTCCTTCCGGCGCCGCGCCGCCACCCACCCGGCCTCCGCCAGCGAGAAGGGCGCGCGCCCGACCGCCGAGGCCAACGCCGCCAGCGCCGTCGGCCAGCCGGCACCCCGCGGCCCACCGTTGCGCATCAGCACAGTCAGCAGCGTGACGGCGTCGCAGCCATACAGCGGATGGTCCGGGATCGGCATCCATCCGCTTGCCCTCTTCGCCGATCCACCCATCCGGACACCTCCCTTCGACAGCGCCGCGCAGGAGGATAGACCGGCCCGAACGCTGTTACATCCCACACGGACGGTTGAATTCGTCTGCCCCGAACGGGCAGATTTCCATCGACTCTTGCCGGAACAGGACGGGGCGCGCCGCGATGACTGGGTCTTCTTCACGCCGAGCATGGATGCGCGCCGCGCTCGCGCTGGCCGTCCTGGCGGCTGGCCTGCTGCCGGTTCCCGCCGTGGCCCAGCAAGCCGGCACCACGCCGGGCGCCCGCGCCACGGTGGCGCGGCTGAACGAGGCTATCCTGTCCCTGATGCGGGAGGCCGCGGGACGGGAGCCGGCGCGGGCGCGGCTTCAGCGATTCCTGCCGGTGATGCTCGACACCTTCGACCTGGAAGCCGCGCTCCGCGTCGCCGCCGCTCCCTATTTCGACCAATCGGCGGAGCCGGAGAAGCGGCAGGCGCTGGACGCCTTCGCCCGGCGCAGCGCCGCCCAGTATGTCGACCGGTTCGACAGCTACGACGGCCAGCGGCTCGAAATCGTCGGCGAGCGGCCGGCCCCGCGCGGGATGCTGCTGGTCGACACCGATCTGGTGCGCGCGGGCAAGACGCCGGTGCGGTTGAGCTATCTGCTGCGTCCGGAAGGCGACCGCTGGCGCATCCTCGACGTGCTGGCGAAGGGCACGGTCAGCCAGCTCGCCACCCAGCGCTCGGAGTTCCAGAACACGCTGCGCGGCGGCGGGCTGACCGCCCTGACGCGCGACCTCAACAGCAACGCCGACCGCATCCTCGGCGGGGCGTAAGGGCATGGGCATCACCCTCGTCACCGGGGGCAACGGCTTCATCGGCGGGCATCTGGTGACGGCGCTGGCGGCGCGCGGCGAGCGGGTGCGCATCCTCGACCTTCAGGACCCGCCGGACGACGTGCCGCCGGGCGTGGAGGTCCAGCGCGGCTCCATCCTCGACGCGGCGGCGGTGGCCCGCGCGCTGGAGGGGGTGGAGCGGGTCCATCACCTCGCCGCCGTCGCCACGCTGTGGGACCGCGACCCGACCGTGTTCGACCGGGTGAACCGGCAAGGCACGCGGGTGGTTCTGGACGCGGCGGCGCGGGCGCCGGGCGTGCGGCGCTTCGTCCATTGCTCGACCGAGGCGGTGATGATCGGCCACCCGCCGCCGCGCCGCCTCGATGAGCGCGCCGATCCGGGGCTGGCGGCGCTGGCCGGTCCCTACTGCCGGTCCAAGTATCTCGCGGAAAAGGACGCGCTGGCCGCCGCGGCGCAAGGGCTGCCGGTGGTGGTGGTCAACCCTACGGCTCCCATCGGCTCCGGCGACCGGCTCCCCACCCCGCCGAACGCCATGCTGCGCCTGTTCCGACGCGGCGGGCCACGGCTGATCCTTGATTGCGTGCTGAATCTCGTGGACGTGCGCGACGTCGCGCAAGGCATGATCCTGGCCGCGGAGCGCGGGCGGGTCGGCGAGCGCTACATCCTGGGGGGAATGGACATCGGGCTGGGCGATCTGGCGGAGCGGATCGACCGGCTGTGCGGCCGGGTGCCGCTCCACCGCCATTCCGTGCCGCCCGCCCTGGCGCTGGCGGCCGCGCGGGTGGAGGAATGGCTGTCCGACCATGTGACGCGCCGCCCGCCCACCGCGTCGGTGACGGGCGTCCGGCTGGCGCTGGGCGGCGGCGGGTTCGACAGCGGCAAAGCCGTGCAGGAGCTGGGCTATACGGTGCGGCCGCTGGAGGCGAGTTTGAGGGCGGCGCTGGGGTAGGTGTTTGCCCCCACCCTTCCCACGGCTTCGCCGTGGGCCCCTTCCCTCCCCCGCTTCGCAG
>NZ_QLKQ01000086.1 GCF_003349955.1 Azospirillum brasilense
CCGGCGCCGGCTCGGGAGCGGGCAGAGGCGTGGGAACGGGCGCGGGCTCCGGGGCGGTGGCGGCGGGCGGCGCCGGCCGGGGCGCCTTGAACAGGTTCGCCATGGGCGGTGGGTCCTTGTCCGTGATGCGAAAACAGGCCCTTGCGTGGCAGGGCGTCGGGAAGACGGGTTGGCCGGCGGCGGCGTGGATCAGGCCGCGGGGACGGGCCTCGTCAGGTGCCGGTAGAGCTGCCAGGGCGTCACGATGCCGGGCGCGTGCAGCCCCAGCAGGCGCTTGATCGCCTCGACGCAGGTGAAGGGACCCCAGGGGGCCGGACGGTTCAGGCCGCGCCGCACCGGCGCCGGGGTCACCGCCATGCCCATCCCGCGGTACCAGCCCGGCAGGTCGAAGGCCGCGGGCAGGTCGAGGACCGACACGTCGGTGAAGGGCGAGAGCGGATCGACGATCACCCAGTGGCGCCCGTCGTGCAGCAGCGCGAAGCAATGGCGGAACCCCGGTTTCAGCAGGTGCAGCCACCACAGCTCCGCCTCGCCCCGGAAGACCACCCAGACGCGCGGCGCCTCCGCCCCTCCCCGGCAGGGCTGGGGCAGCGGCGTGCTCACTGAACGATGCCCTTCTCGCGCAGCACCGGGCGGAGCCGGTCGAACGCCTCCCGCCACAGGGTGTGGGCGCGCTGCTCGCGGTAGCGCTCCGGGTCCGGCGCCATCAGGCGGCGCCCGTAATGGACCAGAACGTGCAGATGGTCGCGGATCAGCAGGCGGCGGCGGTACAGCCGGTCCACCGCGCACAGCACGTCGCCGGGCTCGCACGGGCGCTGGATCAGCCCGCGGCCGGCGGCGATGCGCGCGCCGGCGGCCTTGGCGTCCTGCGCCTGGACCGACCAGAACCACGCCTCCTCCGCGCTGCCGAACGGCTCCCCGACGGCATCGGACAGAACCATGAACGTGTTGCGGTGATGGACCATGCCTGAGGTCTCCCTGGGAATTGCAGCTTCAGGGTTCGCGGGCGCAGCTTCGCTCTCGGGCGGAGCGCCGGATGGGCCGCGGCACGCGCGGCTGGCGAACACATGTTCACGTTATGTACTGATTAAAGTCCTTCGTCAAGGAAAATATGAATAGGTTCCTAGGGACGGGCTGGTTCGTTTATGTGATTATCCTCCCATGCTCAAACATGCGGACATTTGGCGGGCGATCGACCGCCTCGCGGCCCAGCACGGGCTGTCGGCCTCCGGACTCGCGCGGCGCGCGGGGCTGGACCCGACGACCTTCAACAAGAGCAAGCGGACCACCGGCGACGGCAAGCTCCGCTGGCCTTCGACGGAGAGCGTGTCCAAGGTTCTGGAGGCGACCGGCGCGTCGCTGTCGGAGTTCGTCAGCCTCGTCGGCGATGCCGCGGGCGCCGGCTCGCTCCAGCGGGTGCCGGTCATCGGCTACGCGCAGGCCGGCAACGCCGGCTTCTTCGACGACGCCGGTTTCCCCTCGGGTGTGGGCTGGGACGAGCTTCTGTTCCCCAGCATCGGCGACCCCCACGCCTACGCCCTGGAGATCGCCGGGGACAGCATGGACCCCGTCTACCGCGACGGCGACACCATCATCGTCTCGCCCGCCGCGCAGATCCGGCGCAACGACCGCGTCGTCGTCCGCACCAAGGGCGGCGAGGTGATGGCGAAGCAGCTCCTGCGCGAAACCGCCACGAAGATCGAGCTGATCTCCATCAACCGCGCCCATCCGGACCGCAGCATTCCGCGCGCCGAGGTCGCCTGGATGGCCCGCATCGTCTGGGCGAGCCAATAAGCGTCCCGCTCTGCGGCACTCTGTCCTAGGATAAATATCCTTTACTGTGCGATCGGAGGAGCCTATCGTCCGGGCATGACCGGACTCGCCGAAACACCTGCGCGTTCATTCCTTCTGGAAGAGCTTGAACGCCACCACGACAAAGCGCTGCCCCGCAGCGCGGTGTGGACGGCGCTCCTGGAGGGGGCGGAGCGTCACACCGCCCTCGCCCGCGCCGTCGCGCTTCGCCTGCACGAACGGCTGGCCGCCGAGGCCCGCCAGGGTTCCGCGCAACGGCGCCGCGCCCTGCCCGCCGACCGCGCGGGCGGCGACGCCTGGCTCCTTCGCCTCACCGGGGCATTGACCCACCACCGCAACGCGGCGAGCGCGCTGATCCGGGCGGGTGGCTGACCCGATCCGGCCGTCAGGCGGTGGAAGCGGGGCCAGCGCTGCCGGAACCGGAGGACGGACCCTGAACGGCGGTGGCGGAGGCGGCCCGCGCCTTCCTTGCGCGCGGTTTGCGAACCGGCGCCACGGGGGGCGGTGGAGCCGCCGGCTCAGCCGCGCCGCCGACGGCCAAAGGCACGGAGGACACCGCGGCCTCCGCCGTCTCGACGGCCTTGTCCCGGTCCACCGCTCCCTTCAACACCTTGCTCTTTGAAAAGCCGGCGTCGCGCAGGGCCGTCTTCAACTCCTCCCACGCCAAACGGATTTCCGTGGCGAAGGCCCGTGCGTCGTTGTCGCGGTGGGTGCGGAAATACTCCGCCGCCGCGCGCATCTGGGCCGGCAGGGTTTCCGCCCCGGCGCGCACCGCCTCGTTGCGCAGGCGGTTGTGGCGCTCGTCCAGATAGGTGAGGACATCCGACAGCTCGTCCGGCGTGCAGCTTCTCTGAAGCTTGTCGGTGACCACAGGCGCGGCCTTGTCGATCTTCCCGACCAGTTCCGACCGGCCGCGCTTCAGGTCCGGATCGTAGACGGTGCGGATCACCTGGATCACGCGGCGCCGTTCGCGGAATTGCATGAAGGACTCCCAGCCGCTTCCCTCGGCGGACCCGATCCGCCGCGTCGTGGGCATCATGCCGCGGAGAAAGCCGGCCATCAAGCCCGCTTTCGGGCCGCATACCGCCCGAAAACGGGCACTCGGGAGCGGCCGGCGCCGGTCAGCGGAAGGCGAACTCCCAATAGAGCGCCCGTGCCCGCGCCGCCAGGGGGCCGGGTTGCAGGGCGCGCTCCTCGACGCGGGTGACCGGCACCACCTTCGCGTAGTTGCCGGTCGAGAACACCTCGTCGGCCTCCAGAACGTCGCGGGCGCTCAGGGTGGCCTCCTCCACCGTCACCCCGTCGTCGCGCAGCAGGGCGATCACGCGCTGGCGGGTGATGCCGTTGAGGAAGGTGCCGTTGTGCACCGGCGTGCGCACCACCCCGTCCTTGGCGATGAACAGGTTGGCCGTCGCGAACTCCGCCACGCTGCCGATGGGGTCGAGCATGATGGCGTTGTCGAAGCCGCGCTCCCGCGCCTCCTTCAGCGCCAGCCCGGCGTTTGGGTAGAGGCAGGCGGCCTTGGCCTCGGTCGGCGCCATGTCCGGCACCGGGCGGCGGCGGCTGGACAGGCCGGCGGTGAAGCCGGCGGCGCTGGGCAGCGGCGCCTCGTAGACCGACAGGACGAAGCGCGTGCTCTCGGCGTCGGGCGCGACGAAGCCCTCCTCCGCGTAGAACATCGGCCGGATGTACAGCTCGGCCTCCTTGGGAAAGCGGCGGATGCCGTCCCAGCACAGCTCCTCGATCTCCCCGGCGGTCAGCATGGGGGCGAGGCCCATCACCTGGGCCGAGCGCACGACGCGGGCGCAGTGGCGGTCGAGGTCGGGGGCCACGCCCTGGAAGGCGCGGGCGCCGTCGAAAACCACCGAAGACAGCCAGAGCGCGTGAGTCATCGGGCCGACGATGGCGGGGTTGCCCGCGATCCATTCGCCCTGGATGTAGCTCAACGCCTGACCGGCCGTGCTGCCCATGATTGTCTCCCTTTGTGGCTTCGGGTTGGTTCTATCCGGGTGGTTCGCTCCCTCGAAAAGCATACCCCCTCATCGCCGCCGGTCAACCGGCGCAGACGGGCCGGCCGGACGGTTGATGCAGGACACCCTCATCACTTCGGGAGCGACCGATCCATGGGCTGGACCTATTCGAGCGCCTTTCCGCAGCCGCTGCGCGCGGCCCCGCCCTTCCCGCCGCCGGGCCAGGACGTTCCCACCCCGGGGCCCCTGACCGACAACCCGGACCTGCCGACCCCCGGCCCGCAGGAGGACATGCCCTCGCCCCTGCCCAACGACGACCTGCCGCCGTCCCGGCCCACCGACCCGGACTTCGCATAAGCGCAGACGCCGAACGGCCAAAGAAAACGGGGCGCCCCCTTGCGGAGGCGCCCCGTTCTTCATCGGTGAACCGAAACGGACGGATCAGCGGCGCTGAACCATCAGCTTCTTGATCTCGGCGATGGCCTTGGCCGGGTTGAGGCCCTTCGGGCACGCCTTGGTGCAGTTCATGATGGTGTGGCAGCGGTAGAGGCGGAACGGGTCCTCGAGGTTGTCGAGGCGCTCGCCCGTCATCTCGTCGCGGCTGTCGACGATCCAGCGGTAGGCCTGGAGCAGGATCGACGGGCCGAGGTAGCGGTCGCCGTTCCACCAGTAGCTGGGGCAGGAGGTCGAGCAGCAGAAGCACAGGATGCACTCGTAGAGGCCGTCCAGCTTGGCGCGGTCCTCCGGCGACTGCAGGCGCTCGCGGCTCGGGGCCGGCGACTGCGACTGCAGCCACGGCTTGATCGAGGCGAGCTGGGCATAGATGTGCTTCAGGTCGGGGACGAGATCCTTGACCACCGGCATGTGCGGCAGCGGGTAGATCTTGACGTCGCCCTTCACCTCTTCGATGGCCTTCAGGCAGGCCAGCGTGTTGGTGCCGTCGATGTTCATCGCGCAGGACCCGCAGATGCCCTCGCGGCAGCTCCGCCGGAAGGTCAGGGTCGAGTCGATGTTGTTCTTGATGTAGATGATCGCGTCCAGGATCATCGGGCCGAACTTGTCGAGGTCGACGACGTAGGTGTCGACCCGCGGGTTCTGCCCGTCATCCGGCGACCAGCGGTAGATCTTGAAGGTCTTCGCCCGCTTGGCGCCGCTGGCGGCGTTGATGGTCTTGCCGACGCCGACCTTGGAATTGGCGGGCAGGTTGAATTCGACCATGGTTCGTATCCTTGCCTTGCTCTTGCCGCCTTAGTAGACGCGGGCCTTGGGCGGGAACACCTGCACCTCGTCGGTCAGGGTGTAGAGATGGACCGGGCGGTACCCGATCTTCGTCTCGCCCTTGTCCGACACCTCGATGACGGTGTGCTTCATCCAGTTCTCGTCGTCGCGGTCCGGATAATCCTCGCGGGCGTGGGCACCGCGGCTCTCCGGCCGGTTCTTCGCCGAGTGGAGCGTGGCGACCGCCTGGTACAGCAGGTTGTCCAGCTCGATGGCTTCGACGAGGTCGGAGTTCCAGACCAGCGAACGGTCGCTGATCGCCATGTCGCTCTTCTTGGCGAAGGTCTGGTCGATGAGCTTGACGCCCTCCTCCAGCACCTCGCCGGTGCGGAAGACCGCGCAGTTGTTCTGCATGGTCCGCTGCATTTCCAGGCGAAGCTCCGACGACTTGATGGAGCCCTTGGCGTTGCGGATGCGGTCGAAGCGCTCCAGGGCGACGTCGGTCGCGGCGGCGGACGACGACACCGACTTGCCCTTCTCGACGATCTCGGCGGCGCGGATGGCCGCCGAACGGCCGAACACCACGAGGTCGAGCAGCGAGTTGGAGCCCAGGCGGTTCGCGCCGTGCACCGACACGCAGGCCGCCTCGCCGATGGCCATCAGGCCGGGCACCACGCGATCCGGATCCTCGGCGGTCGGGTTGACCACCTCGCAACGGAAGTTGGTGGGGATGCCGCCCATGTTGTAGTGCACCGTCGGTAGAACCGGGATCGGCTCCTTGGTGACGTCCACGCCGGCGAAGATCTTGGCCGTCTCGGCGATGCCGGGCAGGCGCTGGTGGATGATCTCCGGCGGGAGATGCTCCAGGTGCAGGTGGATGTGGTCCTTGTGCTCACCGACGCCGCGGCCTTCGCGGATCTCGATGGTCATCGAGCGGGACACCACGTCGCGCGAGGCGAGGTCCTTGGCCGACGGCGCGTAGCGCTCCATGAAGCGCTCGCCGTTGGAGTTGGTGAGGTAGCCGCCCTCGCCGCGCACGCCCTCGGTGATGAGGCAGCCGGAGCCGTAGATGCCGGTCGGGTGGAACTGCACGAACTCCATGTCCTGCAGCGGCAGGCCGGCGCGCAGCACCATGCCGCCGCCGTCGCCCGTGCAGGTGTGGGCCGAGGTGGCGGAGAAGTAGGCGCGGCCGTAGCCGCCCGTCGCCAGAACAACGAGCTGGGCGCGGAAGCGGTGGATGGTGCCGTCGTCGAGGTTCCAGGCCACCACGCCCTTGCAGACGCCGTCCTCCATGATGAGGTCGAGCGCGAAATACTCGACGAAGAATTCCGCCTCGTGCTTCAGCGACTGCTGGTAGAGGGTGTGCAGGATGGCGTGGCCGGTGCGGTCGGCGGCGGCGCAGGTGCGGTAGGCCTGCTGCTTGCCGTAATGGGCGGTCATGCCGCCGAAGGCGCGCTGGTAGATCTTGCCTTCCGGCGTGCGCGAGAAGGGCACGCCGTAGTGCTCCAGCTCGATGATCGCCGGGATGGCCTCGCGGCACATGTACTCGATGGCGTCCTGGTCGCCCAGCCAGTCCGACCCCTTGACGGTGTCGTACATGTGGAAGCGCCAGTCGTCCTCGCTCATGTTGCCGAGCGCCGCCGAGATGCCGCCCTGGGCGGCCACGGTGTGCGAGCGGGTCGGGAAGACCTTGGTGATGCACGCCGTCTTCAGGCCCTTCTCGGCCATGCCGAAGGTGGCGCGCAGGCCCGCACCGCCGGCACCGACGACGACGACGTCATAGGAATGATCGATAATATCGTAGGCGGCCATGGCTCGTCAGGCTCCGAACGAAATCTTGAGGACGGCGATGACGCAGGCGGCACCCAGCACGAAGCACAGGGCTTTCACGGCCAGGATGCTCAGGATCTTCGCCATCTCATTGTGCACGTAGTCCTCGATCACCACCTGCAGCCCGGCCTGGGCGTGGTGGAAGGTGACCACGGCGGTCAGCACCATCATCAGCGCCGAGAAGGGCGACTCCAGCCACGCGACGAAGGCCGCGTGGTCGGCGCCCAGATGGCGGATTACCCCGAAGACGAACCAGATGGTCAGCGGAACCAGGGCGATGGCGGTGACGCGCTGGTGCCACCAATGCTCGGTGCCGTGCTTGGCGGAGCCCAGGCCGCGCGCGATCTGCAGCGGCGAGCGGAGGGTCTTGCTGTTGGACGCCATGTCTTCTCTCCTCACCACACGGCCAGGCCGATGATCCAGGTCAGCACGGTCAGCACGGCCGCCGCACCGATGACGATCTGGTTGCCGCGGTCCGCCTCGCTCAGCTCGAACGCCTTGCCGGCGTCCCACACCAGATGCCGGATGCCGTTGCACAGGTGATAGTAGAGCGCCAGCGACCAGCCGAACATCAGCAGCAGCCCGAAGAACGAGCCGATGAAATGCTGCGCGCGCTCGTACGCGGCGGGGCTGGTGGCGGCGGCGACCAGCCACCAGGTCAGCAGAAGGGTCCCGACGGCCAGCCCCACGCCCGTGATGCGGTGCGTGATGGACAGGAGCGCGGTCCTGGGGAGTTTGTAGACTTGCAGATGCGGAGAGAGCGGCCGACCGCTGCCGTTTGCCATTGCGTCGTCCTCAGTTCGGCGACCGGTCGCGGCAAGGAGGGCTGTTGCCGCGACGGCGGGTGATGCGAGACCGAAAGTTTTAAGCCCTGCTGTGTTTGGCGATTGAATTACGCCTCTACCGCACACGAGTCAACGGCAGGGACTTGGCCGTGGCCAAAATGGCGCACCGCGGGAAGTGCCTGAAAACTAACGGGCTTTGCTGCAGACTGGTATTACCAGGGCCGAAACCCGGTTTTGCCGTTCAGCCAATTACTTGTCGAAGCGGCGAACATTCTCCACCATCATCGAATACATCTGGGTAATCAGCTCCGCCGGACGCAGCCGGCCGAAGGGAATGTTCTCCTTGGCCCACTCCACCAGCCCCTCGGGCGGGCGGACCGGCGCGACCTCGTAGCCGGCCTTCTTCAACGCGTTCATCACCGAGCGGGCCTGCTTGGTGTAGTCCTCGTTGAAGAAGGACTTGTCCGCGTCCTTGATCGCCTTGGCGATGATGTCTTCGAGCGGAGTGGCCATGCCCCGGTGTGCCGGTCGCGGTCGTTCGTGATAGGGCGGACACGGTGTCACAACGCGGGCGCTGTTGCAATTCCATTGGGAACCGCATACCTCAAGCCCTCTTCGCACCGCAGATCACAGGGATTAACCGCCATGGGCTACACAGTCGCGGTCGTCGGCGCCACCGGCAACGTCGGACGGGAAATGCTGACCACCCTCGCCGACCGCCGGTTCCCGGCCGACGCGGTGATCGCCCTGGCCGCCGACAGCGCGGTCGGCAAGGAGGTGTCCTTCGGCGAGGATGCGGTGCTGAAGGTCGAGGACGTCGGCCGCTTCGACTTCAAGGGCGTGGACATCGCTCTGTTCGCCGCGGACGCCAAGGTTTCGGCGGCCCACGCGCCGCGCGCCGCCGCGGCGGGCGCCGTGGTGATCGACACCAGCCCGCAGTTCCGCATGGACCCCGAGGTCCCGCTGGTGGTCCCGGAGGTCAACGGCGACGCGCTCGCCGGCTACGCGAAGAAGAACATCGTCGCCAGCCCCGGCGGTGCGGCCATCCTGCTCGCCATGGCGTTGAAGCCCCTGCACGGGCAGGTCACGGTGAGCCGCGTCGTCGTCTCCACCTACCAGGCGGCCTCGGACGCCGGCAAGGAAGGCATGGACGAGCTGTTCGGCCAGACCCGCGCCATCTACGTGAACGACCCGGTGCAGAAGTCCGTCTTCTCCAAGCAGATCGCCTTCAACGTCATCCCGCACATCGGCCCCTTCATGGAGGACGGCGCGACGCGGGACGAGTGGGCGATGACCGTCGAGACGAAGAAGGTCCTCGACCCCAAGATCAAGGTGAGCGCGACCTGCGTCCGCGTCCCCGTCTTCATCGGCCATTCCGCCGCCATCACCGTCGAATGCGTGGAGCCGGTGACCGCCGAGGAGGCGCGCCAGATCCTGCGCAAGGCGCCGGGCATGCAGGTGATCGACCAGCAGGAGAATGACGGCTACATCACCCCGGTCGAGGTCGCCGGCGACGACCCGGTCTTCGTCAGCCGCATCCGTGAGGACTACACGGTGGACAACGGCCTGTCCTTCTGGGCGGCCACCGACAACCTGCGCAAGGGCGCCGCGCTCAACGCCGTGCAGATCGCCGAACTGCTGGTGAAAGAGTATTTCGACGCGTGACCCCCATCCGCTCCTCCCGCCCGGACGATGCCCCGGTCCTCTTTGACGTCTGGCTCGCCGCGGTGCGCAGCACGCACGACTTCCTGAGCGAGGAGGACATCGCCTTCTACGCCGACCTCGTGCGCGACCAGTATCTTCCGGCGGCGGCGCTCATGGTCGCGGTGGACGGCGACGACCGGCCGGTGGGCTTCCTGGGCATGACCGGGTCCAAGATCGACACGCTGTTCGTCGATCCGGCGTGGCACGGCCGGGGGATCGGGCGCGCCCTGGTCGCCCACGCCCTCAAGGGTGGGCCGGAGTTGACGGTCGACGTGAACGAGCAGAACAGCGCCGCCCGGGCCTTCTATCGGCGTCTCGGCTTCCGGGAAGTCGGGCGCTCCGCGCTGGACGACAGCGGCCGCCCGTTTCCCTTGCTGCATCTCGCCCTCGATGGCGCCAGCCAGGAGAACCCGACCGGCGCCTGAAGGGCTTACTTGACGAACAGCCGGTACAGGGCGGAGTGGTCGAGCCCGCCGTCGCCCTGCTCGGCCAGCAGCTCGAACAGCTCCAGGCTGAGGCCCAGCGCGGGAAGCTGGATACCGGACTGCTCCGCCAGTTCCTCCGCCTGCTTCAGGTCCTTGATCTGGGTGACCACGCGGCCGCCCGGCGTGAAGTCGCCGGAGACCATGCGCTGGCCGTGCAGCTCCAGGATGCGCGACTCGGCGAAGCCGCCGCGGATGGCGTCGCGGACCTTGCCCGGCTCCACCCCCGCCGCCTTGGCCAGCGCCAGCGCCTCCGCCACCGCGCCGATGCTCAGCGCGACGATCACCTGATTGGCCATCTTGGCGACCTGCCCGGCCCCGCTGTCACCGACATGGGTGATGCGCTGGCCCATTGCCTGGAACAACGGCAGGGCGCGGGCGAAGGCCTCCTCCGCGCCGCCGGCCATGATGATCAGGGTGCCGGCCTCCGCCGCCACCGTGCCGCCGGACACCGGGGCGTCGACCCAGTCCGCGCCCTTGGCGCGGACGGCCTCGGCCAGTTCACGGGTCGCCCCGACCGCCGTGGTGCCCATGTCGATGACGAGATGGCCGGGCCGCAGCGCGTCCATCAGCGCCGCGGCCACCGCCTCCACCGCCACCGTGTCCGACAGCATCAGAACGATGGAGTCGGCGCGGGCGGCGACCTCGGCCGGCCCGGCGGCCGGGCTCATGCCCTCGGCCGCCAGTTCCTCGACCGGGCCGGGGCTGCGGCTGCTGATCACCAGGGCAGCACCGGCCTTCGCCAGATTGCGGGCCATCGGCCGGCCCATCAGGCCCAGCCCGATGACGCCGACCGTCCGTCCCGCCAGCCCCGGCCGGCCGGTCATGTCCCCGGCCGTCACAGGCGGGTGTGGCGCGCCCGCGCGCCGCGTTCGATGGCGGCGGCGCACAGCCGGTCGACGCCCAGCTTGTGCCGGATCAGCTCCAGCATCCGCAGTTCCTCCTGAGAGGCCGCCGGGTCCGCCGCGGCGATGTCGCAGGCGAGCGCGTAGGCGGTCTCGGACAGCCTGGACGGGATCGCCTCCTTGACGATCTGGAGCGTGGTCTCCAGCCCGTCGGCGTCGGCCAGCAGGCCGGAGCATTCGCGGGTCACGTCGGTCAGCCGGTCGATGTCGAAATCCTTGAAGATCGGCAGATAGCGGACGTTCTCGCCGATGGCCTCAAGCTCCGCGTCCGTCATGTCGCCGTCGCACGCCGACACCAGCACCATGACGTAGATGAGCGCGCTGTGATGGTTGATCATCGAAACTCCTGCGGAAAAAGGGCCCCGCCCAATCTTGCCCGCCCCCCGCGCGCCGTCAAGGGAGGGAGCGCCGGCAAGGGAGCTATGCCCGGGGCGGACGGGTGGGTCCCTCGACAGGGGACGGGTTGCCCCTTAAGGTCGCCCCCCATGTCGGTGGTCTTCAACGTGGCGCTCCCGGTCTTCGCCATCATCCTGGCGGGCGTCCTTTCCGGTAAGGCGAAGCTTCTCGGTCCCGCCTCGTCGGAGGCGCTGAACAAGTTCGTCTATTGGATGGCCCTGCCGCCGGTGCTGTTCCTCGGCACCGCGAAGCGCTCGCTGCCGGAGATCTTCAACGGCCCCTTCATCGGCGCCTTCCTCGGCTCGATGCTGGCTGTCTACGCGCTGGGCGCCCTGCTCGGCTGGCTGATCCACCGCGAGCGCACGCAGATCCAGTGCATGCAGGGGCTGAACGCCTGCTTCTCCAACACCGGCTACATGGGCATCCCGCTGTTCCTGGCGGCCTTCGGCCCGGACCGGCTGGCCCCGGCCATCCTCGCCACCGTCATCATGAGCGCGATCATGGTCGGCATCGCGGTGATCTGGCTGGAGTTCGCCAACAGCCAGGGCGGCGGCATCGGCAAGGCGCTGCGCGACGTCGGCCGGGCGCTGGTCAGGAACCCGCTGATCATCTCCACGGCCCTCGGGCTCGGCTGGTCGGTTTTTCTGTCCGGCGTGCCGGTGCCGCGCCCGATCGCCATCTACTGCGACCTGATGGGCGCCTCCGCCGGTCCCTGCGCCCTGTTCGCCATCGGCCTGTTCCTGGCGACCCAGAGCCTGAAGGCCAACCTGCTGGAGGCCGGCTGGATCAGCGCGTGCAAGCTGGTGGTGCAGCCGGCGCTGGCCTGGTTCCTCATCCAGACGCTGTTCCCGCTGGACCCCTTCTGGGCCGGGTCAGCCATCATCCTCGCCGGGCTGCCCACCGGCGCCCTGACCTTCGTGGTGGCCAGCCAGTACCGCATCTATGTGGAGCGCACCTCCGCCGCGATCCTGATGTCCACCATCGCCAGCGTGGTCACCCTGTCCATCCTGCTGGCCACCTACGCGCCGCCCCTCTGAGCACTGTCCTGCGGCCGTCCGGCCGCGCCCGCCTCCCCGGCCGTTCCTCTTTCCCAAAAGCGGGAGACCGCCCGGGAAACGCACGGCCGGCCTGCGTCGTTTTTGCATCTTCCTTAATATTTGCTGTTCCATCATTTGATCCTGGAAAGTCCAACGCCCTGCGTGTGGGCCTCTGGTCTGTCGCTTCCCTTCGTTCAGACTCAATACAATCAACCGCCACCGCCGCATCGTTTCGGGGAAAAGAGAGACGCGCCATGTCCATGTTGAGCTCCATGACCATCCGGACCAAGGTGGTCGCCGCCACCGTCGCCGTCCTGCTGATGTCGATCGCCCTGGGACTGTTCGCCGTCGACCGGCTGAGCACCGTCAACCGGGCCGCCGAGGAGATCCGATCCAACTGGCTGCCCAGCGTCACCGACATCGGGGAGATCGACGGCGCGATCAGCGACTACCGCATCCTGGAGGCGTCCCACATCCTGGCCCTCTACCCCGCGGAGATGGCCGAGGTCGAAAAGGAAATGGCGGTGGTCCTCAACCGTCTGGCGGAGGCCAAGCGGAAGTACGAGCCGCTGCTGACCCCCGGCTGGGAAGCGCAGACCTTCAAGCGCTGGGAGGGCTCCTGGGACCGCTACATGGCGATCAGCCGGGACAAGCTCCTCCCCCCGTCCCGCGCCAACGAGAACGAGAAGGCCACGGGCATCTACCGGGGCGAATCGCGCAAGGCCTATGAGGAGAGCAACGCGCTCATCAACGAGCTGACCGCGTCCAACGTGGAGAACGCCACGAAGGCGGCGGACTCGGGGCGGGCCACCTATGTCGGGGCGCAGGGCTGGATTCTGGGGGCCATCGCCGTCGTGGCGGTTCTCTGCCTGTTCGCCGGCATCGCCATGACGAAGTCGGTCGCCCGGCCCATCGTCACACTGACCGCCACCATGGACCGTCTGGCCAAGCGCGATCTCGCCGTCGCCGTGGAGGGCGGCGCCCGCCAGGACGAGATCGGCGCCATGGCCCGCGCGGTGCAGGTCTTCAAGGATGGCCTGATCGAGGCGGAGCGCCTGACCGCCGCCCAGGCCGCCGAGGAGGAGAACAAGCGCCGCCGCACCGAGCGGATCGATTCGCTGATCCGCAATTTCGACGGCGCGGTGCACAGCGTCCTGCAGACCGTGGGCGCCGCGGCGTCGCAGCTCGACACCACCGCCCGCAGCATGACCGACATCGCCGAACACACCCGGGCCGAGGCCGGCAGCGCAGCCGCGGCGGCCGAGCTGACCTCCGCCAACGTGCAGACCGTCGCCGCCGCGTCGGAGGAGATGGCCGCCTCCATCACCGAAATCTCCCAGCAGGTCTCGCAGTCGGCCAGCATCGCCGGCAAGGCGGTGGACGAGGCCGACCGCACCAACGCCACCGTGCAGGGGCTGTCGGAAGCGGCGCAGCGCATCGGCGACGTGGTTGACCTGATCCAGAACATCGCCGCGCAGACCAACCTGCTGGCGCTGAACGCCACCATCGAGGCCGCGCGGGCGGGCGAGGCCGGCAAGGGATTCGCCGTCGTGGCGAGCGAGGTGAAGAGCCTCGCCAACCAGACCTCCAAGGCGACCGAGGAGATCGCCCAGCAGATCGGCGCCATCCAGGCGGCCACCGGCGGGGCGGTCGGCGCCATCCGCGGGATCGGGGCGACCATCTCTTCGATCAACGACATCTCCTCCTCCATCGCCGCCGCCATCGAGGAGCAGGGTGCGGCGACCCAGGAGATCAGCCGCAACGTCCAGCAGGCGGCGCAGAGCACCCAGGAGGTGACCAGCAACATCGGCCGCGTGTCGCAGGCCGCGACCGAGACCGGCAGCGCCGCGACCCAGGTGATGTCGGCCTCCGGCGACCTGAACCAGGGGGCGATGCGCCTGAAGAGCGAGGTCGAGAACTTCCTCGTCGCCATCAAGGCCGCCTGAGGCGACGCGGCCCGGGAATCATGCGACCTGGGATCATGCAGCCCGGGATCATGCGGCCGGGACCGCCCGCTGGCGGCCCCGCCGCTGTTGCCAAGCCGCCGCTGCCCGTATAATGTGCACCGCGCATCAAGAGTTGAGCGGACGCTCAACGCCAACCTGCTTACCCGAGCAAGGTGGCGTCCCGAAGGGGGATGTGGCCGGACCGGCAAACAAACGGGGTTCGCCATGACGTCTGTTCCGACCGATGCACCGACAGCGGAGCCGGACGAGTCATGCCCATCAGGATACCCAACGATCTTCCCGCCTTCACCGCCCTCCAGACCGAGGGCGTCATGGTCATGCAGGAGGCCGACGCCATCCGGCAGGACATCCGGCCCCTGCGCTTCGGCCTGCTCAACCTGATGCCCGACAAGATCCGGACCGAGACGCAGATCGCCCGCCTCCTCGGCAACACGCCGCTCCAGGTCGAGCTGTCGCTGATCCGGATCACCAACCATGTGCCGCGCAACACAGCGGCGGACCACATGAGCGCCTTCTACCGGCCGTGGGAGGACGCGCGTCGCGAGACGTTCGACGGCTTCATCATCACCGGCGCCCCGGTCGAGACCATGCCCTTCGAGGAGGTGTCCTACTGGGACGAGCTGTGTTCGGTCTTCGACTGGACGCAAAGCCACGTCCATGCCTGCCTGAACATCTGCTGGGCGGCGCAGGCCGCCGTGCATCATTTCCACGGCGTGCCAAAGCATCTTCTGCCGCGCAAGGCGTCCGGCGTCTTCCGGCACCGCAACCGCGCCCCCGCCTCGCCCTATCTGTGCGGCCTGTCCGACGGCGTTCCCATCCCGGTCTCACGCTGGACCGAGGTGCGCGAGGAGGACATTCCCCCCGAAAGCGGCCTGCGCGTGCTGCTGGACTCCCCGGAGACCGGCCCCTGCCTGCTGGAGGACGCCGCCCACCGGTCGCTGCATATGTTCAATCACATCGAATACGACACCGACACGCTGCGCAACGAGTATGTCCGGGACGTCGCCAAGGACGCGGCCACGCCGGTTCCCAAGGGCTATTTCCCCGAGGACGACCCGAGCCGCCCGCCCGAGAACCGGTGGCGCAGCCACGCCCATCTGCTGTTCGCCAACTGGATCAACCAGATCTACCAGACGACGCCGTTCGACCTTTCGCGCATCGGCACGGACCGTCAGGCCGCCGTCACGGCGGCCTGACCGCCCCATCGCCGCTCGGCGCCTGTTGCGTCCCATCCTCCATCTGCAGGGCGAGCCAGAGCAGATGAGCCGCGGCGGCCGGGCTGACACCGGTCGGACGGGAACCGCCGCCACTCTCCACCGTCAGGCCGTACAGGGCCGCCACCAGATGGCCCTTGGCGCGGGGGGACAGCCGGCACCCCTGTTCGGCCAGTCCCTGCTCGACAAGGGTGACCGCCTCGCTCAGCAGCGCGAGATCGAGCACCGGACGGCAGGAGGAGGCCTCCGGGGGCGGTGACGGATGGTTACCGTCGCCGGAGTCCGGCCGGCCGCTCGCCGTCCGCATAGTGCCCCGTCCCGTCAGCAGCCAATTCATGTCGATGCCGAGGGCGGCCAGTTCCGACAGGGTCTCCCCCTTCGGCAGCTTGCCGTTCAACTCATAGGACTGCCATGTGTTCTCCCCGAGACGGAAGCGGCGAGACATTGTTTTTTGTGTCTCGCCGAGAAATTCGCGCACGGTTTTGAGCCGATCCCCAAGCTGCACCACGCCGGTTTCTCCCAGGCCTGGAGAGGAAGCCTCCGTTTCAAAGGTGAATTTGCTTCCCACGGCGCCCCGCTCGCGACGAGGCCGATCGTCGGTTGCACGTTTTCTCATGTTGCGACGATACGTATTATCGTGTAGAAAACACTGGGATACGCGGTGCGCAGCACTTTTACGCATGGATATGACATGGCCATTCTCGGTGTGCGCTCCATTCATTCCACCTTTGGTCCAGGCTCCGCAGGGCCGCCGGTCAGCGCCTGCACGCGACACTAGAAACCGTGTATGCCCGAAAGGCGTTCAGGTTCCGCATCGGCAGAGTAGCGAAGTCTCCTTCACCGCCCGCGGGAGCACGGCGGCCATGATGACTGTGGGACGCCAATTCCTTCCGGACCGACATCTTCGGAAGCGTCCCGCGAATCCCTCCGCATGGTCGCCCCATGGCCGCCGACCAATTCTTCAACTTATCGCAGAACATATGGGCTTTTGCATTGCCCATCCGCGCGCCCATGCGGCCGGCCGCGCGGGACGTGTGCGGCATCGCCTCAATGACACACAATGAACAATTTTGCCGCAACCGGTTCGTTGCAAGAATCGCAATTCTCGACGAAGACAAGAAAAATAAAAATCGTCCTTTGGTGAGCACGCGAGGAAACCGACCACCAAAACAACAGAAAAGTGAAAACCGTCATGAATGACATCAGCGTCAGAACAAAAACGTTCGTTGTTTTTTCGTTTCTATCCCTGCTTCTCGCTGGTATCGGCGCCTTGGGAATCAACCGGTTGTCGGCGGTCAACGACAGCTCGACGGAAATCGCCAGCTTCTGGATGCCGCGGGTCGTTCAGGTCAACACCGTGAACGATGCGGTGTCGAACTTCCGCATCCTGCAAAGCGCCCACATCCTCAGCACCAGCGAGCCGGAAATGGCCGCGGCGGAGAGGAGGATGGACGAGATGGAAGCCAGCATCGCCAACGCCCGCCGGACCTACGAGGCGACGCTGCGCACCACCGAAGGGCGCGGGCTGTTCGCCCAGTTCGAGCAGCAATGGGCGCAGTATCTGACGCTGCACCGCCAGATCACCGCCCTGTCGCGGCGCAACGAGAACGCCGCCGCCAACGCCCTGTTCCGCGACGCGGCCGACAAGAGCTTCCAGGAGGTCGGGCGGACGCTCGACGCCATGATCGACCACAACAACCGCGGGGCCGCCAAGGCGAGCGACGACGCCGACGCCGTCTACGCCCAATCCAGCACGATGCTCATCGTCGCGCTGCTCATCGGCGTCGCCGTCTGCCTAGGCGGTGCGCTGATGATGATCCGCGGCGTCTCCGCGCCGATCGGCGCGATGACCGAGGCAATGCGCCGGCTGGCCGGCGGCGACAAGACGACGGCCATTCCCTTCGCCAGCCGCGGCGACGAGATCGGCGCCATGGCCTCCGCGGTCCAGGTCTTCAAGGACGGGCTGATCGAGGCTGAACGGCTGGCCGCCGAGCAGGCCGCCGAGCAGGCCGCCAAGCTGCGGCGGACCGAGGCGGTCGAGCGGCTGATCGCCTCCTTCGAGGAGCAGGTCGCCGACGCGCTGCGCAACGTCGCCGCCGCCGCGACCGAGCTGGACACCACCGCCCAGAGCATGGCGGCGACCGCCCGCCAGACCAACGACCAGGCGGCCAACGCCGCCGCCGCCGCGGAGCAGACCAGCGCCAACGTGCAGACGGTCGCCAGCGCCGCGGAGGAGATGTCCAGCTCGATCGGGGAGATCGGGTCGCAGGTCACCCGCTCCACCGGCATCGCCGGGCAGGCGGTGCAGGAGGCCGGGCGCACCACCGACTCCGTGCGCGGGCTGGCCGACGCCGCGCACCGCATCGGCGCCGTGGTCCAGCTCATCACCAACATCGCCGGGCAGACCAACCTGCTGGCGCTCAACGCCACCATCGAGGCGGCCCGCGCCGGCGAGGCCGGCAAGGGCTTCGCCGTCGTGGCGTCGGAGGTGAAGCAGCTCGCCAACCAGACCGCCCGGGCGACGGACGAGATCGCCTCGCAGATCCAGGCGATCCAGGAGGCCACCGCCGGCTCGGTCGGCGCCATCGAGGGGATCGGCCGCACCATCGCGGCGATCAACGAGATCTCCACCTCCATCGCCGCCGCGATCGAGGAGCAGGCCGCGGCGACCAACGAGATCTCGCGCAACGTCCAGCAGGCGGCGATCGGCACGCGCGAGGTGTCCAGCAACATCGCCCAGGTGACGGAGGCCGCCGGCACCACCGGGGCCGCCGCCCATCAGGTGCTGGGTGCGGCCGGCGGGCTGGCCTCGCAGGCGGAGAATCTGCGCCGCGACGTGGAGAGCTTCCTGGCGGCGATCCGCGCCGCCTGAGCGGCTTCCCGATTCCTGCGGGGTCTCACCAGCCCCGCAGGAACTCCGCCGTCGCCTCCACCGCCTCCTTGATGCCGACGCGGCGGACCTCCACCCCCTCGGGGAAGGCGCCGAACAGGCGGCTCGGCATCATCGGGTCGAGCAGAACGAACACGCCGGTGTCGTCGGCCCGCCGCACCAGCCGGCCGAAGGCCTGCTTCAGCCGCAACCGCGCGATCATGTCCTCGTAGCGCCGTCGCCCGAAGGCGTCGCGCCGGGCGCGGTGCAGGATGTCGGGGCGTGGCCAGGGCACCCGGTCGAACACGATCAGCCGCAAGCTGCGGCCCGGCACGTCCACCCCGTCGCGCACCGCGTCGGTGCCGAGCAGGCAGGCGTGCTCCTCCCCCCGGAAGATGTCGATCAGGGTCGCCACGTCCAGCGGATCGACATGCTGGGCGTAGAGCGGGATTCCGGTGGCGTCCAGCGGCTCGACGATGCGGTCGTAGACGGCGCGCAGCCGGCTGATCGCGGTGAACAGCCCCAGGCCCCCGCCGCCCGCCGCCTGGAACAGCGTGCGGTAGGCCGACGCCACCTGCCCCAGATCGTCCTTGCGCACGTCGGTGACCACCATCACCCGCGTGCGGTTGGGGTAGTCGAAGGGCGACGGCACCTGGGCGCGCAGCGCCGGCTTGGGCAGGTGGCTGGCGCCGCAGCGGTCCTCCGCCGCCTGCCAGTCCATGGCGGTGTCGCCGGTGCCGTCGGTCAGCGTGGCGGAGGTGACCACCATGCCGTGCGCCGGCCCGGCCAGCGCCTCGGCGAAGGGAACCGTCGGGTCGATCCAGTGGCGGTAGAGCCCGACGTCCACATCGCGCCCGTCGATCCGCTCCACCGCGAACCAGTCGACGAACTGCGCCGGGGTCTCCACCGGCAGCGTCTTCAGCATGGCCCGCCACGCCTCGACCGTCAGCACGCCGCGCCGGGTCAGGCTGCGCGCCATGGCGTCGATGCGCCGCCGCTGATCGCCATCCAGCTCCGCCGCCTCGTCCTCCAGCCGTGCCGCCAGCCGCTTGGCCAGCCCGGCCAGCGGCTCCGCCAGCCGGACCAGCGCCGCCTCCAGCGCCTCCGCGGCGTCGAGCAGCCCGTCCACCGGGTAGGCCTTGTCAGCCTCCAGGCTGTAGGGACCGCCCTGCCCCGCCGTCCGCGCATAGACCTGCCGGCGCGCGGCGAGCAGGAAGGCCTCGGTCGGCCCCTGCGGGTTGTCGGCGGACAGCCGCGCCGCCCAGCCCTCCGCCGGCAGCACGCGGGCGCCCAGCATCACCGCGTCCATCAGCTCCTGCGCCTGTTCGTCGCTGGCGACCAGATCCTCGATGCGGCGCTTCAGCCCGCGGGCGCGGCTGCGCCCCGTCTCCTCGGCCCCCAGCAGCCAGCGCCGCAGCTCCTGGGTCTCGCGCCCGGTCAGATGCCCGGCGAAGGCGCTGTCCGCCGCGTCGAAGACATGGTGCCCCTCGTCGAAGACGTAGCGGGTGGGCAGCGTCGGCTCCTCGCCGCCGCCGAGCGCCGCCTGCACCATGACCAGCGCGTGGTTGGCGATCACCACGTCGGCCTTGCGGGCGCGGCGCACGCTCTTCTCGATGTAGCAGCGGGCGTAATGGTCGCAGGCGGAATAGATGCACTCGCCCCGCCGGTCGGCGAGGCCCAGCGTCCGCCCGCGCCCGGCGAGGTCGACCAGCCAGCCGGGAAAGTCGCCGCCGGTCAGGTCGCCGTCGCGCGTCGCCGCGGCCCAGCGCGCCATCAGCCCGACCCCGATGGCGTGGTGCGGCTGCATCGGCATGCCGCGCACCGCCTCCTCCAGGTTCAGCAGGCACAGGTAGTTCTCCCGCCCCTTGCGCAGCACGACCTTGCGCGCCTTGGTCGCCGGTTCGGGGTAGAGGCGGTCCAGCTCCGCGTCGATCTGGTGCTGGAGGTTGCGGGTGTAGGTGGAGATCCACACCGTGCCACCGTTCTTCTCCGCCCACACCGTGGCCGGCGCCAGGTAACCGAGCGTCTTGCCGACGCCCGTCCCGGCCTCCGCCAGCACGACGTTCGGCGTGTCGGGCGCGGGGCGCGGGGCGAAGGCGGCGGACACCGCGCTGGCGTAGTCGGCCTGCTGCGGGCGCGGCTCGGCCACCTTGCCGGGCACGCTGGCCGACAGCATCACCGACAGCCGGCGACGCGCCTCGTCCGGCTCCACCGGATGGTGCGCGGGCGGCGGCTCGGGCGGGCCGTCCTGCCACTCCTTGATGCGTGTCCAGACGCGCAGGCCGGAGCGGCCGGCGCCCTTCTCCGGCCCGTCCGGCTTGCCGAGCGCGGCCAGCACGGCGGGCGCCCACAGCCAGCCGGCGCGCCCCATCTCCCAAGCGAAGGCCACCGGGTCGGAGGCTTCCTCCCGCCCCGGCGCGCCGAGCAGCCCCAGCAGCTTGCGCACCGCCCGGTGCAGGGCCAGCGCGTCGTCCTCCAGCCCGTCGGGGATCGGCAGGTCCAGCGCCTCGGCCAAACCGCGCGGGGTCGGCACGCAGAAGCGGGCGGGCAGGACGAAGGCGAACAACTCCAGCAGGTCGAAGGCGGCGAAGGGCTCGGTCCCCAGCCGCCGCGCCATGGCCCGCGCGTGGCAGACCAGCGGCGGCTGGCGGCGCGCCCGCTTCGCCGCGGCGGCGGGGGCCAGTTCCTCCACCTCCCCGTCGCCGGTCAGCAGGACCACGCGCCGCGCGCCGGCGACCAGGGCCGGCGCGTCATCGAGGCTGAAGGACGGGGGGGAGGGCGCCGAGGTCAGATCCATGGCGCGCAGTATAATGGGCCCCGCCGCCGCAATGCGAGCAAACCCGTGTTGACCGATCGGCCCGCCCCCTCGAAAGTGCACCCCCCGTCCTTGGGCGTCGCAGAGGAGAGGTCGAGCGCATGCGGTTTCCGGTCCGGCGTCTGCTGAGACTCCTGATGGCCCTGGTTGTCGCCCTGGTGGCCTTCAGCGTCGGCTGGGCGGCGCTCTACCGCGTGGTGCCGGTGCCGGCCACGCCGCTGATGCTGATCCGCGCCGCCGGAGGGTCCGGGCTGGCGCACGACTGGGTGCCCCTGTCGCAAATCTCCCCCCACCTCGCCCGCGCGGTCATCGCGTCGGAGGACACGCTGTTCTGCGGCCATGGCGGCTTCGACTGGGCGGCCATCGAAGGCGCCTTCGAGGACAACGAGGAGGGCCGGCGCCTGCGCGGCGGCAGCACGATCAGCCAGCAGACCGCCAAGAACGCCTTCCTCTGGCCGGACCGCAGTTGGACCCGCAAGGGCATCGAGGCGTGGTTCACCCTGCTGATCGAGACGCTGTGGCCGAAGAGCCGCATCCTGGAGGTCTATCTGAACATCGTGGAGTGGGACGACGGCGTCTACGGCGCCGAGGCCGCCGCCCGCCACCATTTCAAGAAGCCCGCATCCGCCCTGACCCGCCGCGAGGCCGCCCTGCTGGCCGTCGTCCTGCCCAATCCGCGCAACTGGTCCCCGAACCCGCCCGGCACCTACGTGGCGCGGCGGGCGGCGATCATCGAACGGCGCATGGCGGTGGTGGAACGGGATGGGCTGGCGGATTGCGCGAAGTAGCGTGGACTCTTTTTGCTGAACGTCTACCAGCGCCAGCGTTGCCCCCACCCTAGCCCTCCCCCGCTTTGCAGGGGAGGGAACGGACACCGCTCCGCAAACCTCCCCCTCCCCTGCGAGAGCGGGGGAGGGTCGGGGTGGGGGCAACGCCGTGCAAATCAGCATCATTCCGCGCTACCCTACGCCCCGCCCACCGACATCCGCAAACTCACCACCCCCGCGACGATCAGCAGAATCCCCGCCAGCTTCAGGAAGTTCAGCGACTCGCCGAACACCCAAATCCCGATGGCCGCGATGGCCGCCGTGCCCACCGCGGACCAGATGGCGTAGGCGACGCCCACCTCGATCTCGCGCAGCGCCTGGGCCAGCATCGCGAAGGCCACCAGATAGCAGGCGACCACCGCCAGGCTGGGCCACAGGCGGGTCATGCCGTCGGACATCTTCATGGCGACGGTGCCCACGATCTCGAAGGCGATGGCGACGGACAGAAACAGCCAGCTCATGCGGGTCCTCGGCGGGTGATCCACACCCAGACATGCGCCCGAACCGTGAAACGGACAAGCGGCGCCCGTTGACGGACGGCGCGCTGCGCCCTAGGGTCGCTGCCTTTCTACACTTCCGTCGAGTTTTGAAGGGGCTCTACCATGACCGGCGAGCGGGAATTGGCGTTGCAGGCGAAGGCGTGGCCGTTCGAGGAGGCGCGCAAACTGGTCGCGCGCTTCGCGAAAGAGCCGCCGGCCAAAGGCTACGTCCTGTTCGAGACCGGCTACGGTCCGTCGGGCCTGCCGCACATCGGCACCTTCGGCGAGGTGGCGCGCACCACCATGGTCCGTCAGGCCTTCCAGCGGATGAGCGACATCCCGACGAAGCTGTTCTGCTTCTCCGACGACATGGACGGGCTGCGCAAGGTCCCGGACAACATCCCGAACAAGGAGCTGGTCGCCGCCAGCCTCGGCAAGCCGCTGACCCAGGTCCCCGACCCGTTCGGCACCCACGACAGCTTCGGCGCGCACAACAACGCGCGGTTGCGCGCCTTCCTCGACAGCTTCGGCTTCGAGTACGAGTTCCAGTCCTCCACCGACTGGTACAAGTCGGGCCGCTTCGACGAGGCGCTGCTCGGCGTGCTGCGGCGCTACGACGAGATCATGGCCGTCATGCTGCCGACGCTGGGCGAGGAGCGCCAGCAGACCTACAGCCCGTTCCTGCCCGTCTCGCCCTCCACGGGGCGCGTGCTTCAGGTTCCGGTGCTGGAACGCGACGTGGACGCCGGCACCATCGTCTTCCAGGACGAGGACGGCAAGAAGGTCGAGGTTCCCGTCACCGGCGGCCATGTGAAGCTCCAGTGGAAGCCCGACTGGGGCATGCGCTGGTACGCGCTGGGCGTCGATTACGAGATGTACGGCAAGGACCTGATCCCCTCGGCCGAGCTGGCCGGGAAGATCGTCAACATCCTCGGCGGCACCCCGCCGCAGGGCTTCAACTACGAGCTGTTCCTGGACGACAAGGGGCAGAAGATCTCCAAGTCCAAGGGCAACGGCCTGACCATGGAGGAGTGGCTGGCCTACGCCCCGCCGGAGAGCCTCGCCCTCTACATGTTCCAGAAGCCGAAGTCGGCCAAGCGCCTGTATTTCGACGTGATTCCGCGGGCGGTGGACGAGTATCTGGCCTTCGTCGCCAAGCTGCCGGTGGAGGAGCCGGCCAAGGCGCTGGAGAACCCGGCCTGGCACATCCACAACGGCACGGCGCCGGCGGTGCGCTCGGACGTGTCCTTCAACCTGCTGCTCAACCTCGCCGGGGCGGCGAACGCCGAGACCAAGGACGTGATGTGGGGCTTCATCAGCCGCTACGCGCCCGAGGCGACGCCGGAGAACAGCCCCTTCCTGGACAAGCTGGTCGGCTACGCCGTCCGCTACTACCAGGATCAGGTGAAGCCGACGAAGCGCTTCCGCGCGCCCACCGACGCCGAGCGCGCCGCGCTGGAGGATCTGCTGAAGCGTCTGGACGGCATCCCCGCCGACGCGGCGGGCGACGTCATCCAGAACGAGGTCTTCGCGGTCGGCAAGGAGCACGGCTTCACCGAGCTGCGCGCGTGGTTCCAGGCGCTTTATGAGGTGCTGCTCGGCCAGACCACCGGCCCGCGCATGGGCTCCTTCATCCAGCTCTACGGCCTGGACGAGACCAAGGCGCTGATCCGCGAGAAGCTGGCCGCCTGAACACTGGCCATTGGCCTTTTCCCCTCCCCCGCGCCGCCGGACCGCCGCGGGGGAGGGTTTTTGCAGCGGACCGGAGCGCCTCGCAAACAATGCGTCAAACGCACGAACCGCTCCCAAGGGAGGCGGTGCCCAAGGGCATGGCCGGATGACTGTCGCCCGGCGTTCGGCGAGACTTCACGCGCCATCGTTCCCATTGCAAACAATATTCCCGCTCTGATCGTTTGCGTTTCCATCATCCGCCTCTGCGGCTTGAATGTGTGCAAACGGTCGAAATCCTGCCCACCCACTGGGCAAACAACATTTTATTCCCGCATCGCCATGCGCACGCCGCACCGCACCAATACCAACTTGGTATTACCATCCGCCAAGGTCAAAGCCTATGATCCGCCCCGTTACTGCTTTTGCAGTGCGTTTCCTCCCTAAACTCTTCAAGGCCGCGCCCCATCGGGGTTGCGGCCCTTTTTCTTTTCAACCTGCGCTTTTCGCCGCCTTCACATTTCCACCTGATATCCTGACCGGTGGCATGATTGGCATCTCAGGGTAAGGTTGTACCCGGCGGACACCGGCGACAAGTTCGGCGCCGTTAGCGGCCCGTTAACCCGTCCGTCGTTGGATATCCCGATGCAGCCACGTCCGCCCCTCCACAGCGATCATGGGGACGACCGTCCCGGCACGGCCCGCTCGGCGCCACGGGCAGACCCCTCGACGGACGACGGGGTGGCCCCCGACCTGCTCGGCTATCTGTTCGACGATTCTCCCCCTCCTCCTCCTGCGCCGGAACCGGCACGCCACCGCGTCGGCACGGCGCTGATCGAATCGCGGATGGCCGGCATGGGCGACGCCGGGGTGCGCGCTCTGCTGGCGCGCAAACTGTGCCGGCTCCTGCCCGACCTGCCCCCGGACCGTCGGGACAAGGCCACCGCCACCGCCCTGCGCACGCTGGAACGGCTGGCCCGCGATCACGCGACCCATGTGCGGACGGCGCTGGCCGGGGCGCTGAAGGACGTCGCCTGCGCCCCGCCCACCGTGGCGCGCACGCTGGCCCGCGACGTGGAACGTTCGGTGGCGGAGCCGATCCTGCATTGCTGCGCCACCCTGACCGACGCGGATTTGCTGGAGATCATCGCCGCCCACCCCGCGGGCTGGGCGCTGTCGGCCATCGCGCGGCGGCCCGCGGTCAGCGCGCCGCTCTCCCGCGCCATCGTCGACTCGGGCGACGCCGAGGCCACGGGCGTCCTGCTGGACAACGACGGCGCGGTGATCCCGGACGACCGGCTGGAGGATCTGGTGGAGCGGTCCGGCGGCCATCCGGACTGGCAAGCCAAACTGGCCGGCCGGCCGGCCCTGCCGCAGCGGCTGGCCCTGCGGCTGGCGGAGTTCGTCGACGAGTCGGTGGCCGATCTGTTGCGCCGCCGCACCGATCTCGACGCGGTCACCGCGGCGGAGGTCGCCTCCGTCACACGGCGCCGCGTCGCCTGGATCGAGGGGCGCGAGCAAGGCGAATCGCCCGGACGCCGCGCCGTCCGCCTGCACCGCCAGGGCGCCCTGGACGAGACGGCGCTGGGCGACGCCCTGTCCTGGGAGGAGACCGACTTCGTCCGCGCCGCCTTGGCCCTGCGCGCCGCCGTCCATCCGGGGATCGTGGACGACATCCTGCGCTCGGGCGACCCCCGCGCGGTCACCGCGCTGGTCTGGCGGGCCGGCTATTCGATGCGCTGCGCCATGCGGGTTCAGATCCGTGCCGCGGGCATCCCGCCGCGCGCCGTGCTGAACGCCCGCCAGGGCACCGACTACCCGCTGCCCGCGGCGGACATGGCCCGCCACCTCGCGCTCTACGGCGTCCGTTCCTGACGCCGCGGAGCGCTGTCCCCGAAAGTTCCCCTACTGGATTTCCAGCGGCCGGCGGGCCGGGGCGCGCCGCGCGTCGGGCGCCAGCGTCGGATCGTTCTGGTAAAGGGGGCGCGACGGGTCGGTGTCGATCAGCTGCGGCGGGGTGACGATCTCCTCGCCCGTCCCGGCATCGAACTGGATCACCGCCATCTGGCGCACCGTCTCGCACAGGGCACGCTTGCGCAGGGTCGCCGGGTCGCTCGGCCCGTCGAAGGCCACGAAGGGCACCACGATGCCGCTGCGCTCCCCCGGCGGAACGGAGGTGTACACATAGTTCGACACGGGCCGGCAATAGAGCACGTCGGTGGCCGACGGGGTGTCCGCCGCCATGCTCGCCGAAGCGGCCCCCGGCGTGGTCGCTGCCGCCGTGTTCAACGGCGCCTTGGCCAGAGCGGCCTCATAGTCTGCGACGGTTTGTCCCAAGGCCGCGCCGCCGCTTCCCAGCGCCAGCGTCACGGTCAGGCAAAATGCCGGTGCAAAGCGAATCATGGTTCTTCCCCCCAAGCCGAACGACCTTCAAAACCTATCCAAAGAATAGTGCGCCGCACCCGCAACGCCAAATTCCTGTTTGCCGTTCCGGCCATTCGCCGTAATCGATTGCACAGTTCCGTCTCCCGTGCTTGCGGTCACGCTTGCCCTCGGGACGGAATCGCGCTAGGAACCGCCCTCGAAATCTCAGGGCGCTGGACCCCTAGGACGCTACACTCAATCGGTTCTGTCCTCCGCTGAATGGGGGACGCTCACGCTTAGGGAAACGCTCCATGGCTCGCAAGAAGATTGCGCTCGTCGGCGCCGGCCAGATTGGCGGCACGCTGGCTCTGCTCGCTGCCCAGAAGGAACTCGGCGACGTCGTGCTGTTCGACATCGCCGAAGGCATGCCGGAGGGCAAGGCCCTCGACCTGGCTGAGACCTCGCCGGTCGAAGGCTTCAACGCCAAGCTCAGCGGCGGCAACGACTATTCGGTCATCGAAGGCGCCGACGTCGTGATCGTCACCGCCGGCGTGCCGCGCAAGCCGGGCATGAGCCGCGACGACCTGATCGGCATCAACACCGGCGTCTGCCAGACCGTCGGCGAGGCCATCAAGAAGCACGCCCCGAACGCCTTCGTCATCGTCATCACGAACCCGCTGGACGTGATGGTGTGGGTGCTCCAGCAGGCCTCTGGCCTCCCGCCGGAGCGCGTCGTCGGCATGGCCGGCGTGCTCGACTCGGCCCGCTTCCGCTACTTCCTGGCCGACGAGTTCAAGGTCTCGGTCGAGGACGTCACCGCCTTCGTGCTGGGCGGCCACGGCGACACCATGGTCCCGCTCGTCCGCTACTCGACCGTCGCCGGCATCCCGCTGCCGGATCTGGTCAAGATGGGCTGGACCACGCAGGAGAAGCTGGACGCCATCGTGCAGCGCACCCGCGACGGCGGTGCCGAGATCGTCAAGCTGCTGAAGACCGGCTCGGCCTTCTACGCCCCGGCCGCCTCCGCCATCCAGATGGCCGAGTCCTACCTGAAGGACCAGAAGCGCGTCGTTCCGGTCGCCGCCTACCTGACCGGCCAGTACGGCCAGAACGACCTCTACGTCGGCGTCCCGACGATCATCGGCGCCGGCGGCGTCGAGAAGATCATCGAGATCGATCTCTCCGAGGAAGAGAAGAAGATGTTCGATCACTCGGTCGACGCTGTGAAGCAGCTCGTCGAGGTGGTCAAGAAGCAGCAGGCTGAGAAGGCCGCCTCCTAAGGCGGCCTGTTTTTTGCCTGCGCGGCGGCCTGCGGCCTTGTCGCCCCGGGCGCGGACGGTTGAACCGTTTGCGCCCGGTGGTACAGTGACCGCGGTTGTTCGCGCCAGCCGGCGTAAGGCTTCCCGAAGGACTCGTCCCCACGAAGACTTGCGCCCTGGCGCGTCCGCCAGCAGGAAACGCCTGCCCGATCTTCGCCCATCGTCAGCCGACCCGAAATCCGTCAGCCGACCATAAAAACAGATGGACGCCCGATGAACATCCATGAGTATCAGGCCAAAGGCCTGCTGAAGAAGTACGGCGTCGCGGTGCCCCGCGGCGGCGTCGCCTACACCCCGCAGGAAGCCGAGACCGTCGCCCGCGAGCTGGGCGGCCCGGTGTGGGTCGTGAAGTCGCAGATCCACGCGGGCGGCCGCGGCGCCGGCCGCTTCAAGGACAACCCCGAGGGCAAGGGCGGCGTCCGCGTCGTCAAGTCCATCGAGGAGGTCGGCAAGAACGCCGCCGAGATGCTGAACCACGTGCTGGTCACCAAGCAGACCGGTGCGGAAGGCCGCGAGGTCAAGCGCCTCTATGTCGAGGAAGGCGCCGACATCAAGCGCGAGCTGTATCTCGGCATGCTGACCGACCGCGCCACCGGCCGCGTCACCATCATGGCGTCCACCGAGGGCGGCATGGAG
>NZ_QLKQ01000087.1 GCF_003349955.1 Azospirillum brasilense
GCCCCCCTCCCGACCTCCCCCCGCTTCGCAGGGGGAGGAGAAAGCCCTCCCCTGCGGAGCGGGGGAGGGTTTGGGTGGGGGCCCGATGCGACACGCCCCAAGGACCGATCATGAGTGAAATCGCCTTTTTCGGGGCCGTCGAGATCGGGCTGGTGTACGCGCTGGTCGCCCTCGGCGTGTACCTGTCCTTCCGGGTGCTCGATTTTCCGGACCTGACGGTGGACGGCAGCTTCCCGCTGGGGGCGGCGGTCTGCGCCACGCTGCTGGTCGCCGGGGTCAACCCGTGGATCGCCAGCCTCGTCGCGGCGCTGGCCGGGTCGATGGCCGGGCTGGTCACGGCGACGCTGAACGTCCGCTTCAAGATCCTGCACCTGCTGGCCAGCATCCTGACCATGATCGCGTTGTTCTCGGTGAACCTGCGCGTGATGGGCCGCCCGAACGTGGCGCTGCTGATGCAGGACACGGTGCTGACGCCCTTCTACGGGCTGGGGCTGCCCGACCATGTGGTGCGGCCGCTCGTCGTCCTGGTCGTGGTCGTCGTGATCGTCCTGCTGCTGGCCCGCTTCCTGAACAGCGAATTCGGCCTCGCCATGCGGGCGACCGGAGTCAACGCCCGGATGGCCCGCGCGCAGGGGGTGCAGACGGACTTCCACATCTACGCCGGCATGGCCCTGTCCAACGGGCTGTGCGCCCTGGCCGGGGCGCTGTTCGCCCAGACCAACGGCTTCGCCGACGTGACCACCGGCATCGGCACCATCGTGGTCGGTCTGGCCGCGGTGATCGTCGGCGAGACGGTGCTGCCGGCCCGCGCGATGCTGTGGGCGCTGGTCGGCTGCGTCGTCGGCTCCATCCTCTACCGTCTGGCGGTGCAGCTGGCCCTGTCGGCGGACGCCATCGGACTCCAGGCCTCCGACCTCAACCTCGTCACCGCCGTCCTGGTCGCGGTGGCGCTGATCCTGCCGCGGATGCGGCTGAAAGCCGCGTCGAAGAAGAGGGAGGCCGTCCGATGATCACGGTCAACGGCATCCACGTCACCTTCGGGCGCGGCACTCCGCTGGAAAAGCACGCCCTGCGCGGTGTCGACCTGACGATCCCGGAAGGGCAGTTCGTCACCGTCATCGGCTCCAACGGCGCCGGCAAGTCCACCTTCCTGGGCGCGCTGGCCGGCGACGTGATCGCCGAGGAGGGCCGCATCGCCATCGACGGGGTGGACGTCACCCGCTGGGCGACGCCGAAGCGCGCCGCGCTGGTCGCCCGCGTCTTCCAGGACCCGATGGTCGGAAGCTGCACCGCGCTGACCATCGAGGAGAACATGGCGCTGGCCGCCGCCCGCGGGCGCCGCCGTGGCCTGGGCTTCGCCCTGCGCGGCGACCGCCGCCGGCATTTCCGCGAGCGCATCGCGGAGCTGGGCCTTGGGCTGGAGAACCGGCTGCACGACCGCATGGGCCTGCTGTCCGGCGGGCAGCGGCAGGCGGTCAGCCTGCTGATGGCGACGCTCGCCGGCTCGAAGATCCTGCTGCTCGACGAACACACGGCGGCGCTCGACCCCGGAACGGCGGAGTTCGTGCTCGGCCTGACGCGCCGCATCGTCGAGGAGAACCGGCTGACCACGCTGATGGTCACCCACTCCATGCGGCAGGCGCTGGACTATGGCGACCGCACGGTGATGCTGCACGAAGGGCGGATCGTGCTCGACGTGTCCGGCGAGCAGCGCGCCGGGCTGGACGTGCCGCACCTGCTGGCACTGTTCGCCAAGCAGCGCGGCGGCGAGGACATCACCGACGACAGCCTGCTGATCGGGTGAAGGCCGGGGGGCCGCAACCATTCAGACGGTCTTGCGGTCCCGCTCCCCCTCCGGTTCCTCGCGGTCGGCCTCGAACAGGGCCTGAAGCTCGGCGGCGGCCTGCCGCGAGGTCTGGATCAGGCGGTTCTCGTCGTGGTGCACGGCGTGCTGCCGGATCAGCGTGCGCTCGTCATGCTCGCGGAAGGTGTCCAGCGTGTGGCGGGTCTCCTCCGGCGGCAGGCCCAGCGATTCCAACACGCCGCCGGTCAGCCGCAGGCTGGAATCATAGGTCTCGCGCACGAAATGGGTGACCCCGCGGTCCATCAGGAAATGGGCGTGGCGACGGTTGCGGGCGCGGGCGTGGATGACGAGGTGGGGGAAATGGCGCGTCGCCAGCTCCACCACGCGCAGCGACTGCTCCATGTCCTCCAGCGCCACCACCAGCACCTTGGCCTTGTCCGCCCCGGCGGCGCGCAGCAGGTCGAGCCGCGACGGGTCGCCGTAATAGACCTTGTTGCCGAACCGCCGCACGACGTCGACCTGCTCGGCGCTCTGTTCCAGCGCCGTGAAGGGAATGCCGCGCAGCCGCAGCACGCGGCCGACGATCTGCCCGACCCGGCCGAAGCCGCAGATCAGCACCGGCGGCTCGCCGTCCGGCGCGATGGTGTCGTAGGGGCGGACCGGTTTCACGATCAGCCGCGGCGCCAGCCAGCGCTCCTCCGCCGCGAAGACGAAGGGCGTGGCGATCATCGACAGCGTGACCACCAGCATGGCCGTCGCCGCCTGCCCGCCGCTCATCGCCCCGACTCCGACGGCCAGTCCGAACAGCACGAAGCCGAACTCGCCGCCCTGGCTCAGCACCGTGGACAGCCGCGTCGAGCCGCCCGGACGCAGGCCGGACAGGCGGGCCAGCCCGAACAGCACCGCGGCCTTCACGGCCATCAGCCCGAGCGCCAGCGACAGGTAGCGCACCGGCTCGGCCATCAGCGCCGCCACGTCGGCCCCCATGCCCACCGACACGAAGAACAGGCCGAGCAGCAGCCCCTCGAACGGCGCGATGTCGGCCTGCACCTCGTGCCGGTACTCCGAATCGGACAGCAGCACCCCGGCCATGAAGGCGCCGAGCGACATGGACAGCCCCGCCCAGGCGGCGAACAGGGCGGTGCCCAGCACGATCAGCAGGGCGGTGGCGGTGAAGATCTCCGGCGTCCGGGCGCCGTCCACGATGCGCAGCACGGGGCGCAGCAGGTAGCGCCCGCCGGCCAGGATCACCGCGATCGCTCCGCCGGCCTTCAGCACGGCCAGCCACGCCGTCCCGGCGTCCGGCACCTCCCCGGCGCCATGGCCGAGCAGCGGCAGCAGCGCCACCGCCGGGATGATGGCGAGGTCCTGGAACAGCAGGATCGAGAAGGCGCTGCGTCCGGCGTTGGTGGTCAGCAGCTCCCGCTCCGCCAGCATGGGCAGCACCATGGCGGTGGAGGACAGCGAGAGGCCGAACCCGGTCACCGCGGCGGCGGCTGGGGTGAACCCCAGCAGAAGGATGGCGGCGGCGGCGATCACGACGGTGGTCACCGCGACCTGCGCGCCGCCGAGCCCCAGGACCGATCGTCGCATCACCCAGAGGCGGGCGGGGCGCAACTCCAACCCGATCAGGAACAGCAGCATGATAACGCCGAGTTCCGAGACGTGCCGGATCGCCTCGACGTCCGTCACCAGCCCGAGCCCGCCCGGCCCGATGGCCAGCCCCGCCGCGAGATAGCCGAGCGGCCCGCCGAAGCCGATCCGCTTGGCCACCGGCACCGCCAGGACCACGGCGGCCAGCAGCACCACCAACGTCACGAAATCCGGCATCGGCCCCGTCCGCGCTGTGTCGAGGGACGGAATATGGGGGGTTCTTGCCCCCGGCAAAACATTGCCCCCTCCCTAACCCTCCCCCGCTTCGCAGGGGAGGGGATAAAACTCCCTCTCCTGCGAAGCGGGGGAGGGAAGGGGCCCGCGGCGCAAGCCGTGGGAAGGGTGGGGGCAAGTACTTCCCTTACGACACCACGATCCGCGGCGCCGCCCGGGCCGGGCCCTGCTCGCCGGCGATCTTCTCCCACAGGCGCTTGGCGATTCCGCGGTAGACCTTCGCGTGCTCCGATTCGGGCTGGGACACCACGATGGGCTGGCCCTGGTCGGAGGTCTCGCGGATGTCGAGGTGCAGCGGGACCTCGCCGAGGAACTCCATGCCCAGATCGGAGGCCTCCTTGCGGGCGCCGCCGTGGCTGAAGATGTCCGTGCGGTGGCCGCAGTTCGGGCAGCAGAAGTAGCTCATGTTCTCGATGATGCCGAGGACGGGCACGTCCACGCGGCGGAACATGTTCAACCCCTTGCGGGCGTCCAGCAGGGCGATGTCCTGCGGGGTCGAGACGATCACCGCGCCGGCCAGCGGCACCTGCTGCGCCATGGTGAGCTGGGCGTCGCCGGTGCCCGGCGGCATGTCCACCACCAGGACGTCGAGCGTGCCCCAGTTCACATCGCGCAGCATCTGCTGGAGCGCGCTCATCACCATCGGGCCGCGCCAGATCATCGGCGTGTCCTCGGCGACCAGGAAGCCCATCGACATCACCTTGATGCCGTAGTTTTCCATCGGCTCCAGGATCTTGCCGTCGCGGCTGGTCGGCCGGCCGGAGATGCCCAGCATGCGCGGCATGGACGGGCCGTAGATGTCGGCGTCCAGAAGCCCGACCTTCAACCCGTTCGCCGCCATGGCGAGCGCGAGGTTGCTGGCCGTGGTGGACTTGCCGACGCCGCCCTTGCCCGACGCGACGGCGATGATGGCCTTCACGCCCGGAACCAGCGGCTTCTGCTCCGTCGGCTGCCCATGGGAATGGCCGCCGTGGGAGTGGCCGTGCCCGCCATGGGAATGCCCGTGATCGTGCCCGTGGCCCTGCTGCGGGGCCGCACCCTGCCCGGCGGGGCGGTGCGCCGTCAGGACCGCGGTGACCGACAGGACGCCCGGCAGAGCCTCCACCGCTTTCTCGGCGGCGTGGCGCACCGGCTCGGCCTGGGCGCCGCGCTTGGGGTCCACCTCGATCGAAAAGGCGACGTGCCCGTCACGCACGACAAGGCCGGAAAGCATGCCGAGGCTGACGACGTCCTTGCCCCGTTCCGGATCGACAACCGTCCTCAGAGCTTCAAGGACTTGAGCTTCGCTGACCTGCGCCATGGTTGAAAACTCCGCTTCCTTCCCGATATTGGCGGATATCCGTCGGTGAAATCCTTCCCCGAATGGGATGGGCACTATAGGGCCGGCGGACAATAATGGTAAAGGGATCGGACGGTCCGGAAACGATTTGTTTTCCGGAATTTCCGTCCCAAGAATTGAGAGAGCGCGAAGGGGAACGAACGGAATGCCGTGGAGCAATCAGGGAGGGGGCGGCGGTGGCGGCCCCTGGGGTCCTCCGCCGGGTGGTGGCGGTCAGAATCCGTGGGGCCGTCCGCCGGGTGGCGGTGGCGGCGGTGGTGGCGGCGGCGGAGGGCCGCAGCCGCCGGACCTTGAGGATCTGCTGCGCCGCGGCCAGGACCGCCTGAAGCGGGTGATGCCGGGCGGCGTCGGCAGCGGCCGGGGCATCGCGCTCGTCGTCGGCCTGCTGGCCGTGGTCTGGCTGGCCAGCGGCATCTACCGCGTCGAGGCGGACGAGCAGGGCGTCGTGCTGCGCTTCGGCCAGTGGGTGCGCACCGAGCAGCCCGGTCTGCGCTACCATCTGCCGGCGCCCATCGAGACGGTGCTGATGCCCAAGGTGACGCGCGTCAACCGGATCGAGGTCGGCTACCGCTCGGCCGGCGACGGCCGCCGCGGCGACCGCGACGTCCCCGACGAGTCGCTGATGCTGACCGGCGACGAGAACATCATCGACATCGACTTCACCGTCTTCTGGGTCATCAAGGACGCGGGCGAGTATCTGTTCAAGATCCGCGACCCCGAGGCCACCGTGAAGAAGGCGGCGGAAAGCGCGATGCGCGAGGTCATCGGCCGCACCGACCTGCAGCCGGCCCTGACCGAGGCCCGCCAGCAGATCGAAACCTCGACCCGCCAGCTCCTCCAGGCCATGCTGGACGACTATGAGGGCGGCATCGAGGTGACGCAGGTGCAGCTGCAGAAGGCCGACCCGCCGTCGCCCGTCATCGACGCCTTCAACGACGTGCAGCGCGCCCGCGCCGACCGCGAACGCGCCCGCAACGAGGCCGAGGCCTACCGGAACGACGTCATCCCGCGCGCCCGAGGCGACGCGGAGCGGCTGATCCAGGAAGCGTCCGCCTACCGCGAGCAGGTCGTGAACCTGGCACAGGGTGACGCCGACCGCTTCCGCAAGGTGTACGACGCCTACTCGACCGCCAAGGACGTGACCGCCAAGCGCATGTATCTGGAGACCATGGAAGAGATCCTGAGCGGCGCCAACAAGGTCATCATCGACGGCAACGCGCAGGGCGCCCAGGGCGTGGTTCCCTACCTGCCGCTCAACCAGCTCCAGACTGCCCCGGCGCGGCCCGCCGGCCAGCAGCCGGCCCGTTGAGGAGGGATGCCATGAACCGCACATTGTTGGTCGCCGGCATCGGCATCCTCGCCGCGGGCGTGCTCGCCTCGGCCTCGCTGTTCACGGTGAACGAGGCGCAGCAGGCGCTCGTCCTCCAGTTCGGCGAGCCGATGCGGGTCATCCGCGAACCCGGCCTGAAGGCCAAGGTTCCCTTCATCCAGGAAGTCCGCATCCTCGACCGCCGCGTGCTCGACCTCGACCCGCCGGTGGAGCAGGTCATCCTGGCCGACCAGAAGCGCCTGGACGTGGACGCCTTCGCGCGTTACCGCATCCTGGACCCGCTGCGCTTCTACCAGACCGCCGGCAACGAGGCGGTGGCCGAGACGCGGATGAACGCCATCGTGAACTCGGCGCTGCGCCGCGTTCTCGGCAGCGTGACGCTGCTCGCCATCCTGTCGGACGAGCGTCCGCGCGTGATGAACGACATCCGCGGGCAGGTGAACGACGAGGCGAAGCGCTTCGGCATCGAGATCGTCGACGTCCGCATTCGCCGCGCCGACCTGCCGGAGGAGACCAGCCAGTCGATCTTCGCCCGCATGCGGTCGGAGCGTGAGCGCGAAGCCGCCGAGGCCCGCGCCCAGGGTCAGGAGCAGTCGCAGCAGATCCGCTCCCGCGCGGACCGCGAGCGCACCGTCATCCTGGCCGAAGCGCAGCGCGATTCGCAGATCCTGCGCGGTGAAGGCGACAACCAGGCGCTGAAGATGATCGCCGAGGCGACGTCGCAGGACCCGCAGTTCTACAGCTTCTACCGGACGCTCGAAGCCTACCGGAAGTCGCTGAACAAGGACGACACCACCATGGTGCTGTCCCCGAGCGGCGAGTTCTTCCGCTACTTCGGCGACATCACCGGTGGCGGCAACGGCCAGCCGGCGCCGGCCTCGGGCAGTGGTGCTGTGCCGCAGCGGGCTCCGGCTCCGGCGACCGCCCAGCAGCAGTAAGACGTCGCGCTCGTCTCCCCTTCCCCCTTGTCCCGGGGGAGGGGGTGGGGTGGGGGCTCCCGTTCCCCCACCCCGATTTTGTCGTCCCGCCCGGACTTCCTTCTCCGAAATGCCGCCCGACCAATGACGGATTTTCTCACCGCGCTGGCCCTGGTCCTGGTGATCGAGGGCGTGCTCTACGCGCTGTTCCCGTCCGCGATGCGGCGTCTGATCGTCGAAGCGCTGACGATGCCGGAGAACCGGCTGCGCACCGTCGGGCTGGTGACGGCGATGGCCGGCGTCGGATTCGTCTGGCTTCTGCGCGGCGCCTGACACCCTTTTGCCGCGCGCGCGTCGCTGGACCGCGCCGCCATTTTCCGGCCATACTCCGACTTCTATACTCGCGCGTCCTCCGTTGCGGATGGGCTCCGTGCGCCTTTGCTTGAAGCGATGACGCGCGGGGATTACATCCGGCACACGGATCGGTGAAGCGCCCCCTCGGACCGCGATTCGCATGAAACCGCGTGCCGATTGGAACAGATGGCCGATTGGAACAAGAAGGTGCCGGATGTCCGGCAGGGAGAGCTGAGTTGAACCCGAACCACCCCATCCACCGCGCCGAATCCGGCCGCCGGCTGCGCGTCGTGCCGCTGATCGCCGCTCTCCTGTTGGGGCTGTCCGCCGCCGTCGGCACCCCCGCCATGGCCCAGTCGCGCCCGGCGCCGACCAGCTTCGCCGACCTGTCGGAAAAGCTGCTGCCCGCCGTGGTCAACATCTCCACCAGCCAGGCGGTGCCGCAGCGCCAGCAGGGCGCCCGTCCCGAGATGCCGCAGTTCCCGCCGGGCTCGCCGTTCGAGGAGTTCTTCCGCGACTTCTTCGACCGCCAGCAGCAGGACCAGCCGCAGCAGCCGCGCAAGTCGACCTCGCTCGGCTCCGGCTTCATCATCGACGCCAAGAACGGCTACGTGGTCACCAACAACCACGTCATCCAGGACGCCGACGAGATCACCGTCATCCTGCAGGACGACACCAACATCAAGGCGGAGCTGATCGGCAAGGACCCGAAGACCGACGTCGCCCTGCTGAAGATCACCACCAGCCACCCGCTGGTCGCCGTGCCCTTCGGTGATTCGGACACCATGCGCGTGGGCGACTGGGTGCTGGCCATCGGCAACCCGTTCGGCCTGGGCGGTTCGGTCACCGCCGGCATCATCTCGGCCCGCCAGCGCGACATCAACGCCGGCCCCTACGACGACTTCCTGCAGACCGACGCCTCGATCAACCGCGGCAACTCCGGCGGCCCGATGTTCAACCTGAACGGCGAGGTCATCGGCATCAACACGGCGATCTTCTCGCCGTCGGGCGGTTCGGTCGGCATCGGCTTCGCCATCCCGTCCAACCTCGCCAAGCAGGTGGTCGCGCAGCTCCGCGAGTACGGCAAGACCCGCCGCGGCTGGCTGGGCGTGCGCATCCAGGGCGTGACCCCGGAGATCGCCGAGAGCCTGGGCCTGCAGGGCCACAAGGGCGCGCTGGTCGCCTCCATCACCCCGAACGGCCCGGCGGCCAAGGCCGGCATCCAGGCGGGCGACGTGGTGACCAAGTTCGACGGCAAGGAAATCAACGAGATGCGCCGCCTGCCGCGCGTCGTCGCCGAGACGCCGATCGACAAGGCCGTCCCGGTCGAGGTGTGGCGCAAAGGCAAGTCGCAGCAGCTCCAGGTGAAGGTGGGCGAGCTTGAGGCCGCCGAGGAATCGGGCCTTCTCGCCGCCAACCCGGAGGAGCAGCGCCGCCAGCCGCAGCAGGCCCCGGCCCAGAAGCCGACCGAGACGCTGGGCCTGAAGCTGACCAACATCACCCCGGAGCTGCGCCAGCAGTTCGAGATCAAGCCCGAGCTGAAGGGCGTCGTGGTGACCGAGGTGGCCGGCAACTCCACCGCGTCGGAGAAGGGCATCCGCGCCGGCGACGTCATCATCGAGGTCGGCCAGGAGGAGGTCCGCAAGCCGGAGGACGTGACGTCCAAGATCCAGAAGGCCAAGGAGCAGGGCAAGAAGTCGATCCTGCTGCTGGTGGACCGTCACGGCGACCTGCGCTTCGTCGCCATCCCGCTCAGCCAGGGCTGAGCCCAGGGGGCTATCCCCAAAACGAAAAGGGCACCGGCGGGAAACCGCTGGTGCCCTTTCGCTTTATGAGGTGCGTTGATGGGAAGTCAGCCCTCCACGAACTCGCCGATCCGGTAGCCCTGGGCGAACAGCAGGGCGGTGAGGTCGCCGTGGTCGACGCGGGCGCGGGCCTGGGCGGCCACCGTCGGCTTGGCGTGGAAGGCGACGCCCAGCCCGGCGGCCAGCAACATCGGCAGGTCGTTGGCGCCGTCGCCGACGGCCATCGTCTCGACAGTCGGGACGTGGCGCTCCCCGGCGTAGGCGAGCAGGGCCTCCAGCTTGCTGTCCTTGTCGAGGATCGGCTCGACCACCGCGCCGGTCATGACGCCGTCGACGACCTCCAGCACGTTGCCGCGGTCGTCATCGAAGCCGACCCACTGGCGCACCCGCTCCGTGAAGCAGCGGAAGCCGCCGGAAACCAGCACGCAGGCCGCCCCGTTGGCGCGCATGGTGGACACCAACGTCCTGGCGCCGGGCATCAGGGTGGCGCGCTGCCACACCTCGTCGACGACGCTCTCGTTCAGGCCCTTGAGCAGGGCGACCCGCTCCCGCACCGCGCCCTTGAAGTCGATCTCACCGTTCATGGCGCGGGCGGTGATCGCGGCGATGTGGTCCTTCAGCCCGACGTAATCGCCCAGCTCGTCCAGCATCTCCTGCTCGATGATCGTTGATTCCATGTCGGCGACCAGCAGGCGTTTTCTCCGGTTGCCCGGCTTCTGGGCAATCACGTCGATGGCAAGGCCGCCTGACGCAAGATTGGCCAGCGCGCGGCGCACGGCGGCTTCGGCCTGCTCGGGCACCAGCCCTTCCTCGGCGATGTCGCAGGCGCGGTCTGGGGCCAGCCAGTCCGGCTTGGCAGTGTCGGCCCCCAGCGCGGTCAGGGACGCGCGGGCGGCCTGCACGGCCTGCTCGTCGAGAACGGCGGAGGCGGCGGCGATCAGCGTAACGACAGCGCTCATGGCGGGGCGATCCTGGAAGAGCCGTGGGGAAGGGCGCGCGCGCTCCCTAGCACAGCCGGGGGATTGCGCCAACCCACTCCGCCAAGCGTCGTAGACATTCCGCGCCGCGGACCCGGAAGCCTCCCGCCGCGTTTCCGCTGAAATCGCCGGAGGGTTCGTCCATGATCCAGCGGCCTGCCACCCTTCTCACCCCGTCCATTCTCGCTTTCACCCTGCTGTTGGCCGGATGCGGCGCCGGGACCGATCTGGCGCAGCGCCCGCCGCCCGGCTATGTCGGCGACGTGGCGGCGCGCGTCTCGGCGGTGGATTGGGCGCAGGCCCGTCCCGTGACGGTTCAGTTGGACGAGTTCCGGTTCCAGCCCGACCGTCTGTCCTTCGAGCGGGGAACGTCCTACCGCCTGACGCTTGAGAACCGCGGCAACGTCGCACACACCTTCACCTCCGAAGGCTTCTTCAAGGCCATCGCGGTGCGCCGGGTCACCACCGCGCAAGGCACCGTCGAGACGCCGGCCCTGGTGAATCTGGAGATCCCCGCCGGCCAGACCGACGTGGTGGAGTTCGTTCCGGTCGAGGCCGGAACCTACGACCTGGCCTGCCACGAACCGTTGCACAGCGGCTTCGGCATGACCGGGACGATCACGGTTCGCTGAGGCGCCTTCCGGTCAGCCTTGCAAGCCGTGTCCTCCCCTGCCATACGCTGTAGGCGGAGGAACGTCAGGCAAGGCGACATGGCAGAGGACAGCCCGCGCAACCGGGATGTGCAGCACCGGCACGTGGTGGTGATCGGCGGCCCGACGGCGTCGGGCAAGTCGGGCATGGCGCTCGACATCGCCCTGGCGCGCAACGGCACGGTCATCAACGCCGACAGCATGCAGCTCTACGCCGAGCTGGACGTGCTGACTGCCCGTCCTGGGGCGGAGGATCTGGCGCAGGCCCCGCATCGGCTCTACGGCGTGCTGCCGGCGGCGGAGCGCGGGTCCGCCGCGCGCTGGCGCGACATGGCGCTGGCGGAGATCGCCGCGGCCCACGCCGCCGGACGGCTGCCCATCGTCGTCGGCGGCACCGGCCTCTACCTGCGCACGCTGATGGAGGGCTTGAGCGCCGTCCCCGCCGTCCCGGACGAGGTGCGCAAGGCCGCTCACGCCCGGCTCCGGGAGCTGGGGGGCGAGGCGTTCCGCGCGGAGCTGGTGGGCCGCGACCCGGCCTCGGCCAAGCTGAACCCCGGCGACACCACCCGCCTGACCCGCGCCTGGGAAGTGCTGGAGGCCACCGGCCATCCGCTGTCCCATTGGCAGACCCAGCGCGCCGAGGGCGCGCCGGAGGGGTTGGCCTTCTCCGTGCTGGTGATCGACCCGCCGCGCGACGCGCTCTACGCCAACTGCGACCGCCGCTTCCGCGTGATGATGGGGCAGGGGGCGCTGGAGGAGGTGCGGCGGCTCGACGCGCTCGGCCTCGATCCCGACCTGCCGGCGATGAAGGCGCTGGGCGTGCCGGAACTGCGCGACCATCTGGGCGGGGCGCTGACCCTCGACGAAGCCATTGCGCTGGCTCAGCAATCGACGCGCCGCTACGCGAAGCGGCAGGTCACATGGTTCCGCCACCAGCTCGCGGCCCGGCCGCCGGCCTCCGCGCTGCATGGCTGCCATACGATCAATTCGCTCTACACAAGACCACTTAGTGAAGCAATACTGACCTATCTTGAAACGACGTTGCGTCGTTGACCCTCAGGAGGATTGAAAGTGACGGTCGATTGGGGAAACGTGTTTGCCGGTCGCGTCGCCGGCATGGGGGCCTCGGAAATCCGGGAGCTGCTGAAGCTGCTCCAGCGGCCGGAGATCATCTCCTTCGCCGGGGGCATCCCGGACCCCGATTTCTTCCCGACCGCGGCCATCGCCCGCGCCTATGAGAAGATCTTCCAGTCCAACAGCGGGGCCGGCGGCGCGCTTCAGTACACCATCAGCGAGGGCTACACGCCGCTGCGCGAGTGGATCGGCGAGTACATGGGCCGCCGCGGCATCCAGGCCGGGCTGGACGAGGTGCTGGTGACCAGCGGGTCGCAGCAGGCGCTGGAGTTCGTCGGCAAGCTGTTGATCGGGCCGGGCGAGAAGATCCTGGTGACCCGCCCGACCTATCTCGGCGCGCTCCAGGCCTTTTCACCCTACGAGCCGCAGTATCTTTCCGTTCCCGGCGACGCCGAGGGGCCGGACCTCGCCGCGGTGGAAGCGGCGCTGGAGCAGAAGCCGAAGTTCTTCTACCTCGTCCCCGACTTCCAGAACCCCAACGGCACGACGATCTCGCTGGCCCGCCGCGAGGCGCTGCTCGACCTCTGCGCCAAGCACGGCGTGCCGATCGTCGAGGACGCCGCCTACACCGAACTGCGCTACGAGGGCGAGGCGATCCCGTCCCTCGCCGCGCTGGACGCCGCCCGCAACGGCGGCAAGATCACCAACGTGCTCTTCTGCGGCTCCTTCTCCAAGACGATGGTGCCGGCGCTGCGCGTGGGCTGGATCAACGGCCCGGCCGAGGTGATCAACCGGCTGGTCCTGATGAAGCAGGCCGGCGACCTGCACACCAGCACCATCAACCAGATCGTGCTGCACGACGTGGTGTCGCAGACCTTCGACAGCCACATCCGCCGCCTGCGCGCCGCCTACAAGGAGCGCCGCGACGCCATGCTGACCGCGCTGGACGAGTTCGCCCCGGCCGGGGTGACCTGGACCAAGCCGGAAGGCGGCATGTTCGTCTGGATCGAGCTGCCGGAGGGCACCGACGGGGTGGACCTGCTGGCCCGCGCCATCAAGGACGCCAACGTCGCCTTCGTCCCCGGCTCGGCCTTCCACGCCGACCGTTCGGGCAAGAACACGCTGCGTCTCAGCTTCTCCAACAACAACCCGGAGCGCATCCGCGAAGGCATCCGCCGCCTCTGCGGCCTTCTTCAGACCGTCGCGGCGTAACCTCCGCCGCTTCTTGCGCAACGGCCTGCCTCCGCACCCGCGGGGCAGGCCGTTCGTGTTTGCGGGCGGCTTTGCGGGGAGAGCGGTCTTTCCAGCTTGCGAAATATTTGGAAAAACTGCGGCAAAAAATCTTTTCGATCATTCGCAAAATGGGTTGACCGAAGACGGACGAATTGTCTAGTTTGCCGGTCCCGGCCTTCGCCTTTGGGGATAACCCCTTGTTTTCCCAGCAGGCCATCGCCGGGGTTTGAGAAGGAACAGGGCCGCCCGTGAAAAGAGGGGCCCCCATTGGAAGGTCGTGAGCTATGCCCGAACAGAAGCTGACCGGCGCGCAGATCGTCATCAAGGCCCTGAAGGATCAGGGCGTAGACATCATCTTCGGTTATCCGGGCGGCGCGGTACTTCCGATCTATGACGCCATCTTCCAGCAGAACGACATCAAGCACATCCTGGTCCGGCACGAGCAGGCGGCCGTGCACGCCGCGGAAGGCTACGCCCGCTCCACCGGCAAGGTGGGCTGCGTGCTGGTGACCTCCGGCCCCGGCGCCACCAACGCCGTGACGGGCCTGCTCGACGCGCTGTGCGACAGCATTCCGCTGGTCTGCCTGTCGGGGCAGGTGCCGACCCACCTGATCGGCAACGACGCCTTCCAGGAGGCCGACACCACCGGCATCACGCGTCCCTGCACCAAGCACAATTATCTGGTGAAGGACGTCAACCAGCTGGCCCGCACCATGCACGAGGCCTTCTATGTGGCGCGCAGCGGCCGCCCCGGCCCGGTGCTGGTCGACATCCCGAAGGACGTGCAGTTCGCCGACGGCACCTACATCCCGCCGACCGAGGTGAAGCACAAGACCTACCGCCCGCAGGTGAAGCCCGAGATCGCCCGCGTGGAGGAGGCCATCGAGCTGATCGCCAACGCCAAGCGCCCGATCTTCTACACCGGCGGCGGCGTGGTGAACGCCGGCCCGATCGCGGCCAAGCTGCTGACCCAGTTCGTGAAGATGACGGGCTTCCCGATCACCTCGACCCTGATGGGGCTGGGCGCCTTCCCGGCGTCGGACCCGCAGTGGCTGGGCATGCTGGGCATGCATGGGACGTACGAGGCGAACCTCGCCATGTACAACTGCGACGTCATGATCAACATCGGCGCCCGCTTCGACGACCGCGTGACCGGCAAGCTGTCGGAATTCGCGCCGGGCTCGAAGAAGATCCACGTCGACATCGACCCCAGCTCGATCAACAAGAACGTCGCGGTGGACATCCCCATCGTCGGTGACGCCGGCGCCGTCCTGGAGGACATGATCCGCATCTGGAAGGCCCGCCAGAAGCGCGCCGACCAGACCGCCCTGAAGGAGTGGTGGGGTCAGGTCGAGGGCTGGCGCGCCCGCAACTGCCTGAACTACAACCGCACCGAGGCGGTCATCAAGCCGCAGTACGCGCTGGAGCGGCTGCGCGAGGCGCTGCGCGGCAAGAACCATTACGTGACGACCGAGGTCGGCCAGCACCAGATGTGGGCCGCCCAGTTCCTGCCCTTCGACGAGCCGAACCGCTGGATGACCTCCGGCGGCCTGGGCACCATGGGCTACGGCCTGCCGGCGGCCATCGGCGCCCAGCTCGCCCACCCCGACGCCATCGTGGTGGACGTTTCGGGCGAGGCGTCCTTCCTGATGAACATGCAGGAGATCGGCACGGCGGTGCAGTACCGCGCCCCGGTCAAGATCTTCATCCTGAACAACAAGTACATGGGCATGGTGCGCCAGTGGCAGGAGCTGCTGCACGGCTCCCGCTACTCCAACAGCTACTCCGAGGCGCTGCCCGACTTCGTGAAGCTGGCGGAAAGCTGGGGCTGCGTCGGCCTGCGCGCGACCACGGTGGCCGAGGTGGACGAGGTCATCGAGAAGATGCTGGCCGTCACCGACCGCCCCTGCATCATCGACATCGCCGTGGACCCGAAGGAGAACTGCTTCCCGATGATCCCCGGCGGCAAGGCCCACAACGAAATCCTGTTCGGTCCGGAGGACAGCCCGTCCGACGCCACGCCGGAAGACGGCATGGTGCTGGTCTGATCGCGGCGACCAAGACGAACGGTTGAAGGCCCTCTGGCGGAGTACGGATCGTGGAAGAGAAGATCGAGAAGCACACCATCGCCGTGCTGGTGGACAACGAGCCGGGCGTGCTGGCCCGCGTCATCGGCCTGTTCTCGGGCCGCGGCTACAACATCGAAAGCCTGACGGTGGCGGAGGTGAACAACGCCGACCACCTGTCGCGCATCACCCTGGTCACCTCCGGCACCCGTATGGTGGTGGAGCAGATCAAGGCCCAGCTCGACCGCCTCGTGCCGGTGCACAAGGTGCACGACCTGACGGACGAGGGGCCGTCGGTGGAGCGCGAACTGGCGCTGGTCAAGGTGGCCGGCACCGGCGACCGCCGCATCGAGGCGCTGCGCCTGGCCGACATCTTCAAGGCGAAGGTGGTCGACGCCACCCTGACCTCCTTCGTGTTCGAACTGACCGGCACGACGGCCGAGGTCGACGACTTCGTCGGGCTGATGGCCCAGCTCGGCCTCGTCGAGGCCAGCCGAACCGGCGTCGTCGCCATGTCCAAGGGAGCCACCGGGTTCTGATCCCGGCCTTATGACGGCGGGCCATGAGTGTGAAGCGACCCAGCCCGCCGTCCTTTATCCGTCTACCGAACAGTGTTCTGCTTGACGCGGCCCTTTCGCCGGTGGAGTAATTCCGCTGCGCAAAACCCGCACCACCAGATCGAAAAATCCAAGGAAGACCACCATGCGCGTCTATTATGATCGTGATGCCGACGTGAACCTGATCAAGGGGAAGAAGGTCGTCATCGTCGGCTACGGCAGCCAGGGCCACGCCCACGCCAACAACCTGCGTGACAGCGGCGTGAAGGACGTGCGCATCGCCCTCCGCCCCGGCTCGGCCACCATCAAGAAGGCCGAGAACGCCGGCTTCACGGTCATGTCCCCGGCCGAGGCCGCCGCCTGGGCCGACGTGGTGATGATCCTCACCCCGGACGAGCTGCAGGCCGACCTGTACCGCGACGACCTCGCCAAGAACCTGAAGGAAGGCGCCGCCCTGGCCTTCGCGCACGGCCTGAACGTGCACTTCAACCTGATCGAGCCGCGCGCCGACCTCGACGTGTTCATGATCGCGCCGAAGGGCCCCGGCCACACCGTCCGCGGCGAGTACCAGCGCGGCGGCGGCGTGCCCTGCCTCGTGGCCGTGCACCAGAACGCCTCGGGCAACGGGCTGGACATCGCCCTGTCCTACGCCTCGGCCATCGGCGGCGGCCGCGCCGGCATCATCGAGACGACCTTCAAGGAAGAGTGCGAGACCGACCTGTTCGGCGAGCAGGCCGTGCTCTGCGGCGGCCTGACCGAGCTGATCAAGGCCGGCTACGAGACGCTGACCGAGGCCGGCTACGCCCCGGAGATGGCCTATTTCGAGTGCCTGCACGAGGTGAAGCTGATCGTCGACCTCATGTATGAGGGCGGCATGGCCAACATGCGCTACTCGATCTCCAACACCGCCGAGTACGGCGACTACAAGACCGGCCCGCGCATCATCACCCCGGAGACCAAGGCCGAGATGAAGCGCGTTCTGGAGGACATCCAGACCGGCCGTTTCGTCCGCGACTGGATGCTGGAGTGCAAGGCCGGCCAGCCGTCCTTCAAGGCGACCCGCCGCCGCAACGCCGAGCATTCGATCGAGCAGGTCGGCGAGAAGCTGCGCGCCATGATGCCCTGGATCGCCGAGCGTCGTCTGGTCGACAAGTCCAAGAACTGATCGGTTCTTGGATCGAGAAACGGGAAAGCGCGCCGCGAGGCGCGCTTTTTCGTTTTTGGGAGTTCTGCGGTGGCTTGCCCCCCTCCCGACCTCCCCCCGCTTCGCAGGGGGAGGAGCAAATTCCCTCCCCTGCGAAGCGGGGGAGGGCTAGGGAGGGGGCAAAACCTCTACATTTTCACACATCCCCCCGCGACCGGTCCGCCCTCGGCCGCTCGTCGAGCAGCGGCCGGCCGGTCTGCACGAAATGCACCACCTCCGCGATGTTGGTCGCGTGGTCGCCGATGCGCTCCAGGCTCTTGGCGATGAACAGCAGGTGCATGTGGGCGGTGAACATCTCCGGCAGGCGGGCCGCCGACTGGTTGATGCTCTCGCACAGGCTGGTGTAGAGCGCGTCGACCTCGTCGTCGGTGCGCCAGACGCGCAGCGCCAGATCGACGTCGCCGTCCACATAGGCATCCACCGCGGTGGTCAGGCGCTGGCGCACCAGACGGCCCAGGTTGGGCAGGGTGCTCATCGCCGGGGATTCGGGGAACTCGGCCACGGAGACGGCGCGGCGGGCAGTGTTGGCGGCGTGGTCGCCGACGCGCTCCAAATTCCCGGCGATCTTCAGGGCGGCGATCACCTCGCGCAGGTCGTCGGCCACCGGCTGGCGCAGCACCAGCATGCGCATGCAGTTCGCCTCGATCTCGTGCTCGTAGCTGTCGAGGCGCGCGTCGGACTCGACGATGGCGCGGGCCTGCTCCGGGTTGCGCTGGGTCAGGCAGGTCAGCGCGCCATCGAGCTGGGTTTCCGCGGCGCCCGCCATCTGCACGATGCTGGCCTTCAGCCGCTTCATGGCGTCTTCGAACGCGGTGACGATGTGCGGGGCGGGGTGCTTCATGGGACTGGCCTTGTCAGTGCGGGCGTCGGTGCGGCGGACGGCCGGAAACCTTACCGGTTCGCGGCCCGGCAGGCCAGCGCCGTCGCTGCGGGGGATGCGGCGCGCGGTGCATGGGAACGGTTGATTTCGCATGTGCGAAATGGCAAGAGTTCGGCCCTCCTACCCCTTATGACCAAGCGCGGACGCCGACCGTCATGATCGAACGCCGTTTCGAACAGATCATCTTCGCCAGCCGCTGGCTGCTCGCCCCCTTCTATCTCGGGCTCGTCGTGTCGCTGGTGCTCCTGCTGGCGAAGTTCACGCAGGAGATCTTCCACATCGTCCCGCATGTGCTGGAGATGCAGGAAAAGGACGTGCTGCTGGCGGTGCTGACGCTGATCGACCTGTCGCTGGCCGGCAACCTGCTGCTGATGGTGATCTTTTCGGGATACGAGAACTTCGTGTCGAAGATCGACGTCGCCGACCACAAGGACCGTCCGGACTGGATGGGCAAGGTCGACTTCGGCGGGCTGAAGCTGAAGCTGATCGCCTCCATCGTGGCGATCTCCGGCATCCACCTGCTCAAGGCCTTCATGAACATGGACAACATCAGCAAGGAGAACCTGATGTGGATGGTCGTCGTCCACATGACCTTCGTGCTGTCCGGCGTTCTGTTGGCGCTGATGGACCGCCTGGAGGGGAGCCATCACGGAGCGCACGGCACGGCCGCGGCCGCTGCGAAATCCGACCATCATTGAGGCCGCCGGAGCGGTTTCAAACCCGACACAAAGCCGTTGCGGCGGGTTGGGAATCAGCCTAAGGATACCCCCGGCGCGAGCGGGGCGGTTGGCCGGACGCCGGAGGTTCCCGCCTCCTGTTGACGGAAAATTAACCCTGACGCGGCAGTGTGGCGGGCACCGGAGGACGGCGTTCCGCCAGGACTTCGGGGACTGGACATTCCGCCGGGACCGGCCTTGCCTCAAGGACCGCCTCCCATCGACCAGAGCGCCGGACCGGCGCCGGCGACCGCCCCACGGGCGCCGGAGACAGGGTTCGGCAAGGCGTGCCGTCTGCACTCTCCGCTTGAGCGCGAAGGGGCATTCGTCTATGGAACCGTTGGCGGGCGTGGCCCTCCGCATCGGAGCGGGCACATCGCCGGCAAGGCCGTCTCAACCGCATTGAAGAGTTAGTCGGGTCCATGCTTTCCAAACTCCTCGGCGTGCTTTCCGCCGACATGGCGATCGATTTGGGGACGGCCAACACCCTGGTCTATGTCAAGGGCCGCGGCATCGTTCTGAACGAACCCTCGGTCGTGGCGATCGCCAACGTCCGCGGCAAGAAGCAGGTGCTGGCCGTCGGCGACGAGGCGAAGATGATGCTGGGCCGCACGCCCGGCAACATCCAGGCCATCCGCCCCCTCCGCGACGGCGTCATCGCCGACTTCGAAGTCGCCGAGGAGATGATCAAGCACTTCATCCGCAAGGTGCACAACCGGCGCAGCTTCGCCAGCCCGCAGGTCATCATCTGCGTGCCGTCGGGCTCCACCGCCGTGGAGCGCCGCGCGATCCAGGAATCGGCGGAGGCCGCCGGCGCCCGCCGCGTCTTCCTGATCGAGGAGCCGATGGCCGCCGCGATCGGCGCCGGGCTCCCGGTGACGGAGCCGACCGGTTCCATGGTCGTGGACATCGGCGGCGGCACCACCGAGGTGGCCGTGTTGTCGCTGGGCGGCATCGTCTATTCGCGCTCGGTCCGCGTGGGCGGCGACAAGATGGACGAAGCCATCATCGGCTACATCCGCCGCACCCACAATCTGCTGGTCGGCGAAGGCTCGGCGGAGCGGATCAAGAAGGAAATCGGCTCGGCCTGCCCGCCGGAAGACGGCGAGGGCCGCATCCTGGAGATCAAGGGCCGCGACCTGATGAACGGCGTGCCCAAGGAACTCATCATCTCCGAGCGGCAGATCGCCGAGTCCCTGGCGGAGCCGGTGTCGGCCATCGTCGAGGCGGTGAAGGTCGCGCTGGAGCATACGGCGCCGGAACTGGCCGCGGACATCGTGGACAAGGGCATCGTGCTGACCGGCGGCGGCGCCCTGCTGGGCAACCTGGACTTCGTCCTGCGCCACGCCACCGGCCTGCCGGTGTCGATCGCCGACGACCCGCTGTCCTGCGTCGCGCTGGGCACCGGGCGGGCGCTGGAAGAGATGAAGACGCTGCGAAACGTCTTGGTCAGCGCCTACTGATTGGTGTATTGCTCGGTTGGGTTCCCCCGGTGGTTCGTCCATTCGCCGGCGTAGCCGGGGGCGGATCGCGTACCTGGACGGGATGATCCTGTGAAGCCTCGCAATTCCGGTTCCGTCGTGCGCCTTGCCGCCCCGCTGCGGGCGCTCGCCCAGCGCTTCTCCTTCCTGTTGCTGGTGCTCGCCTCCGTCGCCCTGATGATGGTGGGCCGGATCGACGCGCTGTCGGTGGACAGCGCGCGCGCCCGGGTGACCGACGCCTTCGCCCCGATCCTCGACGCCATCTCGCGCCCTGCCGCAACCGCCGCCCATGTCGTGGAGTCGGTGGTCGAGGTGCAGAACGCCTTCGAGGAGAACCAGCGTCTGAAGGCGGAGAACGCGCGGCTGCTGCAGTGGAAGCAGGCGGCGCTGCGGCTGGAGGCCGAGAACATCAGCCTCCGCTCGCTGCTGAAGGCGACGCCGGAGCCGTCCTCCTCCTTCATCACGGCGCGGGTCATCGCCGCTCCGGGCAGCTCCTTCCTGCGCACGCTGGTGGTCACCGCCGGCCGCCGCGACGGGGTGCGCAAGGGGCAGGCGGCCATCGCCGGCAGCGGGCTGGTCGGCCGGGTGATCGAGGTCGGGGAGTGGTCGGCCCGCGTCCTCCTGCTGACCGACATCAACACCCGCATCCCCGTGGTTCTGGAGCGCTCGCGCCAGCGGGCGGTGATGGCGGGCGACAATTCCGACCAGACGCGGCTCCTCTACCTGCCGCCGGAAGCGCCGGTGCAGGTGGGCGAGCGGGTGGTCACCTCCGGTCACGGCGGGCAGTTCCCGCCGGGCCTGCCGGTGGGCGTGGTGTCCTCGGCTGGTGAACGTGGCGTCCGGGTGCAGCCGAACGTCGATTTGTCGCGGGTCGAGCACCTGCAACTGGTCGAGTTCAGCCTGCCGGGAAGCGAGGCGGAACCGTCGTCCGAGTCGAAATGACGCTGACCGTGTGGCAGCGGCTGGACAAGACGGGGCGGAATCTCGCCCCGTTCGCGGTGACGGTCATGCTGGCGCTGGCCGGAATGATCCCGGTGCCGCTGCCCGGCTATGCGTCGGTGGCGCCTTTCCTGACCGCCGTCGCCGTCTATTATTGGGCGATCCACCGGCCCGACCTGATGGGGCCCGGCACCGCCTTTCTGATCGGCTTGCTGCAGGACCTGCTGACCGGTGGGCCTCTGGGGGTGAACGCGCTGGTGCTGGTGCTGGTCCATTGGGCGGTGTCCAGCCAGCGGCGCGTGCTGGCGTCGAGCACCTTCGCCCTGATGTGGTTCGGCTTCGGGCTCGTCATGCTGGGCGTGGCCTGCATCCAGTGGCTGGCCTTTTCGGCGCTTCAGGCGACGGTGCTGCCGTTCCGGCCGGCGCTGTTCCAGGCGCTGCTGACCATGGCCTTCTTCCCGGCCATCGCCTGGATGCTGATCCGCGTGCACCGGGCGTTTCTTCAGGGATGATCGGCGGGCGTGTGGGCAGGGATGATCTGGCAGGGGATGTGAGCCTTTGACTGCGATGGACCGCGACACCGACCGCTACCGCCTGCTGACCCGCCGCGCCGCCGTGCTGGGCGGGCTGAAGCTGGCCGGTCTGTCCGCTCTGGTCGGGCGGCTCTACTACCTGCAGGTGGTGGAATCCGCGCGCTACACCATGTTGGCGGAAGAGAACCGCATCAGCCTGCGGCTGGTCGCCCCGTCGCGCGGCACCATCGTCGACCGCTTCGGCGCGCCGCTGGCGGTGAACCAGCAGAACTACCGCGTCGTCGTGGTGTCGGAGCGCACGCGCAACATTCAGGACACGCTCGACAAGATTTCCAAGATCGTCCCGCTGACCGACGGCGACCGCCGCCGCGTGATGCGCGAGCTGCACCGCAAGCGCCGCTTCGTGCCGGTCACCGTGCGCGAGAACCTGACCTGGGAGCAGGTCGCCACCATCGAGATGAACACGCCGGACCTGCCGGGCGTCGCCATCGAGGTCGGCGAGATCCGCCACTACCCGGAGGCGGAGGCGACCGCGCACATCCTGGGCTATGTCGGCGCCGTTTCGGAGGCGGAGCTGAACGGCGATCCCGTGCTGTCGCTGCCCGGCTTCCGCATTGGCAAGGCGGGGATGGAGAAGTATCACGAGAAGGCGCTGCGCGGCACGGCGGGCACCAGCCAGCTCGAGGTCAACGCGGTCGGGCGCGTCATCCGCGAGCTGTCGCGCGACGAGGGGCAGCCGGGTCGCGAGGTTCAGCTGACCATCGACATCGGCCTTCAGAAATTCGTGCAGCAGCGGCTGGCGCAGGAGGTCAGCGCCTCCTGCGTGGTGATGGACGTGCACACCGGCGGCATCTACGCCCTGTGCTCCCACCCCAGCTACGACCCCAACCAGTTCACCATGGGCATCAGCGCCGAGCTGTGGGAGGAACTGCTCTCCAATCAGGCAACCCCGCTGAACAACAAGGCGGTGGCCGGGCAGTACCCGCCAGGCTCCACCTTCAAGCCGGTGGTGGCCCTGGCGGCCCTGGAGTCCGGCTTGATCAGCCGCAACCACTCGGTGTTCTGCCCGGGCCACATGGACCTTGGCGACCACCGCTTCCACTGCTGGAAGAAGGGCGGGCACGGCACGGTGGACGTGGTCGGGGCGCTGCGCCATTCCTGCGACGTGTGGTTCTACGACGTGTCGCGGCGCATCGGCATCGACCGCATCGCCGAAATGGCGAACCGCTTCGACATGGGGCAGCTGACCGGACTGGACCTGCCGCACGAGCGGCCGGGCCTGATTCCCTCCATCGACTGGAAGAAGGGCGCGATCGGCAAGCCCTGGGCTCAGGGGGAGACGCTGATCGCGGCGATCGGGCAGGGCTACGTGCTGTCCACCCCGATGCAACTCGTCGCCATGACGGCGCGGTTGGCCAATGGCGGCTTCGCCGTGAAGCCCCACCTGACCAAGCAGATCAAGGCGCTGTCGGGCGAACAGACGAGTTGGCCGCCGATCGGGGTCAAGAAGGAGAACCTCGACCTCGTCCTGCGCGGCCTCTACGAGGTGACCAACGCGCCGAACGGCACCGCCTACAAGTCGCGCATCACCGAGCCCGGCTATGAGATGGCCGGCAAAACCGGCTCCGCCCAGGTTCGCCGCATCACCATGGCGGAGCGCAGCACCGGCGTGAAGAAGAACGAGGATCTGCCCTGGCGGGAGCGCGACCACGCGCTGTTCATCTCCTACGCGCCGGTCAGCTCCCCGCGCTACGCCTGTGCGGTGTTCGTGGAGCATGGCGGCGGCGGCTCCACCGCGGCGGCGCCGATCGCGCGCGACATCCTGCTGGAATGCCAGAAACGCGATCCGGGCCGCGCCGCCGTGGCGGAAAGCGCCCCGCCGCCCCCACCACCGGGGGGCACCCGGGGGTAGGGGCTTTGGAGACGCCGGCCGATCAGGCCGCGCGCACCTCGGCGAGGAACTGATCCACCTCCCGCTTCAGGCTCGATGCGCGTTCGGCCAGCTGGTCGGCCGCGCTCTTCACGCTGTGGGTGGCGGCGCTGGTCTCCGACTCCGCCTGTTGGATACCGGCGACGTTGCTCGACACCTCGGCGGTGCCGTTGGCGGCCTGCTGGGCGTTGCGGCTGATCTCGCCGGTCGCCGCGCTCTGCTGCTCGACGGAGGCGGCCATCTCCGCGGTGGAGCGGTCGATGTCCTCGACCTGGGTGATGATGGCGCGCATCGCCTCCACCGTCCGGCCGGAGGCGTTCTTCACCGCGGCGATCTGGTTGCCGATCTGCTCGGTCATCGCGTGGGTCTGGTTGGCGAGGTTCTTCACCTCGCTGGCGACCACGGCGAAGCCCTTGCCGGCCTCGCCGGCGCGGGCGGCCTCGATGGTGGCGTTGAGCGCCAGCAGGTTGGTCTGGGAGGCGACGGCGTTGATCGAGGCGACGATCTGGTCGACCTGTTCGATGGCGGAGGACAGGGAATCGAGCTGGGCCTGGGCCTGATTGGCCCCCTCGGCGGCGGCTTTGGAGCGGGCGGCGGCGCGGGTCACGCGCTCGGCCAGCTCGTGGATGGAGGCGGACATCTCCTCCGACGCCGACGCGACGGTCTGCACGTTGGCGCTGGCCTCCTCGGACGCGCCGGCCACGGCGTTGCATTGGGCGCCGACCTCCTCGACCGCGGAGGCGAGCTGGGCGGCGGTGGCCTGAAGCTCCGTCGCGGCCCCGCCGACGTCGTTCACGATGCCCCCCACCTGCGATTCGAAGCGGCCGGCCAGCGCGAGCATCGACGCGCGCTTCTCCGCCTGGGACCGGGCCTCGGCCTCCTTGGCCTCGCGCTCCATTTCGCGGCTGTGCAGCAGGTTGCGCTTGAACACGTCCGCGGTGGCGGCGATGGCGCCGACCTCGTCCTTGCGATCGGTGCCGTAGACCTCGGTGTCGAGCTTGCCGTCGGCCAGCCCGCGCAGGCAGGCGACGATGGCGGCGACCGGCCGGACGATGCCGAACTGCGACATCAGCCAGCCCAACAGCAGGCCGACGAGAATGCCGACCGCGGCCGCCGCGATGAGCTGGACGGCCCGCCGCTCCGCCAGTTGGGAGGCGTCGTCGGACAGCCGTGCCGCCTTGTCGTCGGTGTAGGCGGTGTATTTGACGCTCAGATCCTGGAGCTTCCGCGCGGCGACGGCGCTGTTCTCGACCGAAGAGAGAATGTCCTGATGAAATCCGACGGCGCCCTTCGCGTTGATCTGACGGGCGACGGTCAGAGTCTGTTCCAATTGAGTCTTGTAGAGCGACAGCGCCGCTTCGAAGTCCGCCAACAAGCGCTTCTGCTCGGGGTCGGCGGTTTCCTTGACCCTTGTGAGGTTCGTGGACAGCGTTTCGCGGCTCGTCGCAATGGAAGGCAGAACCTCCGGCAGATCGGCGGGGTTGGCGGCAAGGCGGTATTCGTCGCGGAGCAGTTCAACCACCAGGCGATTAAGCCGTGCGCCGAGCCTCATCTCGTCGCCGGAAGCCTTGATCTCGTCGGTGGCGCGGCTCAGCGCGTCCAATCCGGAGACCGACGTGGCGGTGATGCCCGCGCAGATGGCCCCCAGCATGATGATGATGGACAGGATTTTCGTTGAGATCTTGAGGTTGCTTAGAAGCATGGCGGTTCTCTCTTTTTTTCCATGGCGGCGTGGGCGCACCATGGCAGGTATCGAACGGAGACGTTCGGCTGCACACATGGGTGTGTACGTCTCTTACCTATTTCATATCTAAACATTTATCATCTGAATGTGACATGCGGTTTCGCGTCGCGATATGCGTCAGGAACCGACCGCCGCCCGGGCTGTTTTTTTGAGGGATTAAAATCTGGGTGAGCAGACAATGGCTGGCGGACTGACCAATTGGCTGGTCGATGTGATGCACACGATGAATTACGTGGGCATCTTCCTGCTGCTGGTCCTGGCGCGGGTCATTCCGCCGGTCCCTGCGGAATCGGTCATTCCATTGGCCGGCATCGCGGCGGCGCAGGGCGAGTACAATCTGCTCGGCGTCGCCCTGGCCGGCGGGCTGGGCTCGCTGGCCGGGCAGCTGGTCTGGTTTCTGCCCAGCCGGCTGATGGGCCGCGACCGGCTGGAGGCCTTTTTAAAACGCTACGGCCACTGGCTGACCATCCACCCCAGGAAGGTCCGACGAAGCACAGAGTGGTTCGGCCGGCACGGCGGCATTGCCGTCTTCCTGACCCAGCCGGTGCCGGGGGTGCGCACGCTGATCTCGATCCCGGCGGGGGCCTGCCGGATGTCGATCCCGCTCTACTGCCTCTACTCAGGGGCGGGGTCGATCCTGTGGACGCTGCTGCTCGCCTGGACCGGTTCCATGCTGTCCCGCTGGCCCTTTGCGCACAGTCTGGTGGGGTACTTCACCGTGGGGTTGCTGGTGGTCCTGGTGGGGCTGTATCTGTACCGGCTTATCAGCCATTTCCACGGCATCCGCCGCGCCCAGAAATCCTCCGGAGGCGACCCTCCGGTGGCGGGCGCCCCGCTCAGTCCCTAGGGGCTGAGCCCTTGAGGGTTCACCCCATGGCCCAGCCGGCCATGCCGGTGAAGGCCATGCCGAGCGCCCAGAGGCCGAAGGCCGCCAGCGCCACGCCCGTGCAATGGTTCAGCCGGGTCAGCCCGCGGTCGGAGATGCGGTGGCGCACGGCGGCGACGCCCATGGACAGGGTGAACCACCACAGGGAGGCACCGATGAAGACGCCTGCCACCAGCGTGGAGGCGTCCACCCGCCCCAGATTGCCGCCCAGCCCGAAGCCGGCGAAGATGGCGATGAAGGCCATGATCGTCGCCGGGTTGGTCAGGGTCAGCGACAGGCCGGTCATGAAGCCGCCGAGGAAGGATGGCGTGTCGGGCGCGCTGGCCGCCTCGCGCTCCTCGTCCTCCGGCTTCTGGCGGAAGGTGCGGATGGCGACGACGACGAGGAAGATGCCGCCGACGAGCTGGAAGGCGATCTCGTGCCCCTGCAGGAAGTCCAGGGCGGCGGAGACGCCGAAGGCGGCGATGGCGCCATAGATGGTGTCCGCCACGGCCGCGCCGAAGCCGGTGAAGAAGCCCATCAGCGGCCCGTGCTGGAGCGTGCGGCGGATGCACAGCAGGCCGATGGGACCGACGGGGGCGGCGATGGCGATTCCAAGGACGATGCCTTGCAGCAGCACCACCAGACCATGCACGCCGATCACCTCGTCCAATATGTGACTCTCCCCTCCGGGCCCCTCCTCCGGGCAATGGCGGGCGTGATAGCGGGCCACCGTCCTTCCGTCAACCGGCGTCGCGGGCGGAGGTCCCATACGGGCTGTGACCTGCGGCGGAATTGCCCCCGCCATGTGCCCCCTGTCACGGGGCGGGAGGAGCGGCTATCCTGGCCGCCACGCCCCGGCAAGCGGGCGCACCGGAACGGGGAAGCGGAACGATGACGATGACGCGCATTCTGACCATTCTGGCCCTGTCGCTGACGGCGGCGGCCGTTCCCGTCGCGGGTCCGGCCCTGGCGGCGGACGAGTTCATGCCGGCGGTGGTGTTCGATCAGGGCGGCAAGTTCGACAAATCCTTCAACGAGGCGGCCTACAACGGGGCGGAGCGCTTCAAGAAGGAGACCGGGATCGTCTACCGCGAGTTCGAGGTCACCAGCGAGAGCCAGCGCGAGCAGGCGTTGCGCAACATGGCGCGGCGCGGCGCCACCGTCATTACGGCGGTCGGCTTCTCGCAGTCCGCCGCCGTGGACAAGGTGTCGCGGGAGTATCCCAACACGAAATTCTGCCTGATCGACGACAAGCTGGAGCTGCCCAACGTCCAGTCGGTGACCTTCAAGGAGCATGAGGGCTCCTTCCTCGTCGGCATGCTGGCGGCGCTGGCCTCGCAGAGTGGCAAGGTCGGCTTCATCGGGGGCATGGACATCCCGCTGATCCGCAACTTCCTGACCGGCTACGAGCAGGGCGTTCGCCATGTGAAGGCGGACGGCGAGGTCTTCACCAACATGACCGGCACCACCCCCGCCGCCTGGAACGACCCCACCCGCGGGGCGGAGCTGGCCAAGAGCCAGTTCGGGCGCGGCGCCGACGTGGTCTTCGCGGCGGCCGGGGCGACCGGGCTGGGCGTGCTCCAGGCCGCGGCGGACGCCGGCAAGCTGGGCGTCGGGGTGGACAGCAACCAGAACTGGATCCATCCGGGCAAGATCCTGACCTCGATGGTCAAGCGGGTGGACGTGACCGTCTACGACTGCATGAAGTCGGCCAGGGACGGCAGCTGGACGCCGGGCCACCGCGTCGTCGGGCTGAAGGAGGAGGGCGTCGGCTACGCGCTCGACGAGAACAACCGGAAGCTGGTCACGGCGGAGATGGAGACGGCCGTCGAGGACGCCAAGCGCAAGATCATCGCGGGCGAGCTGGTGGTGAAACCGTATCAGCCGTAAGGGCTTGATCCGCGAGCGGTTGCCCCCTCCCTAACCCTCCCCCGCTGGGCGGGGGAGGGAAATCGGCCCTCTCCCGCCCAGCGGGGGAGGGAAGGGGCCCGCGGCGAAGCCGTGGGA
>NZ_QLKQ01000088.1 GCF_003349955.1 Azospirillum brasilense
TGCGAAGCGGGGGAGGGAAGGGGCCCATGCGCAGCATGGGAAGGGTGGGGGCAACGGCTGGCATCCGTTGGACTCCGGATCGCACCGCAACATCGGGGGCGCATCGGCGTTTAACGGTGCAGGATCAACGTCACCGGAGGTTGCCGCCGTGCCGCAGATCGACCGCACCCCCGCGCCCGTGGACCGCCGCCCCCATGTCGTGATCGTCGGGGCGGGGTTCGGCGGGCTGGCCTGCGCGGAGGCCCTGGGCGGGACGAACATCCGCGTCACCATCATCGACCGGAACAACTATCACCTGTTCGTGCCGCTGCTCTATCAGGTGGCGACCGCCGCGCTGTCGCCCGCCGACATCGCCGAGCCGATCCGCCGCATCGTCAGCCGGCACCCCAACATCGACGTGGTGATGGGCGAGGTGACCGGAGTCGACCGTACGGCCAAGCGGGTGGAGCTGGCCGACGGCAGCTTCGTCCCCTACGACCGGCTGGTGCTGGCCACCGGCTCCTCCTACAGCTATTTCGGGCACGACGACTGGGCGGAGATCGCCCCCGGCCTGAAGACCATCGAGAACGCCCGGCGGATCCGCGCCCGGCTGCTGATGAACTTCGAGCAGGCGGAGATGTGCGAGGACCCGGCCCGGCAGAAGGCGCTGATGACCACCATCGTGGTCGGCGGCGGCCCCACCGGTGTGGAGATGGCCGGAGCGGTGGCCGAACTGGCCCGCTTCACGCTGGCCCGCGACTTCCGCCGCATCGATCCGCGCACCGCCCGCGTCCTGCTGGTCGAGGCGGGGCCGCGCATCCTGTCCACCTTCCCCGACGATCTCGGCCAGTACGCCCGCCGCAAGCTGGAGGAGCTGGGCGTCGTCGTGCTGACCGGGCAGGCGGTGGAGAGCATCACGCCGGAGGGCGCCACGGTCGGCGGGCGCTTCATCCCGGCGGGGGCCATCGTGTGGGGCGCCGGGGTCAAGGCGTCGCCCGCCGGCTCCTGGCTGGGGGTGGAGACCGATCGCAGCGGGCGCATCCCGGTCGGTGCCGACATGGCGGTGCCGGGCGTGCCCGACGTCTACGCGCTGGGCGACACGGCGGCGCTGGCCGGCGACGACGGCAAGCCGCTGCCCGGTCTGGCCCAGGTCGCCAAGCAGCAGGGCGAGCATCTCGGCGGCGGGCTGGAGGCGAACCTGCTGCGCGGCCAGCCGCTGGAGCCCTTCCGTTTCCGCAACCGCGGCAACACCGCCATCGTCGGGCGCAGCGCCGCCGTCTTCGATTTCGGGACGCGCAAGCTGAAGGGCTGGTTCGCCTGGGTGCTGTGGGCGATCGTCCACGTCTATCTGCTGGTGAATTTCCAGAAGCGGATGCTGGTCACCATGCAGTGGCTGTGGCGCTGGGCCACCTACCAGCGCGGCGCCCGCCTCATCACCACCGACCGCCCGGTCGCGGCGGCGGAATCCGTCACATCGCCGCACGGCGGGAGCGCCGAGCCATTCCGCGACGCGCGGCGCGGCCAGGGCTGACCGGACAGGTCAGGGGGTGGGCGGGAGCGGCAGGACGCAGCGGAAGCGGGTGCCGTGGCCCGGCCATTCCTCGACCTCCAGCCGTCCGCCGTGCAGTTCCATGACGTTGCGCACCAGCGACAGGCCGAGCGCCGCGGCGCCGCGCGGGTCGTTGCGGTCGTAGCGCGAGGGCGGGGCGGCCTCGCCCGGCCCGGTGCCGCTGCCCACGGTCAGCACCAGGGCGTCGGCTTTCCGCTCCCCGGACAGCAGGATGCGACGGTCCGCCGGCGGGTGGCGGATGGCCCCGACGACCAGGGTGAACAGCGCCTGCTTCAGCCGCCGCTCGTCGCCCTCCGCCTCGCCCAGCGACGACGGGGCGCTGAGCTCGAGCCGCAGCCCCTCGCGCCGCGCCCATTCGCGGGTCAGCTCGCCCACCGTGTCCAGCAGGTCGGGCACGTCCACGGTGCCGCGGTCCAGCGTGGTCACCCCGGCGCCCAGGCTGGTCATGTCGACCACGTCGTCGATCAGCTCCAGCAGCCGCTCGCCGGCGTTCAGCACGCCCTTCACATACTCGATCTGGCGCGGGTTCAGCTCCCCGAAATACTGGTTCGCCAGCACCTCGGCGAAGCCGATGATGCCGTTCAGCGGGTTGCGCAGATGGTGCGAGACGTTGGCGATGAACTCGCTCTTCAGCTGGTCGGCGGCCTCCAGCGCGGCGTTGGAGGCGCGCAGCGCCTGCTCCAGCCGGGCGCTGTCGGTGACGTCGAGATAGCTGTTCAGCACCGCCCCGTCGGGCAGCGGCAGGGTGGAGAACTCCACCACCGACCCGTCCGCCCGCTCCAGCCGGCCCGAGCGCACGGCGCGTTCCAGCGTCGCGCCGATCATCTCGTCCTTCAGGCTGTCCCAGTCGCCGCCGTTCTCCAGGAAGGGCCGCATCCGCTCGAACAGGGCGGAGATGTGCGGCTCGCCCAGCAGATCCTCGTCGTCGAGGTCCCAGACCCGCGCGAAGGCCGGGTTGGACAGCTTCAGCCGGCCGTCGCCGCCGAACACCGCGATGCCCTCGGCCAGATTGTCCAGCGTCTCCTGCTGCACGGCGATCAGCGTGTTGTAGGAGGATTCCAGGGCCAGCGTGTTGGTCACGTCCTCCAGGATCTGCATCAGCCCGCCCAGCGGGTGCGGGGCGGCGAGGCTGCGCAGCGTCGTGCCGTCCGGCAGGTGCATCAGCTCCTCGACCGGCTCCAGCAGGCGGGTGTAGCGGCTCAGCCGCTCGCGCTTGTAGCTCTGGTAGTCGGCGTATTCGGGCAGGCGGCGGCGGGTGCGCAGCTCCTCCAGGATCTCGCCGTGGGTGGGCTGGCTGCGCAGCCAGGATTCCTCCAGGTCCCACAGCCGGGCGTAGGCCTGGTTGAAGAAGGTCAGCCGCGTGTCGGCGCCGAAGATGGCGATGGCCGCGCCCAGCCGTTCCAGCACCTCGCCGTGGGCGGCGAGGTGGCGGCTCAGCTCGCCGCGCATCTCCTCCACCGCCGTGACGTCCAGCGCGTAGCCGACGACCAGCGTGCCGCCGCCGTCGGGGGCGGGCAGGGGGGCCTCGGTGACATCCAGCAGGCGGCGCTCGGCGCCGATGACGGCGGAGACCCGTTCCGACTGGGCGACCCCGCTGTGCAGCGCCCGCTGCGCCAGGGCGCGGCCGGCGCCGTCCGAGGCGAGTTCCTTGCCGCTCTCCGGGACGGCGGCGGGGTCGGACGAATCCACGGCGCGGGCGTAGGCGCGGTTGCACCAGGACAGGGTCTGCCCGGCGCCGCGCAGCCACACCGGCAGCGGCAGGGCGTCCACCGCCGCGCGCAGCTCGGCCAGCGCCGATTCGGCGTCGCTCCGTCCCTGGGTTAGCCCCTCGCGCTCGGCGCTGCGCTCGGTGACGTCCTCCAGCCAGACGACGTCCTGATGCCCGCCCTGAGATCTGGAGGCGCCGGTCCCGGCGGACGGCTCGCCCGCCCGCCGCCCGTTCAGCAGCAGGCGCCGTCCGCCGCGGGTCGTCGCCTCGATCCGGAAGCCCTCGCCCGCGGCGCGCAGGCGGCGGACGGCCTCGGCGACCCGGGGGGCGTCGGTGTCGGTGAAGGCGTTCGCGATGTCCTGGCCCGGCGCCGCGCCGAGCAGCCTGGCGCAGCCCGGCGCCGCGCTGCCGCCGCCGTCGGCGTCCCAGGCGCACCAGGGGTGGGGGGAGGCGGCCAGCAAAGCCTCCAGGCGCGCCACGTCGGCCGCCAGCCGGTCGCTGCGGCGGCGCTCCTTGCCGGTCCAGAACAGCCCGCCGAAGCCGGCGGCGCCGAGGACGCCGGCGAAGCCCAGCATGGCGGGCGAGCCGGAGGGTCCGGCCATCAGGCCGACTCCCACCGCCAGCCCCAGCGCCGCATAGGCGTATGATCGGGTCAGGACGCTCACGCGGGTGAGACTAGTCCACGCCTCCCGGCGGAGCAAGGCGGGCCGGCGGTGGTGCCACTTTCGGGGTGGTGCGGCCCTTTCTCCCGACTACACCGCTTCCCCGATCCGCAGGGCGCGAATCGCCGTTTCCACCGCCGGATAGGCGGTGCGCACCGCCGCCAGGGCCTGCCCCGCCTCGTCCGGATCGCCGCGGTGGGCGGCGAGCTCCAGGGCCGACGCGCTGCGGCCCAGCCACACGGCCCCCGCCGTGCGCGCCGCGCCGGCCAGCGTGTGGGCCGCGCCGCGCAGGGCCTCCAGGTCGTTGCGCTCCAGGGCGGCGGCGGCCTCGTCCAGCAGCGGGCGGGTGGTCTCCAGGAAGAAGTCCAGCATGTCCAGCGCCATCCCGTCGAGCGCGCCGAAGGTGGTGCGGACATGGTCGAGGTCCAGCGCCCGGTCCGCCGCCCCGGCGTCCTCCGCCGCGGGCGGCTCGTCGGGAGCCGCGGCGCTGCCCTCGCCGAAGGCGCGGTTCAGGGCGGCGGCGAGCTGGCGCAGCGTCACCGGCTTGGCGATGTAGTCGTCCATGCCCGCGGCGGTGCAGCGTTCCATTTCCCCCGCCAGGGCGTTGGCGGTCATGGCGATGATGGCGGTGCGCGGGCGGGAACCGGGCGCCGACTCGGCGCTGCGGATCTGGCGCGACAGCTCGTAGCCGTCCATGCGCGGCATGTGGCAATCGGTGATCAGCAGGCGGTAGGGCCGCGCCCGCCAGGCGGTCAGCGCTTCCAGCCCGTCGCCGGTCAGGTCGGCCTCGAAGCCGAGCTGGCGGAGCTGGCGCAGGATCACCTGCTGATTCGTCGGGTGGTCCTCCGCCACCAGGATCGTCGGTGGGGCCGCGGCATCGTTCCCGGCCGCCATGTCGAGGGCGGCCATGTCGAGCGCGGCCATGTCGAGCGCGGCCGGGCCGCCGTCCGCCTTGGGAGGCGGGGCGTCGGCGGAGCGTTCCGGGGGAACGGCGCGCCCGGCCAGGGCGGCCAGACGGCGGAACAGCGCGTCGCGGCGGATCGGGCGGCCGAGATGGTCGTGGCGCGGCGGGTGCGCCGTGGACGGCGCGCCGCTCTCACCGGGGTCCGGCGGGCAGTCGCTGGCCTGCTCCCGCCCATCCACCAGATGCAGCGTGGGCGGCGGACGGACCCCGGCGGCGGCGATGCGGGCGAGCACCGCCGGAGCGGACAGCCGCGGGTTGGGCGCGCCGGGCGCGTCGTCGGGATGGTGCTCCAGCAGGCCGTCGGCGAGGACCAGCAGGTCGGCGTCGGCCATCGTCAGCAGCTCCACCGCCTCGTCCGCCGTGGTGGCGTCGGCGACGGCGGCGCGCTTGTCCTCCAGCGCACGGATCAGGACGGAGCGCTGAACCGGGTCGGGCTCGGCCACGATGATCGACAGGCCGGACAGGTCGGTGTCGTCGCCGGGGACCATGCGCGGGTCCCCCGGCGCCAGATCGACCGTGAACCAGAAGGTGGCGCCGCAGCCCGGCGCCGACTCCACCCCGATGCGCCCGCCCATCATCTCCACCAGACGGGCGCAGATGGCCAGCCCCAGCCCGGTGCCGCCGAAGCGGCGTGTGGTCGAGCTGTCGGCCTGGCTGAAGGGCTGGAACAGGCGGGCCTGACCGGCGCTGCTGATGCCGATGCCGGTGTCCTCCACCGAGAAGCGCAGCCTCAGCCGGTCCGATCCGGCGGCGGAGGGCTCCAGCCGGGTGCGCAGAACGACCCGGCCGGTGTCGGTGAACTTGATGGCGTTGCCCGTCAGGTTGAACAGGATCTGGCGCAGCCGTCCGGGGTCGCCGCGCACCGCCGTGGGCACCTTGCGGTCGAGGTCGCAGACGAGAAGCAGCGCCTTGTGGTGGGCCTGCGGGGCCAGCAGCTCCGCCACCCCCTCCACCAGCTCGCGCGGGTCGAGGTCCATCTCGTCGAGGTCGAGCTTGCCGGCCTCGATCTTGGACAGGTCGAGGATGTCGTCGATGATCCGCAGCAGCGCCGTCGCGCTGTCGCGCACGGTGGTGACCAGCTCGGTCTGCTCCGCGTCCAGCGGGGTCAGGGCGATCAGCTCCAGCATGCCCAGCACGCCGTTCATCGGGGTGCGGATCTCGTGGCTCATGGTCGCCAGGAATTCCGACTTGGAGCGGGCGGCGACCTCCGCCTGGTCCTTGGCGTGGCGCAGATCCTCTTCGGCGCGCTTGCGGCCGGTGATGTCGTAGCTCCAGGCGAGGATCGCCGGTTCTCCCTCGAACTCGGTGCGCTGCAGCGTCTGGAGCGCCCAGACGCGGCTGCCGTCGGGCCGGTCCACCGCCACCTCGACGTCGCGGGCGACCAGCCCGGCGCCGTCCTGCGGCAGGGCGCGCCCCTGCAGGGTGGCGCCGGGCAGGGCCAGCGCGTGGCGGCGCCCGACGAAGGCGTCCGGCGGCAGGCCGGCCAGCTCCGCCGCGCGGGCGTTGGCGAAGGCGACGGAGCCGTCGGGCCGCCCGATCGACACGCCGACCGGGCTCTGCTCCAGGATCGCGCGCAGCCGGCGCTCGCTGTCCGACAGGGCGTGCTCGCGCGAGCGGATGGTGGCGACGAAATAATGCAGGGCGCGCGCCATGTCGGCGATCTCGTCCTGCCCGTGGGTGGGGATGGCGACGGACCGACCGGCGGCCGACGCGGCCATGGCCGTCTGCAGCCCGCGCAGACGCCGCACCACGTTGCGGTGGATGTAGAGGAAGATGCCGAGGGCGCCCAGGATCGAGACCGCGGCCATCGCCAGGATGGCGTGGTTGCCGTCGCGGATCACCCGCTCGAACTCGCCGGAGCGTGCGGCGATGTCCTGCTCGATGGCCAGGAAATGGTCGGACACCGCGCCGACCAGCCGGTCGGAGACGTTCTGGTTGCGGGTGATCGAGCCCTTGATGGCGCGGGCCAGCCCGATCTCCGTCAGGCGGCTGGTGAACAGGTTGTGCTCACCCAGTCCCAACGTCTCCAGTTCCCGGTACAGCGGTTCCAGGTCGAAGGCGGGACCCGGAGGCAGGCCGGACACCGCCTCCGCCGCGCGGTCCATCGCGGCGCGGTAGTCCTGCCGCAGCCGGTCCACCCGCGCCTCGTGGTCGGCGCGGGAGGCGGCGAGCATCAGCAGGATGGCGTGCTGCGCCTCCGCCGTCCACAGGTCGACCCGCCGTTCGACGCCCCGGGCCTCCTCCCACTCCTCCAGGGTCCGGGGGGCGGCGGTCTTGTCCCGCAGCGCGCCCTCGGTGTCGCGGACGCGCTCGGCGAGCTGGATCAGGCGGCCGACCAGCCCGCCCGTCTCCGCGGCGGCGGCGAGCTGGCGCTCCACCTGGGTGTTCAGGGTCATCAGGTTGGCGACCAGCTCGTTCTTGCGGCGCTGCAGCTCGGCCACGTCGGCCACGTCGGCGCCGCGCTCGCGCAGCCGGGTCATCAGGTCTTCCAACAGAGCGATCTGGTCGCTCAGCCGGGCCATCACCGATTCGCGCACCGACTGGCTCTGCACCGCGACCAGCGCCGGGGCGTTGGCGGCCAGCGTGCCGCTCTGCTGGGCGAGTTGCGAGGCGTTGACCAGGCCCGGCACCTTGGCCGTGGCGATCTGCTCGAACCCCTGGTGGAAGCGGCCGAACAGGGACACGGCCACCACGCCGGTGGCGGCGGTCAGGCCGGCGATCACGGTCAGCCCCGCCAGGATGCGAAACGCCACGCCCAGCCGGGGAAGCCGCATGCCCGTGCCTCGATGTCTTGTCGTCCGCTTGAGATAACACGGGCAATCGGCCGGGCGCAATTCACACCCCCGCCCCGCAATCGCACGCTGCGCGCCGGACCGCCGGGCAAGGGAGCGCCGCGCAGGGAGAGCCCGGCAGGCTTGACCCGCGCCGGTTGCCGGACCAAAGCTGATCCCCCGGCGGCAAAGGTCGGCGGCAAAGAGGGATGGTCGATGGGCTTGGTCCGGTCTTTCCTGCGCGCCGCGGTGGTCGCCGTGGTCCTGGCGGCGGCGGTGTCCGTGCCATCCGGCGCCCCGCGGGCCGAAACCATGGAGGACGTGCGGGACCGCGGGCTGCTGCGCTGCGGCGTCTCGTCCAGCGGGGCCGGTCTGGCGGCGGTGGACGACAGCGGCCACTGGCGCGGCTTCTTCGTGGACATGTGCCGGGCGCTGGCCGCCGCCGTCGCCGGCGGCGCCGACCGGGTGGAGTTCGTCGAGACCAATTCCGAGAACCGCTTCGCCATCCTGCGCAACGGCGAGGTCGACGTGGTGATGGAGGGGACGACCTGGACCCTGCAGCGCGACGCCACCTTCGGGGTGGATTTCCCGGTGGTCTACCTGTTCGACGGCCAGGGATTCATCGCGCACCGCGCCCAGGGCATCGTCCGCCTGTCCGATCTGCCGGCCGGCGCCTCGGTCTGCGTGATCGAGCAGACCACCAGCCTGCGCAACCTGGAGGACTGGATGGCCCGCACCGGCGTGCGCTTCCGTCTGAAGCCGGTGCGCTCGACCGAGGGGGCGCTGTCGGCCTTCTTCAACCATCACTGCGACCTCTACACCAGCGACCGCATCGGCCTGCACGCCCAGCGGCTGCTGAAGGCCCCCGAGCGCGAGGACTATGTCATCCTGCCGGAGGCGATCTCCAAGGAGCCGCTGGGGCCGATGGTCCGTCCGGACGAGCGGCGGTGGTTCGACATCGTGCGCTGGGTGTTTCTGGCCACCGTCCTGGCCGAGGAGAAGGGCATCACCGCCGCCAACGCCGCCCATTTGAGGGAAGCGGCGGAGGACCCGGAGGTGCGCCGCTTTCTCGGGGCCGCCGCCGGGGTCGGCTGGGGGCTGGGGCTGGATGACGACTGGGCCTTCCGTGTGGTCACCCAGGTCGGGAACTACGGCGAGATCTTCGACCGCCATCTGGGCGCCGCCTCGCCGCTGGGCATCGAGCGCGGGATGAACGGGCTGTGGATGAACGGCGGCCTGCATTACGCCCCGCCGCTGGGGGGGTGAGCGGCGGCAAGGGCGCGTGGGGGCGGGCGGCCGCGCCCTGTCATGCCGCGACGCATCATTGCCTTCATCATTGCCTTCGCGCCGGCTTCTCCCATCTTGTGGGCATGTTCGGCGAAAGGTTCGGCGAACGCTTCAAATCCGGGCGATCCGCCGCTATGGTGGCGCCTTCCGGGCGCCGCGCGGCCCCTTCAGGCAGTTTCCCAGGCCATGACCAGACCCAACACCTACCGTTCCGGTCCCGACGAGCGCGGGCATTTCGGCATCTATGGCGGACGCTTCGTCGCCGAGACGCTGATGCCCCTGATCCTTGAGGTTGAGAAAGCCTACCGCGAGGCCCGGGCCGATCCCGCCTTCGAGGGCGCGATCCGCGAGCATCTCAAGCAATATGTCGGCCGCCCGAACCCGCTCTACTACGCCGAACGCCTGACGGAGAAGCTCGGCGGCGCGAAGATCTACTTCAAGCGCGAGGAGCTGAACCACACCGGCGCGCACAAGATCAACAACTGCATCGGCCAGATCCTGCTCGCCCGCCGCATGGGCAAGAAGCGGATCATCGCCGAGACGGGCGCCGGCCAGCACGGTGTCGCGACCGCCACGGTCTGCGCGCTGTTCGACATGCCCTGCGTCATCTACATGGGCGAAACCGACATCGCCCGCCAGCAGCCCAACGTCTTCCGCATGAAGCTGCTCGGGGCCGAGGTGGTTCCGGTGACCTCCGGCGCGCGGACGCTGAAGGACGCGATGAACGAGGCGCTGCGCGACTGGGTCACCAACGTCGCCGACACCTACTACCTGATCGGCACCGCCGCCGGCCCGCACCCGTACCCCGCCATGGTCCGCGACTTCCAGTCGGTGATCGGCGACGAGGTGCGCGTGCAGATGCAGGAGCTGGAGGGCCGTCTTCCGGACAGCCTCGTCGCCTGCGTCGGCGGCGGCTCCAACGCCATCGGCCTGTTCCATCCCTTCCTCGACGATCCGTCGGTGCAGATGGTCGCGGTCGAGGCCGCCGGCCACGGCATCGACAAGGGGCCGCTGGCCCACGCCGCCTCGATCACCGGCGGGCGCCCCGGCGTGCTGCACGGCAACCGCACCTACCTGCTCCAGGACGAGGACGGGCAGATCCTGGAGGGCCATTCCATCTCCGCCGGCCTCGATTATCCGGGCGTCGGGCCGGAGCATTCCTGGCTGCACGACATCGGGCGCGTCGAGTATGTCTCGGCCACCGACCAGGAGACGCTGGACGCCTTCCAGCTCTGCGCCCGCACCGAGGGCATCATCCCCGCGCTGGAATCGGCGCACGCGCTGGCGGAGATCGTGAAGCGCGCCCCGAAACTGCCCAAGGACCACCTGATGGTGCTCTGCCTGTCGGGCCGCGGCGACAAGGACATCTTCTCCGTCGCCCAGCATCTGGGAGTGAAGCTGTGAGTGTCGCTGTTGACAATGGCCGCATCGCCCGGCGGTTCGCCGCGCTGAAGGCGGAGGGCCGCGCCGGCCTCGTCACCTTCATCACCGCGGGCGACCCGGACCTGGAGACCTGCCGCGCCGTCCTGCACGGCCTGCCCGCCGCCGGCGCCGACCTGATCGAGCTGGGGCTGCCCTTCTCCGACCCGATGGCCGACGGCCCGGCGATCCAGGCGGCCAGCCTGCGCGCGCTGCACGCCGGGACGACGGCGCGCAAGACGCTGGACCTCGTGCGCGGCTTCCGCGAAACGGACGCCGACACGCCGGTGATCCTGATGGGCTATTACAACCCGATCCACGCCTATGGGGTGGACCGTTTCCTGGCCGACGCCATCGCGGCCGGAGTGGACGGGCTGATCGTCGTCGACCTGCCGCCCGAAGAGGACGAGGAGCTGTGCATCCCGGCGCTGAAGGCCGGGGTGAACTTCATCCGTCTGGCGACGCCGACCACCGACGACAAGCGCCTGCCGGCGGTTCTCCAGAACACCTCGGGCTTCGTCTACTACGTGTCGATCGCCGGCATCACCGGTGCGGCCAGCGCCGACAACGCCGCGGTGGGCGCCGCGGTGGAGCGTCTGAAGCGCCACACCGACCTGCCGGTGGCGGTCGGCTTCGGCATCAAGACGCCGGAGCAGGCGGCCGATGTTGCCCGCATCGCCGACGCGGCGGTGGTCGGCTCGGCCATCGTCACGCGGCTGGCCGGCGGGCTGGACGCGGACGGCAAGGCCCGCCCGGGCCTGGCCGAGGATGTGCTGGGCTTCGTCCGGGAACTGGCCGGCGGCGTGCGCGGCGCGCGTGGATCGGTGTAAAGTGGGCGGGTGACGTCCCGGAGATGTGCCATGGCATTCCTGAGCGTTGACGAACAGCCGGACCCCACGCCATTGCCGACCCGTGAGGAGGCGCTGGCCGAGGTCGCCGATTGGAAGCGGCGGGTGGATGCCCTGTACCGGGACGTTGCCGACTGGCTTCCCAAGGACCGGGGCTACGATGCCGACCGCTCCTGGGTGGTGCCGGTGCATGAGCCGATGCTGCGTGCACTCGGCCTCCCGGCCTACGAAATTCCGATCCTCCAGGTCCAGCGGGACGGCAAGCGCGTGCTTCTGTTCCGTCCCGACGCGCGTTGGGTGATGTCCACCCATGGCCGCGTCCGGGTGGGCATCGGTGATCGTCGTTGGGAAACCCTTCTGGCCAAGGAGGGCGCCTCAGAAACCCTCGAATGGCACTACTGGGACGCCGACCACTGGCGTCAGGGAGGCGTTCCGTGGAACCGGGAACGCCTCCTCGCTCTCCTCGGAGAGGACCGGTGAGGCACTTTGACAATGTGCTCTCGGCTTACCGGGCGGCGGCGGCGGATCTGGACCGCCGTTTTCTGGAGGCGTTCTTCGGTGAGGATGGAGCGCCGAGGTTGGGTGATGTCGAGTTGTGGTCCCGCATCAGCAGCCAAGCCTATTTCGCCCTTTTGTTTTCCCAGCTCGAAACCGAGATCAACGAGCTGTGCGGTGCGCTGATCCGCCACCGGCGATCCGGTGACGACTGGATGGAGCGGCGGGCCTGGGAAATCCTGGGGCAGAGGGATGTCCGGAACATCCACTTCATGGACCGGGTGGCGCTTCTGACCCGGAAGGGCGGGACGGTTTACAACCGCATCAAAGAGCTTTACGACACCCGCAACAAGATCGCTCATGGTGACCTGCTGACCGAATCGCTGGATGTGGCGGACATCGCCAAGGACATCGAGCGGATCGCCGTGCAGTTGAAAGGCGTAACATGAACTGGCTTACCAACTACGTCCGCCCCAAGATCCGCGCCCTCTATGCCCGCAAGGAGGTTCCCGACAACCTCTGGCACAAGTGCCCGAGCTGCGAGGCGATGCTCTTCCACCGCGATCTGGAGGAGAACCTCAACGTCTGCCAGCATTGCGGCTTCCACATGCGGCTGGACCCGATCAAGCGGCTGGCCTCGATGTTCGACGAGGGCGACTACCAGTCGGTCGAGCTGCCGAAGTCGGTGGTCGATCCGCTGAAGTTCCGCGACCAGAAGCGCTACACCGACCGCCTGAAGGAGGCACAGACCAAGACGGGCCGGCATGACGCCATCGTCGTCGGCTCCGGCCTGATCGGCGGGCAGCCGGCGGTCGTCGCGGCCTTCGACTTCGGCTTCATGGGCGGTTCGATGGGCATCGCGGTGGGCGAGGGCATCCTGGCCGCCGCCCGCACCGCCATCGCCCAGAAGGCGGCGCTGATCGTCGTCCCGGCCTCGGGCGGCGCGCGCATGCAGGAAGGCATCCTGTCGCTGATGCAGATGCCGCGCACCACCATCGCGGTGGAGATGGTCAAGGAAGCCGGCCTGCCCTACATCGTGGTGCTGACCGACCCGACGACCGGCGGCGTCACCGCCTCCTTCGCGATGATCGGCGACATCCACATCGCCGAGAAGGGCGCGCAGATCGGCTTCGCCGGCGCCCGCGTGATCGAGAGCACGATCCGCGAGACCCTGCCGGAGGGCTTCCAGCGCTCCGAGTATCTCCAGGAGCACGGCATGGTGGACATGGTCGTCCATCGCCGCGACCTGCGCCCGACCCTGTCGCGCGTCCTGACCCTGCTGATGCAGCCGGTCCTGGCCGTGGCGCCGGAAGCGCTGCCGGTCGCGGCCGTCCCGGCGGAGGAGACGCGCGGCCAGGCCGAGGCCGCCGACGAGACGCCGGCCCAGGCGGGCGCCGAGAGGACCGGCTCCGAGCAGCCGGCCTGATCCCGCCATGCCGCTCGCTGAGTCGCTCGCCGATCCGGTTCTCGACCGGCTGAAGGGGCTGCACCCCAAGGTCATCGACCTGTCGCTGGACCGCGTGCACCGGCTGCTTGCCGCGCTGGGCCATCCGGAGCGGCGCCTGCCGCCGGTGGTCCATGTGGCGGGCACCAACGGCAAGGGCTCCACGCTCGCCTTCCTGCGGGCGATGCTGGAGGCCGCCGGGCTGCGGGTGCATGTCTACACCTCGCCGCACCTCGTGCGCTTCCACGAGCGCATCCGGCTGGCCGGCACGCTGATCGACGACGACCGGCTGGCCGCTTTGCTGGAGGAGTGCGAGGCCGCCAACGGCGGCGGGCCGATCACCTTCTTCGAGGTGACGACGGTCGCCGCCCTGCTCGCCTTCGCGCGGGAGCCGGCGGACGTGGTGCTTCTGGAAACCGGGCTGGGCGGGCGGCTGGACGCCACCAACGTGGTGGACCGCCCGGCGGTCACCGCGATCACGCGCATCTCCTACGACCACCGCCAGTTCCTCGGCGACACGCTGGAGGCCATCGCGGGCGAGAAGGCCGGCATCTTCAAGCCGGGCGTCCCCGCGGTGATCTTCCCGCAGCCCGCGGAGGAGGCCGCCCGCACCCTGGCCATCCGGGCCGAGGCGGTGGGCGCGCCGGTTGCCGGCTGGTCGGTCACCCCGACCGAGGGCGGCTTCCGCTTCGAAAGCGACCGCCGCCGCATCGAGCTGCCGCTGCCGGGGCTGGCCGGGGCGCACCAGATCGTCAACGCCGGGGTGGCGCTGGCCTGCCTGGACCATCTGCCGGCCGTGGTGGCCGAGGCGGTGGACGACGCGGCGGTGCGCCGCGGCCTCGCCGCCGTGGAGTGGCCCGCCCGTCTGCAACGGCTGACCCGCGGCCCGCTGGTCGACGGCCTGCCCGCCGGCTGGGACCTGTGGCTGGACGGCGGCCACAACGACTCGGCGGGCGAGGTGCTGGCCATCCAGGCCGCGCGCTGGGCGGAGGAGGAGCCGCAACGGCCGCTGCTGCTGGTCTACGGCATGCTGGCGAGCAAGGAGCCGCGCGAGTTCCTGGGGCCTCTGGCGCCCTTCGTCGCCGCCGCCCGCACCGTCGCCATTCCCGGCGAGGAGGCGTCGCTGACCGCCGAGGACACCGCCGCGGCCACCCGCGCCTGCGGCATCGCCGACAGCGCGGCGGCGGCGGACGTGGGCAGCGCCCTGGCGGATCTGACGGGGCGGATCGAGGGACCGGCCCGCGTGCTGATCTGCGGCTCGCTCTATCTGGCGGGCACGGTCCTGGCGAAAAACGGCTGAACCAAAGGGGCGGGCAAGCGGGGCCTCAGCGCCCCTGCTTGCCGTCCAACTCCAGCATGTTGCGCAGCGCGGCGAGGGTCTTGCCGAGCGTCCCCGAGTCGTCCTTGGCGGCCTTCTTCGCGGACTCGCTGGCTTCGGCCCGCTTTCCGGCGCCGGGCTTGGGCTTTTCCGGTTCGATCACCGGGGTCGGCTCGACGAGGTCCAGGGGCTCGTCGTCCTCGTCGCCTTCCGGCGCGCGGCGCGGCAGCGGCTTGAAGCCGGGCAGGGCGTCCGCGTCGGGGCGGGCGGGCGCCTCGGCTTTCCAGGCCGGACGGGGCGGGTCGTCCAGATCGCTTTCCGCCTCGACGAGGGCACGCAGGGCGCGCAGGGCGTCTTCCATCTCCTGTTCCTGGGTGGACTTGCGCAGCACCGGAGCGCCGTCGTCCTGCGCTGCGTCGTCCCTGTCCGCATCATCGTCGAGGCCGCCGCGGCTCCAGACGGCCTCGGCGTCGGCTTGCCGGTCCTCCGCCTCGTCGTCCTCCGGACCGTCATCGGCCTCGGCATAGGCATCGACATCATCGGCCGGCTTGCGCGAGCGGCCGAACAGGGGAGTCACCACGCGGTCGTCGTCGTCCCCGTCGTCATCCTCCCCGTCACGGTCGGCGGCGGCCTTCTGGACCATGCTGCGCAGGGCGGCGATGGTGCGGTCCAGCGGTTCGCCGCCGGCGGGCGCAGGGCTGCGGTCGCGCTCCCAGGGGGGCGGAGCCTTGTCCGGATCGCGGATGGCGAAGCCCAGGATGTCGTCGTTGGACGGCTCCGCGCCGTCCTCATCGGGGTCGGGCTCGGACTCCTCCGGATCGTCGGCTTGCGAAGCTCCGATGGCGTCCCGGATCGAAAAGGCCGGCGGCGTGGCGGGCGTCGTCGCGGCCTCCTCCGCGCGGGCGCCGTCGCCGCGGCCGTCCAGGATGCTGCGCAGCGCGGCGATGGTGCGGTCGAAGGAGCGGGAGGCCTCGTCGTCCGGCTCGTCCCGGGCCGCCGGAGGGGCCGTCCGGGCGGGCGGAGCGGGCGGGGGGGCCTCGGCCTCGACCCGATCCACTTCGCCGTCCTCGCCGTCCTCCTCGTCCGCCTCCTGGTCCCGAAGGGTCCAGCGGCGCGGGTTCCAGTCCTCGTCGTCCTCGTCCTCGCCCCCGTCATCCTCGCCCTCGTCGTGGCCGGCGAGGTCGGCGAGCGACACCGGTTCCCACAGTGGGCGCCGGCCCGACTCGGGGGCGGCACCGCCATCCGCGACCAGGCGTTCCAGTTCCAGGTCCAAATCCGGATCCAAATCCAAATCCAGGGCGGCGGGGGCGGAAGCGGGGGGACGCAGGACCGGCGCGGCGTCCTCCGCGTCCGGCCCGTCCATCGCGTCGCCGCGGGTCCGCACCGCGTCGAGCAGGCCCTGCAGGGCGGCCAGCGGTCCGGCGAAGGACGGCGCGTCCTCCGCCATGGGCGTCGCCGTCACGGGCGTGGCGAAGGGCGTGGGCGCCGGGCGGCTTTCGGTGTCGCGGGAGTTGCAGCGCGAACAGCGGTAATGGGGGGCGATGGACAGGACGGGGTAGTTGGGGCCGAAGCGCCGGTTCATGTCCGCGCGCGGCAGCACGCCCTCATGGCCGCAGGCGCGGCAACGGACGTGCACATCGACTTCGATGTCGCGCAGGTAAAGCATGCGTGCCATGGGCGCAGTATACGCAGCGGCGGGCCCAAGCCCAGCGGATTCGCCGGCCATGCCGCGCTCCGGGCCGGTGCCTGCGGTGACCTTTTCCGTCGGCCGCTCCAACGGGATGCCCGGAACGGGCCCGAGACGGGCCCCACACGGGCCCCAGACGGGCCCCAGACGGATGGTTGGCAAGTCGCGGCGGAGCCGCTATGTTCAGCGCCGTGGCCCCGTAGCTCATCTGGATAGAGCGACGGTTTCCTAAACCGTAGGCAGCTGGTTCGAGTCCAGCCGGGGTCACCACCTCACTTCCGCGCCCGGTTCGGCCATCTGCCGAAGGTCCCTCGCATGACCACCGCCCTGTTGCAGGACGCCGTTCTGGTCACCGGCGCGGGCCGCCGCGTCGGGCTGCATCTGGCCGAGCGGATGATGGCGCTGGGGCATCCCGTCATCGCCCATTACCGGACCCCCACCGAGGATCTGGAGCGGCTGCGCGCCGCCGGGGCGCTGTGCCTGCCGGGCGATCTCGCCGATCCGGACGGCGGGCCGCGGCTGGCCGAAGCGGTGCGCGGTGCTGCGGGCAGCCTGCGGGCGGTGATCCACAACGCCTCCGCCTTCGCGGTGACGGCGACGGACACCGTGGACGCGCTGCGGCAGCTCGACCTCTTCCACGCCGTGCATGTCCGCGCCCCCTTCGCGCTGAACCGCGATCTGGCGCCGCTGCTGGGCGCCTGCTCGGCGCGCCGGGCCGACATCGTCCACATCACCGACATCTACGCCGACAACCCCAACCCGGTCTTCGACGCCTATTGCGCCAGCAAGGCCGCGCTGCAGAACCTCGCGCTGTCCTTCGCCAAGCGGCTGGCCCCCAAGGTGAAGGTCAACGTCGTGCAGCCGGGTCCGATCCTGTTCAAGGAATGGCACGGACCCGAGGCGCGGGCGCGTGTGCTGTCAGAGACCCTGCTCGGCGAGGAAGGCGGGGTGGAGGCCATCGGCATGGCGGTCGAGGCCATCCTGCACAACCACTATCAGACCGGCGCCATCGTCGCGGTGGACGGTGGCCGGCGCCTCGCCTAGCCGGGGCGAGCCGTTGCGGCAGCCCGGCACGGCGGCGGCGCACAGCTCGCCCCGCGGCGGCGGGATGGGGCGCCCGGTGAGCAGCGCGGCGATCTCCGCGAAGGGGACGGCCAGATAGGCGTCCGGGCGCAGGGCCGTCAGGCGGTCCGCCGGGAACGAGCGGCCGACCCGCCCGATCAGGTCGATGTCGGCGGGGCGGTCGCGCGTCTTGCAGCCGGGATGGTCGCGGTCGCGGCCCAGCGCCAGTTCGATCCCCACGCACAGTCCCTTGCAGCAGGCGGGGTCCAGCGCGCTCGGCACATAGGCGCAGTAATTGACGAAGGCGTGGGCGCTCGCCATGCCGACCGGGGCGGTGCGGTAGAAGCGGCTGAGCAGCACGCCGCCGAAGGCATCGGCCAGATGGGCGGCGATCCGCGCCGCGTTCCGGTCCGGGTCCAGATTCGTTCCAATTCCCAGGACGTAGCCGCTCGGCGGCAGCGAGGCGGGGAGAATCGGACTGAGGGCGTCCATGGGCGTTCCGTCGGTCGGGATGTGCGTCGGAGAAAGGCGCGCTGAAGAGATGTGAAATGCCGGAGGAAATGGGGCCTCCATATCATTAACGACGGATCATGATTGGAGAGAAAAATGAACGAATTTTGCTACACCTTTCCGCGTGTGAAAATTGAGAGGATGATTTTCGCAGAATTTTCGTTGGAGCCTTCGTGGAAAGCAATCATGATAAAGGTTGCATGGCCGAATTGCCGACGGTTAGCCGATATGGTGAATGGAATTCTTTGCCGTTTTGTCGTCCTGGCGTTGTTTGTACTTACCGGAACGGCCAGCGCCGAGACGCTGCCGACGCCGACGGAGAAGCCGATCCTGGTCGTGGCGGGCCAGATCGGCGTGACGAACCGCGACGGCACGGCGGTCTTCGACCGTCCCATGCTGGAGGGGCTGGGCATGGTGTCCTTCACCACAGCCACCCCCTGGTACAAGGAAAAGGCGACCTTCGAGGGCGTGCCGCTGGCCCGCCTGATGGAGCGTTTGGAGGCCCGCGGCGAGACGCTGACCGCGACGGCGCTGAACGACTACACCGGCGAAATCCCCATGGACGACGTGCGCAACCGCAAGGTGATCCTGGCGCTGAAGCGCGACGGGGCCTATATGCCGGTCAGCGACAAGGGGCCGCTGTTCATCGTCTATGATTTCGACCATGATCCGGAAGCCAACCGGCAGAAGTATTTCGCACGCTCGGTCTGGCAGGTCGCCCGGTTGACCGTGAAGTGAAGGCACCCTCCGTGAGTTTGCCGACCGAGACCGCGCCGAACGGGAGCACGCGGCTGTCCCGCCTGTTGGGCTGGGCGTCGGGGGACCGTGCGCGCCGTCTGGGTCTCTGGCTGGCCATCCTGACCGGCGCATTCGGTCTGGCCGCCGCCTATCTGTCCCTGCTGGTGGTGAATTACGGCGAGGCGCTGCGCGGGGCCGCCCCCTACAACTTCGCCTGGGCCGCCGGCCAGACGGTGGGCGAGGTGACGCGGCTGGAGCAGCGCATCCTGGCCAGCGCGCTTCCGGGCGCCAAGGTCGATGCGGAGGAGGTGCAGCTCCGCCTGGACATCGTGCGCAACCGCATCGCCGTGCTGGGGCGGGGGCAGGCCTCCCTCTTCATGGACCGCTACCCGCAGCATCGCCGCACGGTGGCGCGGCTGGAGCAGGCGCTGGACAGCGTCGGCACGATCCTGGCCGGGCCGCTGCCGCCGGCGGACAAGGCGCTGGCCGCCCTGGCGGTGCTGGAGCCGGTCGACCGCGAACTGAACGCCTTCGCCTCCGTCGCCTCCCAGTTCGGCGGGGAGCTGGTGGACGAGGGGCACGACCATCTGCTCTATCTGCATGGGCTGTTCTCCATGCTGGCCGCCGGTCTGGCGGTCTGCGGCGTCCTGTTCATCACCGTGCTGCTGATCCAGAACCGGACCATCCGGCGCGCGCACGACCGGATGGAGGCGATGGCCGGCGCCCTGCAGACGGCCATCGCCCAGGCGGAGGAGGCCAGCCAGGCCAAGACGCGCTTCCTGGCGACCATGAGCCACGAGCTGCGCACCCCGCTGAACGCGATCATCGGCTTCTCGGAACTGATCCGCGACGACGGAGGTGCGCCCGGAAGCGCGCCCGGAAACGCGAAGGAGGGCACCCGCCGGGAACACGCCCAGTATGCGGGCTACATCCTGGGCAGCGCCCGGCACATGCTCAGTCTGGTCATCGACATCCTGACGGTGGCCCAGATGGAATCGGGCCATGCCACCCTGACCTTCGAATCCGTGGACCCGCGCAAGGTGGTCGGCACCGCCATCGCCACGGTGCTGGGCACCCAGGCCGGGCGCGGCCGGACGATCCGGACGGCGGCGGGGGCGGTGTGGCCGGTGCTTCAGGCCGACGAGCGGGCGGTGCGGCAGATGCTGCTCAACCTCCTGTCCAACGCGGTGAAGTTCAGCAGCGCCCCGTCGGCGATCGAGGTTCAGGCGTGGCTGGACCCGCAGGGCGGTTTCGTCATCGCCGTGCAGGACCAGGGCATCGGCATGACGCCCGAGCAGATTGAAAAGGCCGCCCAGCCGTTCTATCAGGCGGAGGACGGCGCGACCCGCCGTTTCCAGGGGTCGGGGCTGGGGCTCAGCATCGTGAAGAGCCTGATGGAGGCGCATGGCGGCCGGCTGCTGCTGGAAGGCGAGGCGGGGACCGGCCTTCGGGCGTCCCTCCATTTCCCGGCGGAACGGGTCGGCGGGCCGATGACGCGTCCGGAGCCGGCCAGCCAAGTTTGAGAGATGCCGGCGTCAGTCTCGCCGGATGTGGGAAGAAAAAAGAAGGGATCGGGTTTTATGACGGTGCAGGCAAATGTTCTCGCCCTCGTGCAGGAGGCGATGGAGGCGCGCCGGTCGAACGAGGCGCTCGACACGCCGCTGGACGCCGCGGGCGAGGCTGCCATGATCGACGCCGCGGCGCGGAAGGTCGAAGAACTGCTCGACGTGCTGCGGATCGACCACCGCAACGACCACAACACCCGCGACACGCCGCGTCGCGTCGCCAAGATGCTGGTGCGCGAGCTTCTGAAGGGCCGCTTCACGGCGCCGCCCGAGCTGACCGAGTTCCGGAACGCCGAGGAGTTCGACCATCTGATCGTCACCGGCCCGATCGCCGTGCGCTCCACCTGCGCGCACCATCTGATGCCGATCTACGGCACGGCCTTCATCGGCATCCTGCCGGCCAAGGGCGGCAACATCCTGGGCCTGTCCAAGTACGACCGGATCGTCGACCATTTCGCCGCCCGCTTCCAGATCCAGGAGGAGCTGGTCAAGCAGATCGCCAACTTCATCGTGGAGGCCACGCGGCCCCGCGGGCTGGCCGTGCGGATCAGCGCCGTGCACATGTGCAAGACCCACCGCGGCGTGCGCGCCGGCCATGACAGCCGCATGGTCAACAGCTCCTTCCACGGCGAGCTGCTGGAGTCGCGCGTGCTGCGCGAGGAGTTCCTGACGGAGTGCGCGACGCTTGAGCGGTCCGCCCGCTGAGCGCACCGTCCTGCCCGCCCGGACCATCCGGACGGGCGCGGGGTGGCAACCCGGCATCGCGGGGGCGGCGCTGCTGATGGCGGCGTCGCTCGCCCTGGTGCTGACCGCCGGGGCGCTGGCCCGCGAACTGGGCGCCCGCTACGGCGCGGCGGAGGTGCTGTTCCTGCGCTTCCTGCTGTCGCTGGCGGTGGTCGCCCCGGCGGCCGTCGCGATGGCCGGGCGGCGCGCCCTGTCCGTCACCCGGCCCGGCGGTCACGCGGTGCGGGCGCTGAGCGGCGTCGGGGCGGCGCTGATCTTCTACGCGGCGACCCAGCATCTGCCTTTCGCCGATCTGGTCGCCCTGTCCTACGCGGCCCCGCTGTTCGTGGTGCTGCTGTCCGGCCAAGCCCTCGGGGAGCGGGTGGGGGCGGCCTCCGCCGTCTGCGTGGCGCTGGGGATGGGTGGGGTCTTCCTGATCGCCCCGCCGACGCGGCTGGAGCCGTGGAGCCTCGCCATGCTCGCCATGGCCTTCCTGAACGCGGTCTGCATCCTGGCGACCCGGCGGACGGCCCAGGCCGACGGGCCGGCGGCCACCGCGCTGGTCTTCGTGCTGGCCGGGTGCCTGCTGACCGCCCCGGCGGCCCTGCTGACCGGTTTCCGGATGCCGGAGGTGGCCGACCTGCCGGCCTTCCTGCTGCTGGGCGTCGCCGCGGGGGCGGCCATCCTGCTGAACGCCGCCGCCTTCCGCCGGGCGCCGGCGGCGGTGTTGGCGCCCATCGACTATCTGGGGATCGCCGCCTCGGCGGCCATCGGCTTCCTGTGGTGGGGCGAGAGCCCGTCGTCGGCGGTGCTGCTGGGCGGGGCTTTGATCGCTGCGGCCGGGCTGGGCACGCTGTGGGCCGGCGCGCGGCGGCCGAACTGACGCCCCGCCGGTTCGATCACAGCTCGATCAGCGCGTAGGGCCTCCCCGATTCCTTCTCGATGGTCTGGGCGACGTTGTAGACCGGCGTGCCGCGCAGGGTCCGGCCGGCGTAGCTGCCATGGTGGGCGTGGCCGTGGACGACCGCCTGGACGTGGAAGCGGTCGATGGTCTCCGCCAGACGAGAGGAGCCGAGGAACGGATAGATTTCGGTCGGCTCGCCGCGCACCGTCTCGGCAATCGGGGCGTAGTGCAGGACGACCATCGTCCGCTCGGTCTCCAGCTGGCGCAGGGCGCTTTCCAGCCGCATCGCCTCGTTCAGCGACTCCTGCACGAACTGCTTGATCGCCGGTTCGCCGAAGGCGTCGAGCATGCGGTTCTCGAAGCCGCCGCCGAAGCCCTTCACCCCGGCGAAGCCGACGCCGCGGATCTCCACCGGGTTGCCGTCAAGGAAGCGGACGCCGGCCTGCTCCAGGATGCGCTGCATCTCCTCGACATGGCCGCATTCGTGGTCGTGGTTGCCCAGCACGGCGACCACCGGGATGCCGATGGCGCGCAGATCCTCGGCCAGCACTTCGGCCTCGCGCGGCTTGCCGTGGTTGGTCAGGTCGCCGGCCAGCGCCAGGACGTCCGCCCGGTCGGCGATCTCCTGGAACAGCTCGCGGTAGGGATGGGTGGAGGTTTCCCCCACATGGATGTCGCCGATGGCGGCGACCTTCAACGTTGCGTCAGCCATGCTTCGATTCCTCGCCGACGACGTCGGCGAACCCCCAGTCCGTGACGTCGATCCGATAATCCTCGCGCGAGAACAGCCGCCCCCGGCAGATGCGGGTCTGCGGCACCGGCAGCTTCGCGCGCTCGTTCAGCCGGTCCAGAAGCTCCTGCAACAGCCAGGCGGGGATGTGGTCGCGCTCCGTCGGGTAGATGAAGCGGAAGTTCAGGACGTGCATCAGCAGCACCTCCCAATACTGCTCCATGTGGCCGAGCAGGCGTTTCCAGTCGATGTGGGCGTGCTGCTTCAGGATCATGTGGGCGACGTCGGGGCCGTCGTGCTTGTGCCGCATCTGCACGAAGGCCTTGGAGAAGACCATTTCCGTCGGCGGGATGAGTTGGACGTCGGTGCCGCAGACCAGCGCACGGTGGTCCTCCTCGAACCAGCGGTCGTTGACCGGGTTGATGGCGGCGGCGGAATTGAAGATCACGTCGAAGAACAGGTCGCCGTGCAGGACCTTGCCGATCCAGCGCTCGTCCTCGATCTCCGTGGTGAAGCCGCGGTCCTGGAAATGGGCGAGGATGCGCGGGAAATCGCCGCCCCGGCAGAAGACGTCGATGTCCTTGGTCGGCCGGGTGATGCCGGTGTAGGCGCTGAGCGCGTAGGTGCCGCCCAGCAGGAAAGGGATTCCGGATTCCGTCAGAACCTTCAGGCTCTCCGTGTAGAAGGCTTCGGCCTCCGCCGAAACATGCGCACGCCCCTCACGCCCCCGGCTTTCATGCCCCAGACCTTCGCAGTTGCCGTCCATCGCACCCCCTCTCCCCCGCCGTTGTCCGTTGCGCCTTCAACAGGAGGAGCGGGCGAAACAGCACCACCGGATGGTGTCGATGGCCGGGAAAAATGCCGGCAAAGGCGGGTGGAACCGCCGCCCCGCTACGCCGGTTGAGGGTGGTATTGCTGATGGGGAGGCAACCGATGGCACGACATCCGATCCCACAGGGCCTATTGCTCGCCGCCGGCCTCGTGCTGTGCGGCGCCGGTCCCGCCTTGGCGCAGGGAAGCTGCGCCGCGCTGGTCGACCGCTTCGCCGCCGAGAACAACCTGTCGGCCAGCCCGCCGCCGGTCGCGACGCCACCGGGCAGCTCCGGCTCCACAGCCGGGGATGGCTCGCTGCCGAGCGGCAGTTCCGGCACGACGCCGGACCAGCTCGCCCGCTCGGGCGGGGTGGTGGCGCCGCCGGCCTCGGGCGATCAGGCGGTGATCGAGCCGCCGCGCACCGGGGCTCCCATGCCGACCGCCCCGGCGGTGCGGCCCGACGCCGCGCCGAACAGCGGCTCCTCGATGGAGAGCGGGTCGATGGGGCAGGCGGCGCGCAACGCCCAGATCGAATCGCTGGTGACCGCCGCGCGCTCCGCCGCGAAGGACGGCAACGAGCAGCTTTGCATGGACTCCCTGGACAAGGCGCGCGGCCTGACCCGCGCCGCGCCGGGTGCGACGGGTGGCACGATGGGCGGGGGTGGCTGATGGCGACAACGCGGATGATGGCCGAACTGATGGCCGCCGACCTGAGCGTCGCCGGTCCCCTGCCTCCCTCCCCGCCGACCCCGGACATGCCGGTGCCGCCGCCCGGCATGCCGGACATGCCCGGAGACCCCTCGCGGCCGCCGATCAAGGAGCCGCCGGACGCCATCCCCGTTCCCCCGGAGGAACCGCCGCCGAACCCCGAGCGGCTCGCCTGACACCACCCGCCGGGGAGAAAAATGGCACCAGGGCCGCGGGAGCGCGAAACGGCGCTCCTGCGGTCTTGTGATTCGCGCGGGGAAAGGCGATGTCTTCTCTCGGCACCGAAGGCCGGTGCCGAGTCGCCTCTTGGAGTTCAGTGGGTCTCATGCACCGTCAACCCCCGCGCCAGCACGTCTACCGCCAGCCCGTCGTCCTCGGCACCCAGGTTCAGGCCACCGTCAAGTGGTACGATCCGACCCGCGGCTTCGGCTTCGTCAAGTTCGAGGACGGGTCGCCCGACGCCCTGATCCCCGCCGCCATCGTCGGCACCGCCGGCCACGAGTCCCTGCCGGACGGCGCCACCGTCGTGGTGGACATCGTCGAGGGGCGCAAGGGCAACCAGGTCTCCGCCCTGCATTCGGTCGACACCTCCACCGCCGTCCCGGCGCGCCCGGCCCGTGCCCAGGGTCCGCGCCCGTCCTTTGGCGACCGCGGTGGCTTCGGTGACCGCGGGGGCGACCGCGGGTTCGGCAACCGTGGTTTCAACGACCGTGGCGGTGACCGGGGCGGTGATCGCGGGTTCGGTGGCCGGGGCGACAGCCGCGGCTTCAACGACCGCGGCGGCGACCGGGGCGGCTTCGGCGGCCCGCGCCGTCCGGCGGCGGGCGGCCCGACCACCCAGACCGAGGGCACCGTGAAGTGGTTCAACGCCACCAAGGGCTTCGGCTTCATCGCCCAGGACGGCGGCGGCCAGGACGTGTTCGTCCACGTCAAGGCGGTGGAGCGTTCCGGCCTGCAGGGGCTGAACGACGGCCAGCGTGTCCGCATCTCCATCCGCCAGGGCGACAAGGGTCCGGAAGCCGTCTCGGTCGAAGAGGCGTAAGGCGTCGGCCCGCCGAAGGTGGGCTTCCGAAGGTAAGGTGTCGTTCGGCCCGGTTGAACGGCGGCGCAAAGCCGCGCATCGTGGCGGAGCGGGGCGGCGGCGCGACGGCACGCCGCCCCGGCCCGACACGACCCAAGAGAGGACGTCCAGTGGTTCCCGTCACCTGTCCGACCACGCCCTTCGACGGCCAGAAGCCCGGCACCTCCGGGCTGCGCAAGGCCGTGAAGGTCTTTGAGCAGCCGCGCTATCTGGAAAACTTCGTCCAATCCATCTTCGACTGCGTGGACGGCCTGTCCGGCGCCACGCTGGTGATCGGCGGCGACGGGCGGTACCACAACCGCACCGCCGTGCAGACCATCCTGCGCATGGCCGCGGCCAACGGCGTCGCGCGCGCGGTGGTCGGGCGCGGCGGCATCCTGTCGACCCCGGCGGCCTCCTGCGTCATCCGCAAGCGCGGCGCCATCGGCGGCGTGATCCTGTCGGCCAGCCACAACCCCGGCGGACCGGACGGCGATTTCGGCATCAAGTTCAACGCCGCCAACGGCGGCCCGGCGCCGGAGTCACTGACCGACGCCTTCTTCGCCCGCTCCAAGGCCATCACCGAATACAGGACGCTGGAGTCGCCGGACCTCGACCTCGACCGGCTCGGCGAGACGGCGCTCGGCGGCATGGCGGTGGAGGTCATCGACCCGGTGGCCGACTACGCGGAGCTGATGGACTCGCTGTTCGACATGGCGGCGATCCGCAAGCTGTTCGCGTCGGGCTTCCGCATGGTGTTCGACGCCATGCACGCGGTCACCGGCCCCTACGCCACGGAGATCCTGGAGCGCCGCCTGGGCGCCCCCGCCGGCACCGTCATCAACGGCACGCCGCTGGAGGATTTCGGCGGGCACCACCCCGACCCCAACCTCGCCCACGCCGAGGAGCTGGTCGGGCGGCTGTTCGGCCCGGACGCGCCGGACTTCGGCGCCGCCTCGGACGGCGACGGCGACCGCAACATGATCCTGGGCCGCAACGTCTTCGTCTCGCCCAGCGACAGCCTCGCCGTGCTGGCCGCCAACGCCACCCACGTCCCGGCCTTCAAGGGCGGTCTGGCGGGCGTCGCCCGCTCGATGCCGACCAGCCGGGCGGTGGACCGCGTGGCGGCGAAGCTGGGGATGTCCTGCTACGAGACGCCGACGGGCTGGAAGTTCTTCGGCACGCTGCTCGACGCCGGGCGCATCACCCTGTGCGGCGAGGAGAGCTTCGGCACCGGCGCCGACCATGTGCGCGAGAAGGACGGGCTGTGGGCCGTCCTGATGTGGCTCAACGTCCTGGCCGCCCGCGGCCTGTCGGTGGCCGAGCTGATGGACGAGCATTGGGGCACCTACGGCCGCACCTATTACGGCCGCCACGATTACGAGGCCATCCCGCAGGAGGCCGCCGACGCCCTGATCGCCGAACTGCGCGGGACGCTGCCGGGGCTGGCCGGCACGGACCTCGGCGGGCGCAAGGTCGCGGCGGCGGACGAGTTCGCCTACACCGACCCGGTGGACGGCAGCCGGTCGGAGCGGCAGGGCCTGCGCGTCGGGTTCGAGGACGGGTCGCGCATCGTCTACCGCCTGTCCGGCACCGGCACCTCGGGCGCCACGCTGCGCGTCTATTTCGAGCGGTACGAGCCGGTCGGCGGCGAGCATGGGCTGGACGCCCCGGTGGCGCTGAAGCCGCTGGCCGATCTGGCCGCGGAACTGGCCGGCATCGAGCGCCACACCGGCCGCACCAAGCCGGACGTCGCCACGTAACGACGTGATCAGAAGAAGGCCCTTCCCCTGGAGCCGGGGGAAGGGCCTTTTTCGTTTCAGAACACCGCCTGGAGCAGTCCCAGCGTGCGCCGCTTGGCCAGGGCGGCGCTCGCCGCGTCGTAGCTGGCCCGCTCGTCGCAGTTGAAGCCGTGGCCGGCGGGATAGAGGTGCGTGATGGCGCTGGGATGGCGCTCGCGCACCGCCTCGGCCACCGTCAGGGGGATGGCGTGGTCCGTCTCGCCGAAATGCAGCAGCACGGGCGCGCGCGGCGCCTCGTCCAGCCGGTTGCCGATGCCGCCGCCGTAATAGGCGACGGCGGCGCGGACCGGCAGGCGCGACGCGGCGGCCCAGGCGATGGTGCCGCCCCAGCAATAGCCGGCGATGGCCGCCCTCTCCGCCCCGCCGAGATGGGCGAGCCCCGCCGCGACGTCGGTCAGCGCGTCGTCGACGCTGACCGCGCCCATCAGGTCGCGGCCGCGCTGCACGCCGGCCTCGTCGTAGGGCAGTTCCACCCCGCGTTGCGCCCGGTCGAACAAGGCGGGGGCCAGCGTGTGGTAGCCATCCGCCGCGTAGCCGTCGCAGACGCGGCGGATGTGGCTGTTGATGCCGAAAATCTCCTGGACGATCAGAAGCCGCCCCTTCTCCGGCCCGACGGGCCGGGCTTCGTAGGCGGTCAGCCGGTGCCCGTCGGACGCCGTCAGGTGCGTCCAGGCGCCGGTCGTTCCGGTGGTCGTTCCGGTCATGGCTGGTCTCTCCCTCCATTCGTTCCGTGCAGGGAAGATAGCAGCCTGACGCCGGGTGTCATCCGCGACCGACTGGCCCATATCCCCTAGGACCGTCACCCCGTCACTGGAGCCGCCCGATGTCCGCCCCCGCCGACCGTTCCCCGACCGCCGGACCCTTCGACCTGACGCCGCCGACGCCGGAGCAGCGCGCGGCGCTGGTGGAGCGCCTGTCGGACGAGGAGCGGCACGTCCTGCTCAGCCACGGGACGGAGGCGCCCTTCTGCGGCGGCCTGCTCGACAACAAGAAGCCGGGCACCTACGCCTGCCGGCTGTGCGGCCTGCCGCTGTTCCGGTCCGGGACGAAGTTCGAATCCGGCACCGGCTGGCCCAGCTTCACCGCGCCCTACGAGAACGCGCATCTGAAGCTGGTGCAGGACAACAGCTACGGCATGGTGCGGGTGGAGACGCTGTGCGCCCGCTGCGGCAGCCACCAGGGGCACGTCTTCCCCGACGGCCCGCCGCCGACCGGCATGCGCTTCTGCATCAACTCCGTCTCGCTGGCCTTCCTGCCCGAGGGGCAGGCGCTGGCGAGGAGCGTTCAGGATTGGGTGGAGGAGGGGGCGGCGTTCTAGCTCCGTATTGCCCCCACCCTAACCCTCCCCCGCTGACGCAGGGGAGGGGACTGGGTTCTCCCTCCCCTGCGAAGCGGGGGAG
>NZ_QLKQ01000089.1 GCF_003349955.1 Azospirillum brasilense
CCCGCCTTCCGCATGCCCTCCGTCGCCGAAGCTGCCCCCGGTTTGTGATGGGCTCGCGGCCTTCGCCGGCCTGACCGCCGAGCAGGTGGTCGCCCGGCTGGAGCGGGCCTCGATCGCCAACGCCCAGGCCAATGCCATGCAGGACGTCTGGGACCACCCGCAACTGGCCGCCCGCGACCGCTGGCGCACGGTGGAGACCCAGAACGGGCCGGTGCCGGCCCTGCTGCCGCCGGGCATGGCAAGCGACGGGGATGCGCGCATGGACCCGGTGCCGGCGCTCGGCCAGCACACCGACCGTATCCTTGCCGAGTTGGGCTACGCGCCCGGCGACATCGCCCGGCTGCGCGACGCGAAGGCGGTCTGAGCCGCGCCGCGAACAGAACGACATTTTCTGGGAGGACCAGCACCATGCCGTCCACGATCATCGACTCCGCCATCTTCGGCGACATCTTCAGCACCCCGGCCATGCGCGCCATCTGGTCGGACGAGAACCGAACCCGCAAGTACCTGGACATCGAGGCCGCACTCGCCCGCGTCCAGGGCCGCCTGGGCATCATCCCGCAGGAGGCCGCCGACGAGATCGTCGCCAACTGCTCGCTCAACAAGATCGACATGGCGACGCTGAAGGCGCAGACGGAGCGCATCGGTTATCCGGTGCTGGGCGTCGTCTCGCAGCTCAACGCGCTGTGCCGCGACCGGCTCGGCGAATATTGCCACTGGGGCGCCACCACGCAGGACATCACCGACACCGCCACGGTCCTGCAGATGCGCGAGGCGCTGGCCCTCGTGGACGAGGATCTCGCGGGCCTGTCGGCGGCCCTGGCGACCCTCGCCAAGCGCCACCGGGACACGCCGATGATCGGCCGCAGCAACCTGCAGCAGGCGGTGCCGGTGACCTTCGGCTACAAGATGGCCGGGCTGCTGTCGGCGGTCGAACGCCATCGCGAGCGGCTGGCGCAGCTCCGTCCGCGCGTGCTGATGGGCGAATTCGCCGGAGCGTCCGGCACGCTGGCCTCCCTGGAGCACGGCGCCATGGAGACCCAGGCCGGGCTGATAGAGGAACTGGGCCTCGCCCAGCCGGTGATCGCCTGGCACACCATCCGCGACACCATCGCCGAGGTGGGCTGTTTCCTGGGCCTGGTCGGCGGCACCCTCGGCAAGCTGTCGATGGACGTGAAGCTGATGATGCAGACCGAGGTCAGCGAGGTCTACGAGCCCTTCGCCCATGGCCGCGGGTCGAGCAGCACCATGCCGCAGAAGCGCAACCCGATCTCCAGCTGCTACATCCACGCGTCGATCTCCGTGCTGCGCCAGCACACGGCGGCCCTGCTCGACGCCATGGTGGCCGACCACGAGCGGTCGACCGGCCCCTGGGAGATCGAATGGATCGTCCTGCCAGAGGCGTTCTGCCTGCTGGCCGGCGCCCTGAAACAGGCTCGGTTCGTGGTGAGCGGCCTTGAGGTGGATGCCGAACGAATGCGCGCGAACCTGGAGATGACCAACGGGTTGGTGGCGTCCGAGGCGGTGATGATGGGACTCGGCCGCCACATCGGCCGCGAATACGCCCACGACCTGGTCTACGACCTCTGCCGCGAGGCGGTGCGGCAGAACCGGCCGCTGCTCGACCTGCTGGCCGAAACGCCGGAGATCAGCGCCTGCCTCAGCCGCGCCGAACTGGCCAAGCTCTGCGATCCGGCCAATTACCTCGGGCAGTCCGGGGTCATGGTCGACCGTGTGCTGGCCCGCATGAACAGCTGATCGGGGCGTTCAGGACAGGCTCAGTTGAGCCAGGCGCAGGGTGTTGGTCGTCTCTGCCTGGGCGCGTGTTGTCCAAGGCGCGGGCCCGGTCCACAGGGCATGTCGACGGCGCCTTCGGGCGCCGTCTCTTGGACGGCCCGCCCGCCTATTCCACCACAACGTCGCCCGGCTCGCTTCCCCCGCTCCATTCCCGGATGAGGCCGTAGGCCACGGCGAGCAGCGTCGGGCCGAGAAAGATGCCGATCAGGCCGAACGCGACGAGACCGCCGATGATGCCCAGGAAAATGATGATGAAGGGCAGATCGCTGCTCCGGCCGATCAGGATCGGGCGCAGGATGTTGTCGAGGCTGCCGACCAGCAGGCCGACCCAGGCCACCAGGAAGATCGCCATAGCGGTGCGGCCCTGGCTGGCCAGCCAGATCGCGGCGGGCAGCCAGATCAGCGCCGGTCCCATCGGCACCAGCGTCAGGAAGAAGGTGATGAAGCCGAGGAGCAGGGCGCCGGGAAGCCCCGCGACCCAGTAACCCACGGTGGCGGCGATGGCTTGCACCAGCGCGGTGCCGAGTACGCCATGGACGACCCCGTTGATCGTCTCGGCAGCGACGTCGAGGGATTTCCGCGCGCGGTCGCCGGCGATCCGCCCCACGATGCTGCGCAGCCGGCGCACGGCGGTGCGACCGTCCCGATAGAGGAAGAAGGCGATCAGGATGCTCAGCGCAATCAGCGACGTCCCCGAGAGAAGATGCCCACCGCTCGCCAGCACCCCGTCGCGGATCTGGCCGATGTAGGGCTGGAGCGTCGTGCGCAGATTGGCTTCGCCGCTCGCCAGCACGCTCCACATCTCCCGCAGCTGCTCCCCGAGGAGCGGGAGGCCGGCCAGCCAGTCCGGCAGGGGTGGAAGCCCCCGGTCCATGGCCGCGTGTGCCGCTTCGTAGACCCGGACGACGTTCTCCGTCAGCGTGATTCCAAGCGCAACGAGGGGCCCGACGAGAACCGCCATGATCGTCAGCGTCATGATCGCCGCCGCCAGCGTCGTGCGGCCACCGAGCGCACGCTCGATGCGCCGATGCAGCGGCCAAGTGCTGAAGGACAGGATGACGGCCCAGAGGATCGCCGCGATGAAGGGGCGCAACACGACGAAGCAGCCGATCAGCAGGAGCAGCATCATGGACAGGACGAGCGCCTTGCGGACATAGCTCATCTCGTACCGCTCCGCGGCCTCCGCGGCGTCGGCGCGCGGCATGAACCGGTCGTGAATGAAGTCCGCCACGGATTCCGTTCCCTTCAGCTTGTGTTCCCGTCAAGGCGCGGGTGGTCACACGCCGCTCGTCACCCCCTTGGTCGGCGCCGCACCCGGCGGGTGCATGGCTTCGTCGTACCGCGGCTTGGCGCGCTCCTCCGCCGCCGGTTCCCGGATCCGGAACCAGGCGACGTACAGCGCCGGCAGGAAGAGCAGCGTCAGCAGGGTCGCCACGATCAGGCCGCCAATGATCGCGTAGGCCATGGGACCCCAGAACACCTCCGGCGCGATGGGGATCATGCCCAGGCTGGCCGCCGCCGCCGTCAGCAGGATCGGCCGCACGCGGTGCATGGTGGCGTTGATGACCGCGTCCCAGGGATGCTCCCCGGCCTCCAGATGCTCGTCGATCTGGGCGATCATGATGACCGAGTTGCGGACGATCATGCCGATCAGCGCGACCACGCCCAGAATGGCGACGAAGCCCAGCGGCGTGCCGGTCGGCAGCAGCGCCGCGACGACGCCGATCAGGCCGAGCGGCGCCACGCTGATGACCAGGAACAGCTTCTGGAAGCTCTGAAGCTGGATCATGAGGATGGTCAGCATGACGAAGATCATGATCGGGAAGACGGCGGTGATCGAGGCCATGCCCTTGGCGCTGTTCTCCACCGTGCCGCCCGCCTCGACGGTGTAGCCGGGCGGCAGGCTGCGCCGCAGCTCGTCGACCGCCGGGGCCAGCTGCTGCACCACCGTCGCGGCCTGCAGCGGCGGGACCAGATCGGCCTGGACGGTGATGGTGGGCAGGCGCGTCCGCCGCCAGACCACCGGCTGCTCCAGGTCGTAGCGCATGGTCGCGACCTCGCCCAGCGGCACGGTGCGGCCGTCCGGAATGGCGATCTGGAGGTTGCGCAGCGTCTCGATGGAGCTGCGCTCCGCGTTGGTCGCCTGGGCGACCACGTCGATCAGGTAGATGTCGTCGCGCACCTGCGTGAAGGCCGCACCCGACACCGTGGCGTTCAGCGCCTGGTTGAGCGATTTGGAGCTGATCCCCAGCAGGCGGGCCTTGTCCTGGTCCACGTCGACCCGCACCACCTTCGACGGCTCGTTCCAGTCGTAGTTGACCAGCAGCGTGTAGGGGTTGGTGCCGATGGTGTCGGCCATCCGGGCGGCGATGGCCCGCACCTCGCCCACGTCGGGTCCGGAGACGCGGTACTGGATCGGCCAGCCGACCGGCGGCCCCATCTCCAGCGGGCTGACCCGCGTGTTCAGATCGGAGAAATTCTCGTTCAGCACCTTCTCCAGCCGGGCGCGGACGGCCTCGCGGACCTTGTAGCCCTTGGTCACCACCACGGCCTGCGCGAAATAGTCGTTGGCCAGCTGCACGTCGAGCGGCAGGTAGAAGCGCACAGCGCCCTGGCCGATGTAGAAGCTCCACCGCTCGACGTCCGGGTCGGCGGCCAGCACCTTCTCGAAGCGGTCCACCACCTCCTCGGTCGACCGGATCGAGGCCGTCTGCGGCAGGGTCAGATTGACCAGCAGCTCCGGGCGGTCGGAGGCGGGGAAGAACTGCTGCTGGACGAAGCGCAGGCCGAAGACCGACAGGCCGAACAGCAGCAGCGTGGCGACGATCACCACATAGCGTGCCCGCATGGCCAGGCGCAGACTGCCCCGGAACATCCGCATCAGGCGCCCCGGTTCGCTGCCATGCTTCGCCTTCATGGTCTTGGGCAGCACGTTCACCCCGATGAGGGGCGCGAACAGGACCGCCACGATCCAGGAGAACAGCAGCGCCATCGCCACCACGGCGAACAGCGTGAAGCAGTATTCCGCCGCACCGCCCTGGGCGAAGCCGATGGGAATGAAGCCGGCCACGGTGATCAGCGTGCCGGTCAGCATGGGAAAGGCCGTGGAGGTGTAGGCGAAGGTCGCCGCCTTATCCAGGCTGAAACCCTCCTCCAGCTTGGTGATCATCATCTCCACAGTGATCATCGCATCGTCCACCAGCAGGCCGAGCGCGATGATCAGCGCGCCCAGCGAGATGCGCTGGAGCGTGATGCCGTAGAACTCCATGCCGATGAAGGTCATGCCCAGCACCAGCGGGATGGAGGTCGCCACCACCAGCCCGGCGCGCAGGCCCAGGCTGATGAAGCTGACCACCAGGACGATGACGACGGCTTCCTTCAGCGCCTTGGTGAAGCCGGCGACCGATTCCTCCACCACCACCGACTGGTTGGCGACGAGGTGGACGCCGATGCCCACCGGCAGGTTCGCCTCGACCTGCCGCATCCGCTCGCGGATGCCCTCGCCGAAGGTCAGCACGTTGCCGCCGGCCGCCATGGAGATGATCATTCCGATGGCCGGCTGCCCGTTGTAGCGGAACAGCGGCGACGGCGGGTCGGCGTAGCCGCGCCGGATGTCCGCCAGATCGGCCAGCCGGTAGAATTTATCGTTCGCGCGCAGGCTGATGGCGCGCAGGCTGTCCTCCGACGTGAAGGCGCCGCTGACCCGGACCGAGATCTTCTCGTCGCCCGCCTGGACCACGCCGGCCGGCGCCACGGCGTTCTGCGCCTGAAGCTCGGCGATGACCTGCTCGCGGTCGATCCCCATCGCGGCCAGCTTCCGCGTCGAGAAGTCGAGATAGATCCGCTCGTTCTGGACGCCGACGAACTGGATTTTGCCGACGTCCGGCACGCGCATGAGATCGGCCCGCGCGGTCTCCGCGTAGTCCTTCAGCTCGCGGTAGCTGAAGCCGTCGGCGGTGAAGGCGAAGACTGTGCCGAAGGTGTCGCCGAACTCGTCGTTGAAGGCCGGCCCCTGCACGCCCTGCGGCAGGGTGGCTTTCATGTCGGCAATCTTCTTGCGGACCTGATACCACAGGTCGGGCACCGCCTCGGCCGGCGTGTAGTCCTTCAAATTGACGTAGACGACCGAGATGCCGGGCTTGGTGTAGCTCTTGACGTAGTCGAGATAGGGGATCTCCTCCAGCTTCTTCTCGATCGGGTCGGTCACCAGCTTCATGGTGTCCTCGATGGTGGCGCCGGGCCAGTTGGCCTGGACCACCATGGTCTTGATCGTGAAGGCCGGGTCCTCCTCGCGGCCGAGGCGCATGTAGGCCATGCCGCCCGCCAGCGTCAGCGAGATGATCAGGTACCAGACGAAGGAACGGTGGCGCAGAGCCCACTCGGAGAGATTGAAGCCGGTCATGGTGCCGCCGCCGTTTCGATTTTCTGGTTGAACCGGACCCGCTGGCCTTCGCTCAGGCTGTGCACGCCGGCGGTGACCACGACGTCGCCGCGGGTCAGTCCCTCGGTGACGATGACCGGGCCATCGCCTTCCCTGGCCCTGATCACGACCGGCTGGCGCCGGACCGTCTGGGCCTTCGGGTCGACGATCCAGACGAAGCTCCGCCCGGCCTCCTCGAACAGCGCCGTTCCCGGCAGCTCGACCACCGGGGCGGGCGGCTGCTTCAGGCGGCCGATGACGGTCGCGCCGAGGCGCAGGGCGTCGGGCGGGTTGTCCAGCGCGATCCGGACGGTGTGGGTCCGGGTGACGGGATCGGCCTGGGGCGAGATCTCGCGGACGCGGCCCACCGCCGCGATGTCCGGTGCGCCGGCCAGCGAGACCTCGATCACCGGGTCCTTCGGCGCCGCCCGGATGCCGGTCTCGGCGACGTTGAAGACGGCTTCGCGCTCCTCGGGCTGGGCGACGCGCACCACCATCTGCCCGGCTTCGACCACCTGTCCGGGCTCGGCCCCGATGGTGGTCACCACGCCGTCCCGATCCGCCCGCAGCTCCGTGTAGCCGACCCGGTCGCGGGCCGATTGCAGCGCCGCCTGCGTGGCGATGACCTTGGCGTCGGCGGTGCGCATCGCCAGAAGCGCCGCATCGTACTGCGCCTGCGGGGCGTTGCCGTTGGCCAACAGCTCCCGCTTGCGGCCCTCCTCATTGCGCGCCTGCACCTGATCAGCCTTGGCGGAGGCGAGGTTCGCCTCGGCGGTCCGCAGCGCGTTGCGCTGGTCCTGGTCGTCCAGCCGCGCCAGCACGTCGCCGGCCTTAACCAGACTGCCCACATCGACCTTGCGCTCGACCAGCTTTCCGGCGATGCGGAAGCCAAGGTCGGCGTCGGCCCGCGCCTCGATGGTTCCGGTGGCGGAACCGCCCATCCGGAAGGTCACCGGCTCCACGGTGACGGTCCGCACCGGGCGGATCACCGGCGCCGCTTCCGCGTGATGGCCGCCCTGCGGCTGACAGGCCGCCAGGGCGGGGGCAAGCGCCAGCAGCGCGACGAGAAGCGGCTTCGCGGGCGGCCGCCACATGGTTGGGGGCCGCATGGTTGGTCGCGCGATGCGGGTCATGCGCCGCTCCCCTGCTTGATGGTGACCTTCTGGTCCGGCCGCAGCTTCTGGACGCCGCCGACCACCACCAGATCGCCATCGCTGAGGCCACTGGAGACGGTGACCGTGCCGGTGTCGTATTGCAGGACGGAGACGGGGCGCAGGCTCACCGTGTCGGCCGGCCGCGTCACGACCCAGACCGCCGGCTCCCCGTTTCCCGTCTGGAACAGGGCCGAGGACGGCAGATTGACCACCGGACGCGTCGGCAGCTTGGCCCGACCGACGACGGAGGAGCCGAGCAGGAAGGCGTCGGGGGCGTTGGGCAGGGAAACCTTCACGGTGTAGGTCCGGGTCACCGGATCGACCCCCGGAGACACCTCGCGGATTGTGCCCTCGGTGACGGTCTTCGCGTCGTTGACGAGCCGCACCTCGACCGGCGGCAGGCCCTCCCGCCCCTCCAGCCGGATGCTGGCGCCCGGCACCTGGAAGACCGCCTCCCGCTCATTCGGGTCGGCCAGCCGCAGCACCGGCTGGCCGACGGCGACCACCTGGCCGGGCTCCGCCGCCTTCGCCGTGATGATCCCGTCGCGGTCGGCCCGCAGTTCGGTGTAGGACAGCGTGTCCCGGGCCGAGCGCAGCTGCGCCTCGGCGGAGTTCAGCTCGGCCTGCGCCTGCTGGAAGCGTTTCTGGGCGTTGTCGTACTGGACCCGGGTGGTGAAGCCGTTGGCGAGCAGGGAGCGCTGGCGCTCCTCCTGCGTCCGGCTCTGCTCGACGGCGGCCTGCGCCGCCGCCACGTCGGATTCGGCGGACCTCACGGCGTTGGTCTGGTCCTGGTTGTCCAGCCGCGCCAGCAATTGGCCGGACGTGACCGTCTGCCCCACGTCCACCAGCCGCTCGACCACCTTGCCGCCGACGCGGAAGCCGAGGTTGCTCTCATGGCGGGCCTGGATTTCCCCGGTCAGCGCGGCGGTGCGGTCGAACTGGCTGACCTGCACCGGCAACGCGCGGATCAGCGTCGCCTCGGCCGGTGGCGGCGCCGGCTGCTCGCAGCCGAGAAGCAGGAGGCCGGCGACGATTGCCGATCTGGATGACCCAAAACCGGATAACCAGGACATGGTGCCTCTCTCCTTCTCGGGACCGTGTCATGCGGAGCGGTGGCGGCGGAGGATGGCGCGGGTGTGGAGCGCGATCATCCGCTCCTCGTCGGTCGGGATGACGCAGCCCATGACCCGGCTGTCCGGCGTCGTGATGCACAGCGCGTTCGCGGCGTTGGCCGCCTCGTCGAGGTCGACGCCGAGCCAACGCGCCCGCTCCGCGATGGCCTTGCGGATGACCGGCGCCCGTTCGCCGATGCCGGCCGTGAACACCAGCCCGTCGATGCCCCCCATGGCGGCGCCCAGCGCCCCGATGGCGAGGGTCGCCCGGTAAACGAAGCAGTCCAGCGCGAGCCTGGCGCGCGGGTCGGGGCTGGCCAGCAGGTCGCGGACGTCGTTGCTGATGCCGGACAGCCCCTTCAGCCCGCAGTCGTAGTACAGCAGCCGTTCGATGGCGCGGGCGTCCATGCCCTTGTCCATCAGGTACAGGACCACGCCGGGGTCCAGCTGTCCCGGCCGTGTGCCCATCGGCAGCCCGTCCAGCGCGGTGAATCCCATGGTGCTGTCCACACTGCGCCCGTCTTGGATGGCGCACATGCTGACCCCGCTGCCGAGATGCGCGACGACGACCCGCCCGCCGGCGATCCCCGGGGCGAGGTCCGGCAGACGCCCGGCGATGTATTCGTAGCTCAGGCCATGAAAACCGTAGCGCCGCACGCCTTCCCGGTGGAGGGCCTCCGGGATGGCGTAGCGGTCGGCCGGTTCGGAATGGTGCCGGTGAAAGGCCGTGTCGAAGCAGGCCACCTGAAGCACGTCGGGCAGGAGTTTCCGGATCGCCCGGATCGGCGCCAGATTGTTCGGCTGGTGGAGCGGGGCGAGCGGAACGTAGGTCTCCAACGTCCCGATCACCGCATCATCCACCGCCACATGGCTGTCGTAGACCGGCCCGCCATGGACCACCCGATGCCCGACCGCCACCGGCATGGCCCCGCCCAGCCGCTCCCGCAGCCACGCGCCGAGAAAGGCCAGCGCGCCGGGAACCCCGTCGCCGGATTCGGCCGGCAAGGGAACGCCGCCGTCCTGGCTGCCATCCTGGCTGCCATCCTGGACGATCAGCCGGGGCGTCGTGCCGATCCCCTCGATCCGGCCGCGCAGGCGCACCGGCAGCGTCCCGTCCGCCGCGTCGAACAGCTGGAACTTGATGCTGGAGGAACCGGCGTTGATGACCAGGATCGTCTCGGTCATGCTCATCTCGGTCATGGCGGCTTCACCCCTTCACCGGCTGCTCGATCCGCTGCCGGTGCGCGTACAGCGCCGCCACGGCGCAGGAGGCCATGCGCGTCATGACGCTGTCGGCCCGGCTGGTCAGCACAATGGGCACCCGCGCGCCCAGCACGATGCCGGCGGCATCGGCGTTCGCCAGGAAGGTCAGGTTCTTGGCGAGCATGTTGCCCGCCTCCAGATCCGGCACGACGAGAATGTCGGCCTGCCCGGCGACCGGGGACGCGATGCCCTTGATCCTCACCGCCTCCGGGCTGATGGCGTTGTCGAGCGCCAGCGGCCCGTCCAGCAGGCCGCCGGTGATCTGTCCCCGGTCGGCCATCTTGCACAGCGCGCCGGCCTCCACGGTGGAGGGGATCTTCGGGTTGATGGTCTCGACCGCTGACAGGATCGCCACCTTCGGCTGGGGATTCCCCAGCGCCCGCGCCAGATCGATTGCGTTCTGGATGATGTCGCGCTTGTCCTCCAGGGTCGGCGCGATGTTCACCGCGGCGTCGGTGATGAACAGCGGCTTGGCGTAGGTCGGCACGTCCATGATGAAGACGTGGCTGATGCGCCGCTCCGTCCGCAGCCCGCTGTCCTTCCTCGCCACCTCGCGGAGCAGTTCGTCCGTGTGCAAGCTTCCCTTCATGAGGAGCTGGGCGCGCCCCTGGCGCACCATCTCCACCGCCGTGGCGGCGGCGGCGTGGCTGTGCGGCACGTCCACGATCTCGTACGGGGCGATGTCCATACCGGCCTCGTCCGCCACGGCCCGGATGCGCGCGGCCGGACCGATCAGGATCGGGGTGATGAAGCCCTGCCGGGCCGCATCGACGGCGCCGCCCAGGGACGAAGCGTCGCAGGGATGCGCCACCGCCGTGGGGACGGGGGAGATCGCGCGGCAGGCGGCGACCAGCCGTTCGTACTTTTCATGCCGATGCGCGGACGGTGGCGGGCTGCCGGCCATGACGCGCCCTCCTCACCAGCGCAGGTACAGCCCGACGTCCCCCGGCATTCCGCCGGGATAGTCCAGGATCTGCGCCCGCAGCTTGTAGCCCTTGGCCCTCAGATTCTTGTCGAAGACCTCATAGGCTTCGCGGGCGTAGCCGGTCAGGGAATTTGGCCAGTCCGGCTCGAAATTGTTGATCGCCCGGCCGCCGTCGGTGCAGTAGCTGCTCGGGAAGCGCGCCACCTGGATTTCCTTCACGCCGCGTGACGCGGCGTCGCGCACCGCGCGCGTGAACCGTTCCTTGGCATCGGGGCGGATGTGCTGATTCATGAAGGCTTCGCGGACGGTGTCCTGTTCCTTCATGTGCTTCTTTTCCCGCTCCAGGGCTTCCTGAAGCAGCGCCATCTCGTGCTCCTCGGCAAGCTTCCGGAGCTCGTCGGGCGAGATCAGGTCGTCACCGATGTCGGGGACGGCCGCGGCCGCCCTGGTCTGATCCATGTTGCTCATGACGCGTTCCCCTTGTTGCTCGTCAGCCCCGTGCGTCGGCGCCGGGTTTACTTGGCCTTCGCTGTGCCCATCGCCCTGGGCGGCGCGTCCGCCCGGCTGATGTCGGAGGCGGCCTTGGCCAGGGACGTTCCGTCGGCCCCGGGCAGCACACGCAGGGGCGGCTCGCGCTCGGCCTCGATGCGCTCCTCCTTGTTGTGCAGAAGGGCATCCACCTGCCGCAGGCGGGCGCGCTGGTCGGGAGTGAGCGGCCCGGAGGCCTCCAGGACGCGTTCCGCCAGCGCCATCACCTCCTTGCGCTCCTTCTCGCCGTGCAGGAGCTTCGGCAGCGCGCTCATCGCCGTGTCTTCGTCCATCAGCATCAGGAAGACCTGTTCGCGGAAGACCGCGCGGACGGCGTCCACGGACAGGTGCTGGGTGCCGGGATGCTCCTCGCGGATTTTCCGCAGCATCTGGAAGGCGCGCTCGTCGAGGGCGCCCTCGCCGCGCCGCGCATGGATCAGGACGCGGAACAGCGCCTCCCGCAACCCGCCCTCCTCCACGCGCCCCATGATCTCGGCCATCCGCTTTTCGACCAGGGCTTCGAACGCCTCGTCGCGGACGTGCGGCGGCCTTGCGTCCTCGCCCGGCGCGGCCAACCCGACCAGAGCCTGAAGGAGCGGCGCGTTGTAGAGGCCCATGAACAGGCGTTCGACGGCGCCGTCCCGCGCGTCCCGCCAACGGTCGAGCCCCTGCACGATCTCGTCCGAGACGCGGTTCTGCGCGCTCAGGTACGGGTTGTCCGGGCTCACCGGGCGGCGGTGCTCGCGCACCCAGTCGGCCATGGGGGCGACCGGCGCCATGAACGGGTTGAGGTGCGAGAACAGGTAATACTGGCTGCGCGCCGGGTTCATCATCCGCAGCCACTCGGCGAAGGGCTCGTTGACCGCCGCCTGGATGGAGGGCCGTGCAAAGGTGGCGTACAGGCCCTTGTTGATGTCCGAGATGCGGGCCACCGCGGCGAACCGCCGGTCGTCCTCCGGCGTGTTGCCGCCAAGCCCGCGGATGTCGTCGAGCGTGCGCGGCTCGAACCGCGTGACGTAGTCGCCCGCGACCAGATCTGCGCCGGGAACGCTCGGGTCCTTCGGCTGGAGGATCATCTCGTAGAGACCGGGTGGCAGCAGGTCGATGAAGTCGATGTTCTCGACGAACTCCGACGTTTCCTTGCGGGCGACGCGGCCGGACACGAAGATTCCCAGATGCCCGATGTCGTGATGGAGGTTGTAGACGATGGTCTGCTCGTGAGCCCGGATGTCCTCGACGTCGCTGTAGAGATCGAGGATCCAGCCCAGCGCCTGTTGCGGCGGCGTGATGTTGTCGCCGAAGGACGCGAAGACCAGGATGGGCGAGCGGATGTTCCGCAAATCCAGCCGGCGCCCGTTCCGGACGATGCCGCCGCTGGTCATCTTGTTGCCGACGAACAGCTCTTCGGTGATGGCCTCGATCTCCTCCCCGTTCATCAGGAAGAAGCCGCTCCACCACTTTTCGAATTCCAAGTACCGGTCCGCTTCCGTGTCGATATGGGCGTACAGATTGTACGCCTTCTTCCAATAGGTGTTGGCCGGGTCCAGCTTCTCGAAGTTGCCGACCAGATGCGCCCCGTCGAAGCGGCCGTTGCCGAGATCGCTGGCCAGGGCAGCGAGCCAGGCGCCGCCATAGAGCCCGCCGAGGTAGCGCATCGGGTTCCGCCCCTTCACGCCGGCCCAGTAGGACAGCGGGGAGCCCGCGATGATGATCGGCCCCATCAGGTCGGGCCGGACCGCGCTCAGCGCCATCACCGCCCAGCCGGCTTGGCAATTGCCGATGACGCACGGCTTGCCGCCCGCGCCGTCGTGCAACTTTCCGACATGCTCGATGAAGAAGGCCTCGGCTTCACCCACGTCGGCGAGGGTCTGGCCCGGCTCCGGTTCAGCATGGAAGCCGATGAAGTAGCAGGGGTGGCCGGCGCGCAGAGCGGTGCCGATCTGGCTGTCCGGCTTGAAGCCGCCGATCCCAGGCCCGTGACCGGCGCGCGGATCGACGATCACGAACGGGCGCTTGGCCGGGTCCGTGCCGACGGCGGGGTCCGGCAGGATGCGAAGCAGCGTGTAATTGCACGGCCGCTTCAGCTTCCTCCCCTCCATCACGACCTCGTAAGGGAAGGACAGGACGGGCGGTTTTCCTTTATCGGCATGGTCCATGAACTGGTCGCCGCGGCGTCGCAGGACATCCAGGAACAGAATCCAACGCTGCATGGCGTCGACGCCGTAGTCGAAAGCGTCCTGAAATGGGTTGAAACCAAGGAACGGGTTGGAAAAAGCCGGCGCATCCGCGCCTTTCCCAACCGCGGTCTCTCCAGCCGGCTTTGCCCCAGCCGGCTTTGCAGTGGTCCTGTCACCTGCGGGTTCGCCGAAGGGGGTAAGAAAAGGGAATGCCGCAGTCCAGGTGGAAAACCAAGTCGTCAGAGACGGCTGTTCAGTCCGGGGAGGCTCCCGCCGAGTCTTCATCACATGCCCTCTCTGGCTGTACGCTCTTGCGCCGACCGTGCGTCTGCTAGGCCGACCGGTTTCTTTGCATCCGCGAAGGTGTCGCAAAGCTGGCGGAGCGGATTGGGAATTAGGGGGCCGAGACGCTGGCTTGGACAGGTGGAATCCTGAACCAAACCACCCGCTGCGCTGAAGCGTGCAACTGTTGGCCTTGTTACCGTATCAAGCCACGATCCCTTGGCCGCTCATGCCTGAAACAGGGCTGTGGCACCGTCTTACGGGGTGGCTTCGGTTTCAGGATTTTTCCCGAATGCGTTTCAATTTGAGAGGCCCTCCGGGCGCTCGCCCCGAGCAATTTATCTTAAAATTCCATTTTATTCTCTATTTATGTTCTTTGAGAGAAGCCAGCACCCAGCGACGGCGAAAATTTTGACTGTCGACCGGCACTTTGGGCAGAAATCAGATTTTTCTACATGACAGATACGGCGGGCGTTACCGTAGCAGGACTGCGCCGGGTCTAGTGGAGTGCTACTTTTTAAAGCACTGTATTTTGCGAGTTAAATTGTTCCCCGACCTCCGCACCCGGTCCATCCGATCGGCTGTCCATCGGTTTCGTCTCGGACCGGCCGGTTCGTTGGGGAGTCGTCTCCTCGTCCATAAGAAAAGCGCTGGGAGCAAACCATGAAACACCGAACCAAGGCCGCTCTGGCCGTTGCCCTGACGGCGACGGTGATCACCGCCGCGAACGCGCAGATGGGGCCGGCCCCCACGGAAACCAATTTTCAGGTCCGGACCACCGGCGACCTTGTGCGGCTGTGCGAAGCCACGCCAAACGACCCGACCGGCATCGCGGCGCTCCATTTCTGCCACGGCTTCGCCGTCGGCGCCTATCAATACCATCAGGTCGTGGCGGCCGCCGAAGGCAAGCGCCAGTTGGTGTGCGCGCCGACGCCACCGCCGTCGCGCAACGACGCCGTTTCCGCCTTCGTCACCTGGGCAAAGCAGAATCCCAGGTTGATGGACACGCCGCCGGTGGATGGGTTGTTCCGCTTCCTGTCCCAGCGCTACCCCTGCCGCGCCTGATCCCGCCGGCATCCGCTTCCTCCGCTGCGGTCCACGGCCTTCGATCAAAGGCCAACCAGGATGGGAATGATCATGAAACCCACACGACTCCTCCGCGTCGCCGTCGTCGCGCTTCCCCTTGCGGCTTGCGCCGACATGTCACCGACCCAGCAGCGCGCGCTCACCGGCACGACCGGAGGTGCTGCCGGCGGAGCGCTGATCGGCGCCATAGCTGGCAACGCCGGCATGGGTGCCGCCATCGGCGCGGGCGCCGGCTTGGCCGGCGGCCTGCTCTACGACTATCACAAGCGGACCGAGGCCTCGGCCTACCAGCGCGGCGTCCAGCAGGGGGCGACCCAGCGAAGCGGGACTCAATGACCGCACCGCGGCCCCATCGACCGACCTGCGGCGATCGCGTCGCCAACGACCGGGCGACGGACGATTTCAGAGCCCTGCCAGCCGTTGTCATTCTGCGACGCGGCTGGCATTCTGATCGCGATGATACCGCCCCTGGCGCATGAACCACGATCCTGCGAGCAGACCGTTGCCGCCGCGGCGTTTGTCCGCGACGTTCTCGGCGGCTCCGCCTTGGCCGCGTATCTCTATGGATCGGCGGTTGCGGGTGCCCTGCGCCCGAACAGCGATCTCGATATCCTCGTCGTCACCGATCGATCGCTGTCGGACGATGAGCGCGTTGCGATCATCGGTCAGCTTTTGCCGATCTCGGGAAGCACCGCCGCCGGCGGACCGGGCCGCCCCGTCGAACTCACCATCCTCGCCCGCCCGGCCCTGACCCCATGGCGCCATCCCGGCTGCCTTGAGCTTCAGTATGGCGAATGGATGCGCGCCGAGTTCGAGCGGGGTGATCTGCCCGAATGGCCATGCCGGGATCCCGACGTCGCCGTTCTGATTGAGGCGGCCCGCCGCGGAGCCCTGCCGCTCTTCGGCCCACCCGTCGCCGATCTCCTCGATCCGGTGCCGCGCGCGGATCTTGTCCGGGCCATGGTGGACATGGTGCCGATCCTGATTCCGGGAATCGAAGAGGGGGACGACAGACGAAACGGGCTGCTGACCCTGGCGCGCATTTGGACGACGCTTGCGACCGGCGAGATCCTCCCGAAGGATCGGGCCGCCGATTGGGCGCTCGCGCGTCTGCCCGAGGAGCACCGGCGCGTTCTGGCGCACGCCCGAGCGGCCTATCTCGGCGAGGAGCGGGAGGATTGGAGCGATCTCGCGCCGGGGGTGCGGCCGCATGTCGACCACATCATCGCACGCATTCAAACCCTGACGGCCGGAACATGATCGAACTGACGGATCACGCCCAAAACGATCAATATCCGGGAGGCGCGGTGACGGTGATGTAGGTGACGTTTCCGTCCACGTAGCTGCGGTTGTACCAGGTTCCGCCGCAACCGTAGTAGCTGACGCCGCCGTACGGCACGACGGTGGGTGTGCAGGGAAGCACCGTCACGTAATTGGGACCCGCCGTGGCCGCACCGGCGATGTAGCCGGCGGTCGCTCCCACCGCCGCACCCGCAAGAGCCCATCCCCAATCGTCGTCATCATCGTCGTAGTAATGATGACCATCCCAGTTGTTGGCGATGTTCTGCGCCGCGTAGGCCCGCGATTCCGTGCGTTCGGTCTGGCCTTGCTGGCGGGCCTCCGTGCGTTCGGTCTGGCCCTGCTGCCGCTGTCCCTGCCGTTCAGTCCGCTCCTCCTGAGCCGAACTGCGCGTGTCGGCCCGGGCTTCGGTGCGCGTCTGCTTCGTCTCGGCGCGCTGCGCGGACCGCTCCGTAGCGCCGGACTGCCGGGACGCCGTCTGCGCGGAGGCCGTCCGCTGGCTCGACCGCTGGGTGGCGCCGGCCTGACGGGCTCCCACCCCCGCCGTGGATCGTCCCGCCGAGGAACGTTGAGCGGAAAAGCCGCCTCCCGCCGCCGGGCCGGATCGGGAGAATCCCCCGCCGCCCCCTCCTCCTCGGCCGCCGCCTCCACCGCGACCACCGCCGCGGGCATAGGCATCCGCAACCGATCCGGCCACCAGCAACAGGGATGCGGCGATGGAAAAGATAATCCGTGACGATTGCCGTGGCGACGACCTGTTCATTTCGGCGCTCCTTCCGAACCACCGGCCGCGTTGCGGCGGACACGGATCATGACCGGAATGCGTTCCGCGCCGTCGGGAGGATGGAAGGCGAGCTGCGCCGGCTGGACGTCCGGATTGAGGTTCCAATCGGAGAAGTCGGCCCGGTATTGCGGCTCGCCTTCGTCACCCTTGTAGGTGATGGTCACGCGCTCGGGCAGCGGCGGGCCTTCGGTGGCGATCCAGATCTGGAAGTCGACATCCTCGGTGCGCCCCGCTAAGTGATCGGTCGGCACCGCCGTGAGCATGTCCCGCTCCACATAGTCGAGCGTCTGAAGGCGTTGCTCCAGCTCATCCGGCAGCGTGCTGACCAGCAGCAGCGCCAGCGGCAGCCGCACCTGAAGATCCTGGACCAGATAGCGCACGGCGTCGTCGATGGTGCCGGCCCGTTCGATCTGGGCGTAGACGTTCTCGTCCGCGTTGAACACGGAGATCGCCTTGCCGTCGAACGTCACCAGCGACCGTTTCCCGTCGCTCTCCTGCGCTTCGACCCGCAGCCCGTCGGGACGGTTCAGGGTGAGGGCGCGTCGCTCGCCGAACGTGATCTTCTCCCCCGTGTCCTGAACCACGTCGTAACTGGCCCGGATGGTCACGGTAAAGCGCTGGGCCTGGGCGAGCGTGTCGGCCATGCGCGTCAGGACGGTCATCGCCTCGTCGTCGATCGGCGAGTCTTCCGGCTCGTCCTGCTCGACCGCTTGCGGCGGGCTGTCGGACGGCGGCGCCTCGGCCCCGAAGACCGGCCCGGCCAGGGCGAAAACGCAGAGCGCCGGGCACAGCGCCGACCGTATCAGCCACCTGGGTCCGTTCATCGACATCCCTCCTGCCCCGCCACCTGCCCCGGACGCCGCGCCGACGGCGTTGATGAAAGGCCTGGAGTCATTGAGCCGCGTGGAGCGGAGCCATTGAAAGTAGCAGCCACGGTCGATGCAGGCCGCTACGGTAACGCTGTCCCGAATTGCCGGTACGCCCGGAGTCGGCCGAGGCCCTGTTGGGCGGAACACGGTGAGTGCGCCAAGTACGCTACCGTAACATCCATTACGGTAACCGAGACCGCGAAAGCCGTCCGATGCTTAAGCTCTTCACCGGGCCAGGTGTGTTCTGAACAGTCGGCCCGACGGCAGGGATCAGCGAAAGCCAAGCTACCGTAGAATACTCGTCAAAGACCGCGTCCCAGGCTACAGGACTTGGCGGTGGACAACAACGCACCACACCGAACGGTCCCAGGCCCGCAGTCCAACTTTGCACTTCGAAGACGGCGCTGGAGTGTGCCGGGCAAAACAGGAGGACAGCATGAAGCGTCGTGCAACCTTGCCAACGGCCACCGTAACCGCAGTGGGCATCCTCTGCGGCGCGCTCTTGGCCCCGGCCATCGCTCCGCATCCGGCGGCGGCGCAGAGCAGACCCGTTCTGACGAACGTCATTCCGGAAAGTGCCGCCGTCACGCTCCACGCGAAAATCACGGCCATCGACGCGGCCAAGCGGAAAGTCACGTTGAACGGACGATCGGGCACGCCGGTCACCGTCATGGCCGGGCCCGCGGTGCGCTTGGAGATGCTGAAGGTCGGAGACACCGTCGACGCGCAGTTCTACCGCTCCGTGGCCTTCATGGTGTCCCAACCCGGTGCGCCCGTGCCCGAGGACGAGATCCAGCAGACGGTCGCGCGCTCGGTCGAGGCGCCGGGCGGCATCGGCGTGCAGGTGACACGGCTCAGCGGGCTGGTCGTCGGGATCGACCTCGGAGCGAACAGCATCGACCTCGTCAATCCCAACGGCGGCGAGGTCTACACCGTCAACGTGACGGACCCCGCCCGTCAGGCGAAGCTTCCCTCGCTGAAGGTCGGCGACACGATCACCGCCGTCGTCAGCGAAGCCCTCGCGGTGTCGATCGAGCCGGCGCGCAAGAACTGGTTCTGAACGGCGGTCGCCACGAACGCAGTTGAAGAGTTTGCGCGGAAAGCACGGGCGGAGGGCATGGGAGTGCACGCAAGCCATGATGCCCGGCCGGTGGCAACGGGCGGCGCAGGAGGCGACGCAGGAGGCTGCGGGATGAGGCGCCCGCCCCTTCCGGGGGGCTTCGCCGTCGCGGTCCTGCTGGTCTGGACGCTTCTTGCCGGGGGATGCGCGACGGCGGTCAGCGTCGAACGCGTGGACCACGGCACCGTCCACCAGCAGCTCACGCACAACGTCCTGTCGGCGCACGCGCTCAGCGATCCGACCCACAATGTGCTGCGCCGGTGGTCCCTGACGGACCGCTTCCTGACGCAGCCGGAGAACGCCATGGCCGACCTCCGCGCGCTGGTCACGCAGGGGCATGGCGGCGCCGACGAGGTCTTCGCCTTGGCCGAGATGTCGTTCCTGCACGCCGAGGAGCGGGGAGGGCCGCCCTATTATCTGGCGTCCGCCCTCTACGCCTACGCGTTTCTCTTTCCGGGAGGACTGGACCAGCCGCCCAGCCCCTACGATCCCCGGTTCCGGCTGGCCACCGACCTGTACAACCGTGGCCTGACCTCCGGGCTGGCGACGGAGGACCGAACCGGCATTGCCATTCGGGAGGCCCGCCACCCGCTGCCGTTCGGTGAGTTGGACGTGGCCTTCGATTCTCGGGAGCTGGTGTGGGGCGGGCGCCAGCTGACCGGTTTCTTCCCGGTCGCCGAGTTGCAGGTCCATGGCCTCGACAACCGTTATCGCCAACCCGGCATCGGTGCCCCCTTGGCCGCCGGGACCACGCAGGGCACCCTGGCGAAGGGCTTCCAGGTCGCCCCACGCGTCAAGACGCCCGTGACCGCGCTGCTGCGCATCCCCGATCCCCGGCGCCAGATCACGGGCGGGCAGGTGCGCGCGCAGCTCGAACTCTACCCATCGTCCGAAACCGAAGCGGTGCTGATCGACCGCCAACCCGTGCCGCTGGAGGTCGAGCACACCGCCACGCTGGCCTACATGCTGGACGGCATGCCGGTCTGGGAATTCGAGTTCGGCGGCTTCCTGCGCGGCGGCCTGCTGGACAAGATGCCGTCCCGCCTCGTCGCGCTGGAACCATACCGGTCCGGCCGCATCCCCGTCGTCTTCGTTCACGGGACGGCATCGAGCCCGGTGCGCTGGGCCGAGATGCTGAACGATCTGAGAAGCGATCCGCGCATCCGCGACCGCTTCCAGTTCTGGTTCTTCAGCTACGAGACGGGCAATCCCGTTCCCTATTCCGCCCTGCTGTTGCGCGATGCTCTGCAGGAGGCGGTGTCCACCCTGGACCCGTCCGGGCGGGAACCGGCGCTGCGCGAGATGGTCGTGATCGGGCACAGCCAGGGTGGCCTGCTGACCAAGATGACGGCGGTGGACACGGGTCCCCGACTGTGGAACGCGGCGTTCCGCAAGCCACCGGACCAGCTTCAGCTCGACCCGGAAACGCGCGACCTGCTGACACGCGCCCTGTTCGTGCAGCCGGTTCCGTCGGTCAAGCGCCTCGTCTTCATCGCCACGCCGCACGGCGGCAGCTATGTCGCCGGCAACCGGATCAGCCAGTTCGTCGCAAGTCTGGTGCGGCTGCCGGGACGCCTCCTGAGGGTGAGTTCGGAAATCGGCAAGCTGGACGACGCCAGCACCACGCTTGCCGGACAGACGGGGTTTGGCAGCGTACACGCCATGACCCCCGGCAGCCTGCTGGTCCAGACCCTGGCGCGCACGCCCATCGCCGCGGGCGTCAAGGCGCACTCGATCATCGCGGTGCGCGGCGACGGGCCGGTCGAAACCGGCGACGATGGTGTCGTGGAGTACAAGAGCGCCCACATCGACGGAGTTGAATCCGAGTATATCGTGCGTTCCGGTCACTCGACGCAATCCGATCCGCGCACGATCGAAGAGGTGCGCCGCATCCTTCTCCTTCATTGGGACGAGTCCTGCACGAAACGCACCGCGTGCGGACCACCGACCGCCGACACCCCGCGCGTCGCGAGCCGAACCCGATGACGATGGCCCCCATGATGGGCTTGGCGTGATGGGCCTGGGCCGCGCCGTTTCCGCTCTCATCCTGTCCGGCATCTTGCTGTGCTCCGTGCCTCTGCGGGCGGACGAGGCGCCATGGCTGCCCGTCTCACAGGTCATGTCCGAGCTGGCCCGGAACCCGGATTTCGTGGAAGCCCTGTACCGGCGCCTGGGGCGCGATCCGAAGGCGGGCGGCATTCTGGGGCCGGATGAGATCAAGCGGCTGCGCGAGATGATCCTCGGCAAGGATTTCGAAGGACTGGACCGGTTTCCCGGGCTGACGGTGCAGGGAATGGGCCGGTCCGTGCGGCTTGCCGGAGCTATGCTGGACCAGTCCGGCGACGATGGCTTCCCACCGCAGCCCGCGATGGTCGAGGCGGCGGTCGAGGCGGCGGTCGATGAAGGGCTGGGCATTCCCGCGGTCGGAACCCCTCCGGCACCGGATGCCTATCTGCGCCCGCTGGGCTTTGGGCTGGAAGCCGGCGACCGCGTCGATCCCGCGCTGGCCGAGCGCTACGCCGATGGCCGGCGTTTGGCCGAACTGCTCAACCGCCTCTCCCTGAACGCGGCGGGCGGCGGGGGACGCCACCGGGTCGTCCTTGACGGCCGGACGTTGGACACCCCCCGCGCCTTGATGGAAACGCTGGCGCTGGGCGGCCACGACGTGGAGGTCCGCGATTCGCGTTATTTCGCCAATTTCGGCGACCTGATCTACCATGGCCGCGACGTCCTGACGCCGTTCTGGATCGACACCCGACTGCCGGTTCCCGGGACGGACCGCAACCTTCTGGTTCCGGTCAGCCATTCCCAGCACGAACTCGTCGTCCGTGGCCCTGTGGTCAACGCGGATCTGTCCTTCTATTTCGGAATCGACGGCCAGGCCGTGTTCCGCCCGAGTGTCACGCGCGATCAGGCCTGGGTGATGGGCAGGGTTGCGCACCGCTACCGTGGGGAGGAGGCGATGGAGGTGATCCGCCTCGCCGGTGTCATCGTACGCGCCTACGACGCGATCAAGCGGCGCCATCCGGAGCTTCCGTTCGGCGGCTATTACGCGCTGGGCGTCTGCAACGACGTGAACGCGATGATCGAACTGCGCATGCGGGGCGAGACGACCCTGTTCCCACTGACGCTCGATCCGCAATTCTTCACGGACGAGGGCGAGGTCGGCCGGCTTGCCGAGAGCCTGCCGTTGGACAGCCGGTGGCGGGCGGTGGCGGACCCGCGGCGCATTCTGGGGTCCCTCCCTGTGGAGGATCTCGCCGCGCTCCCCCTACCCTCGCTGCGGGAGGACTTGGAGAAGGTCCGCGCGGCGTTGGAGAGTGGTCGCCTTCCACGGCCGGGTGTCGGCGACATTTCCCTTCTGGGTGCCGTGGCGGCCGGGCTTCTCGTCGCCGGCCTGTGGTCCGTTCATCTGTGGTTTGTTCGGCGGCGGCGCTGACCGAGGATCACCAGTCGGCCTCACTCCGTGGGCCATTGCCGCTCCGGAATGACCTTCATCGGGTAGCTGGGGTTCTCGTAGCCGTCCGGGTCCTGGCGCTTGGGCAGCTTCACGGTTTCCCTGGGCAGCTCTTTGTAGGGAATGTGGTCGAGCATGTGGCGGATGATGTTCAGGCGCGCCCGCCTCTTGTCGTCCGACCGCGCAACGAACCACGGAGCCCAGGAGGTGTCGGTCTCCGCAAACATATCGTCACGGGCGCGCGAATAGTCGTACCAGTGACCGTAGGACTTCAAATCCATCGGCGACAGCTTCCAGACCTTCCGCCCATCGTTGATCCGTGCTTCAAGGCGGCGCGTCTGCTCTTTCGGGCTGACTTCGAGCCAGTATTTCAGCAGAACCACCCCGGACTCGATGATCGCCTTCTCCACGCTCGGGACGGCGTCGAGAAACCGCTTCGCCTGCTCCTCGGTGCAGAAGCCCATCACCCGCTCGACCCCGGCGCGGTTGTACCAACTCCGGTCGAAGATGACGACTTCCCCGGCAGCCGGCAGATGCGGAATGTAGCGCTGAATGTACATCTGCGACTTCTCGCGCTCGGTCGGTGTCGGCAAGGCGACGACGCGGAACACGCGTGGACTCACGCGCTCCGTGATGGCCTTGATGGTTCCGCCCTTGCCGGCGGTGTCGCGCCCTTCGAAGACGATACAGACCTTCACGCCTTTGTGAACAACCCATTGTTGCAGCTTCACCAGTTCGACATGAAGCTCCGCAAGCGCACTCTCGTAGTCCCGCCGCTTGAGCTTTGGTTGCGCGCACTCGATGCGATGGGTGGCCTTCAGCTTTTTTGCCATGCTCATCATCCTCGCGGACGGGTGTTCAGTGTGATCCGTAATGGGACTGACGTTTCATTGAGAGACTCCGCAGCAGGCTCAGCGGATGGTCATACACCATCGATCCGGTTCTGGAGTTCGAGAAGGATTTCCTGTTCGAGGTCCGCGATGAGATCACGACACGCGGCGGTGCGTTTTGAGCGTCGTCCGCTGTTCGACGCTTCCCATCCGAGCAAAATCTCGACGGCTTCTCCGTAGTCCTCACAGAGGCTACGAAAGAACCGATTGTCGGCGCTGTGTTGTTTGATCATCCCCTCCAAGTCCGGGAATCGCTCCACGACGTGCCGCAGCTTGTCCGACATGGGCTGGTCTCCCCGGTTCTGGAAGAACGCCGGGGTGCCTGCCTTATTCCGGGCTTTGCCCCTGGACAACCTGCACCGGATTGCCCGCTGACTTGAAGGGTGAAACGGTTGGCTTTGATACCGTAACAGGTAAACAGAACGGATTCGCATGCTACACGAAAAGGTAATGGGGTATGATTCCGAACGAAGTAATGTAGCCAGGGTATGTGCGTGAAGCGTCTATACCGTCAGTAAGTGTTCTAGCCGCCATTTCTTCGGACTAGTATGTGAACCGACCTCGTACGGCGCATATTTCTGCAATGATCGCGCACACCGTTCATGCACAAAAACTTTTTTGCATTCGAATGAATTTTCCCGATGTTTTGTCATGCGCCTGGTGTCCATGACGTCTACAACTTCCAGCGCTTGGCTGGTGTAGGCCGTCCCGGCATGGACCGCATGGTGTAGCAACCGCTTGCCTTGTCGGCCGGCTGCCGGATGGACTTAACGGAAGGAGGGCGCTCGTGCTTCACGCCTCCGACGAACCACGGATCACTGATTTGCCCGCATCCTCCATCACGGCCCCGGTCATCGATGCCGCGCTGGCGCGCGTGCTGGCCAGCCGCAGCCTGCGTGGCTCCGCCCGTGGCCGCCGCTTTCTGCAGTTCATCGTGCAGGAGGCTCTGGCCGGGCGCGCCAATCGCATCAAGGCCTACACCATCGCCATGGATGTGTTTGACCGCGACGCCAGCTTTGACCCGCTGCTCGACCCGGTGGTCCGCATCCAGGCCGGCCGTCTTCGCCGCGCCCTGGAGCATTATTACCTGACGGAAGGTGCCGCCGACCCGCTTCGCATCGCCATTCCCAAGGGCGGCTACATCCCCCAGTTCTCCCTGGTGCCGGTCGCGGCCGGGACCGACCTTCCGGACGAGGCTTCCGGTCCGGCATCGGTGCCGACCCGTGAAAGGCTGACCCTGCCTCGCGTGCCACCGATCCTCGGACGCCACATCGACCGTCCGTTCCGCTGGCTGGCCGTCGCGGCCACAGTCATGCTTCTGGCCGTGGTCGGTCTGGGGCTCTTCGCCGGGTGGCGCGGCATCGCTCCCGACCCGTCGAAGGACGCCTTGGAGCGCGCCATGGCACCGGCCGCGCCGCAACGAGCGGTGCGGGGTCCGGCCCTGTTGGTTCTGCCCTTCACCAACGGGTCCGGCGATCCAGCTCTCGACCTCGTCGCCGACGGCATCACCGAGGATCTCGTCGCGGCGCTCGTCCGCTTCGACGATTTTCTGGTCTTCGGCGCCGATACCAGTTTCCGTTACGCTTCGGCGCCGGCCCTGCGCGAGGCCGTGCCGAACACCCGTGTCGACTACATACTGAAGGGCAGCGTCGCTCAGACCGGCGATTTCATCCAAGTCACGGCCACGCTGATCGCGGCGAAGGATCATCGCTACCTGTGGTCGGACAGTTTCCGTCGCGCCGTCACGCCGACCAGGCTGTTGGATCTGCGGCACGATATCGCCGTTCAGGTCGTCCGTACCCTGGCGCAGTCGGACGGCGTGATCGAGCGCGAGGAAGCGCGGTTGAACGGCCAGCATGCGCCACAGGATCTGTCGTCCTACGCCTGCCTTCTGCGCACCCGTCAATATTGGCGCCAGTTCAGCGTCGCCCTCCATGCCGAGGTGCGGGATTGTCTCGAACGGACGACCAGGAGCGACCCAGGCTACCCGGAGGCCTGGGCGGCGCTCGCCATGGTCACCGTCGACGAAGCCCGGCTCGGCTTCAACCCCAGTCCGGCCCGCCCCAACCCGATCGATGACGGGCTGCAGTTGGCCGAACGCGCGGTGGCGCTGGCCCCGGACAGCGCGTTGTCGCATCAGGCGCTTGGGCTTGCCTGGTGGCTGCGCCGAGAGCCGCAACGCAGCATCGCCGCCTATGAACGGGCGCTTGCGCTCAACCCGAACGACAGCGCGATCCTCGCCGACCTCGGGCGCTGCTACAGCCTGACCGGCGAGTGGGAGCGCGGGATTCCGCTGATCCGCGAAGCCTTCACGCGCAACCCGGCGCAGCCGAGCTGGTACCGCATCGTGATCGCCGCCTATCATTACGTGAATGGCCGCTATGACGACGCGCTCGAGGAGATGCGGCGGGCCAACCTCGGGCGGGAGATCATTCTCGGCCACGTCGCGCTGGCGATGATACACGGCCAGACCGGAAACCGGGCCGAGGCGGCGAAGGCGGTTTCCGAAATCCTTCGGCTCGACCCGAACTTCCCGCTCAAGGCGATCCCCGAATTCGAACGACGCAACATCCACCCGGACATCATCGTCCGGATCGTTGACGGCTTGCGCAAAGCCGGACTTGCCATTCCACCGCCGCAGATGGCCGACGGGGAAAAGCTCTGAAAGGGGAGATCGGCCATGGCCGCGAAGGCACGAGGGGCGTTCCCGTTGATTGTGGCTCTGGCGGCGCTCACGCATATGGCGGGGACCGCTGCGGCGGCTTCCGTGGAGACTTCACGCGACGCCCGGATCTTCGAACTTCTCGACGACGATCAAAACGGCAACGTCTCCATGATGGAGTTCAAGAACAACCAAATGCTGGTGTTCTACATTCTGGATCGCAACAAGGACCTCGCCTTAACCGTCGACGAAACATTTTTGCCGGCCGACGTGTTCGCGAGCATCGCAGGAACCGGCGGGAAAATAGACACTCTTGAGTTTCTCGATATCGTCGATTCGGCCTTCAAACAGGCCGACACCAATCAGGACGGGCTCCTTGAGCGGCAGGAATTTGTGACGCTGCTCAATCGTGTCCGGAACCGGTGAGTGGGTTGGCGGGGCGGAGACAGGCGCACGTTGCCGGGCAGATCGTCCCCGTTTCAATCCACACCCTCGCCCGGAGGGCGGCCATGTCCTTCCTCCTTCGGGGTGTTTGCACGGCTGTTTCAATCCACGCCCCCGCACGGAGGGCGACTATCCGGTGATACCGAAGAGGGGTGGTGTGAGGAGTTTCAATCCACGCCCCCGCACGGAGGGCGACGACCGAGCCCGTCCTGCCGCCCGACGTCGACGCCGTTTCAATCCACGCCCCCGCACGGAGGGCGACGTGGCCTGCGCCTCGGTACCGTATGCCCGCATGGTGTTTCAATCCACGCCCCCGCACGGAGGGCGACCGAGGAGCTTCTGGCAATGGCCAACCGGTCACTCGTTTCAATCCACGCCCCCGCACGGAAGGCGACGTACTTGCCCGAGCCGGCCGCGACGGTGATCGTGTTTCAATCCACGCCCCCGCACGGAAGGCGACACCGGACGCGGCTGTAGGGACCGCGGCACTCGATGTTTCAATCCACGCCCCCGCACGGAAGGCGACGCTGTAGGACACGCCCGCCACCAGCATGTCGACGTCGTTTCAATCCACGCCCCCGCACGGAAGGCGACTGGTGGCCGTGCCGACGGTGATCATGCCCAGTAGGGTTTCAATCCACGCCCCCGCACGGAAGGCGACGGGGCCTGAGGGGCCAGACGGTCGTGTCCCGAGGCGTGGTGTAGGAGCCGGGGCGCTCATCTGGTCACCGGC
>NZ_QLKQ01000009.1 GCF_003349955.1 Azospirillum brasilense
CCTTGAAATACCACCCTTGAGGTCTCTGGCATCTAACCGCGCTCCGTTCATCCGGAGCCGGGACCCTGCATGGCGGGTAGTTTGACTGGGGCGGTCGCCTCCCAAAGTGTAACGGAGGCGCGCGATGGTGGGCTCAGAGCGGTCGGAAATCGCTCGTCGAGTGCAATGGCATAAGCCCGCCTGACTGCAAGACAGACAAGTCGAGCAGAGACGAAAGTCGGCCATAGTGATCCGGTGGTTCCATGTGGACGGGCCATCGCTCAACGGATAAAAGGTACGCCGGGGATAACAGGCTGATGACTCCCAAGAGTCCATATCGACGGAGTCGTTTGGCACCTCGATGTCGGCTCATCACATCCTGGGGCTGGAGCAGGTCCCAAGGGTTCGGCTGTTCGCCGATTAAAGTGGTACGTGAGCTGGGTTTAGAACGTCGTGAGACAGTTCGGTCCCTATCTGCCGTGGGTGTCGGAGTTTTGCGAGGATCTGTCCCTAGTACGAGAGGACCGGGATGGACATACCTCTGGTGCACCGGTTGTCACGCCAGTGGCATGGCCGGGTAGCTAAGTATGGACGGGATAACCGCTGAAAGCATCTAAGCGGGAAACCCACCTCAAAACCAGAACTCCCTTGAGAGCCGTGACAGACCATCACGTCGATAGGAGGCATGTGGACGGGCGGCAACGCCTGAAGCTGAGCCTTACTAATCGCTCGAATGGCTTGATCCTTCCCAGCAGGCGGCCCGCGCGCAGCGGCAAGCCCTGGACGCACGAGCCAACACCGCAAGAACAAGAACGCAAACGTCCTCACTTAACGAAACCCGCCGTCCCTGTCCGGATGGTTCGCGTGTGCCTTGGTGACCTGGTGGTCATGGCGAGGCTCCCAACACCCGATCCCATTCCGAACTCGGCCGTGAAACGCCTCAGCGCCGATGGTACTGCGTCTTAAGACGTGGGAGAGTAGGTCGCCGCCAGGTCACCACGGCACACGCCACGCCATCCAAGGACGTGGACGGACACGGTTTCAGACACACTTGACAATCGGCTTCATGAACGACAAAGCCGGCGCTTCTCTCCATGGGAAGTGCCGGCTTTTGGTTGTGTCCGGGGTGTCGCCGCGAGCCCCCTCCCTAACCCTCCCCCGCTACGCAGGGGAGGGGATTATGGCGATGGGGACTGTTTGCCGGGGCGGTGATCGAGTTGGGTCAGGATCGTCTGGGCCTCGGTCAGCAGGGCGTCGCGGACGCGGATGTATTGGTCGAGGGAGGTTCCGGATCGGTGCCGCGCCTGCAAGGCGGCAATCTGGATGTCGAGCGCGTCGAGATCGCGGTCGATGCATTTCAGCGCGTCGCGCGCCCGTTGCTCTTCCTGCGCGTTCATGGCCTCTCCTCCCGTGTCTGGTCTGGATTTCCGGCGAATCGCATCCGAACGAGGTACGGCTTCCGGCTCCGATCTCCCTGGCACTGCTTTTGCTGAACAAGGTCCGTTCACGAGCGTCCGCTCGGCAAGCTGAGAGGGAGACTACGATGGCGTCACGCGGAATCAATGCCGGTTTGGTGATTACGGTCGCCCAGAGTGCCATCGATGTCTTGTGGTCCCATTGGGACGGTTCGTCGAAGACGGTCCGCTCGGCGCTGATGGCTGCGGAGTTCTGGACGCTGCAGGCATTCGGCAGGCTTGGCCAATGGGTGCAGTCGGTCGCCCGCGACGCTCTGGTCGAGTTTCTCGGCAACTACATCGACCGGCGCCTAGAGGTCGGCGACAGCGAGGATCGGGCGGTCGCCACCGCGGTCTATCGCCTGACCGGAAAGACGGTGGGGGCGGTGTGAGCGTGGGCTGAAGGGCGGGGTGCCTGTTTTTTTGTCCGGATGCCCGCGGGGTAGGCAGTGCCTCCCGTGGGCATCCGGGAAAGCGATGTCACTCGGGGTCGGACCACAGCTTGCCGCCGCTGGCCCAATCGCTCTTCTTCACGTCGTGAAAGATGACATCGACCGCCTCCGGGCTGCAGCCGAGGGCCTGGACCGAGGCGTCGGTGAGCGCCTTGGCGTAGGCGCGCTTCTGCTCCAGCGTGCGGCCTTCGAAAAGCTGAACGTTGATCAGCGGCATCGTCGTTTCATCCCTCTGTTGCGGACCGAGGTCCGGGAAGCTCAGTTCCTGTAGTCCGGGCAGCGCCGGTCCAGGCGTCGCAGCAGCGCCGGCCATTCCAGTTCGCCTTCGGGCTCCGGATCGGCGGTGAGCTGCCGGTAGGTCTTGTCGCACAGCTCCGGTGCTGGCGACACCAGTTCCGCGCCGGTGGCCTGCGCGGCGAGCTGCATCCGGCAGGCCTTGTCCAGCATGTCCATCAGGCAGAAGGCCTCCGCCACCGTGCGCCCGGTCACCAGACTGCCGTGGTTGTGGAGCAGCATCGCCCGGCGGGAGCCGAGATTGGCGACGAGGCGGACCTTCTCGCTGTCGGTCAGGGCCAGCCCCTCGTACCGGTGGTAGGCGAGGTCGCGGTAAAAGCGCAGGGCGTGCTGGGACAGCGGGAGGAGTCCGTCCTTCAGCATCGACACCGCCACCGCCGCTTCGTTGTGAAGGTGCATGACGCAGCGCGCGTCCTCGCGCGCCGCATGGACGGCGCCATGGATGACGAAGCCGGTGGCGTTCACCGGGTGGGGACTGTCGCCGATGATGGCGCCGTGGATGTCGATCTTGACGAGGTTGGAGGCGGTCACCTCGTCGAAGGTCAGGCCGAAGGGATTGATGAGGAAGCGTCCCGGCTCCCCCGGCACGGCCAGCGAAATGTGGGTGTAGATCAGGTCGTCCCAGCCGCGTTCGGCGACCAGACGGTAGGCGGCGGCGAGATCGATCCGCGCTTGCCATTCCGCCTCGCTGATGCCGGCGCCGGCGAGGCGCGGTCCGGCATGGACGAATGATCCGCTGGTGTCCGTCACGTTCGGCTCCCGGTCTGTGCGATGAGCGGAAGAACGTCGCACGGCGCGGGGCGGTTGTCCAAGCGGGACGCCGGGACTATTCCGGATTTCGGAAATCACTGGCCCGGCTTGGCTATGCTCCCTTAGACTGTGGGGCTTTCCGTCGCCGAGTGCACCGTGATGACCATGACCGCGCCAGTCTCCACCCCGTCCGACCGCAGCGCGCCGGAAGGGGGTCGAATGGAGGATCAGGCGAAGCCCTCCATCCTCGTGGTGGACGACGAGGAGGGCATCTGCAGCTTCCTGTCGCGCGCGCTGGAGCGGCGTGGCTGGCGGGTCGAGGTGGCGGGCAGCGCCGAGGAGGGCGCCCAGAAGCTGGAGCGCATCCACGCCGAGGTGATCATCCTCGACGTCGCCCTGCCGGGCCGCTCGGGGCTGGACTGGCTGAAGGAGCTGATGGCCGGCGGCTACGCCGGCGAGGTGATCCTGGTCACCGCCTTCGCCGACATGGACACGGCCATCGACGCCCTGCGCTCCGGCGCCGCGGATTTCGTGCTGAAGCCCTTCCGGGTCGAGCAGATCCTCAACTCCATCGACCGCTGCGTCGAGCGCACCCGGCTGACCCGCGAGAACTACGTGCTGCGTCGGCAGCTGTCGAAGAAGGACAATGGGCGCGACGAGATCGTCGGGCGGTCCGACGCCATGACGCGGCTGCGCTCGTTGGTGCAGCGGGTGGCGCCGACCCCGTCCACGGTGCTGATCCAGGGCGAGTCCGGCGTCGGCAAGGAGCTGGTCGCCCGCGCGCTGCACGACCTGTCGCCGCGCGCCGACCGGCCCTTCGTGGCGGTGAACTGCGCGGCGATCTCCGCCGACCTGATCGAGGCGGAGCTGTTCGGCCATGCCCGCGGTGCCTTCACCGGGGCCAAGGACGCGCGCAAGGGGCTGTTCTACTACGCCCACGGCGGGACGCTGTTCCTGGACGAGATCGGCGAGCTGTCGCTGACCCTGCAATCCAAGCTGCTGCGGGTTCTGGAGGAGCGGCGCATCCGCCCGGTCGGCAGCGAGCAGGAGGTGCCGGTGGACGTCCGCGTGGTGACGGCCACCAACCGCGACCTGAAGGCGGAGGCCGCGGCGGGGCGCTTCCGCCCGGACCTGTTCTACCGGCTGGAAGTGATGACGCTGACCATCCCGCCGCTGCGCCAGCGCGCGGTGGACGTGCCGGAGCTGGCCGCGCTGTTCATGCGCTTCCTGCCGGCGCGGCTGGCCGTGCCGCCGCTGACGCTGACGCCGGAGGTGACGCGGGCGCTGATGTGCCATTCCTGGCCCGGCAACGTGCGCGAGCTGCGCAATTTCGTGGAGCGGTCACTGCTGCTCGGCGAATTTCCGCTCGACGATCTCGACACCGCCAACGCCGCGGCGGTCGAGGCGGGCCTGGCCGCGGATCCCAGCCTGTGCGCCGCCGCGGTGGCCGGCAACCCGCCCTGCGCGCCCTGTCCGGTCCGCCACGTCCGCATGGACGGCGACAGCGACGTGCTGCCGCTGGCCGAGGTGGAGAAGCGCCACATCCTGACCGTGCTGGCGCGCTGCGACGGCAGCAAGGCGCGCGCCGCCGACCTGCTGGGCGTGTCGCGCAAGACGCTGGACCGGAAATGCGTGGAATGGGGGGTGTGACGCCCCCATCCCAGGGGGCCCGTCCCAACCCGACCCGGCCCAACATGCTGAAGCGGCTGGCGACGGCCTACGCGGAGTCGGTGCGGCTCAAGCTGCTGGCGCTGGTGCTGGCGCCGCTGCTGGTCGGCGCGCCGGTCCTGCTGATGATCGTCTGGGCCTGGGGGACGCAGGGCTACGACCAGCTTCTGGTCAACAAGGTCAGCTCCGACCTGGGGACGGCGCGGCAGTTCTTCGACCGGGTGCAGATGTCGCTGCGCAACGGGCTGGAGGGGGTGGCGACCTCGCACCGTCTGGCCCTTTTGTTGGAGCGTGGGGTGCTTGAGCGCGGGACGCCCGCCGATCTGCGCCGGCTGCTCGACGAGGAGGCGGAGGAGCACGGGCTGGACTATCTGCTGCTGCTCGACGCCGGGGGCATGGTGCGGGCGGGCGGGTCCTTCGCCGTCCCGGCGGACCGCAGCGGCTGGTCGGTGGTGCGCGAGGCGCTGCACGGCTACGCCCAGCACGGGCTGGAGGTCTTCGCTCCGGCGGAGCTGGAGGCGCTGAACCCGGCGCTGCGCCGGGCCGCCCACACGCCGCTGGTGCCGACCCGTGCCGCCCGGCCCGATCCGCGCAATGTCGACAGTGAGGGCGCCGAGGATCGCGGGCTGGTGATCCAGGTCGCCATTCCCTTCGACGGGCCGGACGGCCGTCTGCTCGGGGTGCTGGAGGGCGGGGTGCTGCTGAACGGCAACCAGGGCATCGTCGACCGGCTGAACACCATCGTCTATCAGGACGCCTCGCTGCCGCTGGGCAGCCAGGGCACCGCCACGCTGTTCCTCGGCGACACCCGCATCGCCACCAACGTCCGGCTGTTCGAAGGGCAGCGGGCGCTGGGCACCCGGGCGTCGCAGGCGGTGGCGGACAAGGTGCTGGACCGCGGCGAGCCGTGGCTGGGTTCGGCCTTCGTGGTCAACGACACCTATGTGTCAGGCTATCAGCCGCTGAGCGACACCGCCGGGCGGCGGATCGGCATGCTCTATGTCGGGTTCCTGGAATCGCCGCTGCGCGACACGCTGTACAAGGCGCTGGCCGGGCTGTTCCTGCTGTTCCTGCTGGTGTCGGGGCTGGGGACGCTGGTGGGTCTGCGCGGCGCGCGGGCCATCTTCCGCCCGCTGGAGCGCATGGCCGGCGTCATCGTCCGCATCGAGAGGGGCGAGGATTCCGCGCGCATCGGCCCGACCGCCAGCCGGGACGAGCTGGGACGGCTGGCCCGCGCCTTCGACCATCTGCTGGATTCGGTGGCGGCGCGGCGGTGGGAGCTTCAGCGCTCCGCCGAGGAACTGGACCGCAAGGTGGCGCTGCGCACGGCCGCGCTGGAGGAGGCCAACGCCACCCTGCGCCGCGCCCAGCAGCAGCTGGTGATGAACGAGAAGCTGACCGCCATCGGCGAGCTGACCGCCGGGGTGGCGCACGAGATCAACAACCCGGTCGCGGTGATCCAGGGCAACCTCGACCTGCTGCGCGAGGTGCTGGGCGACGGGATCGAGCCGGTGCGCCAGGAGGTCCGGCTGATCGACGAGCAGACCCGGCGCATCCACGCCATCGTGACCAAGCTGCTGCAATTCGCCCGGCCCGGCGACTTCGCCGGCTACGCCGAGCCGACCGACGTGAACGGCGTGCTGTCCGACTGTCTGGTGCTGACCCGCCACAACCTGAACCGGGCGCGGGTCGTGGTGACGCTGAAGGCCCAGGCGGGCGGCCCGGTGGAGATGAACCGCGGCGAGCTTCAGCAGGTGTTGATCAATCTGATCGTCAACGCCATGCAAGCGATGCCGGAGGGCGGCCGCCTGACGCTGGACAGCCGCGACATCGGCCCGGACGACCGGTTGCCGGGGGCGGAGCCCTTCGAGGGGGTGCTGGTGGGGGTCGAGGACACCGGCCACGGCATCGCGGCGGGCGACTTGGCCCGCATCTTCGACCCTTTCTTCACCACAAAGAAGCAGACCGGGACGGGGCTCGGCCTGTCGATCAGCTACGCCATCGTCCAGCGCTACGGCGGGCGGATCACGGTGGAGAGCGTTCCGGGGCGCGGCACCCGCTTCACCCTGTGGCTGCGGCGGCAGGCCGTCTATTCCGACCAGCCGACCGCGCCCTTCTTCGCCGCTCAGCGGATCACCGCTGGGGGCTGATTACCCCTACCCCGCAACCGCCAGGAACGGGTTGACGCCGATGCGGCGGTACTCCTCCTCGCCCAGCAGCAGGTCGAGCGCCAGGGTGGCGAGGTCGTCGGCCACCGGGTCGAGGTCCGGCGCCTTTTCCAGGAACAGCAGCTTCAGATAGCTGTGGCAGGCGTCGCAGGTCTCCGCCCGCACCGCGCCGTTGGCCTCCGCCCCGTCCGCCCCCTCGACGAAGCGCTGGGAGACGTCCTTGCCGTTGCCGCAGGCCACGCAGGACGAGCGCACATGGTGCCACGCGGTGTGGCAGAGCCCGCAATGGAGATAGCGCAGGCCGCCGCTCTCCATGCCGACCTGCAACACGCCGGCGACCGGCGCGCCGCCGCAGACCGGGCAGGCGGCGGCGGTGGCGTGGGCGGTGACCGACGCCGGGTCGAGCGCGGCGGCGTGGCGCGTCCAGGCGGTCTGGAAGGCCGCGGCCAGGAAGGGGGCGGCGGCGAGGTCGCCGTCCTCCAGCGCGTCGCCGGCCCAGCGTCCGGCCAGCGCCTCCAGAGTGTCGGCGTCGGACGCGGCGAGAGCGGTCAGGGCCTCGCGCGCGCCGCCGGGCAGGGTGTCGAGCTTGGCAGCCAGGGCGCGCAGGTCGGCGGGCCACTGCTCCTCCGGCGGCAGCGTGGCGGGGGTGGCGGCCACCGCCGCCTGGGCGTCGGCCAGCGCGGCGACGAAGCGCAGCCAGTCGCCCATGGCGTGCCCCTCCGCCAGCGCGCGCAGACGCGCCGCCCGCCGGGCGAAGATCGCCGCGTCGGGCAGGCGCAGCGGGGCCGGCGACTGGCCCGGCACCAGACCGGCGGCGGCCATGGCGGCGGCCGTCGCTTCGGACATCGTCGCTTCGGACATCGCCGCTTCGGAAATCGGGGCGTCGGAGGAGGAGGCGGTCATGGTGGCTTTCCCGGTCACGGATCACGAAGGGGTGAGAAGGGATAGCACAGCGCAAGAACGGTGCCAGGGGGACGAATAGCCCTCTCCCCTCCGGGGAGAGGGTGCCCGCGAAGCGGGCGGTGAGGGGGATGCGCGTGGCGGTAGGTTCGGCACAAGCGCAACCCCCTCACCCTGACCCTCTCCCCGGAGGGGAGAGGGGATTTTAGCTGCTCCCACCCTCCGACAGATTGTCCTCCACACAAACGTTAGGGACATTTTGTCCATCGCCGGCTGGACAAAATGTCCCTCGGCGCGGTGCGGGCATGGCGGTTCCGTCCGTCCGCCCCAGCAAATTCCCCGCATTCCGCCCATGACCCCGGCTGGCACGGAATCTGCCATTTGGGGGATGCGCCGTTCCGGCCGGGTCACCCCGGACGCTGCGGCGCCACCGGCTCCAGGCGCTTAAGCGCCGGGCCGGCACATCCTGACACCAGGGCCGACATCAGGGAGGTTTCATGCCCATCACACCCATGCAGGTATCACGGCGGCAGTTCTTGAAGGTCACGGCGGGCGGTCTCGCCGCCTCCAGCATGGGGGTTCTGGGCTTCCTGCCGTCCGAGGCGCTGGCCGAGGTGCGCCAGTTCCGCCTCGCCCGCGCCAAGGAGATCCGCAACACCTGCCCCTACTGCTCGGTCGGCTGCGGCCTGCTGATGTACAGCCTGGGCGACGGCGCCAAGAACGCCAAGGCCGAGATCATCCACATCGAGGGCGACCCCGACCATCCGGTCAGCCGCGGCTCGCTCTGCCCGAAGGGCGCCGGCCTGCTGGACTTCATCCACAGCCCGAACCGCCTGAAGCACCCGGAGGTCCGCGAGGCCGGCTCCAACAGCTGGAAGCGCATCTCCTGGCATGAGGCGATCGAGCGCATCGCCCGCCACATCAAGGACGACCGCGACGCCAACTTCGTCACCAAGACCGCCGACGGCGTGACGGTGAACCGCTGGCTGTCCACCGCCATGCTGACCGCCTCGGCCTCGTCCAACGAGACGGGCATCCTGACCCAGAAGGTCATGCGCTCGCTGGGCATCGTCGGCACCGACGCGCAGGCCCGCGTCTGCCACGGCCCGACCGTGTCGGCGCTGGCCTCGACCTTCGGGCGCGGGGCGATGACCAACAGCTGGGTGGACATCTCCAACGCCGACTTCATCCTGATCATGGGCGGCAACCCGGCGGAGGCGCACCCGGTCGGCTTCAAGTGGGCGGTCGAGGCGAAGAAGCGCGGCGCGCGCATCGTCGTCGTCGACCCGCGCTACAACCGCTCCGCCGCGGTGGCCGACGAGTATCTGCCGATCCGCGCCGGCTCCGACATCGTGTTCCTGGGCGGCGTCATCAACTGGCTGGTCGCCAACGACAAGATCCAGTGGGAGTATGTCCGCGCCTACACCAACGCCGCCTTCATCGTGAAGGAAGGCTTCGGGTTCGAGGACGGGTTGTTCAGCGGCTACGACGCGGCCAAGGGCCAGTACGACCGCTCGTCCTGGAACTACGAGTTCGAGGCGGACGGCACGACGGCGAAGACCGACCCGACGCTGCAGCATCCGCGCTGCGTGTGGAACCTGATGAAGGCCCACTACGCGCGCTACACGCCGGAGTTGGTCGAGGACCTGACCGGCACGCCGAAGGACGGCTTCCTGCGCGTCTGCCAGCATCTCGGCTCCACGGCGGTGCGCGACCGGGTCGGCACGATCCTCTACGCGCTGGGCTGGACGCAGCACACGGTGGGCGCCCAGAACATCCGCACCATGGCGATGATCCAGCTCCTGCTGGGCAACATCGGCATGCCGGGCGGCGGCGTGAACGCGCTCCGCGGCCACTCCAACATCCAGGGCCTGTCCGACCTCGGCCTGCTGTCCACCAGCCTGCCGGGCTATCTGACCCTGCCGTCGGAGAAGGCGCACCCGACCTTCGCCGACTACATCGCCAAGACCGCGCCGAAGGCGCAGGCGCCGGGCCAGCTCAACTTCTGGGCCAACACGCCGAAATTCTTCGTCAGCCTGCTGAAATGGTTCTGGGGCGACAAGGCGACGGCGGAGAACGACTGGGGCTACGACTGGCTGCCCAAGTGGGACAAGATGTACGACGTGCTGCAGGTCATGGACCTGATGCACAATGGCAAGGTCAACGGCTTCATCGTCCAGGGCTTCAACCCGCTGACCTCCTTCCCCGACGCGCGCAAGACGGCGGCGGACTTCGCCAAGCTGAAATACATGGTGGTGATCGACCCGATCGCCACGGAGACCGCCTCCTTCTGGCAGAACCACGGCGAGGTCAACGAGGTCGACACCGCGTCGATCAAGACCGAGGTGTTCCGCCTGCCCTCCAGCTGCTTCGCCGAGGAGGACGGCGCCATCGTCAACTCCTCGCGCTGGCTGCAGTGGCACTGGAAGGGCGCCAACCCGCCGGGCGAGGCGAAGACCGACCAGGAGATCCTGGCCGAGCTGTTCATGGCCGTCCGCGCCCTCTACGCCAAGGAGGGCGGCACCGCGCCGGAGCCGATCCTCAACCTCTCCTGGCCCTACAAGAACCCGCTGGAGCCGACGCCGGAGGAGCTGGCGAAGGAGATGAACGGCCGGGCGCTGGCCGACATCCCCGACCCCAAGGACCCGACCAAGTTCCTGGCCCGCAAGGGGGAGCAGATCCCGAACTTCGCCCTGCTGCGCGACGACGGCACGACGATGAGCGCCTGCTGGATCTTCGCCGGCTGCTGGACGCAGGCGGGCAACCAGATGGCCCGGCGCGACAACACCGACGCCGGCCTCGGCAACACGCCGGGCTGGGCCTGGGCGTGGCCGGCCAACCGCCGCATCATCTACAACCGCGCCTCCTGCGACCCGTCGGGCAAGCCCTGGGACCCCAAGCGCACCCTGATTTCCTGGAACGGCACCGCCTGGGCGGGCGCCGACGTGCCGGATTTCAAGGCGGACTCGCCGCCGGCCGACGGGATGAACCCCTTCATCATGAACCCGGAAGGCGTCGGGCGGCTGTTCTGCACCGACAAGCTGGTGGACGGCCCCTTCCCCGAGCATTACGAGCCGATGGAAAGCCCGCTCGGCACCAACCCGCTGCACCCGAAGGTGGTCAGCAGCCCGGCGGTCCGCATCTTCAAGGCCGACCGCGAGCGGCTGGGCACCCATGACCAGTTCCCCTATGTCGGCACCACCTACCGCCTGACCGAGCATTTCCAGTTCTGGACCAAGAGCGTGCGGCTGAACGCCATCGCCCAGCCGGAGCAGTTCGTGGAGATCGGCGAGACGCTGGCGGCGGAGAAGGGCATCCAGGCCGGCGACTGGGTCCAGGTCTCCTCGAAGCGCGGCCACATCAAGGCCAAGGCGGTGGTGACCAAGCGCATCAAGGCCCTGAAGGTGGCGGGCCGCACCGTCCACCAGATCGGCATCCCCCTGCACTGGGGCTGGGAGACGGTGGCCAAAAAGGGCTTCCTGTCCAACACGCTGCCGCCCGCCGTCGGCGACTGCAACACCCAGACCCCGGAATACAAGGCGTTCCTCGTGAACGTCGAGAAGATCGGAGTGGCGTAAGTCATGGCACTGCAATCCCTCGATATCCTGCGCCGGTCCGCCACCCCGACGCCGACCCCGCAGGCCCGCAACCCGCAGGAGGTGGCCAAGCTGATCGACACCACGGTCTGCATCGGCTGCAAGGCCTGCCAGGTCGCCTGCTCGGAATGGAACGAGCTGCGCGCCGAGGTTGGCACCTGCGTCGGCGTCTACGACAACCCGACCGACCTGTCGTCGCAGGCCTGGACGGTCATGCGCTTCAACGAGGTGGAGGAGAAGGGCAAGCTGGAGTGGCTGATCCGCAAGGACGGCTGCATGCACTGCGCCGACCCCGGCTGCCTGAAGGCCTGCCCGTCGCCGGGCGCCATCGTGCAGTTCAAGAACGGCATCGTGGACTTCCATCAGGAGAACTGCATCGGCTGCGGCTATTGCATCTCCGGCTGCCCGTTCAACGTGCCGCGCCTCAGCCCGGCCGACAGCAAGGCCTACAAGTGCAACCTGTGCTCCGACCGCGTGGCGGTCGGGCAGGAGCCGGCCTGCGTCAAGACCTGCCCGACCGGGGCCATCCAGTTCGGCAGCAAGGAGGACATGATCGAGGTCGCCCAGACCCGGATCACCGACCTCCAGTCGCGCGGCTACGACCAGGCGGGCCTCTACGACCCCGCCGGGGTGGGCGGCACCCACGTCATGTATGTGCTGCACCACGCCGACAAGCCGACGCTCTACTCCGGCCTGCCGGACAACCCGTCGATCAGCGCCGTCGTCGGGGTGTGGAAGGGCATGCTGAAGCCGCTGGCGACCCTGGGCGTCGCCGCCGCCGGCCTGTTCGGCTTCTTCCATTACATCACGGTCGGCCCGAACCGCGCCGATGACGAGGACGAGGCGGATCACGGCACGCCGCCGCTGCCGCCCGCCAAGGGGACCAAGAACAAGGAACGGGAGAACGCGCTGTGAAGACGTCGGAAAAGCTGATCCAACGCTACTGCGCCGCCGAGCGCATCAACCACTGGATCGTGGCGGTCTGCTTCGTTCTGCTCGCCATCTCCGGGCTGGCCTTCTTCTACCCGGCCTTCTTCTGGCTGACCGGCGTGTTCGGCACGCCGCAGCTCGCCCGCATTGTCCATCCCTTCGTCGGGGTGGTGATGTTCCTGGCCTTCGCCCGCCAGTTCTTCCGCTACGCCCACCACAACCTCATCAACAAGGAGGATGTGAAATGGATGATGTCGGTGAAGGAGGTGATGAAGGGCAACGAGGTCGGCGACATCGGCCGCTACAACGGCGGCCAGAAGGGCATGTTCTGGGTCATGGTGCTGTGCATGATCCTGCTGCTGGTGTCGGGGGTGATCGCGTGGCGGCCCTACTTCGCGGGCTATTTCCCGATCCCGGTCATCCGCGTGGCGCTTCTGGTCCACGCCGCCAGCGCGCTGGTGCTGATCGCCAGCATCATCGTCCATGTCTACGCCGCGCTGTGGGTGCAGGGCACGATCCGCGCGATGGTCGAGGGCGTGGTCACCCACGCCTGGGCGCGCAAGCACCATCCGCGCTGGTTCCGCCAAGTGACCGGCAAGGAAACCGGGCATTGATCGCTTGAGGGTGCTTATAGCCCTCTCCCCTCCGGGGAGAGGGTGGCCCGCAGGGCCTCTCGCACTGGCCAAAGGCCAGCGCTGACGGCGGCAGGCGGATGCCTGCGGCATCCGCTGAGAGCCGGTGAGGGGGTTGCGCATGGCGATGCGTCCGACACACGCGCAACCCCCTCACCCTGACCCTCTCCCCGGAGGGGAGAGGGGAATTCCTAAGAAGGACACCGCCATGAGCCTCGCCACCGACGTCGCCGCGCCGTCCACCACCCACCGCATGACCGTCCTGCGGCTGGGGCCCGGCGACGCACAGCTCTGCGACGACGCGGTGGTGGAGGAGGTGCCCGTCGCCATCGCCTACAACGGCATCGTCCATGCGGTCATGCTGGCGACCCCCGACGACCTGGAGGAGTTCGGTCTCGGCTTCTCCCTGACGGAGGGGATCATCGCCGACGCGGAGGAACTGGAAAGCCTGCGGGTGGTCGAGGGCTGCGACGGCATCGAGGTGCGCATGGAGATCCCCATGGAGCGCTTCATGGCGCTGAAGGGCAAGCGGCGGAGCATCGCCGGGCGGTCGGGCTGCGGCGTCTGCGGGGTGGAGAGCCTCCAGGCCATCGCCCGGTCCGGCCGCCCCGTCCCCTCGGGCGGGCGGCTGTCGGTCGCCGCGGTGGAGCGGGCGCTGCCCCGCTTCGCCGAGCGGCAGACCCTGCACCGCGCCACCGGGGCGGCCCACGGCGTCGCCTGGGTGGACGCGGCGGGGGAGATCCTGGCGGTGCGCGAGGATGTCGGCCGCCACAACGCGCTGGACAAGCTGATCGGCTGGCTGGTGCGCACGGGCGTGGACCGGCGGGGCGGCTTCGTCCTGACCTCCAGCCGCGCCAGCTACGAGCTGGTGCAGAAGGCCGCCCGGCTGGGCATCAGCGGGCTGGTCGCCATCTCGGCCCCCACCGGCATGGCGGTGCGCATGGCGGAGAGCTGCGGCGTGTCGCTGGCCGGCTTCGCCCGCGGCAACCGGCTGGTCGTCTACAGCCACGGCGACCGCTGGGCGTAGGCGCGGGAGGCTTCACGGACATCGCGGCTCCGTCGTCTGGGGAATACCAGCCGGATGACGGAGACCCCGATGCCACTCGACAGGGCCGCGATCAAGAACACCAAGTCCAAGCCGCTCGATTTCGCGGAGTGGCGGAACAGCGTCCAGGACGCCGCCCAGCTCAACGGGCTGGCCAATCTCAGTGTGGTCACCGATCACCACATCTGTCCGCAGAACATTCTGCTCAATCTCCGCAACCGGGCCGTCGACGCCAGCAGCGACGGGTTCCTGATCAGCGTCGGCACCTATGCGGTGAACAACGGCGTGATCGCGCAGACCCCGGACCCGCAGGCGCGGATCGAGGCGCTGATGGAGCGCATCCTCTGGGCCTTCGGCAACGTCGTCCCCGGCGCGGAAAACGTGATGCGGGTGGACGATCCCATGGACCTCGGCGGATGGGAGGCGGAGGGCGCGCTGTCCAAGGCTCTGGCCTACGCCAACCAGCTCAAGGATCTGCTCGTCCAGGTCATCACGACGCCGTCGCATGTGAACTGGCAGGAGATTGCCAACCATGTGGACCCGCAAGGCCCGGCGATGCTCAAGGCCCAGAGATCCATCCTGAAATGGGCCGACGCCTGGGCGACCCATCCCACCTATCGCATCTACATCCGCCTGACGAAGGCGGACACGGAATATTGCCGCAGGAACTTCGACTCCCTGCCGGGCTTCGGCGCCTGGATCCATCCCCGGCATGAGATGCTCAATCTGATCGCGTCCAAGCTGGCCATCTGGGAGCCGACGGTCCGGAACAGCGCTGGCGATGATCAACGCATCGCCTACAAGGCCATGCGCGAGGACATCAACCAGTCCTGCTTCAACGGTCAGGACAAATGCCACGACCGCTGGCTGGAGCATCACCAGGCGCCCTGACGGCGCCGACCCGCTGAGCCGGGCCTCCGGCTACTCCCCGTCGTCGCCGCGCAGCCGTTCCAGGACCTGCCGCAGGTCGCCGGGGTGCAGGGGCTTGTGCAGGAAGGAGCAGCCGCGGCGCTGGCCTTCCAGAAGGGCGCTCTGGGCCGTCTCGCCGCTGAGGACCACGGCGGGAATTTCACGGCCGTAGAGGCGGCGCACCCGGTCGATCACGTCGAAGCCGGACACCTTTCCGGGCAGACGCAGGTCGGTCAGGATGACCGACGGCGCGTCGGGCAGGCCGTCCAGCACCGCGAAGACCTCCCGCATGTCGCTTGCCGCGGCGACGGTGCAGCCCCAGCTTTCCAGGATCATCTGGAGGCCGGTCAGGACCATGGCCTCGTCGTCCACGGCCAGCACGGTCATCCCGGTCAGCGGCGGGGCCGCGGCGGCGGAGGACGGAACGGCGGTGTGGCTGGGCGGCGGCTCGGCCAGCGGGCTCGCGGCCTCCAGCGAGACGGAGAAGACGGTGCCACGGCCGATGCGCGACCGCACCTCGACCTGGAGTCCGAGAAGCTCCGCCAGCCGGCGCACGATGGCGAGGCCGAGGCCCAGCCCGCGGGTGGGGTCGCGGTTGGGGTTCTGGAGCTGGTGGAACTCGTCGAAGATGGCGCTCAGCTGCTCCTCGGGAATGCCGAAGCCGGTGTCCCAGACGTCGATGCGCCAGCGGTTGCCGCGCCGCCGCATGGCGAGCAGCAGGCCGCCGTGCCGGGTGTAGCGGATGGCGTTGGTCAGCAGGTTGCGCATCACCCGCCCGAACAGGACGGGATCGGTCTCCACCGTGCCGGGGCACAGGCGGGCGCGCAGGCGCAGGCCCTTCTCCTCGCTCTGCGGGCGGAACTCCTCCACGAGCTGGCCCAGAAGCTCGTCCAGGGCAACCGGCTGCGGGTCCGGGGTCACCGTGCCGGCGTCCAGCGTGGAGATGTCGAGCAGCGCGTTCAGCAGCCGCTCGCCCGCCGTCATGGCGTTGCCCAGCATCTCAGCCGTGCTCAGCGCCTTCTCATCGCTGATCTGGCTGCACAGCGCGTCGAGGAACAGGCGCATCGCCTGGAAAGGCTGGCGCAGGTCGTGGCTGGCCGAGGCCAGGAAGCGGGACCGCGCGGCGGTGGTCCGTTCGATCTCCGCGCGCATCTCCCGCTCCATGCGGGCGACGACCCGGTCGTCGGGGGCCGCCTGGGTGGCCAGGGCCAGCACGGCGACCGTCCGCCCCTCCTCGGTCAGCGGCACGCCCTCGAACGCCGCCGGGTCGGTATCGCCCACGGGCAGAAGCTCGATGCCGACCGGTTCGTCGGTGTCGCCGGAAAACAGCGGATCGACGGCGCCCAGAACCGCCGCCCAGACCGGTCCGAACCAGGCCGGGGCCGGTTGCCCGCCCGTCGCCGGCTCCTTGCCGAGGAGGGCGCAGAGCGCGTCGTTGGCGAAGAGCGTGGCGGCGTGCGGCGGCCCGGTCAGCACGAAGGCCGGCAGCGCCGCGGCGCGGCAGACGCGCAGCGCGTTCTCCACGCACTCCGTCTCCGCTGGCGCGGTGTCGATGCTGGTCCTGTTCCCATGCCGAGGCGTCACGTCGGTCTCTCTAACCGCTGGAGCTGAAGGTGAAGCACCTTAACCTTTGGTGCGCTGGGGATGAAAGCGCCTGAAAGCCCTATACGCGCCTATGCGGAAGGCATTGGTGGGGAAAGGCGGGCGAGATGGTCCTCCACCATGTATTTCCGGCGGAGCAGGGCCATCAGGCGGATCTTCAGGATGTCCATCGGCTGCGACTTGCCGACGAAGTCGTCGGCGCCGGCGGTCAGGCTGGCGGTCAGGCGGTCGTCGCCCTCCTGGCTGGTCAGGATGACGATCTGGAAGAACAGGCCGCGCCGCCGGCGGAAGCGGTCGAACCGCTCGCACAGCTGGGTGCCGCTGGTGCCGGGCATCACGAGGTCGAGGATCACGCAGTCCAACCCGCCGTCCTCCAGCGCCGCCACCGCCTCGTCGGCGTTGCGCGCGGCGACGACGTGGCAACCGTCCTCCTCCAGCTCGGCGCGCAGGAATTCGCGGTAGGTCGCGCTATCGTCCACCACCAGGATGCGCGCCCGCCGCAGGATGTCGGACACCGTCGGCGGCGCGTTGCGCCGGTCGAGCAGCGCCATGGCCTGCTGCACCACGCCCTGGGAATCGGCCGAATCCACCCATTGCACGTCGGCGGGAACGCCAACCTCCGCCGCCCGTTCCGCCGAACCCAGCAGCAGGGCCGGGGCCGGGCAGCGCCGCCGCAGCTCCGCGAGCGTGCGGGCGGCCTCGCCGTCGGCCTCCACCATCAGCAGGTCGAAGGGGCGGCGCGCCAGCTCGGCGACCGCGGGTTCCAGCGTTTCGACGCAGCTCGCCTCGATGCCCTGCTCCTCCAGCATCAGCTTCAGGAGAAGTCCCTGCGTCTGCGAGGCGATGACGATCAGCGCCCGGGGTCCACTCATGAGGGCTCCACTCCCGTCGAAACCAGTTCCAGCAAACGGGCCGCCACCTTGTCGATGGGCAGCTCCTCGGTAACGCCTCCCAGCCGGACCGCGGTCCCCGGCATGCTGTGGATGACCGCGGTGGAGGCGTGCTCCGCGATGGTGTAGGCGCCCGCCCGGCGCATGTCGGTCAGGCCGCGCGCCCCGTCCTCCCCCATGCCGGTCAGCAGCACGCCGATGGCGGCGGCGCCGAAGGCCGAGGCCAGGGAGGAGAACAGCACGTCCCCGGACGGCCTCTGGCCGCAGACCGGATCGCCGTGGACCAGCCGCATCCCGCCGGGCTCGGCGGTCAGATGAAGCTCGCCGGGAGCGACGTAGACATGGCCGGGCCGGTGCGGCGCGTCGGAGGCCAGCGCCACCGGCAGCGGCGTGACCGACCCCAGCCAGGAGGCGAAGCCGGCCACGAAGGGCGCGCCGATATGCTGCACGACGAAGACGGGCAGGGGAAAGTTGGTCGGCAGCCCGCGCAGCAGCTTCACCAGCGCCGCCGGTCCGCCCGTCGAGGCGGTTATCCCCAGGGCGCGGAACTGCCGTTTCACCACGGACGGCGGCAGGGGTGGCGGCGGCGGGACAGCGGCGCCCTTGCCGCGGCCGCCGTTGCCGGGGGACTCCTCGTCGCCGTTGCGCGGACGTCCGCGCTGCCGGATCACCTTCACCTGGCTCATGATGGTGAGCTGGGTGCAGAGATGCCGGGCGACGGTCTGGTAGTCGGCGCGGGCCATGCTGCCCGGCTTTTCCACCACGGCCAAGGCCCCGGCCTGGAGCGCCCGCATCGGGATGTCCAGGTCGCGCACGTCGGACGCGACGACGACGATGGGCACGGGATGGTCGCGCATCAGCCGCTGCGTCACGGCGAAGCCGTCGATGCCCGGCAGGCGGATGTCCAGCGACACCACGTCCGGCCTCAGCGAGTCGACCATGCGCAGCGCCTGTTCGCCGGACGCGGCGATGCCGGCCAGCTCCAGGCGCGGGTCCTCGCCGATGACGTGGGCGAGGAGCTGCTGGACGACCGGCGAGTCCTCGACCACCAGCACGCGGATCTTGCGGGCGCCGCTCACAGCAGCCGCCGGATGCCGGCCAGAAGCTCGTTCTGGTCGAAACGTGTCTTGACGATGTAGGCGTCGGCGCCGAGGTCCAGCCCGCGCTCGCGGTCCTCGTCGCTGGCGCGCGAGGTGACCAGGATCACCGGCAGATCGGAGGTCATGGGGTTGCCCTTGACGGCCTGGAGCAGGGCGAACCCGTCCATCCTCGGCATCTCCACGTCGCTGATGATCAGGTTCACATCCTCCAGCTCGCCGAGCGTCTCGACCGCCTCGCGCCCGTCCACGCACAGCGTGACCCGGTAACCATGGGCCTCCAGGATGCTCTTTTCCAGGGTTCGCGTGGTGATGGAGTCGTCCACAACCAAAATGTGTGGCCGTCGCCGCGCCGACTCGTCCACCGGACGGACCAGCGGCGGCAGGGCCATGCCCGGACGCGGCGACAGGGCCGCCGGGTTCAGCACCAGGGCCGGCGATCCGTCGTCCATCAGCACCGTGCCGAGGAAGCGGGCGGCGTCGATCCCCACCTCCTCCGCCGGGGTGACGACGGAGTCGCGGGTGGCCATCAGCGCGTCCACGACCAGCGCGACCCGCCGCCCGCCGGTGCGCAGGACGACCAGCGCCAGCGGCGCCCCGTTGCCCTGCGGCATGGCGCCGTCGTAGCCGAGCAAGGCGGCCAGCGGCGTCACCGGAACGTCCTCCTCCTCCAGCCGGATGGTCGGGGCGGCGAGGTCGGTGAACAGCGTGTCCGCCGGGACGCGCAGCACGCGCGCCACGTCGTTGCTGGGAATCGCCAGGATGTCGTCCTGGACCGCCACGAAGACCAGCCGCTGGCTGAGCAGGCTGAGCGGCACCTCCACCGTGACGGTGGTCCCGCCGCCCTCGCGCGCGGCCAGCGTCACCGAGCCCTGGAGCCGGGTCACCTCCCGCCGCACGATGGCGAGGCCCATGCCGCGCCCGGCGTATTCGTTCGCGGTGGGGGCGGTGGAGAAGCCCGGCTCGAAGATCAGGTCGAGCAGCCGTTCCTCCGGCGCCGACTCCGCCTCCTCGGCGCCCAGCAGGCCGCGCTCCACGGCGTGGCGGGCGATGGCCTCGCGGTTCGGGCCGCGCCCGTCGTCCTCGACGCGCAGGACGAGGCGGCGCCCGACCACCGAGGCTTCGAAGCGGACGGTGGCCGCGGCGCGCTTGCCCGCCGCCACCCGCTCCTGCGGGGTCTCGACGCCGTGGCTGACGGCGTTGCGCGCGATGTGCAGCACCGGGTCCTTCAGCCGTTGCAGGACCACCCGGTCGGCCTGGGTTTCCAGCCCGCGGATGTCCGCCTCGACCTCCTTGCCCTGGGCGCGGCTGATGTCGCGGATCATCCGGCCGAGGTTGCTGAACTGCGACTCCGCCGGCAGCATGCGGAGGTGCCGCACCTCGTCCTGGAACCCGCTGCCCCAGCGGCGCAGCGACCAGAGATGGCGGTCATGGGCGCGGTGCGCCGCGTCCAGCGAGGCGCCGAGCGCGCGGAAGCGCCGCTCGAAGGAGGACAGGCGCAGGGCCGTCTCGTCGCCCGCGAAGCTGATGCCGGCGGCCCCCGTGGTGTCGTGGGAGCCGCCGCGGAGCAGGCGGGGCCGCATGGCGTGCCAGCTCCGCTCCAGGGCGCGCCATTCGCCGCGCAGCTCGCGCAGCTCGGCGACCAGGGCGGACTGGTTCTCGATCTCCGGCAGGAGGCCGGCGGCGGCGGTGAACAGCCGCTCCAGCCCGGCGCTGCGGATGCGCACCAGGGCCGCGCCGTCACCGGCATCGACGGAGCGGGCCGGGCGCGGCGCGGCGGCGGGGGAAGCGGCTCCCGCCTCCGCCGCGGCGGGGCGGCGCTGGACCGGTTCCGGCCCGCCGCCCTCGCCGCCCATGCGGGTCAGTGCGGCCAGCACCTCGGCGATGTCCACCTCGCCGCCGCCGCGGGTCGCCCAGGCCACCACATCCTCGATGGCGTCCAGCGCGCGGCGCACCACGTCGCGGGCCGCGGCGTCGAAGGGCACGTCCCCGCGCTGGATGGCGATGAAGGCGGCCTCCAGCCAGTGGGACAGCCGCTCGACCTCCGGCAGATCGACGGCGCGGGCGGCACCCTTCAGGCTGTGGGCGCGGCGGTGGATCTCCACCAGATCGGGGTGGTGCGCCGGGTCCTTCTCCACCGCGCGCAGGGACTCGCGGATGGCCGCGAGGTGCTCCTTGTGCTCCAGGTCGAAGGCGGCGAGCAGGCGCGTGCGGATGTCGTTCATGCCGCCCGCGCCTTCCGTCCGTCCTGGTTCCTACCCTGGCCCGCTCCTGCCGTCGCCATGGTCACACGCGGTAGTTCCGCACGGCCTCGACCAGACCCTGGCCGAGATCGTTGAGGTTGGTGGCGGCCCCTTCGAGCTGGCGGGTGCCGGCGGCGGTCTGGCTGCTCGCCTCGCGGATGTTCTGGAGCGCCTGGATCACCTGCTCCAGGCCGATCTGCTGCTGGTTGGTCCCGGCGACGATCTGCTGGAAGGCGAGCACGCTCTCCTGCACGCTTTCGGCGAGGTCGCGGATGGTCGACTGGGTGGCGTCGGTCTGGCGCTTGCCGGCGCCGACGCGCTTGACCGCCTCCTCCGTCAGCATGACCGAGGCGTTGATGCCGTGCTGGATCTCGCTGAGGTTGGAACGGACCTGGGCGGTGGCCTCCTTCGACTGGTCGGCGAGGCTCTTGATCTCGCTCGCCACCACGGCGAAGGTCCGGCCGTGCTCCCCGGCGGCGGCGGCCTCGATGGCGGCGTTCAGGGCCAGCAGGTGGCAGCGCTCGGCGATGTCGTTGACGGTCAGGATGATCTCGCCGATCGCCTGGGTGCGCTCCGACAGGATGACGATGTTCTCGGCGACCGCCTCCGCCTGCTCGCGGATGGCGTCCATCGCCTGGTTGGTGTCCTCCACCGCCTTCAGGCCGGTCTCGGAGTTGGAGGCGGCGACCTGGGCGTTCTGCGCCACGTCCTGGGCGCGGCGGTTGATCTGCGCGCCGGATTCGGTGATCTCGCTGAGCGTCGCCGTCGTCTCCTCCACGGCGGCGAGCTGCTGGGCGACGCTGGCCGCCTGCTGCTGGGTCGAGGCGCGGATCTGCGCGGTGGCGGCGTGCATGCTCTCGGCCGTGGCGCGGGTGGTCCTGGCCATGCTGCGCAGGTTGCCGGTCATCTCGTTGAGGTGGGTCCCCAGCTCGGCCAGCTCGTCGTCGCCGGGCACGACCACCGTCTTGGTCAGGTCGCCCTTGCCCACCTGGGTGACGTAGCCGATGGCGGTGCCGAGCCGCTTGGTGACCGAGCTGCCGATCAGGATGGCGATGGCGACGGCGAGCGCCACCACGATGACCAGCGCCAGGATCGAGGAGCGCACCGCGTCGTCGTAAAGGGCCCGGATGTTCTCGCGCCCGGCCTCCGACAGGCGGCTGATGTCGCTGTGCAGGTCGGACAGCTGGCCGGCCATGGCCACCCGCATCTCCTCCACCCGCGTCAGCCGCGCCAGCGCCTCCGGTTCGGTCCCGGCGGCCACCCGCTCCATCAGCGTGTTGGCCTCTTCGAGCATGCGGTGCGAATACTGGTCGAAGCTGTTGATCTGGGCGACCAGCTCGCCCCAGATGCGGCGGCGGTCCTCGGTGGTCCCCTCCTCGGCCCGTTCGGCGGCGATGCGCTTCAGCTTGGCGACCTGGTCGAACATGGCCATCGAGCCGTCGCGGTAGCGCTGGCGGAGCTGCGTGATGTCCGGGACGCCGCCCTGGATCTGGGCCAGCGCCGCGGCGTGGGTCGCCGCCTCGCGCAGGCTGCGCAGGTTGCTTTCGGTCACCTCGATCTCGCGCACCGCCTCCGACACCTGGATGTCGTAGGTGGCGATGCCCATCATGACCTTCATGCCGTCCGCGAACCGCATCATCTGGAACGCCGCCAGCAGCCCGGTCAGCAGGCAGACGACCCCGAAGCTGAGCATCAGCTTGTGCTTGACCTTCAGTTTCATTCTTCTTTCATGCTCCTCAGCGTCTCCAGGATCGCCGGCACGTCCAGCACGGCGACGCGGCCCCGGGTGATGGCGGTGACGAAGGACCCGGCTTCCGGCGGCGCCTTCCCGTCAGAGCCGTCCAACTCCATCACCGTGTCCACGGTGCGCAGGCGCAGCGCCACCGGCCGCTCCCCGCCGCGCAGCACGACGGCGAAGCCGCCGCCGGCGGGAACGGCGTTGCGTCCGCACAGCCGGTCCACGTCGAACAGGCGCATCACGCGCCCGTCGATGGCGATCAGCCCCAGCAGCTCCGGCGGCGCGTGGGGGACGCGGGCCACCCGCGGCAGCGGCACGATGCGGGACAGGTGGCGCAGGTCCAGCCCGTACGACCCGTCCGCTCCGCGCCCGACCAGCAGGGCGACCGGCGCCTCGGCTTCCGCCGCGGCGTCGGCCTCGTCGGCGGAGGGGACGAGGGCCAGATCCTCGGCGCGGCGGCGCAGCAGCGCGTCGGCCCAGGCGCCGCCCGGCGCCGCAGCCTCCGCCGCCTCCCGGCCCTGACGGGCCAGGCGCGCGCGGACGGCGGCCCAGTCGATGCCGTCCTTCGCATCGGCCGCCTGTCCGGTTCCGGTCCGGTCGTCCATCACGGCTCCTCACCCGAGAACCAAAGGTCGATCATGCTGCGCAGCTCGGCCACGGTCAGGCCGCCGCCCTCGGCCACCAGCTCCGTCGCGTCGTGGGCGGCGACGGTGGCGCGGGCGTTGCGGAAATGGCGCTGCGCCGGGGCCAGCTTGCCACGCCGCCAGTAGGCCAGCGCCAGATGGTAGTCGGCCAGCGCGAAGTCGGAGTCCAGATACAGCGCCCGCTTGAAGGCGGCGATCGGGTCGCCGACGCCCAACTCCTCCTCCAGCAACCCCAGCCGGAAATGCACCACGGGGTCGAGGCGGTTGCGCTCGGCCAGGGCGATGCAGGCGTCCAGCGCCGCCGCCCGGTCGCCGTCGGCCACGGCGGGGCCGCCCGCCGGCGGTGGCTGCGGGGCGGGAAGGGGCGCGGGTGTCGGTTTCGCCGCGGTGGCGCGCAGCCGTGCCGCGGGGTCCGTCGCCGTGTTGCGCTTCTTCGCCGGCTTCGGCTCGGCAGGCTTTGTCTCCGCGGGCTTCGGCTCGGCGAGCGTGGGGGGCGCGGGGACGGGAATCGTCACCGGAAGGGCCGCCGGGAAAGCCGCCGGGAAAGCCGCCGTGGGGACGCTGCCGGGGCGCGGCTTGCGGTAGATGGTGGCGCCCGGCACCGGCACGGGGGTGAACAGGCTGTTGACCTGCTGCCCCGTCTCCGCATGGCCGACCACCAGCCAGCCGTTGGGCACCAGCACCTCGTGCAGGTTCTCCAACAGGCGGGTGCGCGTCGGCTCGTCGAAATAGATCATGACGTTGCGGCACAGCACGAGGTCCAGAGCGCCCAGGCCCCGCGGGTAGTTGGGCAGCGGCCCCTCGACGAGGTTGAAGACGGAGAAGCTCGTCCATTCGCGGAAGCGCGGCTTGACCGCCCACAGGTCGCCCTGCCGGTCGAAGCATTCCGCCAGGACCGCCGGGTCGAGCCCGCGCACCGCCCAGTTTCCGTAGACGCCGCGCCGCGCCGTCTCGATGAAGCTGGCGTTCAGGTCGGTGCCGACGATGCTGACCTGCCAGTCGCGGAGCTGCTCGGCGAAATGCCGCTTCAGCAGGATTTCCAGCGTGTAGGCCTCCGGCCCGATCGAGCAGCCGGCGCTCCAGATGCGCAGCAGGCGGCTCTCCCGGTTGCGGCGCAGGCATTCCGGGATGGCGACGGCGCACAGCGCCTCGAACTGCTCGGCGTAGCGGAAGAAGAAGGTCTCGCCGACCGTCAGCTCGTTGATGAGCGCCTGATACTCCGGCCCGGTCGGCCCTTCCCCGGCGAGCTGCGCCAGATAGGCGCCGAGGCCCAGGGTCGGCTTGTCCGACAGGCGGCGGTTGATGCGCTCCGCCAGGGCGGCGTCCTTGTCGGCGTAGTAGGCGAGCCCGGTCGCCCCGATGACGGCGGCCTTGATCCGGGGAAAGACGGGATCGCGCAGGATGGCGTCGATGCGGTTCATCGGGCCTCCTCGCCTACCCCGGAGCCGGAGGCGCCGAGCCGGGCCAGACGCTCGTCGGCCATGGCCTGGAAGGCGGCGAGCAGCCGGCCCTCCGCCTCGGTCAGCAGACGGGTGGGGTCGATCAGCGTGGCCGTGCCGGCACCGTGCGGGATGGTCGCCACGGCGCAGCCGTTGAAGGTCAGGCCGGGGTCGGCGGCCGTCCGCTCCGCGTCGGGGATCGGCAGGATGTTGAACACCCGGTCGGCCAGCAGGGCCAGCGGACGGCCGGTCCAATCGGTCAGGAACAGCGGCGCGTACAGCTCCGGCGGCGCGGCCGCGAAGCCGAACAGCAGGTCGAGCCGCAGGACCGGGACGGCGCGGCCCTGGTAGCGGAACAGGCCGGCGACCACGGCGGGCGCCGCGGGCGGGCGGTCGAGCCGGGGCAGCGGCAGGAACCGGCGCACGGAGTCCGCCGGCAGGGCCAGGGTCCTGCCGGAGACGGAAAAGATCACACACCGTGTCGCGGATGCCGTCGCAGCCATCGCGGGCGCACACCTTCCTCTGTCAGTTGCCGGGTTCGGGGGGCGCAGCCGGACCCTGGACCCTATTATTGGGTGGCGCCGGGGGGCTTGAAACCGGCGCAGAACATGCCGCATCGCACCTGGGATGGAAATACCACCAAAGGCAAAAGCCCCAGCCCAAGGTAGCGGTATGACGCCGGTCATACCGTGGGCGCCGGAACGCTTGCTGTTTTCGCAGTTGCGGTTACAAACATCCTCCCAACGGCCGACCAGCCGCACCGACCAGAGGGGATCATGATCAAGGTTGTCCGAGCGAAGCTGCACTGCCTGCGCGTCACCGACGCCAACCTGAACTATCAGGGGTCGATCACCCTCGATCCGGAGCAGTGCGAGGCGGTCGGGATCTACCCGCTGGAATTCGTGGAGATCTGGAACAAGAACTCCGGCGCGCGGATCAGCACCTACGTCATCTATGGGGAGCGCGGCTCGCGCTGCTGCGTGCTCAACGGCTCGGCGGCGCGGAGCTGCCAGCCGGGGGACGAGGTCATCATCGCCGCCTCCTGGTACTGCCAGCCGACGGAGCTGGCGACGCTGCGGCCGCGCGTGCTGACCTTCAACGCCGACAACAGCGTCGACCGGTCGCTGACCTACGACGTGACGGCGCTGGACGGCGGGCGGTTCGACTTCGCGATTCGCGAGGGCGCTTTCCCGGAGCCGGAACCCGCCTGACCCGCCTCCTCCGAATCGCCGCAAATAAAAGAAGCGGCATCGGGCGAGTCCACGCGCAAAGCGAGCGCTTCGACGACTTGCGCGCGTCTTGCGAGGGATAGGCCATGAGTCCCACTTGAACGCGCGGCAATTTTTGCCTACTCTACTTGGGTGGGAGTGCGGACAGCGAGGAGTGCGTGTCATGGGCGTCAGCGGCATAGGGGGCTATCAGCAGCAAGCCTTCACGACACCGTTAAGCAGCGGGCCGGCGGCCCTCCAGCAGACCCGGGGAACCGACGCGAACCAGCAGGCCCAGAAGGCCGAAGAGGATCGCCGCCAGCAGGTCCAGGCCCAGGACCAGCAGGCGCAGCAGAGCCAGCAGGCCCTCTCGTCGGGCGGCAACACCACCCCGACCCGCGGACAGAACCTCAACATCACGGTCTGATCGCGCGTCGTCCAATCGGGACCCGCCCGGCTTGTCCGGCTCCGGGTCCGCAGGGGAAAGGCGGCCAGCCATGGACATCCGAAGCGTTTCCGGCATCCAGGCGAACCGGCCGACTCCGGCATCGGCGGTTCCGACACCGCAATCCGTGGCTGATGCCGCGGCACCGACGTCCCAAACCACGTCCGGCGTTGCGGACCAATCCACCTCGGCGGCGTCCCCGTCCGATCCGGTGGTGGTGGCCGGCGGCTACATCAGCCCGGTCCTGCGCTACGACCAGGACGCTCGTCTGGCCGTCATCTATTTCCGCGACCGGTCCTCCGGCGAAACGCAGAACCAGATCCCGGCGCAGCAGGTGGTCGAGGAATACCGCCGCACCGCCAGCCGCCTGGGCGTTGCGAGCGATGGAGCGGCGGAAGGCCAAGACACCGGCAAAGGGAGCAGGGCATCCGGTGGTACCGCCACGCCGGGCGGCGCCGGACGGAGCGTCGGATCGGGATACGGTGCCGCCGCATCGAGCGCCGCCCCGACCAGCGGACCGCCGCCCGCGACAGGCGCCGGCCCGGCGGGAGCCGCCTCGGCCGCCGTTCCCCGCGCTGCGGGGTCCTACGGCGCCGGTTCGCCGGGGGCCATCGTCTCCGTCACCGTCTGATCCGGCAGTTCGAAGCGGGCGACCAGCGGCGCGTGGTAGCTTTCCGGGGAATGGCTGACCGTGGCGTGGGCGACCAGTTCGTCGCCCAGCGCCTCGTTGTGGATTTCGGCGGAGCGGAACCAGCCCAGCAGGGCGCGTGACACCAGCAGATGGTCGAGCATCACCGCGTCGCCGCCGTGCAGCACGGTGAAGCGCCGCTCCTCGGGGACGGAGCGCTCCAGCGGCACCAGCGACCGCCCGGCGAGATGGCCGTTGCCGGTCTCGTCCAGGTCGGCGCGGATGATGCGGACGGGGGTCTGCTCGATTTCGGCGTTGAGGTCGCCGGCGACCAGGATCAGCGCCTGCGGGTCGGCGTCGAACACCCGCTCCACCGCCAGCCGGGCCTCCAGCGCCTGCCCGGCCCGCTTGATCGAGGCCAGATAGAAGCCTTCCGCCCAGCCGCCGACGCTCTTCCAGGTGGAGGCGTTCTTCTTCTGCCCCGGCACCGGCGCGGCGATCGGCGCGCGCAGATGCAGGTTGAAGACGTGCAGCCGGCGCCCGCCGGGCAGTTCGATCTCGCCGTGCAACACCGGGCGGTCCCAGGTCACGGCGTCGCCGCCGGGCTGGGCCGGGTCGGCGGTGACCATGCGGACCTGTGGGGAGGGCACCAGATCGTGCCGGTACTGCCGCGCCGCCAGGATCGGCCAGCGGCTGACCAGCACGAGGTTGTGGCGGTCGGCCAGCTTCGTCCCCTCGCCGCCGGAGGTGCGGTGGAAATCGGCGTAGGGGCCACCCTCCAGCAGCCGGTTCAGCGCGCGCAGGGTGCGCGGCTCCCCCTTCGCGTCGCGCTGGCCGTTGACCTCCTGAAGGCACAGGATGTCGGCGTCCAGCCGCTCTAACTGCGGGCGCAGGACGGCGGCGCGCTCCTCGAAGGAGAGGTCGCCGGTGTCGTCCAGGCTTTCCAGGTTGAAGGTGGCGATGCGGATGCTGCTGCGGGTGCTGCGGCTCATGACCCCTCCCCGGACGCCCGGCCCGCTCCGGCGCGCGGGCGCGCCAGGAACAGGTGGTTGCGGTTGATGCGCCGCCGCCGCCGCCGGTGCGCGCTCAGCACCGCCGTGGAGGCGACGAGCGTGGCGTCCAGCCCGGCCTCGGCCATGCGCTGGGGGGTATCCGTACCATAAATCCGGTAGTGATAGGGATGGCCGAAGGCGGCCAGCCGCTTGGCGGGGGTGTCCATCGCCGGGTCCTCCCGCGTCGGCCCCTTGGGGTCGTAGGGGAACAGCAGGACGGCGCGGCCCGAAGGTTTCAGCACGCGGGCGATCTCGCGCAGCGCGGCGCGGTCGTCGGGGACATGCTCCAGCACATGGCTGGACAGAACGAGGTCGAACCGGCCGTCCGGAAAGGGCAGGTCGGTCAGGTCGGCCTGCACGTCGGCGGCCGGGTTGAAGCGGTCCAGCGTGACGTAGCGCCGGCCGTGCCGTGCCCGCAGCAGCGGCTCCAGGCAGGGCTCGGGGGCGGTGTGCAGGATGCGCAGCGACCGGCGCAGCACGTCCGTCCGCTCCGCCAGGAGGCTCCACAGGAAACGGTGACGCTCCAGCGACCCGCAGTCCGGGCAGCGGGCGTTGCGCCGCCCACCCAGCCCGAAGGGCAGGAAGCGCGCCGCCTCCCGCCCGCAGAGCGGGCAGAGCAGCGGCCCGGTGGCGGGGATCAGGCCACTGGCCCCCTCGTAGCGCGGGCGCTCGTACAGCGACTCCCGCCGGTAGACGGCGGCCTCGTCGAGATTCTGGTCCGCGATGGCGGGCAGCAGGCGGGACAATCCATGGAGCATGGGGATCAGAACAGTTCCACGTCGCCATCGATCCCGGTCTTGCGCAGCCGGTCCATGAAGGAGGTCTCGGACCGCGCGATGTCGCGCACCGTCTCCTCCGCGATCAGGCGGCGCTGGGTGCGGCCGGAGGTGGGGTAGAAGCGCACCGCGCGGGCCGCCGTGCCGCCGACGTCCCAGCTCATCGTCGGGATGCCTTCGGCGGCCAGATATTCCATGACGAACTCGACGTTGCGCTGGCCGATGCCGGAGCTGCGCGGCGCGCCGTTCACGCTGGCCCCGCCGAAGATCTTGGCGCGCAGCCGGTCGCGCCGCCCGGTCGCCGCCAGCAGCCGGTTGATGAGCTGCTCCATGGCGGCGCTGCCGTAGCGGGAGGAGATGGACAGCCGGTCGCCGTTGTGGTCGGGCAGCAGGAAATGGTTCATTCCGCCGATCGCCGCGACCGGATCGAACAGGCAGGCGGCGATGCAGGAGCCCAGCGTGGTGGTGATGACGACGTTCGGGTCGTCGCTGACCACGCAGCCGCCGACCACGATGTTGACCACCTCCGCGCCCAATTGCCGGTCGTGGTAGCGGTTGGCCGCGATGTCCGGTGTGTCGGAACCCTGCTGGAGTCGGCGTGCGCGCGGGGTGATCGGCATCCAGAACCTCGGTGGGACATTCGGTCGCAGTGTACAACCGACCGTCGCCCTTCGCCAAGCGTCACGGTTGCGGGCGTTTGCAACCCAAAACCCTCACAAGCCGGCCATCCACAACTCCAGAAGATCGGCCTGGAGCTTGCGGGAGCGGGCCAGCCAGGCGCGGGCCTCCGGGGGGATCTCGGCGATGCGGCGGTCCATCCTGCGGTCCATGGCGGCGCGCTGCGCCTCGTCGGTGACGAAGAAGGCGAAGCCGAGCGTGCGCCCGTTCGCCGTCGTCAGCGTTCCGGCCAGCGCCTTGGCGTAGGCCAGCGTGCCCGACTTGGCGCGCACGCCGGGGGGCAGGACCTTGCCCTCGTCCTCGCCGGGCAGGAGGGCCAGCACCGCCGGGCCGGCGCCCTGGATCAGCGCCATGGTCTGGGCCGGGGTGATCCGCGACGCGGCGCTGAGCCCCGAATGGTTGAGCAGCCGCAGCCCCGTCCAGTCGGTGCGCGGGGCCGCCATCATGGCCGGCGCGGTCAGCACCGCCGCCGACTCCGGCAGCGTCCGCACCGCCGGGTCCAGCCGCCGGGCGGCGGCCAGTCCGATGAGTTCCGCCGACAGGTTGTTGGAGTAGCGCAGGACCTGCCGGGCCAGGACCTCCAGCGGCTCGCTGCGGTGCAGGGCGGCCAGCGTGGCGGTTGGCGGCACGGTGCCGGGGGCCGGGGCGGGCAGGACGATCCCCGCCTCGGCGGCCAGCCGGCGGAAGACGTGGGCCGCCGCCAGACCGGGGCGGGTGACCGGAAGCCACAGGCTGGCCGCCATGCCCGGCTGCGGGGCGAAACGCCAGCGCTCGCCCACAGGCTCTCCGACGGCCGGATCTCCGACCGCCGTGGTGAGCGGGGTGAAGGCTGCCCCCGCTCCGGCGCCCAACTGCACCGTCACGCTGTCCAGCGGCACGCGCCCGGTGTCGGACACCGACCAGGCGCTGACCCGCACCGGCTGGCCGGCGGCGGCGGGGCGCGCCCAGTCGAAGCGGAAGCGGTTGAAGTTGAGCGACAGCGCCCCGACCCCGGTGTTGTAGCCGGCGGTCCAGGGCTGGCCGGCGTCGATCTCCGGCATCTCGGGCAGGGCGGAGGTGTCGTAGAGGAAGCGCCCGGTCACCCGCGTGACGCCCATCGCGCCGAGGTCGCGCAGCAGCTCCGCCAGCCCCTCGCTGGACAGGGACGGGTCGCCGCCGCCCTTCAGGATCAGGTCGCCGTCGAGCACGCCGTTTCCCAGCCGCCCGGTGGCGTGAAGCGTCGTCTCGAACCGGTGGTCCGGCCCCAGCACCGCCAGGGCTGCGGCCATCGCCGGCAGCTTGGCGACCGAGGCCGGGGCGAAGGGCTTGGCCGGCTGCCGCTCCGCCAGGACGGCGCCGCTGTCGGGATCGAACAGCACGTAGCCGACGTCATCGGTGGAAAAGCCGTTGCGGGCGATCGCCTCGCGGTCGTCCGGGCCGGTGGCGGCGATGGGCGAGGCGCAGGCCGACACCGCGGAGACGCAGGCCAGCAGGAGCAGGATGGAGAAGGTCGGAATCCGCATGGCGGGCAGTCTAGCGCAAGGCGGCGGTCCGCACCTGCGTCAATCCGGGGATGGTCCGGAATCTTGCTGCGCCGACAATCCGCTTCCCGTACGATGACGGTCAGGAAAAGACGCCACGCCTTTGGGAACGAGTTGCAAGACCCATGATGTCACGGCGACGAAGCGTCACGTTCGAAGTGGTCGTCGAGCAGGGCGGCAAACCCAACATCGACGGCGTCTTCGCCGACGAGGCCGCGGCGCGGGAACGCGCGGCGTATTTGCTTCGACTTGCGAAATTTCCGGTTGTCCGGATTTCCAAGGTGAATCAGGCGGGCAAGGAAGAGGTCATCTTCCAGAAGTCCAGCTCCGGCGGCGGCAAGCCGACCACCATCTCCCCCATCGACGAAACCGACGTCGGCCCCGCCAATCTCTGCACCGACGCGCTCCAGCTCTTCTCCTACGAGAGCCGGATGCTGCTGCTGCGCCTGCTGCGCGGCTATTGGGACGATCAGGCGGTGATCCCGGCCGAGCAGCTCCACCGCTACTACCCGCTGCGCTATTTCGAGCGGGAGGCCCTGCTGTTCAACCCGGCGGTCAGCCGGCTCGCCTCCCTTCAGGCGCCCTTGCTGGGGGTGAAGCCGTTCGACCGCCACGACCAGCTCATGCGGATGTTCACCCGGCTGAAGGAGATGGCCCAGGCGTCGGACACGCTGGCGCCCTTCGACGCGGCGCTGGCCCGCGGCGGGGTGGGCGGCCTGCTGGCGGCGGCGGGAGAGCGCCCGCCGGAGGAGCGCGACCGGCTGGTCACCCACGCCTTCGCCGCGGTGCTGGAGCCCTGCCGCGACTGGCCCGGCAAGGTCAAGGCGCTGCTGCGCTTCCACCGCGAGGACGGCGAGGAGGAGGCGAACCGCCGCCTGCTCGACCAGATGCTGGCGGAGACGGTGGACGGGCGGGAGCCGGTGCGCGCGCTGATCGGCTACGCGCCCGACCTGGGGGCGGCGCTGCACAGCCTGATCGCGGCGGTGCATGGCGACCTCGACGACCGGCTGCCCCACACCGATGAGCTGCTGGCCCTGTCCAACGCGCTGGGCGGCGGCGGGTTCGATGAGACGCGGCGGGCGCTGCTGCGCCGCATCCAGGGCGGTCTGGCCGGCCTGACCCCGCTGACCCGCACCGGCTCCGCCGCGGAGGGCAAGGCCTTCGGCATGATCGTCGATCGGCTGACCCACTTCGACGGCTTCCTGGGCGGCGCCGGCATGGCGGAGGCGCTGACCCGGCGCGCCAAGACGGTGTGGAGCCACGGCGGGCAGGACGCGTCCTTCGACATCGCGGTGCAGCGTCTGGCCACCCGTTTGCCGGCGCCGGCCCAGCGCATCGGCTATCTGCTGGACCTCGCCACCAGCCCCTTCGGGCGCAACAAGCTCAGCGTCCTGATCCGGCAGGTCGCCACCGAATTCGAGAGCATCACCTCGGCCCGCGAGCTGGTCGCGCCCGGCGTCAGCACCGACGATGTGCGCGGCGGGCTGGGCCGCCGTCTGCGCGCCGCCGGCATTCCCCGCGCGCTGGCCGAGGGGCTGATCGCCAGGATCGCCGCGATTCCGGACGCCGAACGGTCGCTCGGCATCCCCTTGCTGGCCGCTCCGGCGGCCGATGCCGTGACGCGGGCGACCGAGGAGACGATTCTGATCGACGCCCCGCGAGCGACGGAGCGGCTGGTCCTGTTCTGGCGCGGCCAGACCCGGGCGATTCCGGAGGACGGAGCCCAGCTCGTCATCGGGCGGTCGTCGCAGTGCCAGTTCGTCCTCGACATCGCCTCGGCCTCGCGCCGGCACGTCGCGGTGTCGCGCCAGGACGGCGTCTTCGTGGTGGAGGATCTCAGCCGCAACGGCACCCAGATCGCCGTGCCGGGCGTGGCGGAGCCGCGGCGGCTGAAGGCCGGCGAACCGCTGCCGCTGCCGCCGCGCGGCGAGATCGTCATCGGCTCCACGGAGCTGGGCGAGGAGCCGGCCCGCATCGCCTGGGAAATCGTCAAGCGCTGAAGGCGTCTTCCAGCGGGTGGAACACGGGGCGCCAGCCGTCGCCGCGCACCGCCAGCGCGCCGACCAGCCCCGGCGCTGGGCGCAGGTCGAACAGGGACCAGTCCGTGGCACGCCCGGCCTCCAGCGCGCCGTCCAGGCTGAGCAGGCGGGCGGGGCGGCCCGGCACCAGCTCCACCGCGAAGCGGTCGAGCGGCGTCGACAGCCCCTGGCCGGTCGCCTTAATGAAGGCCTCCTTGCGGGTCCAGCCGTTCAGGAACGCCTCGTCGCGCAGCGTGTCGGGCAGGGCGGCGAAGGCGGCGCGCTCCTCCGGCGCGAAGAAGCGCTCGGCGATTCCGGCGGCGTCCGGCAGGCGGCGCAGCCGTTCGACGTCCACGCCCAGCTCCACCGTCTCATGGGGAGCGATGGCGATCATCACGTGATCCTTGCAGTCGGCGAGATTGAAAGCCGGTCCGCCGGGCAGGGAGGGCTTGCCCATCGGCCCGTAGGCGAAGGCCAAGGCCGCCGGGTCGCGGCCCGTCACCCGCCCGAGCCGATGGCGCAGCAGCCCGCGCCGCAGGACGCAGCGGGTGCGCAGCTCCTCCGTCGCGAAACGGGCGGCCCGCGCCGCCTCGTCGGGGGAGAGCAGGGCGCGGAACGCCTCCAGCCGGTGCGCCAGCCCGCGCAGGTCGGCATAACAGAGTTGAATTTCTTCCGTTTCCCGCATCGGATGTCCCCATTCCCCGGATTCGGGACTATAACCGCGCTGGCCCCGCGCGGCGATTGCGCTATCATGCGCCTCCCTTTTGCCGGATCTGGAATCATGGTCGATACCGCTCAGCTTGCTCCGCATCTGTCCAACGTCGTCAAGGACGCCGCCATTCCCGAGCTGCCCAACCACTACCGGGGCAAGGTGCGCGAGAATTACGACCTTCCCGACGGGCGGCGCGTCATCATCGCCACCGACCGGCTGTCGGCCTTCGACATCATCCTGACCGCCATTCCCTTCAAGGGGCAGGTGCTGACCCAGATCGCCCGCTACTGGTTCGAGGCGACCAAGGACCTCTGCCCGAACCACGTCCTGGAATACCCGGACCCCAACGTCGTGGTCGCCAAGCGGCTGACCATCATGCCGGTGGAGATCGTGGTCCGCGACTATCTGGCCGGCACCACCGGCACCTCGCTGTGGACGATGTACAAGAAGGGCCGGCGGGAGATGTACGGCCACGTGTTCCCCGACGGGCTGCGCGAGAACCAGAAGCTGCCGGAAACGATCATCACCCCGACCACCAAGGCGTTCGACGCCGGCCATGACGAGGAGCTGACCGCCGCCCAGATCGTCGAGCGCGGGCTGCTGACCCAGGCCCAGTGGGACGAGGTGACGGCGAAGGCGCTGGCCCTGTTCGCCCGCGGGCGCGAGATCGCGGCGGCGCGCGGCCTGATCCTGGTCGACACCAAGTACGAGTTCGGCTTCGACGAGGCCGGCAACATCATCCTCGCCGACGAGATCCACACGCCGGACAGCAGCCGCTACTGGTTCGCCGCCAGCTATCCGGAGCGGTACGAGGCCGGGCAGCGCCCGGAGAGCTTCGACAAGGACTTCGTGCGGAGCTGGGTGACCCAGCGCTGCGACCCCTACAAGGACGCCATCCCGGAAATCCCGGCGGAGGTCGTGCTCGAGGCCGCCCGCATCTACATCGAGGCGTTCGAGACCATCACCGGCCAGACCTTCCAGGTTCCCACGGAAGTCACGCCGGCGGTGGAGCGCATCCGGGCCAACCTGGCGCCCTATTTCGCGAAGCCGTGATGAAGATCGCCATCCTCGACGATTACCAGAACGTCGCGCGCGATCTGGCGGAGTGGCATCGCCTGCCCAACGGCAGCGCGCTGACGGTCTTCGAGCGGCCGATCCCGGCGGAGGAGGTGGCGGGCACGCTCGCCCCCTACAGCGTCCTGGTGATCATGCGGGAACGCACGCCGTTCCCCGCGTCGCTGATCGACGCGCTGCCGAACCTGCGGCTTCTCGTCACCACGGGCGGGCGCAACAACGCCATCGACCTGGAGGCCTGCAAGGCCCGCGGCATCACCGTCTGCGGGACCGGCATGGTCGGCACCCCGACGGCGGAGCTGACCTGGGGCCTGATCCTGGCGCTGGTCAAGCGCATCCCGCAGGAGGAGCGCGGCCTGCGCGCCGGGCGCTGGCAGGCCGGCCTGACGCAGGGGCTGGCCGGCAAGCGCCTCGGCCTCGTCGGGCTGGGCAAGCTCGGCACGCAGGTGGCGCGGGTCGGCCAAGCCTTCGGGATGGAGGTCGCGGCCTGGAGCCCCAACCTGACCGACGAGCGGGCCGCGGCGGCCGGCGTTTCCCGGCTGGACAAGCGCGACCTGTTCGCCACCTCCGACATCGTCAGCGTCCATCTGGTGCTGGGCGAGCGGACGCGCGGCGTGGTCGGGGCGGACGACATCGACGCGATGAAGCCCTCGGCCTTCTTCGTGAACACGTCGCGCGCCGGTCTGGTGGACGGGGACGCCCTGCTGGCGGCCCTGCACGAGCATCGCATCGCGGGCGCCGGTCTGGACGTCTTCCCCGTGGAGCCGCTGCCGGTGGACAGCCCCTGGCTGGAGGCGCCGAACACGGTGCTGACGCCGCATCTGGGCTATGTCACCCGCGAGAACTACGAGGTCTTCTACCGCGACGCGCTGGACGACATCCTCGCCTGGCACGCCGGCGAGCCGGTGCGGATGCTCGCCTAAGGACGGGACGATGCCGCCCCGCCCTTTCCCCATGGCGCGGGGAAGGGCGGGGCGTCCCGCATGGGCGCAAGCCCTTGATAATTTTCAGGCTTCCGTGTCTTTCCCGGATCGGCCTCCAAGAGGCGCCGTCACGCCCCGCCCGTCCGCTTTTTCGCCCCCGCAACACGGATTGTGGGATTACAGCCGCGGCCAAGACGTAGATGGAAGGCAACCCCGCCACTTGCGGGGGCGCGATTCCATTCCCAAAATGGGTGTGAAGCCTGGGGCAAGGGCGGAGATGAACGAGTTTCGTTGCGAGGCGCGGGCCCTGCCGGGGTCGCGTATCCGTTGGGTGGAGCGACCTTCGGTCCCGGCGACGATTGGCGCTGTGGACAAGGCGTGCCGAATTTGATTGGAAGTCTGTTGGTTCACGGCCATCCCGGCTCGGACCGCGGACGGTCGGGACAGGAGACGGAAGGTTTGCCACCCATGGAGACAGGAATGAACATCTCGGACCTCTTGTCCGCACACAACGTCATTCTCGATGCCGGGCCGGCCAACAAGGAAACCCTGCTCGACCTTCTCGCCACCGAGGCGTCCAGCCGCATCGGAGCCCCCAAGGAGGAGATTCTCAAGGCCCTGCAGGCGCGGGAGCACATCGGCTCCACGGCGCTGGGTAAAGGCGTGGCGCTTCCCCACACGGAATTGCGCGGCACCGAGGATCCGCTGGTGCTGTTCGCCCGGCTCCGTAAACCCATCGATTTCGAGGCCCGCGACGACGAGCCGGTGGACCTGTTCTTCCTCGTGCTCTGGCCGACCGCGACCCGCAAGGGCCTGCTCCCCGTCATGGGCGAGATCTGCAAGGCCCTGCGCGATCCGCAATCCCTGCGCAAGCTGCGTCAGGCGGAGACGCCCGACACGGTGGTGCAGCTCGTCCGGCAGGCGCTTCCCCCCAACGCCGAACGGGAGCCTGACGACGACGATTTCTGACCTGATGCTTTTTGACCAAGCGATTTCTGGCCGGCGCGGCGAGGGACCCCCATCCTTCCTATATTCGTAAAGCCGTCCGTTCTCAGCATTTTGGCCCCTCCGATTGCCCGAGATCCACTTGTCACAGACCATGTCCGACGCCCTGCTGCTCCTGGCCGCCACCGGCCTTCCGTTCGCCGGCGCGATCGTCGCCGGGATGCTGCCGACGCACGCGCGCAACACCGCGGCGTGGCTGGCCGGTGCGATCGCGACCGTCGGGCTGGGTCTGGTGTGGGCCGCCTACCCGACGGTGGCGGCGGGCGGGGTGATCCGTCATTCGATGGCCTGGATGCCGTCGCTCGGCCTCGACCTCACGCTGCGGATGGACGGCTTCGCGTGGCTGTTCGCCGGGCTGGTGTTCGGGGTCGGCGCGCTCGTCGTGCTGTACGCGCGCTATTACATGTCGGCGGACGATCCGGTCCCGCGCTTCTTCGCGTTCCTGCTGGCCTTCATGGGGTCGATGACGGGGGTGGTGCTCTCCGGCAACCTGATCCAGCTCGCCTTCTTCTGGGAGCTGACCAGCCTCTTCTCCTTCCTGCTGATCGGCTACTGGCACCACACGGCGGCGGCCCGCGACGGCGCGCGCATGGCGCTGACCATCACCGCGACGGGCGGATTGTGCCTGTTCGCCGGTGTCCTGCTGCTCGGCCACATCGTCGGCAGCTACAACCTCGACGTCGTTCTGGCCTCGGGCGACAAGATCCGCGCGCACGCGCTCTACCTGCCGGCGCTGGTCCTCATCCTGATGGGCGCCCTGACCAAGAGCGCGCAGTTCCCGTTCCATTTCTGGCTGCCGCACGCCATGGCGGCGCCCACCCCCGTCTCGGCCTATCTGCATTCGGCGACCCTGGTGAAGGCCGGCGTCTTCCTGATGGCCCGGCTGTGGCCGGTGCTGGCGGGGACGGAGGCGTGGTTCTGGATCGTCGGCAGCGCCGGTCTGGCCACCCTGCTGATCGGCGCCTATGTGGCGATCTTCCAGAACGACCTGAAAGGACTTCTGGCCTATTCGACCATCAGCCATCTCGGGCTGATCACGCTGCTGCTCGGGCTCAACAGCGAACTCGCCATGGTCGCGGCGATCTTCCACATCCTCAACCACGCCGCCTTCAAGGCGTCGCTGTTCATGGCCGCCGGCATCATCGACCATGAGACGGGGACCCGCGACCTCCGGCGTCTGTCCGGCCTGAACCGCTTCATGCCCTTCACGACGCGGCTGGCGATGGTGGCCGCCGCCGCCATGGCCGGCGTGCCGCTGATGAACGGCTTCATCTCCAAGGAGATGTTCTTCGCCGAGACGCTGACGGCCCAGGCGTCGCTGCCGCTGCTGCTCCACATCCTGCCCTTCGCCGCGATGGTGGCGAGCGCCTTTGCCGTGGCCTATTCGCTGCGCTTCATCCACGGCGCCTTCTTCGGCCCCGACCCGGTCGACCTGCCGCACCTGCCGCACGAGCCGCCGGCCTGGATGCGTCTTCCCGTCGAGATCCTGGCGCTGGCCTGCATCATCATCGGCCTGCTGCCCGCGGCCACCGTGGGGCCGTACCTGAACATGGCGGCCCACGCCGCGCTCGGCGCCGCGACGCCGGAATACAGCCTGGCGGTCTGGCACGGCTTCAACACGCCGCTGGTGATGAGTCTGCTCGCCCTGGCGGCCGGCGTGACGCTCTACTTCCTGCTGCAGCCGCTGTTCCGGCGGAACATCGAAGGCCCGCCCTTCATCAGCCGCCTGGAAGGCCGTCGCATGTTCGAGCGGAGCATGGTCTTCCTGTCCTGGCGGCTCGCCCGGACGCTGGAGGGCCTGCTGGGCACCCGGCGCCTGCAGCCCCAGCTTCGTCTGGTCGTCTGCGTCGCCATCCTGGCCGCGGGCTGGGCGGTCTACCGGCGCGGGCTCGGTCCGGGCAATCTGGTGCCGCAGGGCATCGACCCCGTGCTCGCCCTGATCTGGGCGATCGGTGCGGCCTGCGCGCTCGGGGCCGCGTGGCAGGCCAAGTTCCACCGCCTCGCCGCGCTGATCCTGCTCGGCGGCACCGGTCTGGTCACCTGCGTCACCTTCGTCTGGTTCTCCGCCCCCGACCTCGCGCTGACCCAGCTGCTGGTCGAGATCGTCACCACGATCCTGCTGCTGCTCGGCCTGCGCTGGCTGCCCAAGCGGCTTCCCGGCACCGGCACGTCGGAGGTGATGCGGACGGGCCGCCGCCTGCGCGACCTCGCCATCGCCATCACCGCCGGGCTCGGGATGGCCGGGCTGGCCTTCGGCGTGATGACCCGCTTCCCGCCGGAAATCCTGGCGCAGCATTTCCTGGAGCGCGCCTACACCGAGGGCGGCGGCACCAACGTCGTCAACGTGATCCTGGTCGATTTCCGCGGCTTCGACACGCTGGGCGAGATCGCCGTGCTGGGCGTGGTGGCGCTGACCGCCTACGCGCTGCTGCGCCGCTTCCGCCCCGCCCCCGACAGCGTGGACGTGCCGGAGCAGCAGCGCGACCAGAGCGCCTACGACATCGCCCGGCCCGAGCGGCGGGAGGGCGACACGGTGGCCGACTGGCTGCTGATCCCCTCGGTGATCGCGCGCCTGCTCTTCCCGGTGGTCGGCATGGTCGCGCTGTTCCTTCTGCTGCGCGGCCACGACCTGCCCGGCGGCGGCTTCGCCGCGGGGCTGATGGGGTCGATCGCCATGATCCTGCAATACATGCTGGGCGGCACACAGTGGGTGGAGGCGCGGCTGCGCGTGCTGCCGCTGCGCTGGATGGGCCTCGGGTTGCTGCTGGCCGCCGGCACGGGCCTGGGCGCCCTGCTGTTCGGGCGGCCCTTCCTGACCACCTACTTCGCCTACGCGAACCTTCCGCTCATCGGCGAGATTCCGACGGCCAGCGCGCTGCTGTTCGACATCGGCGTGTTCGCGCTGGTCATCGGCGCCACCATGCTGACCCTGATCGCGCTGGCCCGCCAGTCGGTCCGCGGCCATCGCGCCGCGGCACCCCGCGCCCCGGCGGCGAGCGTCCCCGCGGCGCCCGCTCCGGTCGCGACCGCTGCCCCGACCGGCGCCCCGACCGCCGCAACCGGAGACGATTGATGGAACTTATCCTCGCCCTCGGGATCGGGGTGCTGACGGGCTCCGGCGTCTGGCTGCTGCTGCGTCCCCGCACCTTCCAGGTCATCATCGGCCTGTCGCTGCTCTCCTACGCCGTCAACCTCTTCATCTTCTCGACCGGCGGCCTGCGCACGGGGGCGGCCCCGGTGCTGGAGCGCGGCATGGCCGGCAGCCTCGCCACCCACGCCGACCCGGTGCCGCAGGCCCTGGTCCTCACGGCCATCGTCATCAGCTTCGCGACGACGGCGCTGTTTCTCGTCCTGCTCCTCGCCGCGCGGGGCCTGACGGGAACCGACCATGTGGACGGCAAGGAGAAGTCCCGGTGAACGGGTGGCCAATGAGCGCTTGGATGAATCATCTGGTGATCGCGCCGATCATCATCCCGCTGCTGGTCGGCGCGCTGTTGATGCTGATCGACGAGCGGCGGCGGGCGCTGAAGGCCACGCTCGGCGTGGCGTCGGCGTCGGCGCTGCTGGCGCTGGCGGTGCTGCTGCTCTATCTGACGGACCACACCGCCACCGGGGCGGACGCCACCGTGCGCGTCTACCGGCTGGGCGACTGGCCGTCGCTGTTCGGCATCGTCCTGGTGCTCGACCGGCTGTCGGCGATGATGCTGGTGCTGACCGGCATCCTGGGGCTGTCCGCCCTGGTCTTCGCGCTGGCGCGCTGGCAGAAGGCGGGGGCGCATTTCCATTCGCTGTTCCAGTTCCAGCTGATGGGGCTGAACGGCGCCTTCCTGACCGGCGACCTGTTCAACCTGTTCGTTTTCTTCGAGATCATGCTGGCCGCCTCCTACGGGCTGGCGCTGCACGGCTCCGGCCTCGCCCGCGTCCGCGCCGGGCTGCACTACATCGCCATCAACCTGGCGGCGTCCCTGCTCTTCCTGATCGGGGTGAGCATGATCTACGGCGTGTCCGGCACGCTGAACATGGCCGAGCTGGCCGTGCGCATCGCCGCGGTGGCGCCGGAGGACCGCGGGCTGCTGGAGGCCGGGGCGGCGATCCTCGGCGTCGCCTTCCTGATCAAGGCGGGCATGTGGCCGCTCGGCTTCTGGCTGCCGAACACCTACACCACGGTCGGCGCTCCGTCCGCCGCGATCATCTCGATCCTCAGCAAGGTCGGCATCTACGCCATCATCCGGATCTGGCTGCTGGTCTTCGGCGACAGCGCCGGGACCTCGGCCGGGTTCGGCGGGCACTGGCTGCTGATCGGCGGGGTCCTGACCATCGCCTTCGGCTCCATCGCGGTGCTGGCGACGCAGAATCTGGCGCGGCTGGCCGGGGCCAGCGTGCTGGTCTCCTCCGGCACGCTGCTGGCCGCGGTCGGCGCCGGGCAGGTGGCGGTGACCGGCGGCGCGCTGTTCTACATGACCAGCTCCGTCCTGGCGATCGCCGGGCTGTTCCTGCTGATCGAGCTGGTGGAGCGCGGCCGCATGGTCGGCGCCGACGTGCTGGCGGTGACGCGCGAGGCCTTCGGCGAGGGCGAGGACGAGGAGTCGGACGACGACGACGCCATCGGCGTGTCGATCCCGGCGATCATGGCAATCCTCGGCATCGCCTTCATGGCCTGCGCGCTGCTGTTGGCGGGATTGCCGCCGCTGTCCGGCTTCCTCGCCAAGTTCGCCATCCTGGCGCCGATGCTGGCGCAGGGGGCGGAGGGGCTTCCCATCACCACCTGGGCGCTGATGGCGGCGCTGATCCTGTCCGGTCTGGCGACGGTGGTCGCGATGAGCCGCACCGGCATCGACGTCTTCTGGGCGTCGCCCGCCGGCGACCTGCCGCGCGTGCGCCTCGTGGAACTCGGGCCGGTGATGCTGTTGCTGGCGCTCTGCGTGGCGCTGACCGTCCAGGCCGGTCCGGTGATGCGCTACATGGAGGACACCGCCCGCTCCCTGCACGGACCGGAGCGCTACGTCCAGGGGGTGATGACCACCGCGGCGCCGGGAACCGGCAAGGGGGCCGCGCCATGAAGCGCTGGTGGCCGTACCCGCTGCTGACCGCCGCGCTCGTGGCGATGTGGCTGCTGCTGACCGAGAGCGTGGCGCTCGGCTCGATCCTGATGGGGACCATCCTGGCGACCGTCGCGCTCTGGGGCTTCCGGGCCCTCGACCCGCCGGGCGGACGGCTGAAGCGGCCGCGCGCCGCGTTCGCGCTCGCCGGGCTGGTGATGGCCGACGTCGCCCGCTCCAATCTCGCGGTCGCCAAGATCATCCTGAACCCGCGCAAGACGGAGCGGGTGTCCGGCTTCCTGCGCATCCCCCTCGACATGCGGGCGCCCTACGGTCTGGCGACTCTGGCCTGCATCATCACGGGGACGCCGGGAACGATCTGGGTGGAATACAACTCCGCGAACAACAGCATCCTTCTCCACATCCTCGATCTGGTCGACGAGAAGACCTGGATCGACACCATCAAGGGACGGTACGAGAAGCGCCTGATGGAGATCTTCGAATGACCGCCACGCTGCTGCTCTGGTCGATCTTCCTGGCGCAGATCCTGCTGGTCGCCGCCATGGCCTGCGCGACCATCCGCGTGTTGCGTGGGCCGCGGGCGCAGGACCGGGTGCTGGGGCTCGACACGCTGTACGTCAACGCCACGATGCTGCTGCTGACCTTCGGCATCCGCACCGGCAGCACGCTCTATTTCGAGGCGGCGCTGATCATCGCGCTGCTCGGCTTCGTCGCGACGGCGGCGCTGGCGAAGTTCCTCATGCGCGGAGAGGTGATCGAATGACGCATCTGGCCGACCTGCCGGTCTGGGCGGCGATCCCGGTGGCGCTTCTCCTCCTGCTCGGCGCCTCGCTGGCGCTGATCGGGTCCATCGGGTTCGTGCGGCTGCGCAGCTTCTACGAGCGCGTCCACGCCCCGACGCTGGGCACCACCATGGGCATCGGCTCCGTGCTGCTGGCCTCGATGCTGTGCTTCACCGTGCTGCAGTCGCGGCTGGTGCTGCACGAGATTCTGATCGCGATCTTCATGGTGGTGACCACGCCGATCACGCTGATGCTGCTCGCCCGCGCCGCCCTCTACCGCGACCGCAGCGAGGGCAGCGACGACGTGCCGGCGGCGCCGCCGGTCCCACCGGTTCAGACCGCCGCGCCGCCGGCCCCGGACGCCGCTCCGCCGGTGTAGGCCCGGCCTCGGCGCGTCAGGTCGCCTCGACCTTTCTTATTCAGGTCGCCTCGACCTGGGCGAACATGCCGGAGTCGTCGGTGAAGCTCTTGAACTCCAGCCCGTTGCCCGAGGGATCGAGGATGAAGAAGGTCCCCTGTTCCGACGGCTTGCCGGGGTAGCGGATCTGCGGCTCCAGCAGGAAGGTCGCCCCGGCGGCCTCCAGCCGCTCCCTCAGCGCGTCCCACTCCGGGCGCGGCAGCACCGCCCCGAAATGATGCAGCGGCACCGCCTTGCCGTCGACCATGCTGGTCTCGGTCGAGCGTGGCTCGGACGAGCGGTGGGCGGAGATCTGGTTGCCGAAGAAGTCGAAATCGATCCACCGCTCGGTGGAGCGCCCTTCGCGGCAGCCCAGGACATCGACGTAGAAACGGCGTGTTTCCTCGATGTCCCGGATGGGAAAGGCGAGATGGAACGCGAACACCGGCGCACCCTTTTGACGTTGGTTCGGGTGGCCAGGGTAGACCGCGCTCCGTGGCGCCAACAAACGAATTCAGCGGGGGGGGGGGATGGCGCGAAAACGTTGCGGCCCCTGGAGCTTTCCACGGGCCGCAACGGTCAGCGCGATCAGAAGGCCAGACGGGTGTCGAGCATCACGATGTGCGCGCGGTCCTTCAGATCGCCGCCGTCGGGACGGCCCGCCTGCAGGGTGGACCGCACATAGTCGTACTCCAGCCCGGCGGTGAAGCCGGGGGCGACGGTCCAGGTGACGCCGCCCTGCCAGATGTCCGCCTTGCTCGGCGTGGACATGGTCGCGCTGTCGTTGCCCAGCGCCCGCAGGTAGTTGGCGGCGAACAGCAGCGGCCCGGCGCCGTACTGCGCGCCGAAGATCCAGTTCTGCTGCGCCCGCGTCTGGGCGAGTCCCTCGGCGTAGGCGCTGTCGCCGCTGTAGGCGTAGCTGGCGCCGACCTTCACCGGTCCATAGCCGACGTTGGCACCGACATGAACGGAGTTCAGGTCCTCGAAGGACTGGCTGACGACGCCGTCGGTCTGGCGCACCGCCTTGCCGGTCGCGTAGAAGGCGCTGCCCTCGATGCTGAGGTCGCCGACCGCGGTCTGGAAGGCGCCACCGACCTCGACCACGTCGCGGAAGGACAGCAGGTCGCCCAGCGCGTCGGTGGTGCGGCGGTTGACCGACGTGTTGGAGTCGCCGCTGCGCGGCATGTAGGACACCGCCACCGACAGACCGCCGAAGCTCGGCGTGATGTAGACCAGCTTGGTGCCGGTGTCGTAGGCGATCAGCGTGCGCAGGCTGGTGGCGGCCAGCGGCAGGGCGCCGAAGGTCGAGGAGCCGTTCAGGAACAGGATGCCGTTGCTGTCCGGGCTGCCGGCCACGCCCTCGACGTTCGGGCCGATCATCCCGTATTCGTCCGACAGGCCGTTGATGACGCCGGCCTGGATCGTGCCGAAGGCGCCGTTGGCGAAGAGGAAGGCGCGGTCGTTCTCGATGTTGCGGGTCGAGACGCTCGGATCGCCGTTGCCCGCCACGATGCGCAGCCGCGCGCCGTAGGTCAGGCCGTTGTCGGCGGTGGCCGTCGGGGTGACGACCAGACGGTAGCGGTTGGCGAACTCGCGCGGGCGCAGACCCTCATCCTGGTCCTGGCGGATGTAGGCGCCCTGGAAATAGGCGTCGCCGCCGAGGATCAGGTCGAAGCTCGGCTCTGCCAGGGCCGGGGCCGACGTCAGGGCGGCGAAGGCGGTGCCGGCGAGAGCGGCGGCGCGAAGGGAGAAGGCGTTCATGGGCGTCGTCATTCCAGGGTCGAGGCTTGCGGGGGCGGTGTTTTGAAATCCCCTCTCCCCTCCGGGGAGAGGGTCAGGGTGAGGGGGTTGCGCGTGTCGGACCGTTCGGCACAAGCGCACCCCCCTCACCCGGCGCCTTTGGCGCCACCCTCTCCCCAGGGGGGAGAGGATTCGTACAGAACCAGCGGCGGCCGAAGGCGGTGAGGTTGTCGTCCTGCAACCGGGCGAGGCAGAGGACTTCCACGCTGTCGGCCCAGCGCGGGTTGATGCGGCGGAACTGGGCGACCGCCGGGCTGTCCAGCTTGGCCTCGCTGATGGCGCGGGCTTCCTCGGTCAGGCCGTAGCCCTGCCACTGCCAGTCCACGGTGCCGGTGCCGGCGTCGTAGTACTGGGCGAAGCACTCCCGCCCGATGTGGTCGCGGAACGCCCGGTCGAGGGCGTCGGGCTCCGTGTCCAACTGCGGCGTGTGGCGGACGAACAGCATCGGCATGTAGCGGTAGGAGCGGTAGCCGACCGCGCTGTAGCTCCAGTACCACAGCCGTCCCGACCGGTCGGCGCGGGTGCGGGCGACCATCTCGGCGACCATCGAGCGCACCAGCTCGTTCGATCCCCAGAAGCGGCGCTCCAGGATGCAATGGGCGGTGTGGAAGGCGCCGACGGCGGCACCGCCGATCTCGATCTCCTGCCGGTAGACGGTGGCGAAGCCGACCAGCTCCCCGGTCCCGGCGTCCTCCTGCACCACGCAGTGGTCGAGGTCTTCCAGCTCCTCGTTGAAATAGTCCTCGCCGTAGCCTTCGAACCAGACGCTGAGCAGGGCGAACATCGCCGCCCGCCGCTCCGGCGTCAGGGCTGTCGGCGCGACGAAGCTGGTCCGCAGGGGAGGACGCGCCGCGGGCGTGGTCATCCCTCTGCTCCGGCCTCAGCCCCGGCCCCGGTCAGGTAGAGCGCCGCCCCGGCCTCGCGCACGTCGGCGCAGATGTCCTCATAGTTGCAGGTGATCTCCTCCCCGGCGGCGATGTCGCGGCGGGCGACGAAGCGCCGCCAGTCGCCGGGGTCGGCCCGCCCGATGGACGGGCCATCGGCGTGGTTGAGGAACCGGGCGTCGTCGCCGGGCAGAAGGACGCCGACCCCCTCGATCACGCAGCCGTGGAAGTCGATCAGCCGGGCGACCTGCGGAAACTCCGCCAGCACGGCGTCGTCGGGCGCCAGCAGGCGGTCGATGCGGGCGTCGAACGCCCACACCGGCGTGCCGGCGGCGACCGCCTCCTCGGCGAAGAGCCCCAGCCCGTGGATCGGGCTGGAGGCGAGGCGGGTGGCGATGAGGAGCGGCATGGCGTCCTTCTCCGGCGTTGGGGCTCAGGCGGCGGCGGTGGCCGGCGCTCCGGCCGGGGCCAGCGACTCGTCGAACTCGAAGCTGGCGGCGTCGTCGACGAACTGCTCGGCGATGGTCGTGCCGGGGTTGGTCAGGCAGACGCCGATGTAGTCGGCGAAGCGCGGCGGCGGGGTGAAGCCCTCGGCCAGCAGGCGGCTGTTGTCGAAGGCGATGTCCTGCGCGGTGAAGCGGTGGTACTTGCGCCCGCCGGCCATCATCGTCCGGTGCAGGATGTCGCGCTGCGGGAAGGCCAGGCGGAAGGCGCGGTCGAAGGGCTTCCAGCCTTCCGGGCCCTTCGGGTCGAAGAAGCTGTAGGGGCGGGTGCCCTCATGGCCGTGCGCGGCGAAGGCGGCCTGGAAGTCGCTCCACATGGTGCGGCTGCCGTGGCCGGCGGAGATGTGGTAGAGGTTGTGCTTCAGCTCGGGCTTGCGCAGGAGGTCGTGCAGCCGGGCCGAGGCCCAGTCCACCGGGACGATGTCGATGAAGCCGTCCGGCGAGCAGGGCAGGACGCCGGTGCGGTCGACCAGCCGGAAGAACCAGAAGATGCTGGCGCTCGGGCGCACGCCCATGGCGGTGTGGCCGACGACGATGGACGGGCGGCAGACGACGATCGGCAGGTCGGGGAAGCCGGCGGCCAGCGCACGCTCCGCCGCGGCCTTGCTGCGGGTGTACTCGACGATGTGCGGCGTGTCGTGGCCGGGGGCCGGAGCCTCCTCGACCATCTCCAGCCACGGCGTCTCGCCGCAGCAGAAGGCGGTGCCGATGTGCAGGAAGCGCTGGAGATGCTTCATGCGGCGGGCGCGGGCGGCCAGCGCCAGCGTGCCGTCGACGTTGATCTGCCAGACCGAATGCCGGCTGTCGAAGGAGGTGTCGGCGGCGACGTGGACGATGTGGGTCACCGCGTCCAGCCGCGGGTCGGCGCTGGTCGCCAGCGACTGCAGGTCGCCCGGGATGATCTGGCAGAGATCGGCGTAAGCCTGGGCCGTGGCGCGGTCGACGCAGCGCATCAGGTTGGTGGCGAGACGGGCGCGGCAGGCGGCCTCGTCGGCGCCGCGGATCAGCAGCAGGCAGTCCGCCGCGGTCCCGTTCTTGACGGCGTCGAGGTAGAAGGAGCCACCGAGAAAGCCGGTGCCGCCGGTGAGAAGGATCATGGTGTGCCTCGGTCTCGCGTCTGGGGGAGGGGAGGGTTCGGTTGGTGGCCGCGACCGGCGGGCCCCGATCCGTCGGTTTGGATCAGGCGGGCAGCAGGTCGGGGGCCGGAAGGGTGGGTGTGGTGTCGAGCCGGCGAATACCGCCCTGCTCGACCTGGATCTGCACGTCGGCGGCGTCGAAATAGGCGTCGTCGTGGGTCACGGCGATCACGGTGATGCCGCGCGCCTTCATCCAGGGAATGATCTCGCGGTAGAATTTCCGCCGGAAATAGGGGGACTGGTCGGCGGCCCATTCGTCGAGCACCAGCACGGGCTTGCGCTCCAGCAGGGCGGCGGCCAGCGCGAGGCGCTTCTTCTGCCCCTGCGACAGGTCCACCGTCGTGAAGGCGCGGTCCTCGACCGCCACCTTGTCGGACATCTCCAGCAGGTCGAGCAGCTCGTCGGCGAAGCCGTCCTCCAGCGACACCGCGCCGTAGAGCTGGCGGGTGACGTGGTTGTCGGAGAAGACGACCGAGAACAGGTCGCGGTAGGACCCCAGCGTGTCCGCCGTCACCACCGTGCCGTCCACCGTCAGGCTGCCGCGCTGCGCCGGGTAGAGGCCGAGCAGCAGGTGGATCAGCGTGCTCTTGCCGGCTCCGTTGTGGCCGGTGACGAAGACGACGCTGCCGCGCTCCACCGTCAGGTCGATGGGGCCGACCGTGAAGGAGCCGGTGCCGTCGCGTCCGGGGTGGCGGTACGACGCGCCGTCGAGCGCGAGGGTGGAGAAGTCGGCGAAACCGGTCGGCGGCGTGTCCTTGGCCCGGCGCTGCGCAGGACGGGATGTGGCGGGGCGGGGCGGCGCCTTCAGCTCCGCCTCCACCGCCAGATAGGAGCGGGCGGCGGTCTCGGCGCTGATGTAGGAGGGGTAGGAGGCGACGATGGTGATGACCGGGTAGGCGATGAAGGCGGCGGCGTGGCCGGCCAGAACGACGGTCGCGATGTCGGTGCTCGTCACCGCCGGCAGCAGGAAGATGATCCCGGCCAGCGCCGCGTAGTAGGTCAGCTCGCTCAGCGTGAAGTAGTGGCTGTACTCGGCGCCGAAGCGGTGGCGCTCCTTGCGTAGCGCCTCGGCGCAGGCGGTGGCGTCGGACAGCGCATTGGCGGCGCGGCGGCGGTTCAGCTTGCACTCGCGCAGGGTCTGCAGGATGTGGTCCGACCGCTCCGACAGCGCGCCCTCGGCCTCGTGGATCGTTTCCGACAGCCGCTCCAGCCGCAGGACGGAGCGGGTGATCAGGATGCCGCCGACCGTCAGGAAGCCCAGAACGATCAGCACCGCGGCGTTCGACAGGGTGGCGAGGTAGAGCAGGCACAGCACGATCGCCGCGACCGACTGGAAGCTGATGACCAGCGTCGGCACCGCCTGGGCGAGAAGCTGAAGCTCCGGCCCCGCCACCTGGGCAAGACGGCTGGACCCGACCGCCATGGCGTCGGGCAGGTCGGCGGCCACCGCGCGGCGCAGCAGGTCGACGCGCAGAACCGCCAGCGCCGCCTGCATCCGCTTGGACGCCGCGCTCATCATCCAGCCCTGGGCGAACCGCCAGGAGAAGGCGGACAGCAGGAAGATGAACAGCAGACGCTGCAACCCCTCCGGATCGTCCATGATGACCAGCGCGCTGTTCAGCGAGGTCAGCAGGGCGAGGTTGAGGGCCGCCGCCAGCACCGCCAGCAGCATCAGCGGCTGCATGTTGCGCAGGGCGTCGCGTCTCAGGATGCGCCAGAGATCCATCGCCGGGTCACTTGGGCTGGATGAGGTCGAGCAGGCGGGACGGCGACATGGTCGACAGGATGGGGGCCGCCGCGGCCTTCCCGTCCTTGGTCGGCCCGGCGGAGGCCCCCGCCGGCTCGGGCTTGACGCCGGGAACCGGCGCGGTCGGCGGGCGGTGGCCGGCGGGTTCGGCGCCCGCTTGGTTCAGGCTGGGCATCTGGGCGACCGGCACCTGTCCGGGGGTGCCCTCGCCGCTCAGCGAGGGGAGCTGGGCGGCGGGCGGCACCGGCAGGCCGCTCGGCAGGGTGACCGTCGCGGCCCCCGCCTGCGGCGCGCCGGGGGCGGGGGCGCCCGGCATCGGGAGGGTGGCGCCCTGGCCCGAGGCGGCGTCGAGGATCAACGGCAGGCCGCCGCTGGCGGCGTTGCCGATGACGACGATCTTGGCGTTGGGCGAATGGGCCAGCTCCAGCGTCGCCTCGATGCCGCGCCAGCGCAGGTAGTTCTCGGTCAGGTTGGCCTGCACCGTCTCCTGGAAGGCGCGGATGCCCTGTCCTTCGAGCTGCTTGCGCTGGCTCTCGAACAGCTCGCGCTGCAGGCGGAACTGGTATTCCTGGGCGGCCTGGTCCTGCTGGATCTTGCGCTCGATCGACACCATGATCGCTTCGGGCAGCGAGACGTTGCGGATCAGGATGTCCTGGATCAGCAGGTAGCCGGTCTTGGTCCGCCCGTCGGGCTTCGGCGTGTCCTCGGCCCCGATGATCTGGGCGTACATCACGCGGTCGGCGACCTGCTCGAAGGTCTCGGTCTGAACGCGCAGGCGGCGGTGGGCGTAGAGCTCGTCGGCCTTGAAGCGCGACACGATCTCGCGCGAGACCGACCCGACCTCCGGCACCAGCAGCACTTCTAGGTAGTTCGGCCCGACGTTCTTGTGCAAGGCGGCCAGCATCTCCGCGTAGGGGCGGTAGCGCACCGTGATCTCGATGCTGACGTTCAGGCCGTCGTTGGCGATCGCCGAGTAGGAGCGGGTGTCTTCCTGCAGGCGCAGGTCGTAGACCTCGATCTTGTCCCAGGGGAAGATGACGTGCACGCCCTCGGCCAGGGCCGGAGCCATCTGGGTGCCCTGATGGAAGCGCTTCCACAGCACGCCGCCGTGGCCGGCGGGGATGAAGACAACGATCGACGGCGCGAAGTAGAGGAAGATCAGGATGCCGACCAGCAGCGTGCACAGCAGCGACCGGCGGTGCTCCTCGTACCAGTGGCCGAGCAGCGCGCGCAGGCGCGACTTCGGCTGCGGCGTCGCGTCGGCGTCGTCGTAGGTGAAGGCCTGGTCAGCCATGTCACGCGGTCTCCTGGAGCAAAGCCGTGGCGGGGCGGGACGCGGCCTTGTCGGCCGGCATGTCCATCCGCCCATTGGTCATGTGAATGGTGACGTCGCAGACCGACGCGGCGTTGCCGTCGTGCGACACGAAGATCACGGTGCGGCCGAGCGCCCGCAGCTTGCCGATGATCTCGTTGGTGAAGCGGGTGCGGAACTCGGCGTCCTGGTCGGACGTCCATTCGTCGAGGATGATGATCGGACGCCCCTCCGCGACCGCGACGGCCAGGGCGACGCGGCGGCGCTGGCCCTTGGACAGGTCGCGGTTCAGCAGGCCGTCGCCGGTCTCCGGAACCAGATGGTCGATCTTCAGGTAGGCCAGCATCTCGCGGAACAGCTCCGCGTCGAAGGTCGGCCCCTGCGGCAGGCGGGTGAACAGGTGGTGGTCCTGGAACACCGCGCAGAACAGATCGCGGTAGGATTCCAGCCGGTCGCCCTCCACCGCCTGCCCGTCGAGAAGCACCTGCCCCTCGTCCGGGCGGAACAGAAGCGGGATGACGCGCAGCAGGGTGGACTTGCCCGACCCGTTGGCGCCGACGATGCCGACGACGCTGCCCGCCGGGATGGTCATGTCGATGGGACCGATCACGAAGGGCTCGGGCCGCAGCCCGGCGCGGTAGGCGAAGCGCACGCCGCGCAGCTCGATGGCGGAGAAGCGGCGCGGCGCGCGGGCCAGCTTCGACGGCGCGTATTCCGCCGCCGGCATGGCGGCGAGCAGGGTGGTGAGCTGGTTCGCCGCATCCTCCGCCGCGATGTAGTCGGGCACGGCGTTGAGGAACTTCGACAGCGGCCGGGCGAGGAACAGGATGACCGAGGTCACCAGCGGCAGCTCCGCCGCCGACAGCGCGCCCATGCGCGGGAAGATGAAGACGAAGACCGCGGAGAAGCCGATGACGATGGTGGCGATCCAGGAGAACAGCTCGCCCAGATTGCGCCCGTGGCGCCGCTTCAGGTCCTCCCATTGGGCGACGTCGGCCTCGACCGCCTGGGCCAGCTCGTCGCGCCGCGCCTTGCCCAGCTTGATCTCGGCGTTGCCGCCGACGATCTCGGAGAAGCCCTGGAGCATCCGCACCTCGGACTCCTTGGCCTGGCCGAGCAGGGCGCGGGTGCGCTGCGCCTCGCGCACGTACCAGCCGCCGATCATCGCGCCGGCCACCAGCAGCAGCGTGGCGCCCACCGTGGTCAGCGTCCACAGGTAGAGGTAGGCCACGACCGCCACCAGCATCATATTGGCGGCGATCGACAGGTTGGGCAGCAGCGCCGCGATGCGCTCCAGATGATGGTTGCCCAGATCGAAGGAGCGCCGGGCCTGCATGTCGAGGATGTCGGCGTGGTTGCCCAGCGTGACGGTCTGCAGGAAGCGCCGCCGCACCCCGGCCAGCGCGCTGAAGCCGGTGGTCAGCACCAGCCCGACGAAGCGCTTGCTGAAGCTGTAGGAGACCAGCAGCGCCAGACAGAAGATCAGGAAGGGCGTGTCCAGCACCTCGCCGCGCATCCAGCCGTTCAGTTCGGCGCTGAGGCTCATCAGACTGATGAGGTTGGCGGCGGCGGCGACGCAGCCGGTCACCACCAGCCGGGTCAGGATCTCACGGTCGGCCAGCCCGATCAGCGGCAGCAGGGCCGAGACGGGCCGGCTGGGGGCGACACGCTTGGTTGTCTTGTTCTTGCTCATCGCTCCGCCTCACTCCGCCAGCCAGGAGTCGAGGATGCGGGTGATCGTGCCGTTGTCGCGCAGCTTGACGAAGGCGGCCTGCAGCCGCTCGGCCTTCTCCTTGCGCGCCTTGGGCATGGCGATGTAGCGGGGGATCAGGCCGAGCGGCTTGGGCAGGACGCGCACGTCCTTCAGGCGCCCGTCCTGCTTGGCCATGTGGTTCAGCACATGCAGGTCGCCGACGATCACGTCCACCCGGCCCAGGATCAGGCGGCGGAAGTTGACCACGTTGCTGCTCGACGGGACCTTTTCCAGATAGGTCGCGGCGTCGAAGTCCGGCGCGTAGGCGAAGCCGTCGACCACGCCGATGCGGTAGGGGGTCAGGTCCTCCAGCCGCTTGAAGGCGATGGGGGAGTCCTTGCGCACCATGAAGACGGTCGTCCCGGTGCGGAACGGGCCGATCATGTTGTACTGCGCGAAACGGGCGGGCGAGGCGATGAACTGGAACCCGACGTCGGCGGTGTTCTCGTCCATCGACCGGACGACCTCGGTCCAGGACAAGGGCCGGTGGACCGGGGTGATGGTCAGCTCCTTCAGCAGGGCGACGACGATCTCGGTGTCGATCCCGGTGCGCGTGCCGTTGAAGGAGTAGTTGTAGGGAGGGAAATGGTCTTCCGACGCGATGGTCCAGTATTCGGCGCGCGCCGGAAGGGTCACGGCGAGCAGCGCCAGCAGAACCGGGAGCAGGAGCCGCAGGGCCGGGCGGAGGATGGACGCCGTCGCCGCCGTCATGCCTTCGCCCGCTTCTTGGCTCGGGTGGTCAGCAGGATCATCACGAGAAGGGCGCCGGGCGGTGTCAGAACCACCGCCAGGAAGGCGTAAAGCAGGAAGCCGCCGCGGCGGCCGATCCCCAGAAACCCGACCAGCAGGCAGAGACCGATGTAGATCAGCTCGAACACGGCGATGCTTCCTTCTTTGCCCGGCGCCCCGGCGTCGTGCCCTTAGCCGGCCTTCTGGACCGGCTGCTCTTCCATCTGCGGCGCGGCGGCCGGGGCCTCGCCGGCCTCGCTCTTGGCCGCGTCGTTGCGGGCGGCCTCGAACTCCTTGCGGAAATGCTCGCGCATCGCCTCGACGTCGAAGTCCAGCAGCGTGCCGCCGGTCTCGAAGTGCTGCGCGAACACGCGGCCGAGCGCCTGGGTGGCGGCCAGCGACAGGGCCGGCATGACGGCGACGCCCAGGGCGGTGCCGATGAACGGAACGGCCTTCACGGCGGAGCCGAGCACGCTGGAGCTGAGCGCGCCGGGCATGACGCCGCCCATCAGCGCCCCGATGATCGCGCGGGTGCGCTCCTGCGCGAACTCGATCTCATAGAGCTTGGCGAGCTTATGGATCAGGTTGAGCTGGGCCACGCTGACCGCGGCGACGTCGGCGCCGGGAACGGGGATGAGTCCGAAGGCACCCGAGGCATAGCTGTGATACTTGATCAGTTCCTGGGCGCGCTTCTTGCGGTCTACCATGATCCGAAACCTTTCGAGGGACAGGTGAGGTTGATTTCAGGTGGAAACGGTAAGCTCGGACACACGTCTTGAGACGTTATGCGTCACAAATTTGGCATTCCGAAAGAAACAAAGCATCGCCAATCAACCGCCACTTAAGCGATTGGTAAAAGAATGCCCCTATTGTCGCTGGTAAATTAGACAGTGGTTCTCGGGACTGTCGTTGAGAAGAGAATGGCTGCCCAACGATCCAATATGTCCCAACGACTTGATACATTTTCAGTGCTTAACAACGCATTAAATGCCTATGACCACTGTCGGTGTTTTTGTCGGGAGCTGCGTCATCTTTCCACGAATTGTAACAAAGTTCTTCATGAGCTTTTCTTTGTGTGCTGACGCTTGCTACCTTTGCGGGAAGCGATTCGGCAGGTCGAGGGCGCGCGCCGGAAGCTCGGTGCGCGCCCCGGCGCTGACCACCGCCGCCAGGACCAGGACGGTGTCGCGCACCGGCTGCCCCTCGATGGTCTGCGTGGGCAGGGCGACGCGCAGGAGCAGCCCGTCCCGCGACGAGGACGGAGCGTGGCTCTTCAGCAGGCGCAGCAGCGCCCACGGCCCGCGCTCCGCCAGGGTGATGGTGTCGCCGGCCGCCGCGGCGGTTCCGCCCGCCGACGCACCCTTCGGGCGGAAGGGCGACCCGGCGGCCCAGCGGGCGCTCAGCAGCACCGGCTGGCCCGGTGTCCAGGCGAGCGTCCCGCCGTTGGTCGCCGCCCCCACCGCGCCGGCGCCGGAGCGCACCGACCAGTCGATGATGTGCTCCGCCCCGACCTCCTGCGCGCGGTTGGCGCCGTAGGCGAGGCGGACGCTGACCGGTGACGGGCGGGCGATGGCCTCCAACACCGGGCGGGCGGCCTCCATCCGTTCCAGGAAGGCGGCGACCTCGGGGGTCGCGGTCCGCATCACCGCCGCCCGATGCTCGTCGAGCTGCCGGTAGAAGCGCCGGACGTCCTGCGGGTCGGCGTCCGGCGCGCCGCGCGCCTGTTCGGCGCCGACGAAGGGGAAGCGCCCGGCGAGGGTCTGCGCGAAGGCGGTGGACAGCTTCGACAGGGCGACGTCGCCGTCCGGAACCGGCGTTTCCACCGGCATCCTGGGCGGGAGTGGCAGATGCGCGACGACGGGCGGCGCCTCCACGACGGCGGGCGGCGCGGGTTCCGGCGCCGGGCGCGGGGGAGGCGGAAGGGCTGCCGCGACCGGCTTGGCCGGCTCCGCTTCAGGCGCAATCGGCTTGGTTTCGGCCGGCTTGGCCTCGGCGGTCTTGGTTTGCTCGCGCTTCGGCTCGGCCGGCTTGGCGGCTTCGGCGGGGGGAGCGTCGGGGGCCGGTTCGGGCAGGGCGGCGGCCAGGGCGTCCGGCAGCGCGGTCACCGCCGGGTTGAGAACCAGCGCTCCGCCGTCACCCACCGCGAACAGGGCGCCGGTCCGCGGCGCGTCCAGCGCCAGGACGGCGGCGCGGGCGCCGGTCGCGGCGGTGGACAGGGCCTCGGTGATGCGGTCGGTGGTGTCGCGCCCCGGCAGATCGGCGATGGCGGCCTTCTGGAGCGCCACCCGGATCGCGTCGGGCAGACCGCGGGCGGGCTCCTGCAGGGCGCCGGCGATGGGCCAGGAAACCGCCTCGGCGACGGCGCCGGTCAGGCGGCGGACGTCCTCGACATCCTCGGCGGTCGGCGTCTCCGGCAGGCCGCGCAGCCGCTCGGCCAGGGCCTCGGCGCGCTGGCGGAGCGGGTTGCGGCCGTACAGCTCCTCGGCCAGCGGGGCGGCGAGCTGCACCGATTCCGCGCGCACCGCCGCGGCGATGGTCCGGGCGTCGAGGTTGGGCAGGTCGGCGCCGGCGGCGATGCGCGTGATGTAGCCGTCCGTCGCCGTCATCGGCGACCGGGGGACGGCGCCGTAGACGCTTTCGGCCAGCGCGTTCAGCTCATCGAAACCGCTGTTGCGGCGGAAGCGGTCGTAGCGCTCCAGCGCGTCGCGCCGCCCGCCGATGCGGTCGAGCTGCTCGGCGAGCCGGCGGAAGGCCGGAAGGTCCTCCACCCGTTGCGGGTTGGCGACCGGCGGCAGGTCGGCCATGGTGGCGCTGGGCAGCAGGGCGTCGCGGATCGGCCGCAGCACCGCGCGGCGCAGCGTGACGGAGGCGAGCCGCTTCTTGTCCTCGTCGAAGGCGCTGACCAGCGAGGTCGGCAGCAGCGGCGTGGCGAGGGAACTGCGCTCCATCACCGCCGTGGCGGCGATCACCCGACCGGCCAGGGGGCCGTCGGTGACGGCGTCGCGGGCCAGCAGCGCCCGGCGCAGGTCGGCGGTGGCGGCGGCGACCGGCGGGCTGCCGGCGGACACGCTGGACACGCCCTGCCACGCGGCGACCGACAGGCCGGCGACCGAGGCGGCGAGCGCGGCCTGGGCCATCCGGCGGCGCTTGTGGGCCTGCTGGTAGGCGGCGTCGGACGGCCGCCCGTAGCCGGCCTCGGCGAAGGCCCGGCCCGGCAGCAGGTTGCGCGCGAAGACCGGGCGGCGCCCGCCGGTGGCCGGGGCGTAGGCGCCGGTCAGGGCGATGCCGCGCAGCGGGAAGGGCTCCGCCTGATCGTCGCCGCCCAGAACACCGTCGAGGAACAGCGCCAGCGGATGGCGCAGCGTGTCCAGGGACGCCGGCAGCAGCGGCAGGCGCACCCCGGCGGTGCCGGCGGCGAAGGCGTCGGCCTCCAGAACGGCGATGTCGGCGGCGATGGCCTCGAACGCCTCGTCGATGCGGCGCGGCTCGAAGGGCTTGGCCCAGTCCTGGGGGTTGGTCCAGCCCAGCACGCCGTCCAGCAGGGCCGACGGCATGGCGGCGCAGAGGTCGGTGAAGCCGTCCAGAGCCTCGGCGCGGACCACGACCACATGCACCGGGCCGACCACGCCGAGCTCGTCGCGCAGGCTCCGCAGGCGCTCCCTCAGGGCGGCGCCCCGCTTGGCCAGCGCGTCGCGCGGGCCATGGTGCTTGGCGGGGCGTTCGGCGGCGGCGCGCAGCTCGTCGGCGCCGACCATCAGCAGGACGCCGTCCAGCGGGCGGCGCATCGGCCGCTTGCGCATCGCCGCGACCAGCGCCGGCCAGGACGCCCCCAGCCGGGAGCCGTCGGCGGAATCGGCGCCGGCGTGCAGGATCGCCGCCCCTTCGCAGAACCACCAGCAGCCGTTCTCGCCGTTGCCGTCCTCGGGCCAGCGGACATGGGTGGGGTCGGTGGCGAGCAGGGCCGGGCCGCCAACGCCGAAGGCGAGGAACCACGGGATGTCGCCGCGGCGCAGGGGACCGCGCATCTGCCGCGTCAGGATGTCCAGCCCCTCGCCGTAGATGCGGGCGTTGGGGGGCGTGTTGGCGGCGGCCTTCGTCGGCGGTGGCGCCTCGGCGCGGACGCGCAGCGGTGCCGGCGGGGCGGCCCGGCGCACGGGAGCCTTCCGCCCGGCAGCCTTGGCGGCGGGCTTGCGCCGCCAGCCGCGCAGCTTCGGCCAGACCATCCGGCCGAGGCGGTAGAAGATGTAGAGCGGCAGCGCCAGCAGCGCGTAGGGCGCCAACGTGACGGCGAAGGACAGCAGAGTGACGATGGCGGAGCCGATGGTGGAGAGCACCAGCTCCAGCGTGAGCATCAGTAGGACCATGACAGCCCCATGTCCTCGACCGCGGCGCGGGCGCCGCTCAGATCGCGTTGGATGCCGCCGACGGCGCCGGCCCACAGCAGGTGCGAGATTACGAGGAACAGCACGGCGGTTCCACCGACCGCCCACCACCAGCGCCGCGCGGACGGCGCAAGGTAGCCGGGCACGGCGCCGTCCGTCGGCTCGCAGGCGCGCGGGCTGGGGTGGCTGGCCGCGGCGCGCTCGCCGACGACGATGCGGTGCAGGGCGGGGCGGCGGGCGGTCGCCTGGGCGTCGTCGGGAAAGCCCAGCGCCAGCGCGGCGAGATAGACGGCGGCCAGCCCACGGTCGGCCTTGGCGCCCTGGCGGATCAGGTCGTCGGCCTGGACGAACAGGGTTTGCAGGGTGGCGTTCGCGCCGAACAGGCGGCTGGAGACCACGGCGTCGGCGGGCCGCGTCTGGGCCAGCGCGCGGTCGGCCAGCATGGCCATGGCGAAGACCGCCTTGACCACGGTGCCGTGCGCGCCCGGCCCCTGGGAGACGGCGGCGCCGCTCATGCCATGGAGCGTGGCGGTCAGCCGGTCGGCCACCGTCCCCGCCGGGGCCTGCGCGTCGGCGCAGCCGGCGAGCAGATCCTCCTGGAAGGCGCGGAACAGGGCCAGCGTGCCGGCGGGCTTGGCCCCCACGGGGGGCGCCTTCGCCGGGTTGGCTTGCGCCAGGGCGGGTTGGGCGGTCACGGCGTTCCCTCCGTCAGCGGGGCCACGGTGAAGCTGTCCCGTCCCAGCTGCACGTCCAGGGCGCCGGCGCCGTCCAGCGTGTGCCGGTGGACGCCGGGCGCGCCGTACCGCGCGTAGACGAGGGTTTGGGTCGGGGGGGTGGCGAAAGGGGGCAGGCTGTGCAGGAGCACGCTCTGGCCCGGGACCATCTCCCAGGAGGCGATGGCGATGCGGTTGCCGGCCTCGGCGCTCAGCGCCTCGCGGTCGCGGAACCAGCCCGCGGCGTCGAGCCCGGCCAGCCGTCCGGCCAGCGCCGGGTCGGCCACCCGCACCACATCGACCGCGACCGGGCGGCGCCCGTTGGCGTCGGGTTCGGCGACGATGCGCAGGACGGGGGCGTCGGCGCGCCCCGCACCGGGTGTGGGCGCAGCGGCGGCGCAGCCGGCGAGCGTCAAGGAGAGGATGATCGCGAGGCGCTTCATGTCAGCCCCCGCCGCCGGGCGCCGACTGGCTGACGCAGACGTAGCCCGCCGGGGTATGGCGGTACCAGTTGCCGGTCGCCTCGGCGCAGGGGGCGAGGACGCGGTCGTTGCGCTGCGGCTGCGCCACCACCGGAGCCGGGGTGGTGTCCACCTCGCGGGCACCGGCGGGGCGGTTGGTCACGACGAAGCCGTCCTCGTCCTCTTCCACGATCATCACGTAGCGGGCGCGCTTGGCGGGGTAGCGGATGCCGACGTCGTAGTCGCCGTCGGCCACCTTCTCCAGGATCGCGCCGGGGCGGTCGCCGCCGAGCGGCGCGCAACCCGTCCCGGCGAGCAGGACCGGCAGCAGGGCCGTTGCGGCGATCAAAGTTCGCATCATGTGGGTGTTCCTGCTCATACCGGGATCGCCTGGCGCTGGGCGTTGGTGGCGACCGCGGCGGGGCCGGCGGCCTCCATCAGGTCGGGCGGGGTCGGCTCGATGCCGGCCTCGGCCAGCGTGCGGTAGACGGAGCGCCAGACCAGCTCCGGCACGACGAAGCTGGCGTCGTAGTCCTCGACCCAGAAGAACAGGTTGTACTTGCACAGCCATTGGCCGTTGACGCCGCGGATGCCGTCGTAGCGGACGAAGGCCGGGGCGCCGGTGGCGCTGGGCATCACCTTGTCGGCGTTTTGCAGGGCGGTGGTCAGCAGGCCGCCCATCCGGCCGGGGTCGTGGCGGGCGTCGGCGTAGTATTCCAGCTTCATCGACACCCGGTCGACCGCGCTGAAGTTGATGACGGTCGCCTCCGACACCTTGGCGTTGGGCATGGCGACGATGAAGCCGGCGATGTTGCGGATGCGCACCGTGCGCCACGTCATGTCCACCACGACGCCGCGCACCAGATCGGTGATCTGGATGCTGTCGCCGATCTGGAACGGCCGCTCGATGTTCAGGACGATGCCGGAGAAGACGTTGGCGATGTTGGCCTGGATGGCGAGGCCGATGACCATGCCGACGAGGCCGGAGGCGGCGAGCAGGCTGGTGATCGGCTGCTTCAGCACGAAGGCGATGATGCCGCAGCCGGCGAAGCCGAAGACGATCAGGGTGGAGAAGCGGCGGACGATGCCGGGGATCTTGCGCTGGGTGCGGATTTCCAGCGGGGTCCAGACGAAGCGTTCCAGCGTGCGGTCGACCAGGATGGCCGGCACGATCCACCACAGCACGTTGACGCCGTTCACCACCATGGCGATGCCGCTGGCTGGCAGCGTCGCCACCGCCTGGTCCAGCACGATGTTGCCGACGGACATCAGCAGCAGCGGCCAGGACAGGATGCGCATGAACAGAGTCTGGATCTTCCAGAACTGGCCGCGGTCGCGGCGGTCCATGACGGCGGCGAAGACCGCCAGCACGGCGCTGAAGATGGCGATGTAGACGAAGAAGTCGCGGTGGATGAAGTCGCGCGCCGCCGGGGAGTCCGGCGCCGCGACCACGCCGAAATCGACGCGCGAGAAGTCCGGCTGCGGCCGCCCGAAACCGACATAGTTGGGATCGCCCTCGCTGCCGACCGAGGCGACGTCCTGCGAGATCCAGGCGCGCGCCAGCCGCCAGCCGGGCGACGGGGCCAGCACCCGCTTGGCGCGGAGCTGGTCGAGCAGGGTGGAGCTTTCGCTCTCGCCCTCCAGCGCGCGGCGGAAGCGGTCGGCGAGGCCGGGGTCGGCGGCGGACGCGGTCTCCGCGGCGGCCATCGCCTTCAGCTTCTCCACGAAGTCGTTGGTGTCGACCAGGGCCATGCCGAGCACGTCGGTGACGAACATCACCGTGTTCCGGTTCTGCGTCCGGTGGCGGAAGCTGACGCCGACCGTCTGGCTGCCGTAGGGCGGGCGCTGGTCGAAGACGTTCAGGGCGAAGCGCCCCTCGATCCGGTAGGCGACGTAGGTGGTGACCTCGCCGCGCTCCTCGCGGTAGGGCTTGCCCAGCTCGACCGGCTTGACCGCGTTGGTGAAGACGACGTCCGCCGGGTTGAAGGCGCCGCGGTAGCGGAACCAGATCGTCAGGTTCAGCGTTGCCTCGTTGGCGTCCGGATTGAGGTCCCGGATCTCGTGAAGCTGGACGCCGGTGTAGATGACGTCCGTCTTGTACATGAAGCGGTCGTTGACGTAGAGCGCCCGGCCCTTGGTGACCTCCTCCAGGAAGTTGGAGACTCCGGCCTCGCGGATCGGCTGGAGCTGGGTCAGCGCCGCCACCGGGTTCAGGCCGTTGTAGGAGGCCATCATCACCGGCAGGGTCGCCTGGCCGCGATTGTCGAAGGTCCAGGTGCCGACCGTGCCCTGGAAGGCGGTTTCGGCGCGGTCGTGGTCGGCGATGGCGCGGCGCAGCGCCCCGCCGTCCGGCTTGCCGGTGGCGGTGTTCGTTTTGGCGATGGCTCCGGCGATCAGGTCCACGCCATCGGCGCCCAGCGCCGCCGCCCAGTCGGGCACCGCGTTGAAGCGCTTCACATACTGGCCGTAGAAGCGTTGCGCCCGCTCGTTCGCCGTGTCGAACAGCACGGGCGAGGACACCAGCAGGCCGTGGCCGTAGGCTTCCGGGGTCAGCGCCTTGGGGTTGGCCTGGGCCTGGGCGACGATCTCGGTGCGGAAGGCCGAGGAGGCCATCTCCGAGCTGCCGGCGATCAGGTTGCGCACCCCGGCGTCGCGCAGCGCCACCACCACCCGCGCGCTGTCCACCGCCGACCCGATGACGACGACGGCGCCGGTCGGCATCTTCTCCTTCACCGCCTGGGCCAGCGCCGGCAGGGCGGACGCACCGCCGCGGCCCGGCGCGAAGGTCCACTGGCCGACCAGCTTGGTGCCGAAGCGCTGGAGGATCGCGTCGAACTGCCCGGCCTGCGATGCCGCCTGCTCGCTGTCCTCGCGGACGATGGCGACGGTCGGCTCGCCGACCACGTTGCGCACGTAGTTGGCGAGGAAGCGCGTCTCGTGCGTGCGGTCCAGCGTGATGCTGAACAGCCAGGGGCTGGGCGCGGCGTCCGCCGGGCGGACCAGCGGGCGCGGGGCGATCAGCGGGATCTGCCGCTGGGCGTAGATCGCCGTCGCGCTGTCGGCGGCGTCGGGCGTGTGGCCGATCACCGCGAGGACCGAGGGATCGTTGGAGATGCGCCGGGCGATCTCCAGCGACTTGCCCTTGTCGCCTTCGTCGTCGAAGGGCTTGACCACCACCGGGCGTCCGGCGATGCCGCCCGCCGCGTTGATGGTGTCGGCGCGCAGCGCCGCCCCCTTGCGCAGGGCCAGCCCCAGCGCCGCGTCCGGCCCGCTGAGCGGCCCGACGACGGCGACGGTCAGCGGCTCGCGCGCGCTGTCGCCGAGGAAGCCGGCGCGGACGACCAGGGAGACCAGGACCGTGACGAGCATCGCCGCCGCCAGGATCAGCGCGAAGCGCGCCTTCTTGGTCAGGTGCGACCAGCGCAGCGGCGGCCGGGAGCGGGGCTGGAGCGAGCTCAGCATGGGGTGGGCCTCGGGCGGTCCGTGTCGGGGTGGAGCAGGGCGAGGGGGATGTAACCCTCTCCCCTCTGGGGAGAGGGTGCCCGCGAAGCGGGTGGGTGAGGGGGATGCGCTTTTGCCGAACGCGGCGCCACGCGCAACCCCCTCACCCTAACCCTCTCCCCAGAGGGGAGAGGGGAAACAGCGATCGGCGCGCGCATCCTCATTGCTCCTGCATCGCGTGCTGGAGGCCGTTGAGGACCGGCGAGAACACATAGTCGAGGATGGTGCGCCGCCCGGTCAGGATGCTGCAGGTCACGCGCACGCCGGGGAACAGCTCGTAGGTCTTGCCGCCGTAATCGAAACGGGTCACCGGCAGCTCGACGCGGACCTTGTAGTAGGATTGCTTGTTGGCATCGAGCAGCGTGTCGGGACTGATCGTCCGCACCCGCCCCTCGATGTGGCCGAAGCGCGAGGCGTCGCCGCCGGCCAGCGTCACCACCACCGGCTGGTCGGGGCGGACATAGCCGATGTCCTGCACCGGCAGGCGGGCGTCCACCACCAGCTTGCCGTCGCGCGGCACCAGCTCCACCACCGTCTCGCCGGCCTTGACCACCGCGCCCTTGGTCGAGACGGCCAGCGTCTTGACGATGCCGTCCATGGGGGCCCGCAGGCTGCTGCGGTCCAGGCTGTCCTGATAGCGGGTCAGGCGTTGCGACAGCTCGTCGTGGTTGCGGCGGGCCTCGTCGAGGGCGTTGCGGCTCTCCTCCTCGTACTTGCGGCCGATCCACACCAGCTTGCTGCGCGCCTCGGCCAGCGCCGCCTCGGCCTGGGCCAGCGTGGCGCGGTCCTCGGCGATGGCGCTGCTGACGCGGGCGTCGTCGCGCAGAAGCTCCAAGTGCTTCATGCGGTTGGTGATCTCGCGCTTCAGCAGGGTCTCGCTGATGGAGAGCTGCTCGCGGATCAGCCCCTGCGCCACCTGGGAGCCGCCGATGCGCGCCCGCACGGCGGCCACCTGCTGCTCGCGCTGGGCGATGTCCTGGCGCTGGATGTCGAGGTCGGAAGCCAGCCGGTCGCGGCGGGCACGGAACAGGTCGCGGGTCTGCGCCACCAGATCGGGCCGCTCGCGCAGCAGCCGTTCGGGGAAGGTTATGGCCTCGCGGCGTCCGACCTCCGCCTCCAGCCGCGCGGTGTCGGCGGACAGCGAGCCGAGGCGCAGCTTCAGCTCCTCCAGGTCGGCGCGGATCTTCGTCTGGTCCAGCTCGACCAGCGTCTGGCCGGCGGTGACCGAATCGCCTTCCTGCACCAGGATGTCGCGGACGATGCCGCCCTCGAAATGCTGGACCGACTGGTTGTAGGACAGCGGCACCACGTCGCCGGGCGCGCTGCTGGACACGTTCAGCTCGGCGATGGCCGCCCAGCCGAGCGCGGCGAGGAAGGCAGCGATGCTGACCGCGAACAGGCCATCGCCGAAGCGGCTTTCCGTGTCCGCGGGTTCCGTTCCCAGCAGGGGAGTGGGAATGGCCGTCGGGCCGGACAGGGCGGGGCCGGCGGCGGGTTTGCGGGTGAGCAGGGGAAGCGGCTTCATGGCGTCACCAGCCCCGCCGCTTCGCGGGCGGCCACCGTGCTGTTCGGTTGATCGAGGTCGAGCACCAGCGAGGCGCCCTGGAGGATGCGCGGGTCGTGGGAGGCGATGATCACCGTGTGGCCGCTCCGCGCCAGCTCGATCAGCGTGCGGTAGACGGTGGCGGTGCCGTCCGAGTCCAGCCCGTCGGTCGGCTCGTCGAGCAGGATCAGGCGCCCGCCGACCGCCAGGGCGCGGGCCAGCGCCAGCCGGCGGCGGTGGCCGGTCGGCAGCTCGTGGCCGAAGTTGCGCAGCGGCGTGTCGAGCCCCTGGGCGCAGTCGGCCACCGTGCGGTCGGCCCCGGCGCGGTGCAGGACGGCGTGAAGCTCCGTCTCCGACAGGCGCGGGTTGGCGAGCAGCAGGTTCTCGCGGATCGTCCGGTTGAGGAACACCGGCTCCTGCGGCAGCAGCCCGATCTGCTGGCGCCACCAGGAGGGGGCGAATTTGCGGATGTCCACCCCGTCGGCCAGCACCGCGCCCTCCTGCGGGTCGGCCAGACCGGCGATCAGGCGGATCAGCGTCGATTTGCCGGAGCCGTTGCGCCCCTTCAGCACCAGGATGTTGCCGGCGGGCACCGACAGGCTGAGCCGGCGCAGCAGCGGCGTGACGCCGCCCGGCGGGGTGAAGGTCAGGTCGCGCAGCTCCAGCGTGCCGGCGTAGCGGGGCAGGCTGGTGCCGCCGGTCGGCTCGACCGCGGTGCGGGCGAACTGCTCCAGCCGCGCCTGCGCCTGCCGGGCCATCGCCAGGGACTCGCCGATCTGGGCCAGCCGGGTGAAGGGGGCCAGCGCGCGGCCGACCAGCAGGTTGATGCCGATCAGCGACCCGACGTCCAGCTCGCCGCGCACCACCAGGACGGCGCCGGTGGCGATCACCGCCACGCCCTGGAGCGCCTGGAGGCTTTGTGCCGCCGACTGGGCGCGGCCCTGGCGCATCGACATGCGCTCGCGGACCACGCGCAGGGCCTTGGCGGCGCGCTGCCAGTCGCCGAGCAGCGGCTTGGCGCCGCCGAACAGGGCGACCGCGTCGCGTCCGACGATGGCGGTGGTGACCAGCCCCTGGGCGTCGGCGCCGGCCTGGGCGAGGTCGCGCCCGACCGCCCGCATGTCGGCCTGGGCCAGCAGCCCGGCGGCGATGGCCAGCAGCGTGAAGACGAGGCAGATCGCCGCCAGCGGCCAGGAGATCAGCGCCACCACGAGGATGAAGCCGAGCGCGAAGGGCAGGTCGAACAGCGTCGCGAGGTTGGCGGAGCCGAGCGCGGAATCGATCTGCTCCGGCGCCCGCAGCGCCTCGCGCCGGGCCGCGTCGCCCTCCGCCGATCCGGCGCCGCTGCGCGCGGTCATCAGGATGCCGAAGGCCCCGGTGGTCAGCCGCTCGTGCTCGGCCCGCCCGATGCGCCCGGCGATGCCCAGCCGGACGTGACGGAACAGGTGCTCGAAGGCGATGGACAGGACGACGCCGACGGTCAACGCCGCCAGCGTGGAGTCGACGCCGTGCGTCACGTACCGGTTCAGCACCAGCATCGTGTAGAAGGACGAGGCCAGCCCGAGCAGGTTCGCCGCCAGCGACGCCGCGAAGACGCGGGCGGTCAGCCGCAGGTTGGCGCGCAGCCGCAGCACCAGAAGCCCGATGGCGCCGCCGTTCATCGCTGCTCTCCCGTGCCGCGCCGGCCGGGATCACGTTGGGCCGGATCGCGTCCGCCCTGGTCGCGGAAGGCGCCGCGGCCCGGCGCGGTCAGCTTCGGCATCGGCTTGGTCTGGATGTCGGTGGCGTTCAGCCGGCCCATGGCAGCGAGCAGGCGGTAGCCGGCCAGCACCAGCTCCGTTTCCGCCGCCGCGGCGTCGCTGCGCGCGTTGATCAGCGTCGTCTCGCCCGACAGGATGTCGATCAGAGACCGGGTGCCCAGCTCGCGCTCCGACCGCGCCACGTCGAGGAAGCCGGCGGCGAGGCTCGCCTGGTCGTTGAGAAGCTGCACCTGGGCGCGGGCGCTTTCCAGCCGGTTCCAGCTGTTGCGGACGGTCTCAAGCACCGTGCGCTCCTGGTCGGCCCAGGTGGCGTCGGCGGCCCGCAGGTCGGCCTCGGCCAGACGGATGCTGTTGAGCGCGGTCAGGCCGGTGTTCAGCGAGAAGGTGACCTGGAGCTTGAACAGCAGCTCGTTCTGCCGCCCGGACTGGCCGGCGACGTCGCGCTTGACGTTGCGCTCCACGAAGCCGTCGATCCGCGGGTAGAGGGTGCGGCCGCGCACCGCGGTCACCGCCTCCTGAGCCGCCGCGGTGGTCAGGGCCAATTCCTGGAGACGCGGGTTGTGGCGGCGCGCCTCCTCCACCGCCGCGTCCAGCGAGACGGGCAGGCCGGCGCGGGTCATCGCCAGGACCTGGGCATTGCTGACCTGGAAGGGGACATGGCCGAAGAAGGCCTGGAAGCGGCTTTGCGCGTTCTGCGTCGCCTCCTCCGCCGCGACGCGGCGGGCCTGGGCGCCGGCGAGCTGGCTCTTGGCCTGGAGAACGTCGGTGGAGAAGCCGAAGCCCTCCTGAAGCCGCACCTCCTCCAGCCCGGTCTGGCGGCGGATGTTGTCCTCGGACTGGCGGGCGAAGGCGAGCAGCTGATGGGCGCGGACGAGGCCGGCGTAGGCGGTGAGGCCCTCCACCAGCAGCTCCTGCCGGGTGCGCTCCACCGCGATGTCGGCGCGGACCAGCGTCACCTGGGCGCGCCGGATGTCGGCGTTGGTCGCGTCGAAGTCCCAGATCAGCTGCGTCGCCCGCGCCGAGAACTGCGAGGCGTTCATGTCGGTGTTGGGCAGGCCGGCCGGCTTGGTGGTGCTCTCGCGCCCGCCGTTGGCCGACAGGCTCAGCGTCGGGAACCAGCCGCCATGGCTGACCCGCAGGGCGTTGCGCGCCCCGTCGGCGGCAGCCTCCGCCCCGCGCAGGCGGTCGTGGCTCTCCGTCGCCTTGCCGATCAGCGCCACCACATCGTCGCGCGGCGACGCAATCAAAGGTTGTGGCGCGCCGGTCAGGAGCGGGAGCGCAACCGTGGCGATAAGACAAAACTTGTGCATGAGGGTCCTGGAGATCGCCGCATGTCTAAGCCGTTCGGCTTACAGCGATGATGATCTTAGTCGAGAACTCTCATACTCATTTAGGACAAAACAGTATCCAAATACCTAAAAATGCGACGAATTCTGTCAATCGCTCATGAATTTTCTGCGACCGGCACAATCATCGATGCATGGGTTGTGGCGTGGTGTGTGTCTGCGCTGTGAGCGGCCATCGCCCAATCCCCCGCGTGTGCATCCACCCCGTTTTGCACAACCGGAACAGTGTCCGGCAGGCCCAGGCCGGAGGAGAGCAGCGCCGCGTAGTCGAAGCGTCCGTGATCGGCCTGAGGCGATGAAGATGGCGATGGCGCTGGCGACGCGGCCAGCGGCTGGCTGTGCAGCTGAGCCGCGACGGTGGCCTGCGCGTCGAAGGCGACGCCGGCCACCACGCGGCTGCTGCCGTCGGCCATGGTCATGCTGGTGGTGCCGAGGATGTGGTTGCCGGCCAGGGTCGTGTTGGTCGGGGTGGCCGTAGAGGCGATGGACAGGATGCCGGCGTCGGCCAGCGTGCGCAGCTCGCCCGGCTGGCTCACCCCGTCGCCGTTGGCGTCCTGCCAGACCTGGAGCGTGGCGAAGCTCTGGTCCGCAGCGTCGATGCGCCCGTCGTGGTTGCTGTCGAGCGAGGCGAGCGCCTCCAGGCTGCTGTTGAAACCAGCTCCGAAATGCTCCGACACCAGCTCGCGCCCGTCGTCGATTTGCCCGTTGTGGTTGTCGTCGCGCACCAGCAGGGCGTTGCCCTTGCCGACCCAGCCGGTGCGGTCGGCCACGCCGTCGCCGCTGACGTCGAACAGGACGCCGTCGGTCAGCGTCCGCAGGGCCAGACCGTCGCCGGCCATGTCCAGCACGATGGGGTCGCTGGCGACGGTGGTCAGCTTGACGTTGTCGATGCGCAGGATCGGGTTGACGCTGTTGTCGCTGGTGTCGGAGGTGCCGAAGCCCAGCGACAGGGTGGTGTTGGCCGGGATCACGACGCTGAATTTTCCGCTGGCGCTCGCGTCCTTGGCGAGCAGCGTGACCACGCCGTTGACGCTGACGAAGGCGAAGTCGTGATAGCCGGGGTCGGAGAAGATGAAGGTCCAGTCGAAGGTCAGCGTCGTGTCCTTCGTCACCGTGACGGTGGTGGCCAGCTTCATCGCGTTGCCGAAGGACGGGATGGTCCCGGTCGCCGTGGCGATGGAGCCGTGGGCAAGGCCGAGGAAGTCCTCGAGCTGGGTCGGCGTCCGGCCGGCCGCGGAGGTCAGGGTGCCCTCGTGCCCGTCGCCGGTGGCGTCCACCGTGGCGCCGCCGGTGTAGCTCCAGCCGGCCAGCCCCTTGTCGAAGGTGCCGTTGGGGATCAGCACGCCGGGATGCAGGGTGACGGTGTCCGTCGCGGTGGAGAAGGCGCTGCCGTCGCCGAGGGTGACGGCGGTCTTGGAGCCGGCGCTGCCGGTGGTCTGGTCCCAGGCCCGGATGGTCAGGGCGCCGTTGACGGTGGCCGGCACCGCGGCGTTGGGCTGGAAGTAGAGCCGGTCGGTGGCGCGCAGCAGAAGGGCGGAATCGCTGTCGTTGACCGCGCCGACGAGGTTCCAGGTCGCGCCGTTGTCGGTGGAGAACCACCAGCGGCCATAGCTCTCGTTGGTGCCGGTCAGGGCGATGCCGACGACGGCCCCGGCGTCCGTGTCGATGACGTTGGCGGGGCCGCTGCCGTTCAGCCCGACCAGCTTGGACACCGCGAAGCCGACCGTGCCCGCGGTGGGGGCGGCCAGGGCCTCCGCCGCCACGGCCACGTCGAGGTTGGTGTCGATCAGGACGGGGGAGGCGTTCGGCGGCGCCACGGTGACGCCGATGGTGACGGTCGCGGTCAGCGGCCCGCCGGCCCCGCCGTTGCCGAGATCGTTCACGACGATCCGGATGGCGTCGGCCCCGGTGTAGAAACTGGCCGTGTAGAGAAGCCCGTTGGCGGCGCCGAGCAGCCCGTTGATGGTGGCGAGCGTCGCGCGGATGGTGACGGTGTCCGTTCCGTTGCCGGTGATGACGGCGTCCCACCCGGCGCTGGCCAGAGTCAGCGTGCCGTGGCCGGCGGTCAGCGTGACCAGCATCGGCAGCGTGCCGGCGTCGACGTCGGACACCGACAGGCCGGTGACCGCCACCGCCACGCCCTTCATCGTCGCCAGCGCCGTCGTGCCGGCGGTGATCTGCGGCGCGTCGTTGACCGGGGTGACGGTTCCGGTCAGGGCGATGGTGTCGGCGCTGTAGACGGTGCTGCCGCCGACGCCGGCCGTCAGGTCGACGCGGCCGCCGGTGACGACGGGGGCGCCGCCGTCCTCGATCAGCCGGACGGTCAGGGCCGGGGTGGTGCCGTTCCAGTCGGCGGCGGGAAGGAAGCGCAGCATCGCGTTGGCGGCGACGACCAGGGCCGAGCCTTCCGCGACCGCGCCGACGGTGATCCAGGCGAAGCCCGACCAGTATTGCCAGACGCCTTGCCCGGCGGTCGCCGCGTTGCCGACGATGGCGACGCCGGCGAAGCCGTTGGCGGCGGAGCCGCCCGCCACCGCGTCCGCCGGGTCGGAGAACAGGGGACCGAACAGGGCGGTGACGCTGGTGCCCGCCGGATTGACGGTGTCCTCGGCGATGGTCGGCAGGGTCGCCGTCGTGCCCGTCGCCACCGGGGCGTCGTTGACCGGAAGGACGGTGCCGGTCAGGGCGATGGTGCCGGCGCTGTAGGCGGTGCTGCCGCCGACGTTGGTCGCGTCGACCCGCGCGCCGCTGGCGATCGGGCCGTGCGACGTGTCGACCAGACGGACGGTCAGGGCGGGCGTGGTGCCGTTCCAATTGGCGGCGGGAACGAAGCGCAGCGCCGTGTTCGCCGCCAGCAGCAGGCCGTTGCCGCCGCTGACCGCGCCGATGTCGGCCCAGGCCGCCCCGGTCCAGTACTGCCACGCCCCTTGCGCCAGGGTGGCGGCGTTGCCGACCACCACCACGCCGGCCAGCGTGTCGGCCGCCGACCCGCCGCTCACCGCGTCGGCGGCGTCGGAAAACAGGGGACCGAACAGGCTGGCGACGGTGGTGCCCGTGGGGTTGGCGGTGTCTTCGGCGATGGCCGGCAGCGTGGCCGCCGTGCCCGTCGCCACGGGGGCGTCGTTGACGGGGGTGACTGAGGTGGTCAGGGCGACGGTGCCGGCGCTGTAGCGGCTGTCGCCGCCCACGCTCGCCAGGGCGACCCGCCCGCCGCTGGTCACGACCCCTTGGGAGTCGTCGATCAGCCGGACGGTCAAAGCCGGGGTGGCGCCGTTCCAGTTGGCGGCGGGAACGAAGCGCAACGCCGTGGTGGCGGCCAGCAGCAGGGCGTTGCCGTCCGAGGCCGCCCCCACGGCGGTCCAGCCCGTGCCGGTCCAGTATTGCCAGACGCCTTGCGTGGTCGCCGCGTTGCCGACGATGGCGATCCCGGCGAAACCGTTGGCGGCGGAACCGCCGCCCACCGCGTCCGTCGCGTCGGAGAACAGGTGGGCGAACAGGCTGGTGACCGTGGCGCCCGCCGGGTTGGCGGTGTCCTCGGCGATGGTCGGCAGGGTGGCGGTCGTTCCGGTGGCGACCGGCGCGTCGTTGACCGGGGTGACGGTTCCGGTCAGCGCGACGGTCCCGGCGCTGTAGACAGTGCTGCCGCCGACTCCGCCGGTCAGGTCGACGCGGTTGCCGGTGACCAGCGGCGCGCCGCCGTCCTCGACCAGCCGGACCGTCAGGGCGGGCGTGGTGCCGTTCCAGTTGGCGGCGGGAACGAAGCGCAGCGCCGTGTCGGCGGCCAGCAGCAGCCCGTTGGCGTCGCTCGCCGAGCCGATGCCGGCCCAGGCGATGCCCGTCCAGTACTGCCACGTTCCTTGCGCCACGGTGGCGGCGTTGCCGACCACCACCACGCCGGCGAAGCCGTTCGCGGCGGAGCCGCCCGCCACGGCGTCCGCCGGGTCGGAGAACAGGGGACCGAACAGGGCGGAGACGGTGGAGCCCGCCGGGTTGGTCGTGTCCTCGGCGATGGTCGGCAGGGTGGCCGTGCTGCCCGTCGCCACGGGGGCGTCGTTGACCGCGCCGACCGCTGTGTTGAGGGCGATGGTGCCCAGGCTGTAGCGGCTGTCGCCGCCGGCGCCCGTCACGTCCGCCCGCTCGCCGCTGGTGACCGGCCCTTGCGAATCGTCGATCAGGCGAACCATCAGGCTCGGCGGCACGCCGTTCCAGTCGGCGGCGGGCAGGAAGCGCAGCGTGGTGCCGGCGGACAGCAGCAGGGCGTCGCCGTTCGACACCGTTCCCACGGCGGTCCAGGCCGTGCCGGTCCAGTATTGCCATTGCCCTTGGGCGGTGTCCGCACCGTTGGCGATCACCGCCACGCCGGCGAAGCCGTTCGCGGCGGAGCCGCCCGCCACGGCGTCCGCCGGGTCGGAGAACAGGTGGGCGAACAGGGTGGAGACGGTGGCGCCGGACGGATCGGCGGCGTCTTCGGCGACCGCCGGCAGAAGCGTCGTCGTTCCGGTGGCGACCGGCGCGTCGTTGACCGGGGTGATGGTCCCGGTCAGGGCGACGGTGCCGGCGCTGTAGACCGTGCTGCCGCCGACGCCGGTCGTCAGGTCGACGCGGCCACCGGTGACGACGGGCGCGCCGCCGTCCTCGATCAGCCGGACGGTCAGGGCCGGGGTGGTGCCGTTCCAGTCGGCCGCCGGCAGGAAGCGAAGCTTGGCGTCGGCGGCGAGGATCAGCGCCGTTCCCTCCGCGACCTCGCCCACGGCGGTCCAGGCGGAACCGGTCCAATATTGCCAGACGCCTTGCGCGGCGGTCGCCGCGTTGCCGACCACCGCCACACCGGCGAAGCCGTTGCCGGCGGAGCCGAACACCGCGTCGGTGGGGTCGGAGAACAGACCGCCGAACAGCGACGCGACGCTGGCGCCCGCCGGATCGGCGCTGTCTTCCGCGATGGGAGCCAGGACCGCGTGTGCGCCGGTCGCCACCGGGGCGCCGTTGACCGGGGTCACCTCCAGCGTCAAGGGGGCGACGTCCCCCGACAGCGGGGTGGTGCCGCCGACGCCGGTCAGCGTGAACAGCCGGTGCTCGGCGCCGCTGAAGCCCTCGGCCCATTCGCCGTTCACCGCCCGCAGCCCGAGCGACGGCGCGGTGCCGTTCCAGTTGGCGGCCGGCAGGAAGCGCAGCAGGGCGCTGTCCGGAAGCACGAGCGCCGAGCCGTCGCCAACCGCGCCCACCGCCAGCCACACACTCCCGTCCACGCTGTACTGCCAGACGCCGGACGGGGAGTCCGGGTTCGCCACCACGGCGACGCCGATCACGCGGCTGCCGGCCTCGCCGGGCCGGAACATCGCCTCGATCAGGTGGAAGACGGCGAAGCCGGCCGGGGCCGCGGTGCCCTCGGCGATCGCCAGGGCCTTCGCGAAGGCCGCCGCGTCGAAGGCGGTCGAGAGGGTGGGGGCCGCCACCGGCGGCACCGTCGCGGGCAGGGTGGCGGCGGCCGCCTCGATGGCGCGGGCCACCTGCTGCTGGATCTGCGCGGCGACGGCGAAGGGATCGCTGGTCAGCGCCTTGGTGACCGCCGGGGCGGCGGGCGGAGCGCTGGTGGTGGGCGTGGGGGCGGTAACGCTCGGCGCGGCGGTGTCGGCGCTCTTGGCGGTTCCGGCCGCGTCGAAGCTGATCGGCTTCAGCGCCGGTTCGCTTCCCATGGTGGATTTGGCGGCGGCCGGAGACGCCTCGCCCTCCGCCGAGGAGGCGTCGGTGGCGGCGTCGGCGGCTTCGCCCTTCGCGTCCTCCTTGGCCCCGTCCTCCTTGGCGCCTTCCTCTTTGGCGCCGTCCTTCTCGCCGCCCTCGTCCTTGCCGCCCTCCTTGCCCTCGGCCGGGGCTTCGGCGACCTGCTCGGCGGCCTTCTGCTCGGCGGCCTTCTCCCCACCGCCCTTGTCACCGTCTCCCTTGGCGCCGTCCTTGGCCGCCTCTCCCGCGGGCGGCGGGTTGGCGAGATCGGCCAGCGCCTTGTTCTCGGGGGAAACGGGAACTTCGCTGCCCTGGGCGTTCTGCTGCACCGTCTCCGCGGTCTGACGGGCGGCGGCGAGCGCCGATCCGGGGGCACGCCCGTCCGCCAATGCCTGCCCGAGTGCCGTGTTGAAGGCGGCGCCGGAGCCGCCGAGCGCCTGCACCGCCTGCTGGACGTTCTGCCCGCTGGCCAGCGCCGCGATCAGCCCGTCGCTCTTGACGCCCTTCGCGGTTTCGGCGGACAGGGCCAGCGCGGTGGACACGGTCTGCTGCGCCGAGCCCAGCGCGCCGGACATCTCCTGCCCGCTGGACAGGGCCCGCCCCAGCGCCTCGCCGAAGCCGCCGGCCGCCGCGCCGTCGAGCCCGGCGGCGGCGGCGAAGGTCTTGACGGTCGCCGCCACATTCTGGCCGGACGACAGCGAGGCGACCAGCGCGTCCGCCGGCTTCGCCGGAACGGCGGCGGCCTCCTGCCGGGCCGCCATGTCCGTCTGCGCCCGCGCCGAGGCGCCGAGCGCCGCGTCGGGTTGCGCGCCCTGCGCCAGCGCGTCGTTCAGGACGCTGGTGAAAGCGGGGTTGCCGGCCAGCGCGCCGCCCGCACCGTCCGTCTTTCCGGCGGCCAGCGCGCCGAGCAGGCGCGCGCCGTCGGTCTGTTCGACCGCGACGGAATCGGTCTGGACCGCGCCGGCGGCGCTCAACGCCTGCGCTTCGGCAATGGCGCCGGCGGCGTCGGCGCCGCTGGACAGGGCGTGTTCCAGCGCTTCGGCGAAGTGACCGCCCGATCCGGGGCCGAGCGCCGTCACCGCGTCCTGCACCCCCACGCCGGAGGCGAGCGCCGCGGCGAGCTTGTCGGACGGCGAAACGGGAACGGCGTCCGGCATCGCCGGGGCGGTGGGGGGGGCGGTCAGGGCCTGCGACAGGGCGGCGAGCGGGTCGGCGGCGCCCGCCGGGCGGGCCGCCGGGTCCATCACCCCGCTGAACAGCGCCGCCGACAGGTCGGACGCCGTCTTGGAATCGTTCGCGCCGCCCGGCCCAATTCCCTGTCCCTGGGCCAGGGCGACGGCCAAGCGCTGCTCCCCGGTCAGCGCCGCGGTTTCCTGGGCGGCTTGCGCCATGCGCGCCGCGGTGCCGGCGGCGATCCGGCTCGCCTGGGCGATGGCGTCGTCGGGCGTGGCGCTGGCGCCGACCCCCGCCACGACGTCGCGCATCCAGCCGTCCGCCACGCTGCCCGCGGCGCCGTCCGGCAGGCCCTGTCCGGTCAGCGCCGCCGCCAGCTTCTCCTGCACGGCCTTGAGCGCGCCGGGATCGCCGCCCAGCAGCACCGCCGCCGCTTCGGACGCCAGGGCATCGGGGATGGTCAGGAGCGGGGCGGTGGCGTCCAGGGTGTCCGGCATAGTGGCCCTCTCGCCATCGCGGCGGTCGCGTATCGGGAAGGCCAATAACAAAGTGATTTGTTGAAGAAACTCTGAACGCTGCCGGCCTTTTGGCCGACTGGAAATTAATTCCGCTTGGATTGGTGGCTATACAACGACGAAATCCCCGCAGGGTGGGGATGGTTACTGCATGAATTTTGGCTCATGCAGAAGAAAATTGTCGATTATTGACACATTTGAGGCTTTGGTTGTGAAAGACGCGAAAGCACCTTTCTGAAAAGTGGTGTTCGGGAGCGGCGCCGCCTCTGTCGATCCACCTGGGGATGCAGAGGCGGCGCCGTCCGTACGGATCGCGTCAGGAGGCCGTCCGGATGGTGCCGACGCGCCCGCCGGCCAGGAAGTCCTCCGCGGCCCGCCCGCCGACGCGGAGCCCGCTGTCCTTCTCGAACAGGGAAAAGTCCTTCAGCAGGCAGTCGATGCCGACCGCCTCGCCGACGCGCAACTCGCTGTAGCCGGGGACGGAGACCATCACCTCGTCGGTCAGGCCGCCGTCGTCGTCGTGGGCGGTGTGGACGCCGGACAGCTTGACCGAGATCAGCGATTCCGCCCCCACATGCTCGACCAGGGTGACGGTGCCCGGCAGGCTCTTGCCCTGGCCCGGCGGCACGACGGCCAGCGCGCCGGGGCGCAGGCCCAGCCAGACCCTCATGCGGCTGCTGCCGCCCGGCCTCTCCGCCTTGTCGGGCAGCGGCAGGACGCTGTTGCCGATGCGCACGGTCATGCCCTCGACCTCGGCGTCGATCAGGTTCATCGGCGGCGTGCCGATGAAGCGGGCGACGTAGGTGTTGGCCGGCTTCTCGTAGATCTCGCGCGGGGTGCCGTACTGCTGGAGGTGCCCGTCGCGCATCAGCGCGATGCGGGTGCCCATGGTCATCGCCTCGATCTGGTCGTGGGTGACGTAGACGAAGTTGCCGCCGACCCGCTGGTGGAGCTGGGTGATCTCCGCCCGCATGGCGGTGCGCAGCTTGGCGTCGAGGTTCGACAGCGGCTCGTCCATCAGGAAGGCCGACGGCTCGCGCACCATGGCGCGGCCGAGCGCCACGCGCTGGCGCTGGCCGCCCGACAGGGTGCGCGGGTGGCGGTCGAGCACCTTGGTCAGGGCCAGCGTGTCGGCGGTGCGCTCCACCAGCTCGCGCACCTCCGGCGAGTTCTCGATGCGGCGCTTGAAATAGTCGCCGATGAAGGGGATGTGGAACCACCAGCGGAACTGCCGCATGATCAGCGGGAAGGCGATGTTCCGGCGCACCGTCATGTGCGGGTAGAGCGCGTAGGACTGGAAGACGAAGGCCATGTCGCGGTCGCTGGGCGGCAGCTCGTCCACCCGCTTGCCGCCGAGATGGATCTCGCCGCTGGTCACCGTCTCGAGCCCCGCGATCATGCGCAGGATGGTGGACTTGCCGCAGCCCGACGGGCCGAGCAGAACCAGGAACTCGTCGTCGCCGGCCTCCAGGCTCACGTTGTCGATCACGGTCAGCGAACCGAAGGACTTCGTGACGTTCTGCAGTTTGATAGCCATTGGGCTTTTCCCTTTTATCTCTCGGGCGTGTCGGTGCAAGGGGGGCGGGATCGGCCCACGGTCAGCCCTTGACGCCGCCGGTCGTCATGCCGGCGACCACGTAGCGTTGGACGAACAGGTAGAAGACGACCGCCGGCAGCGTGTAGATGAAGCCGACCGCCATGACCGTGTGCACCGGCGTGCTCAGCTCGCCCACGAAGCTGGCGAGGCCGACCGAGGCGGTGCGCAGGGCGTCGTCGCTGATGAAGGTCTGGGCGAAGACATACTCGTTCCAGCCGTGGAAGAAGGCGATCACCGCGGCGGCCGCCAGCGTCGGTGCGATCAGCGGAACCACCACCGCCAGCACGATGCCGAGGCGGGAGCAGCCGTCCACCCTCGCGGCCTCCTCGATCTCCGACGGCACGCCGTCGATGGCGCCCTTCAGGATCCAGGTCACCACCGGCACCGTGAAGGCCGTGTTGGCCAGGATCAGGCCGAGCAGCGTGTTGAGCAGCGACAGCTTGGTGAAGATGTCGTAGAGCGGCACCACCAGCATCGCTTCCGGCAGCATCTGCGTCATGAACAGCGCGAAGCCGAGCAGCAGCTTGCCGTTGAAGGTCAGGCGCGACAGCGCGTAGGCCGGCAGCACCGACAGCAGGATGCTCAGCACCGTCGTGCCGACCGCGACGATCAGGCTGTTGACCAGCCATTGGCGCAGCGAGGTCTCGGTGAAGGCGGCGGCGTAGGTGCCGATCTGCGACAGCGTCGGCAGCAGGTTCGGCGTGTCGTCGAACAGCCGCTCCGACGGGGTGAGCGAGGTCACCAGCATCCAGTAGAGCGGGAAGGCCGCCACCCCGAGGAGGACCAGGACGGCGAGCGTGCGGGCCGTGGAATTGTGTTTCATGACATCACCGCTTTCCGGCGGCCTTTTCCGCCCGCGTCGTCAGCCAGAAATAGACCAGCGTCACCAGGATCGCGACGACCAGCCCGATGATGCCGACCGCCGCCGCCCGGCCGAGGTCGAGATAGACGAAGGCGCGGCGGTACAGGTCGATGACCAGCGTGTTGGTCTCGCCCAGCGGACCGCCCTGGGTCATCAGCCAGATCACGTCGAAGCGGCGCAGCGACCACACGGTGATGAGCAGGGTCAGCAGGGCCACCGACGGGCGGATGGTCGGCCAGGTGACGGCGCGGAAGATGCTCAGCCGGTCGGCCCCGTCGATCACCGCCGCCTCGCGCAGTTCCGACGGCACGCCCTGGAGGGCGGCCAGGATGACGACGGAGGAGAAGGGGAAGATCTGCCAGATCGTGGTGATAAGGATGGCCGGCAGGGCGAAGGACGGCTCGTCCAGCCAGTTCACCCCGCCGTCGGCGAAGCCGAAGAACTGGGCGAGGTGGCTGAACAGGCCGTACTGAGCGTTGAACATCCACACGAAGATCAGCGCCGCGGCGACCGGCGGGGCGGCCCACGGAATGGTGACCAGCGCGCGGGCGATGCCGCGCCCCCGGAAGGTGCCGTCGAGCAGCAGCGCCGCCAGCAGGCCGAGCCCGATGGAGGCGACCACGCAGACCACCGTGTAGACCGCGGTGACGCGCAGGACCTGATGGAACTCCGGGTCGAAGACGAGTTCGCGGTAATTGTCCAGCCCGACGTAGGTCTGCTGGCCGGGTGAGAGCAGCGAGGTGGAGGTGACGCTGAGCAGGAATTCCTGCACCAGCGGGTAGCCCTGGAAGACCAGGAGATAGAGCGCCACCGGGGCGACGAAGAGCGCGGGAACCCAGCGGCCATGGTCGATCGGCGCGCGCCGCGCGGCGGCCCTGGGCTGGCTCACGGTCCTGCTCATCATGATGCGGTATCCGGAGTTGGAACCAAGGCGATCGCTTCCGACATTCCCTCTCCCCTCCGGGGAGAGGGGTAGGGTGAGGGGGTTGCGCGTGTCGGTAGGCTCGACAAAAGCGCAACCCCCTCACCGGCCCTTCGGGCCACCCTCTCCCCGCTTTCGGCGGACCGGAGGTCCCCCTGCTCACGCGCAAACTTCGTTTGCGCGTGAGCAGGGGGGAGAGGGTTAAGGATGGACGAAGGCAATCGCCCTGGAATTGTGCGGGCGTTACTTCTGGGCGAGCACGCGGGCGGTGATCAGGCGCTGCGCCTCGTCCATGGCGGTCTGCGGGGCGACGCCGCCCTGGAGCACCTTGAGGAGCTGCTGGACGATGATCTGCTGGATCTCCGGCGCCTTGGTCTCAAGCCCCTGCGGCAGGGCCGGCACGCTGTTCGGGGTCTGCGCGTCGTAGACCTTCAGCCAGGGCATGGCCTGAAGCTCCTCCGGCGTGCGCTCCACCGTCGTCGCGACGTTGGCGGCGCCGAGCAGGGTCTGGAGTTCCTGCTGCTGCTGGGGCTGGAGCGCCCATTGCAGGAACTTGCCGGCGGCGTCCTTCACCTTGGTGTTGGCGTTGATGGTCACCGGAGCCAGGATCATGCCCTGCTCCTTGTGCGGGAAGGGCGACGGGGCGGCAGCGATGGGGTGCGCCTTGCCCTGCGAGGTCAGGATGGTGGCGACACCGCCGTTGTCGATCTCCATGGCGACCTTGCCTTCCCAGAACATTCGCCGGTAGGTGGCGGCGTCGGTGCCCTTGGGGATCATGCCGGCGTCATAGACGGTCTTGTAGGCGGCGACACCCGCCACGACCTCCGGGCTGTTGAAGGTCGGCGTGCCGTCCGGCTTGGACCAGCGCCCGCCGAAGCCGTAGACGAAGTTGGTCAGGTCGTACCAGACGCCGCCGCGCTCGGCCATCGTGGCGCGGAAGGCGAAGCCGTAGTTGCCGTCCTTCGTCGCCTCCTTGCCGAGCTTCACGAACTCCTCGAAGGTCTTGGGCGGCGTGCCGTTGGGCAGCAGCGCGGCGTTGTAGACCATCGCGTAGTTGGCGGTGTCAAAGGCGAAGCCGTAGCGCTTGCCCTCCACCTTCATGTACTGGTCGGCGGCGGTGAAGTTGTGGGCGCCGTCCTTCACGATGTCGTCGATCGGCAGGACCGACTTGGCGGCCACCGCCGCGTAGAACTCCGGCAGGTCGAAGCGGATCACGTCGGGGCCGCCGTTGCCGCCCATCTGCGTGAAGATGGTGGTGGCGAAGGAGGAGAAGGGGATGGTGACCGGCTTCACCTCGATGTCGGGCTGGGACTGGTTGAACTTTTCGACCCAGGCCTTCAGCCGGTCGCCGCGGCCGACCTCGGCGAAGTGGGACGCAGCGAAGGTCACCACCGTCTTTCCCGAAGACTGGGCCAGGGCGACCGAGGCGGTGCCCAGCGCCAGGGCGGCGGCGAGCCCGCCGGCCAGAAGGGGGGTGATGCCCGTGATTGCGCTCAGAAACGGCTTCATGCTGCGTCCTCCTCTGAATTTGTTCGTTTACTGTCTTTTTTGGTTGGTTTAGCCCGCAATCCTGGAACCATACCAGAGTATGCGGACCGGTGGTCGGGGTTCAGTGCCGGCCCAACGCTCCGTCGAACCGGCGCCACAGCCCCAGCGGGTTGCCGTCGCGCAGGGCTTGCGGCAGCAGGTCGGCGGGGATGTCCTGGTAGCAGACGGGCCGCAGGAACCGCTCGATGGCCGCCGTGCCGACCGAGGTGGTGCGGCCGTCCGACGTGGCCGGGAAGGGGCCGCCATGCACCATGGCGTGGCAGACCTCGACGCCGGTCGGCCAGCCGTTGGCCAGGATGCGGCCGGCCTTGCGCTCCAGCGTCGGCAGCAGGACCGCCGCCGCCCCGGTGTCGGCCGCGTCCATGTGCAGGGTCGCGGTGAGCTGGCCGTCCAGCCGCTCCGCCACCACGCGCAGGGATTCCAGATCCGGGCAGCGGATGAGCAGAGAGGCGGCGCCGAACACCTCCTCCCGCAGGGCCGGGTCGTCGAGGAAGGCGTCGGCGGTCGTGGCGAACAGCGCCGCCCGGCACCGGTTGGGGCCATCGCCGTCCAGCCCGCGGGCCAGCGTCGCCACGAGGGCGTTGCCGGCCAGGGCGGCCACCCCGGCGTCGAAGGCGGCGTGGATGCCCGGCGTCAGCATGGTCGGCGCCGCGCTGCCGCCCAGCGCGTCCACGGCGGACGCCACGAAGCGGTCGAGGTCCGGCCCGTCCACCGCCAGCAGGATTCCGGGGTTGGTGCAGAACTGCCCGGCGCCCATGGTCAGCGAGGCGACGAAGCTCTTGCCCAGCGCCTCCGCCCGCGCGGCGAGCGCCGCCGGCAGCAGGAAAACCGGGTTGATGCTGCTCATCTCGGCGTAGACGGGGATCGGCTCCGGACGCCTGGCCGCCACCTCCATCAGCGCCACGCCGCCGCGGCGCGACCCGGTGAAGCCGACCGCCTTGATGCGCGGGTCGGCGACCAGCGCCGTGCCCACCGACGAGCCGGCGCCGAAGATCAGCGAGAAGACGCCCTCCGGCAGCCCGCATTCGGCGACGGCCGCCTGGACGGCGCGGCCGACCAGCTCCGACGTGCCGGGATGGGCGGAGTGGGCCTTGACCACCACCGGACAGCCGGCGGCGAAGGCCGAGGCGGTGTCGCCCCCGGCCACCGAGAAGGCCAGCGGGAAATTGCTGGCGCCGAACACCGCGACGGGGCCGAGCGGGATGCGGCGCTGGCGCAGGTCGGGGCGGGGCAGGGGCGCCCGCTCCGGCAGGGCCGGGTCGATGCGGGCGCCGATCCAGCTTCCCTCCCGCACCACCGCGGCGAACAGGCGGAGCTGGCCGACGGTGCGGCCCCGCTCCCCCTCCAGCCGGGCGCGCGGCAGGCCGCTTTCGGCCATGGCGCGGACGATCAACGCGTCGCCGAGGTCGAGGATGTTGCGGGCGACCGCCTCCAGGAAGACGGCGCGGTCCTCCGGCGCGGTCTCGCGGAAGCGGTCGAAGGCGTCCCAGGCGAGCTGGCAGGCGCGGTCCACCTCCGCCGCCCCGCCGCCGCCGAAGGCGGGCTCCAGCGTCGCCCCGGTGGACGGGTCGATGGCGTGGATCTCGCCGTTGCGGCCGCGGTGGCTCTCGGCGCCGATCAGCATCATGCCGGTGAGGGTCACGGGCAGGTCCTTTCCTGGTCTCGGTGCTCTTGGTCTCGGTGCTTTCAGTCTCGGGGCGGCATCAGCCGAGCAGGCCGCGGCCCGCGAGGTTCCGCATCAGCGCGGCGGCGCCGAAGTCCCAGGGCGCGCAGTCGGCGCAATGGCGGACCCGGTTGGTCAGGCTGCCCAGCGCCGGGGCGGTGATGGTCACCACGTCGTCCAGCTTGTGGGTGAAGCCCTCGCCCGGACGGTCGCGGTCCTCGACCGGCGCGAACATGGTGCCGAGCAGCAGGACGAAGCCGTCCGGATACTGGTGGTTCTCGCCGATGGTGGCCTCGACCAGCTCCACCGGGTCGCGGCTGATCTGCGACATGGAGCTGGAGCCCTCCAGCCGGAAGCCGTCGCTGCCCTCGACCACCAGCCCAAGCTCGGCGCTGCGCACGCCGTCGAGGGTGAAGCGGTCGTCGAACAGGCGGATGAACGGGCCGATGGAGCCGCTGGCGTTGTTGTCCTTGGCCTTGCCGAGCAGCAGGGCGGAGCGCCCCTCGACGTCGCGCAGGTTCATGTCGTTGCCGAGCGTGGCGCCGACGATGTCCCCGCGGCTGGAAGCCAGGACGGCGATTTCCGGCTCCGGGTTGTTCCACACCGAATAGGGCGGGATGCCGACGTGGGCGCCGGTGCCGACCGCCGACATCGGCTGGCCCTTGGTGAAGATCTCGGCGTCGGGGCCGATGCCGACCTCAAGGTATTGCGACCACACCCCGCGGGCGATCAGCGCCTTCTTGACCTCCATGGCCTCCGGCGAGCCGGGCTTCAGGCTGGACAGGTCGCGCCCGATCAGCGCGTCGATGTCGGCGCGGATCGCCAGCGCCTTTTCCGGGGCGCCGCGCGCCTGCTCCTCGATGACGCGCTCCAGCAGGCTGACGACGAAGGTCACGCCGGACGCCTTCACCGCCTGGAGGTCGATGGGGGCCAGCAGCCAGGGCCGCTCCGGGTCGCGCCGGTCCTCGTCGGAGTTGGCGAGGATGGCGGCGGCGGTGCCGATCCACTCGCCGGGCAGGTCGCGGGCGATGGCCGCGGCGGCGCCGGTCTCCACCAGATCGCGCACGGTGGGCGCGTCGCGGCTGGTGATGTCGAACACGTCCCGGCCGCGCACGGCGATGACCGAGGGGCCGACGCCGGGACGCCAGGCGCGCCCGACCAGGAGCGCGCCCTCGTCCGCCGGCAGGGCGGCGGCGGGGTCGAGGGGAAGGGGTCGCTTGCTCATGGTGTCCGCTCCTCGTCTTACTTGCGCCGGAAGACCGGGCTGCGCTTTTCCTTGAAGGCGGCGCGCCCCTCGGCGGCGTCCGCCGTGGCGAAGCAGATGGTCTGCAGGTCGCGCTCGTACTCGATGGCCTTTTCCACCGGCATGGTGTGGGCGGCCTTCAGGTTCAGCTTCGCCGTCTCCGCCGCGATGGGGGCGCGGCTGGCGACGATGGCGGCGATCTCCTGCGCGCGGGCGAGCAGTCGGTCGGCGGGCACCACCTCGCTGACGAGACCCCAGGCCAGCGCCTTGTCCGCCGGGATCGGGTCGCCGGTCAGGATCATCATCGCGGCGTTGGAGGTGCCGATGGAGTGCGAGAGGAAGGCCGCCACGCCGCCGCCGCCGATCCAGCCGAGCTTGATCTCCGGCGCACCGAACTGCGCGTTCTCCGACGCGATGCGGATGTCGCAGCTCATCGCCGTTTCCAGCCCGCCGCCGAAGGCGTAGCCGTTGACCGCGGCGATGCTGGGCTTGCGCAAAGACCGGATGGCGTCGCAATAGTCCTCGCGGTTGCGGAAGTTCCAGGCGGTGTCGTAGCGGTCCAACTCGCGGATGTCGGAGCCGCAGCAGAAGGCGCGCGGCCCGGCGCCGGTCAGCACGACGCAGCGGATGTCGTCGTCGGCGTTGCAGCGGGCGACGGCGGCGACCAGCTCCGCGGCCATCTCCGGGGTCACCGCGTTCAGCTTCTGCGGGCGGTCGAGCGTGATGGTGGCGACGAAGCCGTCCACCGTGACGGTGACCTTGCCAAGCGCCGGATCGGGGGTGTTGAGCGAGTCCATGGGATGGGCCTTATCGTTCGGCGCCAGCAGCCGGACGGCTGGCGGCGTAGCGGTGTTGCAGGCGGTCGAGCAAGGCGGCGTGCGGCGTGCCGTCGGCCAGCGCGTCGCGGATCATCGCGGCGGCGTCGGCCTGGAAAGCGATGTAGCCGGCGTGGCGCGGGCGGACATAGGCGGCCTCCAGCGTCGCGGCGGTGTTGCGGTAGAAGCCGCCCCAGCGTTCGTTCACCGCCGCGTCCGCCCAGGCGTCGCGGCGGCTCGGCTGGCCGTCGTGGGCCGGGATGAAGCTCCGCTGCGCCTCGGCGCCGAGCAGCCAGCGCAGATGGTCGAGCAGGGCGGGCGTCACCTCGCAGCGCACGGAGACGCCGATGCCGGTGCCGCCCAGCGTCGAACCGGGACGCCCGTCCGCCGTGGCGCGCGGCGCGTCGGCGAAGGTGACCGGCTTCTCGCCCGAGGCGGTCGGGGCGGCGTAGTTGACGTAGCCGTAGACCAGCGGGCAGAGCGCGACCTCATCCGTGCGGGCCATGTGGCCGAGCAGCCCGATGGGGTTCAGCCCGCGCACCGCCGCCGGCATCCGCCCGGCCAGCGTCGCCATGAGGTCGAGCACCCGCGTCCCCACCTCCGTCGAGACCAGCCGGTCGGGATCGGCCACCGCGGGCGGATCGCCGAAGGCGGCCGCCATGGACAGGAAGGTCAGGCAGGCGTGGGGTCCGGCCAGCGACAGGGCGACCGGCGCCCGCTCGGACAGGCTCGCCACCTCCGCCCAGGTGACGGGGACCGGCCCGTCCAGAAGGTCGGCGCGGCAGGCCATCACCTGCGTCGCCGCGTCGAGCGGCAGCGCCCAATGCCGGTCGGCGAAGCGGTAGCTGGCGAGGCTCGGCCCGATGCTGTCGCGCTGCCAGCCGGCGATGTCCGCGGCGGTGAACAGTTCCTCCAGCGGGATCAGGCCGCGCTCCGCGACCGCCTCGCCGACATGCGGGTGGTCGAGGACGATCAGGTCGTAGCGGGCGCAGAGGTCGCCGATCGGATGGGCCTCGAAGCCTTCGAGCGGCTGCTTGTCCCAGTCGATCGCAAGCCCGTCGCGCGCCTCGTCCAGCCCGGCGGCGGCGGCCGCCAAGGCGTTGTAGCCGCGCGGGTGGTCCCAGGTCAGCGCGCGGTAGCGCATGCCCGAACCTCCTCTTCCTCCGCCTCCGGCTCGGTGGCGGCGACGACGCCGGCGGCCAGCAGGCGGTCGATGGCCTCGGCGGTGAAGCCGGCGGCCTCCAGCACCTCGCGGGTGTGCTCGCCGGCCAGGGGCGCGCCGCGCTCGACCTCCGACGGGGTCTTGGAGAACTTGATCGGGAAGCCCGGCGTCTTGACGCGGCCCTCGGTCGGGTGGTCGTACTCGACGAAGGTGCCGTTGTGCTTGATCTGCGGGTCGTTCACGAGGTCGGCGTAGCCGTAGACCGGCCCGGCCCAGACCCCGGCGGCGTTGAACAGCTCCAGCCACTCGGCGGAGGTTTTGGCGGTCAGCCGGGCGCGGGTCTTGGCGAAGATCTCGTCGCGGCGCGACCAGCTGTCGGTCTCGTCCTCCATGTCGAGGAAGGACGGCTCGCCGATCAGCTCGCCCAGCAGCTTCAGCGGCGGGAAGGCCACGATGATGAAGCCGTCGCTGGTGGCGAAGGCGCCGTAGGGCGCGCGGATGTAGACGTGGGCGTGCGGCTCGGCGGAGCGGGTCTGCGGCTTGCCGCCGACCGTGAAGACCGACAGCTCCTGCATCTGGATCGTCGTGATGGCGTCCAGCATGTTGACCTGGACGAGCTGGCCCTCGCCGGTGCGCTCGCGGTGGAGCAGGGCGGCCAGCACGCCCTCGAAGGCGGTGTAGCCGGTGATCGCGTCCACCAAGTACTGGCCGGCGGGGGTCGGGGCCTCGCCCTCGCGGCCGGCCGACAGCATGGCGCCGGACATGCCCTGCAACAGCAGGTCCTGGCCCGGGCGCTGGACGTAGGGGCCGGTCTCGCCATAGCCGGAGATCGACAGGTAGATCAGGCGCGGGTTGACCGCGGAGAGCGATTCATAGTCCACGCCCAGCCGCTTGGCGACGCCGGGCCGGTAGTTCTGGAGGAAGACGTCGGCGGTCTTGACCAGCTCCATCAGCAGGGCCTTGCCCTCGGTGTTCTTCAGGTCGACGGCGAGCGAGCGCTTGTTCCGGTTCAGCGACAGGAAGGAGACGTTCACTTTGTTGCCGGTGATGCCGCCCGCCGCGGTGTGGCGCTGCCACTCGCCGGTCACCGGCTCCACCTTCACCACGTCGGCGCCGAGGTCACCCAGGCGCTGCGCCGCCAGCGGGCCGGCCATGGCGATGGAGCAGTCGAGCACACGGTAACCGCTGAGGATGTTGCGTTTCTTGTCCATGATGTCCGGATCTTGTTGCCGTGGGTCCGCCGGCCATGGCGGAAGGATGGGGCGGAAAGGATGGGTGGTCAGCCGTTGGTCGCCGGGGCTTCGGTGAAGAAGGCGCGGTTCCAGACGGGGCTGATGAGGATTTCGTTGACGCAGACGTGGGGCGGCATCTCGGCCACGAAGCGGATGGTGCGGCCCAGGTCTTCGGGCTGGAGCAGGCGCGCCATCTCCTCAGCCGGGGGCGGGGAGGGGCGCTGGCCCAGCAGGTCGGTTGCCACCTCGCCGGGCATGACCACGCAGGAGCGCAGGCCGTTGCGCCATTCCTCCATGTTCAGGCTGTGGCTCAGCGTCACCAGCGCCTGCTTCGTCGCGTTGTAGCCGGGTCCGCCGAGGACGAGCGCGTGCCGACCGACCCAGGAGGACACGATGATGACGGTGCCGGACCGGCGCTCCCGCATGGCGGGCAGCACCGCCTGGATGGCGTGCATGGTGCCGTTGAGGTTGACGTCGACCAGCCGCCGCCAGCCCTCCGCCCCGACCTCGCGGAAGCTGCGGTTGGGCAGGTTCATCCCGGCGCTGGCGACCAGCGTGTCGATTCGCCCGTGGCGGTCGAGGATCGCCGCCGCCACGCGCCGCACCGCCGCCTCGTCGGCCACGTCGAGCACCGCGGTCTCGGCCCTGCCGCCGGCGGTGCGGATGGACTCCGCCACGCGGTCGAGCGCGTCCTCGCGCCGTCCGGACAGGACGACGGTGGCGCCGCCCTGCGCCAGCGCCCGCGCGCCGGCCTCCCCGATTCCGCTGCCGCCGCCGGTGATCCAGGCGACGCTGTCCGCAAGAACGCTCATGTCTTGCCCGCTTCGTTGCTTGTCTTTGTCGCTTGCCCGCCGTCCGGCCATCGGGCCGCCGCGGTGTCCCTCCCAGCGCCCCCGGATCGTCCGCCTTCGCGTTCGTTCCGAGTGACCGCTAACGTGACCGGTAACATGATTGGTTGGGGCAATCAAGCATATTTGGTGAGCGATAACGTTAGCGTTCACGTGACCGCTAATATGAAATGCGCTATGGATTGTGGAAACGGGGCCGCACCCGGCTTGCAACGGCGGGCGCGGCCATGCACAAGAAGGCGACCGGTCGGTGCGCGAAGGCGGGCCGGCGGAGGCAGGATAAGAGGTCATCCCAGGTGTCGGACGAAGGACAGCTTTCGCTCAGGAAGGCGGAGTCACGGCGGCGCTCCGCGACCCGCGCGGTGACGATGGCCGATGTGGCGCAGGCCGCGGGCGTCTCCACGCAGACGGTCTCGCGCGCGCTCCGCGATCCGCGCAGCGTCGGCCCGGACACGCTCGCCCGCATCGAGGAGGCGGTGCGCGAAACCCGCTATGTGCAGAATCTGGCGGCGAGCCACCTCGCCTCCAACCGCAGCATGACGGTGGCGGCGATCATCCCGACCATCTCCGCCTCGATCTTCGCGGAAACCATCCAGGGGCTGACCGACGTCCTGCTGCCGGAGGGCTATCAGGTCTTCCTCGGCCACACCGACTACATGGCGGGGCGCGAGGAGTCGCTGGTCCGCAGCTTCAGCGGGCGGCGCCCCGACGGCTTCTTCATCATCGGCACCCGCCACACCCAGGAGACCACCGCCCTGCTGAAGCGCACCGGGGTCCCGGTGGTCGAAAGCTGGAGCTGGACGAACCGCCCCGTCGACATGCTGGTCGGCTTCTCCAACCACGCCGCCCTGATGAGCGTGGTCGACCATCTGGTGGGGCGCGGCTATCGCCGGCTGGCCTTCACGGGCGTCATGAAGCCGGGCGACCACCGCGCCAAGGAGCGTCTGAAGGGCTTCCAGGACGCCCACGAGCGTCATTTTCCGGGCATGACGCCGCGCGTCGTCACGGTCACCAGCGGGCCGATGGTGATGGCGACCGGCGTGGAGCTGCTGAAACTGGTGCGGGAGCAGCACCCCGACACCGACGCCGTGGTGTTCGTCAGCGACGTGCTGGCCTCCGGCGCCCTGCTGGCCTGCAGCGGCCTGGGCATCTCGGTGCCGAAGGATCTGGCGATCACCGGGTTCGGCAATTACGACATCGCCGGGCAACTGACGCCGGGCCTGACCACCATCGCCATCGCCAGCCGCAGGATCGGCATGGAATCCGCCAACCTCCTGCTGCGGCGGATGCAGGGCGGCGAGGTGGAGAACCGCACCCAGGACGTGGGGTTCGAGCTTCTGGTGCGGGGCAGCGCCTGAACCGACGGGGCCGGCGGGCTGGGCGCGCCCGCTCCCTCAAATCGAGGGTAAGCCTTATTTTTGCCCCATTTTGTCGCGACCCGCCAGTTTGCGCTTCCCGTCCGGGCGTGATGGGAGGATGATTCTCCACCGTTTTCATCAGGTTCATCGTGCTTTTCAACGATTGCGAATCGTTTGGGAGGAGTACGCATGCCCCGCATCCTCAATCACGCGCCGTGGCTGGTCCTCGCCGTGCTGGGCGCCTTCGCGCTCGGCACGGTCGCGCTGGCGCGCGGCGAGACCATCAACGCCCTCTGGCTGGTCGTGGCCGCCGTCTGTACGTATCTGGTCTCCTACCGCTATTACAGCCTGTTCATCGCCACCCGCGTCATGCGGCTGGACCCGGCGCGCCCGACGCCGGCGGTGCGCCACAACGACGGGTTGGATTACGTCCCGACCAACCAGTACGTCCTGTTCGGCCACCATTTCGCGGCCATCGCCGGCGCTGGCCCGCTGGTTGGCCCGGTGCTGGCGGCCCAGATGGGCTATCTGCCGGGCATGCTGTGGATTCTCGCCGGCGTGGTGGTCGCCGGGGCGGTGCAGGATTTCATGATCCTGTTCGTCTCGATGCGCCGCGACGGGCGGTCGCTCGGCGAACTGATCAAGGCCGAGCTGGGGGACATCCCCGGCGTCATCGCCCTGTTCGGCACCTTCATGATCATGGTCATCATCCTGGCGGTGCTGGCCCTGGTCGTGGTCAAGGCGCTGACCAACAGCCCGTGGGGCTTCTTCACGGTCGCCGCCACCGTCCCGATCGCCCTGTTCATGGGCGTCTACATGCGCTTCATCCGCCCCGGCCGGATCGGCGAAATCTCCATCATCGGCTTCTTCCTGCTGATCGCCGCCATCCTGCTCGGCGGGCAGGTCGCGCAGAGCGAGACCTGGGCGCCGGTCTTCACGCTGACCGGCATCCAGATCACCTGGATCCTGATCGGCTACGGCTTCGTGGCGTCGGTGCTGCCGGTGTGGCTGCTTCTGGCGCCGCGCGATTATCTGTCGACCTTCCTCAAGGTCGGCACCATCGTGATGCTGGCGCTGTGCATCCTGCTCGTCGCGCCGCCGATGAAGATGCCCAGCGTCACCCGCTTCATCGATGGCACCGGCCCGGTGTGGTCGGGCAGCCTGTTCCCGTTCCTGTTCATCACCATCGCCTGCGGCGCGGTGTCGGGCTTCCACGCCCTGATCTCGTCGGGCACCACGCCGAAGATGGTGGAGAACGAACTCCACACCCGCTTCATCGGCTACGGTGGCATGCTGACGGAGTCCTTCGTCGCCGTCATGGCGCTGGTCGCCGCCTCCTGCATCGAGCCGGGCATCTATTTCGCCATGAACAGCCCGCCCGCGCTGCTCGGCACCACGGCGGAGTCGGCGGCCCAGGTCATCAACAGCTGGGGCTTCGTCATCACGCCGGAGATGATCACCCGGACGGCGCAGGACGTCGGCGAGGTGAGCATCCTGTCGCGGGCCGGCGGCGCGCCGACCCTGGCGGTCGGCATGGCGCAGATCTTCTCCGAGCTGTTCGGCGGCAAGGGCATGATGGCCTTCTGGTACCATTTCGCCATCCTGTTCGAGGCGCTGTTCATCCTGACCGCCGTCGACGCCGGCACCCGCGCCGGGCGGTTCATGCTGCAGGACCTGCTGGGCGTCTTCTTCAAGCCGCTGCAGCGCACGGCGTCCTGGGCCGGCAACCTGATCGCCACCGGCCTGTGCGTCGCCGCCTGGGGCTACATCCTCTATCAGGGGGTGGTCGATCCGTTGGGCGGCATCAACACCTTCTGGCCGCTGTTCGGCATCTCCAACCAGATGCTGGCGGGGATCGCCCTGATCCTGGCCACGGTGGTGCTGTTCCGGATGAAGCGGGAGCGCTACGCCTGGGTGACCATGGTGCCGGCGGCATGGCTGCTGATCTGCACCCTGACCGCGGGCGTGCAGAAGGTCTTCCACAGCAACCCGGCGATCGGCTTCCTCGCCCACGCCGAGCGCTTCAGCACCGCCGCCAACGAGGGCCGGCTGCTCGCCCCGGCGACCTCGATGGAGCAGATGCGGCAGGTGATCTTCAACGATTACCTGGACGCGGCCCTGGCCTCGCTGTTCGTTCTGGTGGTGCTGGCGGTGCTGGTCTTCGGTGTCCTGTCCTGCCTGAAGGCATTGCGCAGCGACCGCCCGACGACACGGGAAATCCCGACGGGTGGCGCCACCGCGCGGGCCGGGGATTGAACGCTGCATCTTGGAAAAAGGACGACCGATGAGCGGCTTGAAAAGCAACCTCAGCCGGTTCCGCGGTTACTTCGAGCAGACGGCCAAGCTCATGGTCGGGGTGCCGGATTACGACACCTATCTGGAGCACATGCGGACCCGGCACCCCGACCAGCCGGCGATGACCTACACCGAATTCCTCGACAACCGCCTGCAAGCCCGTTACGGCGCCGGCAAGGCGGGGTGTTGCTGAGGGGTGTTGTCCCCTCTCCCCCCTGGGGAGAGGGTTAGGTGAGGGGGTTGCGCTATTGCCGGACGCACCAGCCACGCGCAACCCCCTCACCGGCCCTTCGGGCCACCCTCTTCCCAGGGGGGAGAGGGCTATGACCGAGCCGCTCAAGCCGGCTCGAAGCGCAGGATGTCCGGGGTCCGCATGTCGGCGGGGATCGGAGCGTCCTTGGCGGCGCCGCGCATGGCGACGGGCGGGCGCGGCAGGCCGCTGCGGTCGCTGTAGTCGGGGTGCGGCGTCCAGGCCGTCGCCTCCTCCCGGTGCAGCATCGCCGTGCACAGCACGTCGAGCGCCGTCACCGCCGCGACCGCGCCCAGCGCCGTGGCGACGTTCTCCCGGCGCGGGTTGCCGTCGTGATGCGCCGACGCCAGCGTGGCGAGGTCCAGCGCGTCCCCGGCGATCCGTCCCCACATCCAGGGGCGGGCGTCGCCCAGCGCCAGCAGGCCGACGCCGGTCGCCACCTCGCGGGCGCCATAGGCGCGGATCAGCCCGGCCTGCTCCTCCATCCCCATCCAGCGGGCAATCCGGCGCCCGGCCACCAATTCGGCCACGCCCAGCCCGATGCTGAACCAGCCCAAACCGCGGGCCAACCGGTCCGCGGACGAGTTCCGTCGGTAATACGCCATGACGCCCCTCCCTGTTACGGCTTGAGCACGACCTTGATGCAGCCGTCCCGCTTGTCGCGGAAGGTCTGGTACATGCCCGGCCCGTCGGCCAGCCCCACGGTGTGGGTGATGACGAAGGACGGGTCGATCTGGCCCTCCTGGATGCGGCGCAGCAGGTCGTCGGTCCAGCGGTTGACGTGGGTCTGGCCCATCCGCCAGGTCAGGCCCTTGTTCATCGACATGCCGAAGGGGACCTTGTCAATCAGCCCGCCATAGACGCCGGGGATCGACAGCGTGCCGGCGGGGCGGCAGACATACATCATCTCGCGCAGCACATGGGCGCGGTCGGATTCCAGGGCCAGCGCCTGCTTGGCGCGGTCGTACATGGAATCGAGCGTGGCGGTGGCGTGCGCCTCCATGCCGACGGCGTCGATGCACTTCTCCGGACCCTTGCCGCCGGTCAGCTCGTTCAGCCGCTCGACGACGCTTTCCTCTTCGAAGTTGATGGTGATGGCGCCGCCGGCCTTGGCCATGGACAGGCGCTCGGGCACGCGGTCGATGGCGATGACCTGCTTGGCGCCCAGGAGGACGGCGCTGCGGATCGTCATCTGCCCGACCGGGCCGCAACCCCAGATCGCCACCGTGTCGGTCGGCTGGATGTCGCACTGCGCCGCCGCCTGCCAGCCGGTGGGGAAGATGTCGCCGAGGAACAGCACCTGCTCGTCGGTCAGCCCGTCCGGGATCTTCACGTGGGTGCGGTCGGCGAAGGGGACGCGCACATACTCCGCCTGCCCGCCCGGATAGCCGCCGGTCAGGTGGGTGTAGCCGAACAGCCCGGCGGTGGTGTGGCCGAACAGCTTGTCGGCCATCGCCTTGTTGCGGTTGGAGCGTTCACAGACCGAATAGTTGCCGCGGCGGCACTGGTCGCACTCGCCGCACCAGATGGTGAAGGGCACGACGACGCGGTCGCCGACCTTCAGGGCGCTCTTGGCCTCGGCCCCGACATCGACGACCTCGCCCATGAACTCGTGGCCCATGATGTCGCCCTTCTCCATGCCGGGCATGAAGTGGTCGTAGAGATGCAGATCCGAACCGCAGATGGCGCAGGACGTGACCTTGACGATGGCGTCGCGGGGCTGCTCGATCTCCGGGTCGGGGACGGTGTCGTAACGGATGTCCGCGGTGCCGTGCCAGACCAGGGCTTTCATGGGAAGCTCCTCCGTGGGGGGGTGGGGATGGGGCGGCAGACCGTCGATCAGTGATGGCCCGAGCCGGGCTCGGCCTGCTTGCGGTGCTGCTCGGCCAGCACGCCGGAAGGCGTCACGGCGGCCACGGCGGTCTGCAGCTTGTTCTTCCAGCCAGCCACCACGTCGCCGTCGCCGCGCATCATCGCGTCGAAGCCGACCTTGGCGACCATCGCCGGGTCGTCCTTCTTGCCTTGGCCGATCCGGGTGTCCTCCATGCCGGCGCGCTCGAAGAACTCGGTGTCGGTGGCGCCGGGCATCAGGCAGGTGACCGTCACCCCGGAGTCCTTGATCTCGTGGCGCAGCGCGAAGGAGAAGGAATCGATGAAGGCCTTCGTGCCGTTGTAGACCGCCTGATAAGTGCCGGGCATGAAGCCGGCGATCGAACCGGTGATCAGGATGCGGCCCTGCTTGCGGTCGCGCATGCCGCGCCCGACCTTCTGGATCAGGTACAGCGTGCCGGTGATGTTGGTGTCGATGACGTGCCGGGCCTCCTGGAAATCCTGATCGAGGAAGCCGTGGCCCAGCCCGTGGCCGGCGTTGGCGAGCAGGGCGTCGACCGGCCGGCCCTTCACCGCCGCGCAGAGCGTGTCGACGCCGTCGAGGGTGGCGAGGTCCGCCTGAACCGTCTCCACCGTGACGCCGAGCGCGCGCAGCTCCTTGGCGGCCTCCTCGATGGCCGGATCGTCGGCGGCAATCAGGAGGTCGAAGCCGTTCCGGGCGCATTCCTTGGCGAGTTCGAGCCCGATGCCGGTGGACGCCCCGGTGACGATGGCAAGGGAATGGGTGGCTGCACGAGCCATGGGAACGGTCCTCTTTGCGAAGCGGGAGAGTCCCTCAACCCAACTGGCACCGACAGCCGTTGGTTCCGCCTTTTTCGCCGCCGTCCTTTGCCATTCGGGGCAAGCGCAGCGAAGCGATGCCGCGGAAAAGTGCATAAGTCTTAATCAGGTCGGCCTCGTGCCCAATTTTTGATCGCGCTAAGGGTCAGGCCCCAGCGTTTCCGCGCCGTTCCGGTTGGCACGCCGCTTGCTCAACAGTCTTGTATACAAGATTGGTGCGGCAGCCTGATGACCCAGCTTCCCGACAGCATCGAAGACAGCGTGATCTCCGCCATCCTGGGCGGCCGCCTTCGGCCCGGCACCCGGCTGGGCGAGGCGAAGCTGGCCGAGGTCTACGGCGTGTCCCGCACCCGCGTGCGCGAGGCGATGATGCGGCTGGAGACGCGTGGCATCGTCCATGTCAGCGCCCGGCGCGGCTGGTTCGTCGTCGAGCCCTCGGCGACGGAGGCGCGGGCCGCCTTCCAGGCGCGGCGGGTGATCGAGACCGGGATGCTGCGCGATCTGCACACGCTTCCGGGGGACGCCGTCGCCCACCTGCGCGCCCATGTCGAGGAGGAGCGCGAGGCGCTGCACACCGGCCATGTCGGGTCGCGCACCTGCCTGCTCGGCGACTTCCACATCCACCTCGCCCACGCCTTCGGCAACGCCTTCCTGACCGACATCCTGCGCGACCTGACCGCGCGCACGACGCTGGTCTCGATGCTCTACCAGTCCGACCAGGACGCCGCGGCGTCCAGCGACGACCACGCCGGCATCGTGACGCTGCTGGCCGACGGCGACTACGCCGGGGCGGCGCGGCTGATGGACGAGCACATCCGGCGGGTCGAGGACGGCCTCGACCTCGCCGCCGCCCCCGATCCCCTGGCCGGCCTGCGCGAGATCCTCTCGCCCGGCGCCCCCGCCTGACCCTTTCACGCAAACCATTCCATCCAGCAAAACCGGAGGAGTTAGAGACATGAAGCGCAGGACCCTGCTCGCCCTGGCCGTCGCCGCCGTCGCCGGCCTGTCCATCGCCCAGGCCCCGGCCGCGCGGGCCGACGCCCTTCAGGACATCACCAAGCGCGGCACGCTGCGCGTCGCCGTTCCGCAGGACTTCCCGCCCTTCGGCTCGGTCGGCCCGGACATGGCCCCGCTCGGCTACGACATCGACGTGGCCAAGCTGATCGGCGCCAAGATGGGCGTGAAGGTGGAGTTGGTGCCGGTCACCAGCGCCAACCGCATCCCCTTCCTGCAGACCAACAAGGTCGATCTGGTGATCTCCAGCCTCGGCAAGAACGCCGAGCGCGAGAAGGTCATCGACTTCACCGACGCCTACGCGCCCTTCTTCAACGGCGTCTTCGCCCCGGCCGGCGTCACCGCCGCGAAGCCGGAGGATCTGGCCGGCAAGACCGTCGGCGTGACCCGCGGCGCCATCGAGGATCTGGAGCTGACCAAGATCGCCCCGGCCGACGCGGTCATCAAGCGCTACGAGGACAACAACGGCACCATCTCCGCCTTCCTGTCCGGTCAGGTCGAGGTGGTGGCGACCGGAAACGTCGTGGCGGCGGCGATCCTCGCCCGCAACCCGCCGAAGCGGCCGGAGCTGAAGTTCCTCATCAAGAACTCCCCCTGCTACATCGGCCTGAGCAAGGAGCAGCCGGCCCTGCTGGAGAAGCTGAACGGCATCCTGGCGGCGGCCAAGGCCGACGGCTCGCTGAACGCCATCGCGCAGAAGTGGCTGTCCGCCGACCTGCCGAAGGACCTTTGACCCAGGGACCTCTAAGGACGATGGGGCCGGGGCGTCGCGGGTGGCTTCGGCCGCCACGGCGGCCCGGCGCACGGGGGGCTGACCGGAGGGCCGCATGACCTACCGCTTCGATTATTCGTGGATCGCCGAATACTGGCCCGTCATTCTGAAGGGGCTGGTGACGACGGTCGAACTGACCCTGATCGGCACGCTGTTCGGGGTGGCGCTGGGCATCGCCTGCGCCTGGACGCGGTCGCTCGGCCCGCGCTGGCTGCGCCCGCCGGTCGTCGCCTATGTCGAGCTGATCCGCAACACGCCCTTCCTGATCCAGCTCTTCTTCATCTTCTTCGGCCTGCCGTCGCTCGGCGTGCAGATGACCGAGTTCCAGGCGGCGGTTCTGGCGATGGTCATCAACCTCGGCGCCTACAGCGGCGAGATCATCCGCGCCGGCATCGAGGCCACCCCGCGCGGCCAGTTTGAGGCCGGGGCCAGCCTCGCCATGACGCGATTCGAGACCTTCCGCCACGTCGTGCTGATTCCGGCGCTGCAACGGATCTGGCCGGCGCTGTCGTCGCAGATCGTCATCGTCATGCTCGGCTCGTCGGTGGTGTCGCAGATCGCGGCGGAGGACATCACCTTCGCCGCAAACTTCATCCAGTCGCGGACCTTCCGCGCCTTCGAGAGCTATTTCCTGACCACCGGCCTCTACCTGTTGCTGGCGCTGGCTCTGCGGCAGGCGCTGCGCGGCGTCGGAAACAGGCTGTTCCCGCGGAGGGCCGCGCGATGATGACCTTCACCCTGTGGGACATCCTGCGCAACCTGCTGCTGGCGGCGCGCTGGACGGTGGTCCTCTCGCTCGTCTCCTTCATCGGCGGCGGGCTGTTGGGGATGGCGCTGCTCTACCTGCGGATCGGCAAGGCGCGGGCCGGACGGATGTTCGTCCAGGGCTATGTCGAGCTGTTCCAGGGCACGCCGCTGCTGATGCAGCTCTTCCTGGCCTTCTTCGGGCTCGGCCTGTTCGGCATCGACGTGCCGGCCTGGCTGGCCGCCGGGCTGGCGCTGATCCTGTGGACGGCGGCCTTCCTGGTGGAGATCTGGCGCGGCTGCGTGGAATCGGTGGCCCGCGGCCAGTGGGAGGCGTCGGCCAGCCTTGGCATGGGCTACGTCCAGCAGATGCGCTACGTGATCCTGCCCCAGGCGGTGCGGGTCGCCGTCCCGCCCACCGTCGGCTTCTCCGTGCAGGTGGTGAAGGGCACGGCGCTGACCTCGATCATCGGCTTCGTGGAGCTGTCCAAGGCCGGCACGGTCGTCACCAACGCGACCTTCGAACCCTTCACCGTCTACGGGCTGGTCGCCCTGATCTATTTCGCGCTGTGCTGGCCCCTGTCCAAGAGCAGCCAGATTCTGGAAAGGAAGCTCAATGTCGCTCATCGCAATCACTGAGGTGAAGAAGCGCTTCGGCGACGTCGAAGTCCTGAAGGGGATCAACCTGGACGTCGAGCGCGGCGAGGTCGTCGCCATCATCGGCAAGAGCGGTTCGGGCAAGAGCACGCTTCTGCGCTGCGTCAACGGGCTGGAGATGATCGACGACGGCTCGATCATGGTGGCCGGCGCCCAGCTCATCGACGATGAGCTTCACCTGAAGGCGTTGCGGCTGAAGGTCGGCATGATCTTCCAGCAGTTCAACCTGTTCCCGCACCTGTCGGCGGGGCGCAACGTCATGCTGTCGCAGATGGTCGTCAAGAAGACCCCCGCGCGCGAGGCGGAGGCGATGGCCCGCCGCATGCTGGAGCGGGTGGGCTTGGGCCACAAGTTCGACGCCTACCCCGACCAGCTCTCCGGCGGGCAGCAGCAGCGCGTCGCCATCGCGCGGGCGCTGTCGATGCAGCCGATGGCCCTGCTGTGCGACGAGATCACCTCGGCCCTCGACCCGGAGCTGGTGAACGAGGTGCTGGCCGTGGTGAAGGAACTGGCCGCCGACGGCATGACGCTGATGATGGTGACCCACGAGATGCGCTTCGCCCGCGAGGTCTGCGACCGGGTCGTCTTCATGCACCAGGGCCGCGTGCACGAGATCGGCCCGCCCGAGGAGGTCTTCGGCAACCCCCGGACCCCGGAGCTCCGGCAGTTCCTGGGGGCGCAACTGGTCGTCTGACGGGTGAAGGATATCCCTCTCCCGCCCCGGGAGAGGGAAGGGGCCCGCGCCGCAGGCGTGGGAAGGGTGAGGGTAACACCAAGAATCAGCCTCTTAATCCTTGCACGACCCTCACCCGCCCGCTTCGCGGGCACCCTCTCCCGGGGCGGGAGAGGGACTCTTTAATCGGCTCAGCGCGCTGCGGTCTTCTCGCTCACCACACGCGGGGTGTCGATCATGTCGGCGACGAACTCCGCCAGACAGCGGTAGCTGAGGTCCTTCAGGTGCAGGCCGTCGGTGCTCAGCACCTGATCGGCGGCGAAGTGGCGGCTTTCCAGCCACCAGGCCATGATGCGGTAGCGGTCGAGCACCGGCACGTCGAGTTCGCGGCCGAGCGCCACCACGGTGGACGCGTAGGCGGGGTAGGACTCGACCTTGGCCTCGCCGGGGAAGGACTGCGGGTTCATCAGGATGACGTCGGCGCCGGTCTTGCGGATGCGGGCGATGCCGTCGCGCAGGGTGGCGGCGAAGGCGTCGAGCGGCACCTTCTGGAAGCTGTCGTTGGTCCCGACCTGCCAGACCACGAGGTCCGGCTTGGCGGCCAGCACGTCCTTGTCGAAGCGGACGAGGTTGGCCCCCGCCGTCTCGCCGCCGATGCCCTTGTTCAGGACCTGGATGGCCGAGGTGGCGTGACGCTGCTCCAGAATGGCGTCGAGCTGGGCGGGGTAGGTGGCGGTGATGGCGGTGGCCCCGACGCCCTCCGTGCTGGACGACCCCATCGCGACGACCGTCAGCGGCTGCCCGGCGGCCAGGGCGGCCCGGCTGTGCGTCAGTCCGGCGGTGGCCGGATCGGCACCGGGCGGGACCGGGCACAGCGCCGACGCGGCGGCGGCACCGCTCCACAACACCCAAGCGGCCATCAGTCCGCCAAGCACCCGTCCCGTCATGAGCCACGCTCCCCTGGTTCGCCTCGTCGAGGCACGCTGTCTGAGAGCCATGGTCAGGCGATCATGGTTAACGCATCGCTAAGCGGGGGAGCGGCTAACCCCAATTCGTTGCTCGTCAAAAGGGATGCTTTGCCGGGCTCGTCTGTATTCGGAATACGGACGAACGGGTGGGGGGCGCGTTATGACCAGGCACCATCTTCTGGATGGCCTGCGCGGCTATTTCCTCGTGTTCATGCTGGTGAACCACATCTGGTTCGACGGGGGAAATCCGGTTGCCCTGGTCAATCACAACCAACTCGCCTTCGTCGAGGACGCGCAAGGCTTCATTCTCATCTCCGGGTTGATCGTCGGGCTTTATTACGGACGGCTCTACGCCGCCGGGCGGGACGAGGAGGCCGGCAAGCGCCTGCGCGCCCGCGTCTGGCAGCTTTACCTGTACACAGTGGCGGTCTTCGCCGCCGTCGTCGCGATGGCGCTGCTGATCCCCGGCGCGCGCAGCGGCTGGGAGTCGCAACTGGGCAGCGCGCTCGGCCCGGCGCTGCCGGCGGTCCTGCTGCTGCTGCACCAGCCGGCGCTGATGGACATCCTGCCGCAATACATGCTGTACCTCGCGGCGTCGCCGCTGCTGATCCGCCTGACGCTCGCCGGCAAGGGCGGGGAGGTCATCGCGGGGAGCTTCGCCCTGTGGGCGGCGGTGCAGTTCGGCCTGCATCTGCCGCTGGCCGCGTCGCTGGAGGCGCTGGCCGGCTCGGTCATTCCGGACTTCGCGCTGCGCGGGCACTTCAACCCGCTGGCGTGGCAGATCGTGTTCGTCACCGGGCTGGTGATCGGCACGCTGATGGCGGCGGAGCGGATCGACCTGCGCCCCTGGCTGTCCCCGGACCGCACGCTGCTCGCCCGGATCGCGCTGTATGTGGTGCTCGCCTTCATGGCGTGGCGGCTGGCCTTCACCTTCGACCTCGTGCCGGAGGACATGGCGGCGCGTTTCTGGAGCCTGCACGACCGCACCGAGTTCAGCCTGATCTTCCTGGTGAACTTCGCGGCGCTGGCCTTCCTGGTGACGTGGCTGCTGTCCGCCGGCGTCGAGGCCGCGTCCCCCGCCGCGCGCTGGGCGGGGCAGGCCCTGCAACGGCTCTTCCTGTTGCGCTTCCTGCGCTATCTCGGCGGCCATTCGCTGCAGGTCTACGCCTACCACGTCGTGCTCGCCTACGGGATCGTGCTGATCGACGAGGCGGTGCGGCCGGTGGGCGCCCTGGGCAAGACGGCCATCACGGTCCTGGCGGTCGCCAGTCTGGCGCTTCCGGCGTGGCTGCACCGGCGCGTCGCCGTGCCGGCATCGGGGGGTGGGAAGGTCCGCCGCGCCACGGCGGCCGGAGCGGACCGGCGCGCGACGACCTGAGGCGAGTGCGCGGGCTGCCGCTTGACGACCCGAGCCAGGACACCCGAGCCACGAAACCAAGCCGTCTCCGCACCGTTCGATCAACGGGTGTGGTTGTTTGATACCGGCGAGCGGAGCCGCTGACTTACGGTCGTGTCCCGCGACGTGGTGTAGGAGCGGCTGTGGGGAACCGGCGATCCGCCGGGCGATCGACGCCTGCGTCATCCACGCCCATTTCGAGCTGACGGAGCGCGCCGGGCCGGGCGACAGCGAGGCCAAGCGTCTGTCCGATGTTCAACCGCCGCGCGGCCAGCGGACCATCCATGCATCACGGCGCATCCCCTGCGTCCCCGTCAGGATGGAAGCGACGGCACGGCGGCGAGCAGCCGGCGCGTGTAGGGATGTTCCGGTGCCGCAAACAGACGGTCGCTCGGCCCCTCCTCGACGATGTCGCCGGCGGCCATCACCATGACCCGGTCGGCGACGGCTTCGACCACGGCGAGGTCATGGCTGATGAACAGGTAGGTCAGACCGTGCCGCTCCTTCAGCGCCGCCAGGAGGCGCAGGACCTGCGCCCGCACCGACACGTCCAGGGCGGAGACCGCCTCGTCGAGAACGATGATCTTCGCTCCGGCGGCGAGCGCCCGCGCGATGGCGACGCGCTGCGCTTGCCCGCCCGACAGCTCGTGCGGGTAGCGGTCCAGAATGGCGGGATCGAGGTCGACCGACCGCACCAGCTCGGCCAGCCGGTCCTCCCGCTCCCCGGACGGCACGCCGGCCAGGAAGCGCAGCGGCGCCGACAGGGTCCGCCGGACCGTCTTGCGCGGGTTGAGCGAGGACAGCGGGTCCTGGAAGACATACTGCACCGTCCGACCCAGCGCCCGCGGCCCGCCGACGGCCAGCTCGGCGAGGGGCCGCCCGTCGAGCAGGACGGTCCCGCCGGTCGGACGGCTCAGCCCGACGAGGCTGCGGGCGAGCGTCGACTTGCCGCTGCCGGACTCACCGACGATCCCCAGCGTCTCCCCGAACGCCACCCGCAGCGACACGGATTTCAAGGCCGTGACCGCCGGGCGCGACCGCCCGAACAGGGAGCGGCCGAACAGGGAACGGCGCGCGGCATAGGTCTTGACCAGACTGCGGACCTCGACCGCCCAGCCCGCCCCGGACGATGACCGCGGCGGCGGCTGCTCCGGGCGCCGGGACCGCCCGAGGACCGGTACGGCGGCGAGCAGGCGCCGGGTGTAATCGTGGCGCGGGCGGGTGAGGACGCTGCGGGTGTCGCCCTCCTCGACGATTTCCCCCTGGAACATCACGGCCACCCGGTCGCAGAGGCGGGCGATGACTCCGAAATCGTGGCTGATGAAGACGAGGGCGAGACGGCGTCGTCGGCGCAGATCGTCCAGCAGGTCCAGGATCTCGGCCTGGACGGTGACGTCGAGCGCGGTGGTCGGCTCGTCGGCGATGATCAGCTCGGGGTCGTTGGCGAGCGCCATGGCGATGCCGACGCGCTGGCGCTGCCCGCCCGACAGCTCGTGCGGGTGGGCGTGGGCGAGGCTGGCCGGATCGGGCAGCTTCACCGCGGCGAACAGCTCCACAACCCGCCGCTCGGCCTCGGCTCGCGGCACCGGGCGATGGGCGCGCAGCGCCTCGGCCACCTGCGCGCCGACCGGCATCAGCGGATGGAGCGTCGTCAGCGGGTCCTGGAAGACGTAGGCGATCCGCCCGCCGCGCAGCCGTTGCAACGCCCCGACCGGCAGCGCCAGCAGATCGTCCCCGCCGAACCGCACCGCGCCGCCGCGCACCACCCCCGGCGGCGAGGCGACGAGGCGCGCGATGGACAGCGCCGTGACCGACTTGCCGGACCCGGACTCGCCGATGATGCCCAGGCATTCGCCGGGGGCGACGCGCAGGCTGACGCCCTTTACCGCGTCCACTGGCCCATCCACCGTGTCGAAGGCTGTGCGCAGGCCGGTGACCTGCAGCAACGCGCCGGAGTCCGGCGCCGCGTTTCCCGTGTCGTCTTCGGCGGCCCGCGCCACCCGCGTGGCGGCGCCCGGCGCGCCGGGGATGCCGGAGCGCAGGCGCGGGTCGAGCGCGTCGCGCAGCCCGTCGCCGATCAGGTTCATGCTCATCACGATCAGGAAGACGACCAGCCCCGGCACCGCCGCGACGTGCGGCGCGGTGATCAGCGCCTTGCGCCCCTCGCTCAGCATCGAGCCGAGATCGGCCTGCGGCGGCTGCGACCCCAGCCCCAGGAAGGACAGGCCGGCGGTCTCCAGGATCATCCAGCCCACGGTGGTCGAGGCGGTGATGACGATCACCGGCAGGACGTTGGGCAGCACCTCGCCCAGCAGGATGCGCGCCTCGCCCATGCCGGACAGGCGCGCCGCGTCGACGAACTCCCGATGGCGCAGGCCGACGGTGGCGCCGCGGACGTTGCGCGCGAAGAAGGGTATGTTGGCGACCACCACGGCGTACAGCGCGTTGAGCAGCCCCGGCCCCAGCGCCGCCACGATGGCGAGCGCCAGCAGCAGGTAGGGAAAGGCCATCAGCACGTCGATGCCGCGCATCAGCACGCCGTCCGTTCGCCCACCGGCGTAGCCGGCGACGAGGCCGATGGCCGACCCGACCAGAGCCGCGAGGAGGGAGGCCGCGACCCCGACCCCCAGGCTCAGCCGCGTCCCCCAGACCAGCCGGGCCAGCACGTCGCGCCCCAGCGTGTCGGTTCCGAGCCACGCCCCGGCGCTGAAGGGCGGCAGCAGGCGCCGGGCGGGATCAATGGCGTCCGGGTCGGCCAGCGGCAGGACGGGCGCGGCGAGCGCGGCCAGGACGATCAGCGTCAGCAGCGCAAGCCCCAGCGCCGCCAGCCGGTTCCGCGTCACGCGGCGCAAGAGAGCCAAGCCGCCCTTCATGGCGCGATCCTCGGGTCGAGCAGCCGTTGCAGGATGTCGGCCAACAGGTTGAACAGCACATAGCTGGCTGCGACCACCAGAACGCCGCCCTGGACCAGCAGCACGTCGCGCGTCGCGATGGCGTTGACCAGCATGCGGCCGATGCCCGGCCACTGGAACACCGTCTCGATGTAGACCGCCCCGCCCAGGACGAAGCCGGCCTGGATGCCGATCACCGGGATCACCGTCACCATGGCGGCCCGCAGCGCGTGGCCGAACACCACGCGGCGCTCCGTCAGCCCCTTGGCGCGGGCGGTGCGGACGAAGTCCTGGCGCAGCACCTCCAGCATGGCCGAGCGCGTCAGCCGGGCGATCACCCCGGCGGCGACGATGGCGAGCGTCGCGGCGGGCAGCGCCAGATGCCAGAGCAGGTCCGGCAGGTCGCCGCCGCCGTAGATGGAGACCATGCCGCTCACTGGCAGCAGGCGCCAGCGCACCGAAAAGACCAAAATCAGCAGCAGGCCGAGCCAGAAGGTCGGCATGGAGATCCCCACCAGGACGGCCAGCGTCACCAGCTTGTCGGCGAGGCCGAACTGCCGCACCGCCGACAGGATGCCGGCCAGCAGCCCGAGCAGCGACGCCAGCACCAGCGCCGCGCCGGCCAGCACCAGCGTGGCGGCGAAGCGCTCCGTCACCTCGTCGAGGACCGGCCGGTTGAGGCTGGAGGAGCGCCCGAGGTCGCCCGTCAGCACGTTGCCCAGCCACGTCGCGTAGCGCACCGGCAGGCTGTGGTCGAGGCCGAGGTCCTGGCGGAGCCGCGCCACGTTCTCCGGCGTCGCGTAGGGGCCGAGAATCGCGGTCGCCGGATCGCCGGGGATCAGCGCCATGATCAGGAAAACGATCACGCTGAGCCCGAACAGCACGGGGACGAGCGCCGCGAGGCGGCCGAGGATGTAGGACCCCATCGGCCCCCTCAGTCCTTGGACACGCGGTCGAGCCGCAGGAAGAAGGACGGCTCCAGGGCGAAGCCGCGCACCGCCGCGGTGGTGACGGCGTTCTGCTTCCAGTGCGCGACGAAGGCCCAGGGCGCGTCCTCCACGATGATCCGCTCGGCCTGTCGGTAGAGCGACCCCCGCTCGTCCCGGTCGCCGCTGCGCCGCGCTTGTTCCAAGAGGCGGTCAAGCTCCGGATTGGCGTAGTAGCCGGAGTTGAAGCCGCCCGCCTCCGGCAGGGCGCCGGAGCGCAGGGTCAGGTACGGCAGGGTGTCGGGATCGTTGGTCATCCAGGCCATCTCGGCCATGTCCGCCGCCTCGCTCAGCCCGCCGTTCACCCGCGCCAGGAAGCTGTTCCACTCATAGGTTTCGATGGTGACGGCCAGCCCCACGGCGGCGAGGTTCGCCTGGATCGCCGTCCCCATGGCGACGGGGTCGAGCATCCCGGACCCGCCCTCCGCCACATAGAAGGTGAGCTTCGCCCCCTCCGCCCCGGCTTCCTTCAGCAGCGCCCGCGCCTTGTCTGGGTCGTAGGGGTAGCCCGTGACCGCGGGGTCGGTGGCCCAGGCGAAGGCGGGGGCGATGGGTCCCTTGGCCGGGATCGCCGTGCCCTGCAGGAGGCTGTCGGCGATGGCCCGCTTGTCGATGGCGTAGTTCACCGCCTGCCGGACGCGCCGGTCCTGCAGCGGCCCGTGCCGGGTGTTCAGGATCAGGAACCAGAGATGCGGCCCGGCCTGCTCGTGCACCCGAAAGCCGTCGCCGTCGCGGAACTGGGACAGCGCGTCCGCCGGCACCTCCACCATCACGTCGAGGCCGCCGGCCAGCATCTCCATCGCACGGGTGTTGGGGTCGCTCACCGGGCGGAAGATCACCGCGCGCAGCTTGGGCGGCGTGCCCCAATAGTCCGGATTGCGCTCGATGGTCAGGCGCCGGCTGCCCTGCCACTCGACGAAGCGGAAGGGGCCGGTGCCGACCGGCCGCCGGCCGAACCCCCGGCCTTCCCTCATCACGGCGGCGGGCGAGACGATCAGGCCGGTCGGATAGGCGAGGTTCGAGAGGAAGGGCGCGAAGGGCTCCTTCAGCGTGATGCGGACGGTCAGCGGGTCCGGCGCCTCGACCCGGTCGATGGCCGCGAAGAAGAAGGCCAGCGGGAAGGGGCCGGTGTCGGCGGCGGGGTGCGTCTTGTCCAGCATGCGGTCGAAGTTGAACTTCACCGCTTGGGCGTCGCAGGGCGTGCCGTCGTGGAAGGTGATGCCTGGACGCAGCGTGAAGCGGTAGGTCAGCCCGTCGTCGGAGACGCTCCAGCGCTCGGCCAGAGCGGGCTCGACGTCCAGGGTTCCCGGCCGGTAGCGGACCAGCCCCTCATACAGGTTGACCAGGATGCGGAAGTCGTTGGTGGCGGTGCTGACCGCCGGGTCCAGCGACGCCGGTTCGGCGATCTGACCGACGACCAGCACGTCCTTCGGCACCGGCGCCGCCCGGAGAGGCGCGCCCGGCAAGGCGAGAAAGGCGCCGAGCAGCAAGCCCGCGAGCGCGCGTCGGAATCCGGTCATTGCGTCCCAGCCGTCGAAATCGATCCGACCTTATCAATGCCGGGAGGGGGAGGTTGTTGCGCCGCTTCCGCTCCGCCGAGGGTGTGTCGCGGGTCAGTCCGGCTCGCGGCAGGCGGCGAGAATCCGCCCGCGCAGCCAGCGGTGGGCCGGGTCGGCGTCCTGCCGGGGGTGCCACATCTGCGTCACCACGACCTCGCCCAGGACGGTCGCCAGACCGGCGGGAAGCGGCAGGGCGCGGACCCCGGCCACGCCCGCGGCGAGCTGGCGTTCGGACACCAGGGCGGTGAGGTCGGAGGCGCGGACGATCGCCAGGGCCGCCGGGAAGCTCGGCACCACCGCCGCCACCTTGCGCACGAGGCCGAGGGCGGCCAGCGCCTCGTCCATCCGGTCGCGCACCAGCCCGCGCCGCGAGGTCAGCACATGGCCGCAGGCGGCGTACTGGTCCGGCGTGACCGTCTCCTGGCGGGCCAGCGGGTGGCCCTCCCGCACGGCGGCGACCAGCCGGTCGCGGAGCAGGCTCTGCACCTTCAGCTCCGGCGTAGTTTCCGAATGCACCCCGATGTCGAGGTCGATCAGCCCGTCGCGCAACGCCTGCGCGTCGCGGTTGCCCCTTGGCGCGAAGCGCAGCAGGACGCCGGGCGCCTCGGCGGCGACGCGGTTCACCAGCCGGGCCCCGTAGACCTCGATGAAGCTCTCGCTGGCGCGCAGGGTGAAGCCGCGCTCCAGCCGGGCGATGTCGATGGCCTCCGCCGGACGCAGCGCCGCGCGGACCTCCTCGGCGAGGCCGGGCACCCGCTCCCGCAACTGGATGGCCCGCGGCGTCGGGACGAGGCCGCGCCCGGCCCGGACGAGCAGCGGGTCCCCGGTGACCGCGCGCAGGCGCGCCAGGGTGCGGCTCATCGCGGACTCGCTGAGGCCGAGCCGCCGCGCCGCCTTGACGACGCTGCCCTCCGTGAGCAACGCGTCGAGCGCGAGGATGAGGTTGAGATCGGGATCGGTCATGGAGACGAAGGCTAACACATGGCGTCTGGTGCAGGAATAACCTGCACAGGCGGCGTCTTCCGCCATGACTGGGGGAGAGCAAAATTGGTCCAACCCTTGTTGGAGACGCCCCGTTGGAGACGCCAATGCCCCGTTCCACCACCGCCCGGACACCCGATTCCCCACATCCCGACGGGCTGCCCATGCCCCGCCGCGCCGTGGCCGGCGCGTCCGTCATCGCCGCGATCGTGCTCGTCGTGCTCGACGCCGCCATCGCCAACCTCGCCCTGCCGACCGTCGCGAACACCCTCGGGGTTCCGCCCGCCGACACCGTCTGGATCATCACCGCCTACCAGCTGGCGCTGGTGATCGCGCTCCTGCCCGTCGGCGCCCTTGGGGAGAGTCTCGGGCACCGCCGGGTGTTCACCGGCGGGGTGCTGCTGTTCACCGTGGCCTCCGCCGGCTGCGCCCTGGCGCCGACGCTGCCCTGGCTGATCGCCGCGCGCTTCGTTCAGGGGCTGGGCGGGGCGGCGGTGATGGCGCTGGGCGTCGCTCTGCTGCGCTTCGTCTACCCGCAGCGGCTGCTCGGCGCCGCCATCGGCTGGAACGCCCTGGCCATCGCGCTCGCCTCGGCGGCGGGACCGACGATCGGGGCGGGCATCCTCGCCGTCGCCCCCTGGCCGTTCCTGTTCGCGGTCAACATCCCGGTCGGCCTCGTCGTGCTGGCGACCGCCCGCGCGCTGCCCGCGGTCGCGGGAACCAGCCGCCGCCTCGATCCGGCCAGCGTCGCCCTCAACGCCGGATTCTTCGCCGCCCTGGTGATGGGGGCCGAGACCGTCGCGGCGCAGCCCCTGCGCGGCGGCGCGCTTCTGCTGGCCGCGGCGCTCTGCCTTGCCGGGCTGGTGCGGCGCGAGAAGGACCGCGAGGCGCCGCTGGTCCCGCTCGACCTGCTGAGGGTGCGCTCCTTCCGCCTGTCGGTGATCGCCTCGGTCCTCTGCTTCACCGGCCAGATGGCCGCCGCCGTGGCGCTGCCCTTCTATCTGCAGCACGGGCTCGGCCAGGGCATCGTGACGGCGGGGCTGTTCCTGGTGCCGTGGCCGCTGGCGACCGCCGTCGCCGCACCCATCGCCGGCCGGCTGTCCGACCGTGTGGGCACGGGCTGGCTGTGCGCCGTGGGCGGCCTGCTGCTCGCCGCCGGCCTCGCCCTGGCGGCGGTCTGGCCGCTGGAGCGGGACCCGCGGCCGCTGCTGGCCTTCATGGTGATGTGCGGCTTCGGCTTCGGGCTGTTCCAGACACCCAACAACCGCAACATGCTGCTGACCGTGCCCAAGGCGCGCAGCGGCGCCGCCGGAGGGATGCAGGGCACCGCGCGTCTGGTCGGGCAGACCGCCGGCGCGGTGCTGATGACCGTGCTGTTCTCGCTGCTGTCCGGCCCGGAGGCGGCGCCGCGCCTCGGCCTCGGCCTGGCCGCCGCCCTCACCCTGGCGGGCGGCCTGACCAGCCTGCTGCGCGTCCCCGCGAAAGGCGCGGCGGAGGCCGTGGAGGCGCCGGCCCTCCGGTGATCGTCAGCCGCGCCGCGCCGCCTCGATCGCCGCCTCGATCGCGGCGACGTCGATCTTCGTCATGCCCATCATCGCTTCGAAGGCGCGCCTCGCTTCCTCGCCGCCGGCCGCCAGCGCCTCGGTCAGCACGCGCGGCGTGATCTGCCAGGAGACGCCCCAGCGGTCCTTGCACCAGCCGCAGGCGCTTTCCTGCCCGCCGTTGCCGACGATGGCGTTCCAATAGCGGTCGGTCTCCTCCTGGTCGTCGGTGGCGATCTGGAACGAGAAGGCTTCGGTGTGTTTGAACGTCGGCCCGCCGTTGAGGCCGAGGCAGGGGATGCCGGCGACCGTGAACTGCACCGTCAGCACGTCGCCCGCCTTGCCGGACGGGTAGTCGCCGGGCGCGCGGTGAACGGCGCCCACCGAACTGTCGGGAAAGACCGTGGCGTAGAAGCGGGCCGCGGCCTCCGCGTCCTTGTCGTACCAGAGGCAGATCGTGTTTTTGGCGGTCGTCATGGCGTATCCCTTCCCTGTCGGTGCGTTGCCGATGCGCGTGAGGATACGCCCCGGCCCCTGTTGACGGGAAGGTTGCAATCCCTTTCGCAGAGGTGGCGCATGAGCGACCCGAAGAAGCCGGACGACACCGCCGTTCATCCCCCGCGCAGCTACGACCCCGACAGCCGGAAACCGGCGAGCGACCGCCCCAATGATCGGGACGAGGCCGCGCCCGGCACGCCGGGAACCGGCGAGGATATCGACCCGAGGACCGGCGAGACCTTCACCGAGGGCATCGGCGGCGCCTGATTTCCGCCGTCGCCGCCCGCCCTTAGCGTCCGGCGGCTAAAGCCTGCATGGTCACGCGGGCGGCGCTGGCGATGTGATCGTCGTAGAGCTGGCGCGTGCGGGCGGTGTCGCGGGCGGTGATCGCCTCGTAGATCTCGCGGATCTCGCGGATCGTGTTGGGCAGGCGCCCCGGTTCGGCCAGCGACACCCCGCGCAACAGCTGGATGCGGTTGTGCAGCGCCTTGAGGATCTGCGCCATCGTCGGGTTGCCGCAGCCGGCGATCAGCGTGTCGTAGACCATGGTCTTCGCCGTGCGGATGCGCGCCGGCACGCCTTCCGCCGCCGCCGCCTCGAAGGCCGCCATGGCGTCGGCGAGGACCGCCCACTGCTCCGGGCTGGCCTGGGCGATGAACTCCGCCGCCGCCAGACTCTCCAGCGCCCCGCGCACCTGATAGATCTGCCGGACATCCTCCGCCGTCAGGGTCACCACCTCCAGCCCGCGCTGGGGCACGTTGTGGACCAGCCCCTCCGCCTCCAGCTGGCGCAGGGCCTCCCGCAGGATCGGGCGGCTGACCTGCAACGTCTCGCACAGCTCGCGCTCGACCAGCCGGTCGCCGGGGGAATAGCGCCCGTCGGCGATGGCCGCGCGCAACAGATCGATCACCTGCTGACGCAGGGGAGCGGCGACGCGGACAATATTTATCGGCAAATTTGACATAAAGTTTCTCTTCTTGTCAGACAGTATGACGATATGCTTGCGCCACACTACCACCTTCGATTAGCATACGTATCAACGACGATCCAAGGTGGCGGCCCAGAGGGCCAAACGCCACACCCACCACACCATACCATCACCTCGCACACAGGAGGCAGGCGTGCAGCGGAGTGCACAAGCGAGCGCCGTTTCAAAAAGCGCCGGCGAGCCTGAGGCGGCGTCCGATCCCAACCGGCAGAGGCGACGCGAGCGGTTGCTTCAATTCGGCACGCTGGTCCTGTTGCTCGCCGTCTGGGAATTCGCGGCGCGCGACGCGAACAAGCTGCTGGTCGCGGTGCCCAGCGACATCGCCGTGGCGACCTGGGAGCTGCTGCTGAACGGCGAGCTGTTCTGGGCCACGCTGGACAGCATGTCGACCTTCGTCCTGGGCTTCATCATCGCCTCGGTCATCGGCATCGTGATCGGCTTCGCGATGGGCACCAACCGCACGGTGGAGGTGATTCTCGATCCCTACATCAACGCGCTCTACGCCATGCCGCTGGTGGCCCTGATCCCGATCCTGATGCTGTGGGTGGGCATCGGCTTCCTGGCCAAGATCACGATCATCATCCTGTTCGCGGTCTTCCCGGTGATCATCAACACGGTCACCGGCGTGAAGAACGTCGACCGGCACTATCTGGACATCGGAAAGGCCTTCATGGCCTCGCGGTTCATGGTCTACCGCCAGATCATCGCGCCCTACGCCTTGCCCTATGTGGCGAGCGGGCTGCGCATCGCGCTCGGCCGCGGCATCATCGCGATGATCGTGGCGGAGTTCCTGACCTCCATCTCCGGCCTCGGCGGCCTGATCATCAACTACACCAACGCGTTCGAGACGGCCAAGGCCTTCGCCCCGGTCCTGGTGGTGGCCCTGCTCGCCAACGCGCTGACAGTTCTCGTTCAGAAGGTCGAAGAGCGTTTCGGCCGCTGGCGCCGCCGCTGAGCGGCCCCCCCTTAACACCACACGCGCCCCACACCACACCGGATTTGAGGAAGGAAGAGGGATCATGAGCATGATGTCCCGTTCGCTGAAGGCCGCCCTGCTGGCGGGTGCCGTCTCCGTGGCGATGAGCACCGCCGCGCTCGCCGCCGACGCGCTGAAGATCGGCATGCCGGCCAAGATGTTCCTGAACCTCGTCGAGTTCGTCGCGCAGGACCAGGGCTTCTATGAGAAGAACGGCCTGACGGTGGAGCTGGTGCACATCGCCGACAGCTCCATCCCCGTGCGCTCGCTGATCGCCGGGGAACTGGACGTCAGCCAGGCCGGCATGTCGGAGACGCTGGCGGCGGCCGACAAGGGCGGCACGCTGAAGACCATCGGCGGCGTCCACACCGGCCTGCATTACGCCTTCTACGCCAACGCCGCGTCGGGCGTGAAGGACGTCACCGACCTGCCGGGCAAGAAGGTCGGCATCTCCTCCCCCGGCTCGCTGCCGCACGTCGTCATCACCGCCCTGATGCGCCAGGCCGGCATGAGCGAGGATCAGATCAAGTCGGTGCAGTGGGTCTCGCTGAAGGGCTCCTCGGCCCGCATCAACGGCATCCTGACCGGCACCATCGACGCCACCGTCTCCAACTACGACCCGAAGGCCGCGCACGACAAGAACGCCAAGGTGCTGTTCGTCGTCTCCAAGAAACTGCCGAACTACGTGATGACCCCCTGGGACGTCAACGACGCGACCATCGCCAAGAAGCGCGACGTGCTGAAGCGCTTCGTCAAGGCGGAGCTGGAGGCGACCCGCTGGATCTTCGACAACGAGAAGGGCGCGCTGGACGTCGCGAAGAAGCACTTCGACTACAACGACGAGCAGCTCGCCGAATTCTACGAGTTCTACAAGGTCGGCGGCATCTGGAACCCGAACGGCACCGTCACCGCCGATCAGGCCAAGTACATGCAGGAGCTGAACGTCGAAGGTGGTCTGCAGAAGGCCGTCCACCCGGCCGAGAAGGTGCTGGACACCAGCATCGTCCAGGAGGTGCTGGCGGAGATCGGCACCTACAAGCAGCCGTAATCCTCCTAAGGCCATCGCCTGCGGTATCCCCTCTCCCCTCCGGGGAGAGGGTTAGGGTGAGGGGGTTGTACGTGTTGAAACGTTCGGCCAAAGCGCATCCCCCTCACCGGTCCTTCGGGCCACCCTCTCCCCGCTTTCGGCGGACCGAAGGTCCGTCTGTCGCGTCAGCGCAAACGAAGTTCGCGCGTGAGCGGAGGGGAGAGGGCTACGAAGGCCGAATGCGATAGTCCCGACCGCTTCCTTCCCCATTCCGCCCGCCGTCCCGCTTCAAGACCCGGTGCCGTCCCATGCCCAAGCTGTCCGTCCGCAACCTGACCAAGCGCTTCCCGGTGTCCGGAGGGCCGTCGATGACGGCGCTCGACGGCGTCGACCTGGACGTGGAGGAGGGTGAGTTCATCGCCTTCGTCGGGCCCAGCGGCTGCGGCAAGACCACGCTGCTGCGCATCATTCAGGGGCTGGAGACGGCGACCAGCGGCGAGATCCTCATCGACGGCAAGCCGGTCACCGGCCCCGGCCACGACCGCGGCTTCGTCTTCCAGCAGTACGGCCTGCTGCCCTGGCTGACCGCCGCCCAGAACATCGGCTTCGCGCTGGAGGCCAAGGGCATCCCGCCGAACCGCCAGGGCGAGACGACGGAGCGCGTGCTCGCCACCGTCGGGCTGAAGGGCTTCGGCGACCGCTTCCCGCACCAGCTCTCCGGCGGCATGCAGCAGCGCGTCGGCATCGCCCGCGCCCTGGCGATCGAGCCGGAGATCATGCTGCTCGACGAGCCGTTCGGCGCGCTCGACGCGCTGACCCGCGAGATTTTGCAGAACGAGATGCTCGGCCTGACCGAGCGCATGGGCAAGACGATCCTCTTCGTCACCCACAGCGTGGACGAGGCCGTCTGCCTCGCCGACCGGGTGGTGGTCATGTCGCCCCGCCCCGGCCGCATCCGCGAGATCGTGCCCATCGACATCCCGCGCCCGCGCGCCAGCCTGGGCGAGGCGCTGCGCGACACGCCGGAATACGTCGCCAAGCGGCACCAGCTGTGGAACCAGCTCATGGACCTGGTCTGAGGGACCTGGTCTGAGCGCCCCCCTTCTCCGGAACCCAGGAGGTCCCATCGTGTCAGTCACCCCCGACGATCACGAGTGGCAGTACAACCCCCGTCATTCCGTCCCCGACTTCGCCCGCCACGCCGAGCGCGCCGCCGCGCTGAGCCGCGCCGCCCGGGAACGGAACGCCGGACGGTACGACATCGCCTACGGCGACAGCCCGCTCTCCACGCTCGACGTGTTTCCGGCCGCCGCACCCGGCGCCCCGCTGCACGTCTTCCTGCATGGCGGCTACTGGCGCGGGCGCGACAAGGCGGACTACAGCTACGTCGCCGACGCGCTCGTGCCGCGCGGGGTGACGACCGTGGTCATGAACTACGACCTGTGCCCGGCGGCGCCCCTGCCGGAGATCGCGCGGCGCACCCGCGAGGGGCTGCGCTGGATTCACCGCAACGCGGCCTCGCTGGGCGGCGATCCCGACCGCCTCACCGTGTCGGGCCATTCCGCCGGGGCGCATCTGGTGGCCATGGCGCTTGCCGACGACGCCGGGGCCGACGACGCCGGGGCCGACCGGCTTGAGGATGGCGCCATCAAGGCCGCCGTCCTGATCAGCGGCATCTACGAGCTGGCGCCGGTGCTGGACATCACCGTCAACGAGACCATCGGGCTGCGCCCGGAGATGGTCGACGGGGTCAGCCCGATGCGCCACCCGCCGTCCACCGCCACGGCCCTGACGGTCGTCGTCGGTTCGGCGGAGACGCCGGCCTGGATCGCCCAGTCGCGCGACTTCGCCACGCTGTGCCGGGGCCGCGGATCGCGCTGCTCTTATCACACGCTGGCCGGTGAGGATCACTTCTCGATCATGGCACGGATGGAAAAGCCGGAGGACGCGCTGTCGCGTCTGGTTCTGGAAGCGGCGGGAGCAGCAAACGAATGATCGTCATCGATGAAACCGCCGCCCGTCGCCTGGTCTCCCCGGCCGACGCCATCGACGCCATGGAGATGGCTTTCCGCGAGGTCTCCCGCGGGCAGGCCCGCAATTTCCCGGTGGTCCGCGAGCGGCTGCTGCCGGGACCGGACGTCTACGGCATCAAGGCCGGCGGCGACCTCGCCATCGGACTGCTCGGGCTGAAGATCGGCGGCTACTGGACGGGCAACCGCGCCCGCGGCCTGACCAACCACCAGTCGACCACCGTGCTCACCGACCCGGAGACCGGCTGCCCGACGGCGCTGGTCAGCTCCAACCACCTGACCGGGCTGCGCACCGCCGCCGCCTGCGCCATCGGCATCCGCGAGCTGGCCCGGCCCGACGCGCGGGTGCTCGCCCTGATCGGCACCGGCGGGCAGGCGGCCCACCATCTGGAGGCGGCGCTGCTGGTGCGGAGCTTCGACCGCATTCTGGTGGCCAACCGCGACCGCGCGCGGGCCGAGGAACTGGCGGCCTCCTTCGCCGGTCCGCTGCCCGTCGAGGTCGTGGACGCCGAAACCGCGGCGCGCGGCGCCGACGTGCTCATCACCCTGACCACGGCGCGCGAGCCGGTGGTCCAGGCCGGCTGGGTCCGCCCCGGAACGCACCTCTGCGCCATGGGCGCCGACACCGCCGGCAAGCAGGAGCTGGACCCGATGATCCTGCTCGGCGCCTCCGTCTGGGTGGACGATTGGGCGCAGGCCTCCACGCTCGGCGAATGCCAGCACGCGCTGGCGCTCGGCCTGACCCGCGAGTCCGTCCGCGGCACGCTGTGCGACGCGCTGGAAGGCAAGGCGCCCCGCCGCACCGACGCGGACGAGATCACCGTCTTCGATTCCACCGGCATGGGCATCCAGGATCTGGCGATCGCCGCCTGGGCCGTCCGCGCCGCAAACACCGACGCCGGCGATGCCGGCTTACCCATCCACCGCATCGATTTAGCGCGCTGACCCGCAAGAGGGCGCGACCGAGGCCGACATGCAGTTGAAGAATGTGCGAATCGCCGGGAAGATTCTCGGCATCGTCGTGGTGCTGGGCACCGTATCGGTGTCCACCGCTCTGGTCAGCGGCTACGGCCTCGCCACGCTCGGCGGGGAGCTGAACCGGGTCGAGGGGGCGGGGCGCGAGGCGACGCAGGGCGCCCGGCTGAACCGCTATCTGGTCGAGCTGAGCCGCGCCGAGTACCAGATGGGCGCCAACCCGGCCAGCGTCGCCACCATCGAGGCCGTCGTCGCCGACCGCAAGGCCGAGGTCCGCGCCCACCTGGAGCACGCCCGCTCCGCCGCCGACGCGCAGCAGCGCCCCCTGCTGGACGGCATCGAGACGCAGTACGCCGCCTATCTCAGCAGCCTGGACGCCACGGTGGCGGCGGCGAAGAAGCACGCCGACATGGGCATCACCTACGCCCGGCGCGAGGTGCTGAACAACGTCTCCGGCAGCCAGGAGCAGGTGGAGGCGCTGATCCGCGCCGTCCAGGACTACAACGGCCTCACCGTCGCCAAGACGGCGCGGATCTCCGAAGAGGCGGAAGCGCTGGCCGGCCGGACCACCTGGCTGATCGCGGTGGTCGCCCTGCTCGGCATCCTCGCCAGCGGGCTGATCGGGCGCTGGCTGTCGGCGCGCGGCATCGTCGGACCCATCGTGGAGGCGGTGTCCTGCCTGCGCCGTCTGGCCGGCGGCGACCTGACGGTGGTCATCACCGGCGCCGACCGCCGCGACGAGGTCGGCGACATCGCGCGGGCGCTCGCCGTCTTCAAGGACAACGCGCTCGACCGCCAGCGCATCCAGGCGGAGCAGGAGGCCGAGGCCCGGCACAAGCTGGACCGCGCCGAGGCGGTCGGCGCGACGATCCTGCGCTTCGACCGCGAGGTCGGCGAGGCCCTGCACGTGATGAAGGACGCCGCCGCCGCGCTGGAGGCCACCGCCCATTCCCTGTCCGCCGGGGCCGAGCAGGCGTCGGAGCGCATGACCGTCGTCGGTGCGGCCGCCGAGCAGACCGCCGCCAACGTCCAGACGGTCGCCGCCGCGACGGAGGAGATGACCGCCACCGTGCAGGAGGTGTCGCGCCAGATGAACGAGGCGCGCGGCTTCGCCGACGAGGCGACGCGGCAGGCCCAGCAGGCCCAGCAGCGGGTCGGCGCCCTGACCGAGTCCGGCCAGCGCATCAACGAGGTGATTGACCTCATCCAGGGCATCGCCAGCCAGACCAACCTGCTGGCGCTGAACGCCACCATCGAGGCCGCCCGCGCCGGCGAGGCCGGCAAGGGCTTCGCGGTGGTGGCGAGCGAGGTCAAACAGCTCGCCAACCAGACGGCGCAGGCGACCGACGAGATCCGCAGCCAGGTCGGCGCCATGCAGGAGACCATTGGTGGCGCGGTGTCGGCCATCCAGACCATCGCCACGGTTATCTACCGCCTGAACGAGATGGCCACCACCGTCGCCGCCGCGGTCGAGCAGCAGGGGGCCGCCACCGCCGAGATCGGCCGCAACGCCGTCCAGGCGGCGCAGGGCACGGCGGAGGTGACCGGGACCATCGGCACGCTGCGCGTCGCCTCCGAATCGACGGCCGCCGGTTCGGCGCAGGTCCTGCAATCCGCCCGCGAGGTCGCCGGCCGCGCGGTAGCCCTCAAGGGCAGCGTCGACGCCTTCATCGCGGAGGTGAAGACGGCCTGACCCTCCCTGACCGGGTGGAGTGCGATCAATGGGTTGAGCGGCGCGCCGGCAACCGCCAGAATGCGGCGGGCGAGATGACCGGCGGCCTCCGCCGGTTTCCCTCCTGTGGGCTTGACCGCAGGACCGGTTTGGAGACGATCACGATGACGGTTGACGGCGCGGCTCGGACCATGAGCTTTGGGTCACTCTATCGCCATGGAATGGCCCGGGTCGCCGCCTGCACGACGCCCTGCACGATCGCCGACCCCATGGCGAACGCCGCGGCGGTGCTGGACAGTGTGCGGGAGTGCGACGAACAGGCGGTCGCCGTCGCTCTGTTCCCCGAGCTGGCGCTGTCCGGCTACGCCATCGACGACCTGTTCCTCCAGGACTGCCTGCTCGACGCGGTGGAGAAGGCTGTCGTCCATCTGGTGGAACAGTCGCACGACCTGATGCCGCTGATCCTCGTCGGCGCGCCGCTGCGCCACGCCGGGCGCGTCTACAACACGGCGGTCGCCGTGCATCGCGGCCGGCTGCTGGGCGTGGTGCCGAAGGTCCATCTGCCCAATTACCGGGAATTCTACGAGCGCCGCCATTTCGCCTCCGGCGCCGGCACCGAGGGCGGGACGATCCGCATCGGCGGCCACCAAAGTGCTCTCAGCGCCCCCTTCGGCCCCGACCTGCTGTTCCAGGCGGAGGATCTGGACGGGCTGGTGGTCCATGCCGAGATCTGCGAGGATCTCTGGGTCGCCGTCCCGCCCAGCTCCGGGGCGGCGCTGGCCGGGGCGACGGTGCTGGCGAACCTGTCGGCCAGCAACATCACCATCGGCAAGGCGGAGACCCGCCGCCTGCTCTGCCAGTCGCAGTCGGCGCGCTGCATCGCCGCCTATCTCTACTCCTCCGCCGGGGCCGGGGAATCGACCACCGATCTGGCCTGGGACGGGCAGGCGTCGATCTTCGAGAACGGCGAGACGCTGGTCGAGACCGAGCGTTTCCCCAAGGGCGCCCAGATGGCCGTCGCCGACGTCGACCTCGACGTGCTGCGCCAGGAACGGCTGCGCATGGGCACCTTCGACGACAACCGCCGTTCGCACGGGACGGCCTTCCGGCGCGTCGCCTTCCGCGTCGATCCGCCCGCCGGGGACCTGGGGCTGCGCCGCAACGTGCCGCGCTTCCCCTTCGTCCCGGCGGCGCGGGAGCGGCTGGAACTCGACTGCTACGAGGCCTACAACATCCAGGTCGCCGGGCTGGTCCAGCGGCTGCGCGCCACAGGCATGCCGCGCATCGTGATCGGCGTGTCGGGCGGGCTGGATTCGACCCACGCCCTGATCGTCGCCGCCCGTGCCATGGACCTGCTCGACCGGCCGCGCACCGACATCCTCGCCTTCACGATGCCGGGCTTCGGCACCAGCGACAAGACCAAGGGCAACGCGCTCCGCCTGATGAGCGCGCTCGGCGTGTCGCACCATGAACTCGACATCCGCCCCGCCGCCAACCAGATGCTCAAGGACATGGACCACCCCTACGCGCGCGGCGAGGCGGTGTACGACGTGACCTTCGAGAATGTCCAGGCGGGTCTGCGCACCGACTATCTGTTCCGCCTCGCCAACCAGCGGGGCGGCATCGTCCTGGGCACCGGCGACCTGTCGGAGCTGGCGCTGGGCTGGTGCACCTACGGCGTCGGCGACCAGATGGCCCATTACAACGTCAATTCGGGCGTCCCGAAGTCGCTGATCCAGCATCTGATCCGCTGGGTCATCGGCTCCCGCCAGTTTCCGGACGGGGTGCTGGACACGCTGGGCGACATCCTGGCGACCGAGATTTCGCCCGAGCTGGTCCCCGCCGGCAGCGACCGCGCCCTGCAGAGTTCGGAGGCCGTCGTCGGCCCCTACGAGCTTCAGGACTTCCACCTGTTCCACACGCTGCGCTATGGCCTGCGCCCGTCGAAGATCGCCTTCCTCGCCCTGCACGCCTGGTCCGACCCGGCGCGCGGCGACTGGCCAGCGGGCTATCCGGTGGAGAAGCGCAGCGCCTACACGCTGGCCGAGATCCATTCCTGGCTGCGCGTCTTCATCCAGCGCTTCTTCGGCTTCAGCCAGTTCAAGCGCTCGGCCATGCCCAACGGGCCGAAGGTGACGGCGGGCGGCTCCCTGTCGCCGCGCGGCGACTGGCGCGCCCCGTCCGACGGCAACGCCCGCATCTGGCTGGAGGAACTGGAGCGCGAGGTGCCCAGGGAGTAGCCGCTGCCCTGCGGCGCGCGGTTCCGGGAGGCCGCGGGCCGTTGCGTCGTGCAACGGACCCGCCGTCCCGACCGACGTCGGCGCGGATGGCACAACCCTGGCCAATCCGCGGCGCACCCACCACCCGCACGCCGGTACACCGTTACATCCTGGCCGGAAGCGTAATCGGCCGATTCCCATCGCCGACCAGTGTGAAGGCCGCCCAGAAGTAAGGATGGCTCTGCTCCAGGTCGGCGATTATTTCCTTTTGCGCGGACTGCAGATGGTAGGCGCTGCCCTGGGAGCGTTCCCCGCCTATTCTGCGGAACAGCTCGGTCATCAGCTTGATCGTCGCCCCGTTGTCCACCTGCCAGTGCGACACCAGCAGCGAACGGGCGCCTCCGACGAAGAAGGACCGGGCGATGCCCGTCAGGCTTTCACCGCCGCCGCTGCCCTCAGCGCCGGTGTTGCAGGCGGACAGCACCACCAGGTCGGCGTTGAGGCGCAGCTGCTCGATTTCGCTCGCCGCCAGCAGCCCATCGTACTGCTGCGGCGCCCCCTCGGGCAGCGACACCATCAGGGCCGGTTCCGACCAGCAGTTCAACTCGTTCGGCAGCAAGCCGTGCGTGGCGAAATACACGATCCGGTACTGCTCCAGAAGGGCCGTGCCGTTGTCAGGGGCTTGGCCGAGCTGCCGCACCTTCTCGTGGCTGAACGCATCGCGGATCAGAACCGACCCGGTGGAGGCCTGAAGGCTCTGGGCGACGGACCGGACCTCCCGGTCGGTCCCTTCGAGGCGCGGCAGCTTGGTCAGGCGGGCGACTTCGGACCGGCAGCTTTCCGGCAGGTTGCGGTTGCGCAGCACCGCGTCGACGTTGGTGAACGGCAGCGGATCGCCGAAGCCGATGAAGGGCTGCGGCGCGGTCGACGGCTCGACGCGCCGCAGATCCACGAAGGACCGCACCGACGGCGTCAGCGTCAGCGCGTAGCGTTGGATGAGCCAGGGGACGGTGCGGTAGTCCCGGTTGTCGGCAACGCGCGGGTGCGGTTCGGTCACCAACAGGCCGAGCGGCAAGCTGAGCAGCGGCCCGGACGGCACCGTCACCAGATGGTCGACATCGGCCATGCGGGCCTTCGCCGGCCCCATCAGCGTCTCGAACAGCTTGTTCGCGCCGATGACGTCGTACTCCAGCAATTGGCTGCCGTCGATGGCGGAGCGGAGCGCCTTGGTCTCGCGGGCGGCCTGTCCGGGCGTCAGGGCCACCCGATAGGCCGTCATGCCGTTCTTGCGGATCAGGAAGGCAACCGACATCGGTTCACCGACGATGATCTGGTAAAGCGCGTCCCGCTGGGTGAGCTGGGCCTGCACGTCGGCGACCTTCACCGGCGCGTCGAGCAGGCTCTGGTACCGTGGGAAGGCGCTCTGCACCTCCTGGGTCAACTGGCTGACGGCGCGCTTCTTGGTCTCCACCTCCGTCCGCAGGAAGTCGAGTTCGTTCGACAGGGCTTGCGGATCGGCTTCCATCCGGGCCAGCTCGTTCTTGGCACGGTCATGGTCGCGCTCGGCGTCCTGAAGGCGCCGGATGACGCCGCCCGCCGACCGGTCCGCGGACATCCGCAAAGCCGTGCGGGCGATGGCCTGGCTGGTCATGGTGCCGCGAACCAGCTGTCCGGCCTCGAACATCTCGGTGAAGTAGGCGTCGGCCTTGCCGGGGTCGTTCTCGGCCAGGGTCAGCATCAGGTCGAAGAAGGGATAGACCACGTCGTAGGAAAGCGCGGTGGAGCGCTCCGCCGAGATGGCGAAGGCGGCGCGGAACGCGCGCAGGGCGTCCTCGGTGCGCTCCGTCGCCGCGTGCGCCTTGCCCAGCGCCAGCAGCGCCAGAACCTCCAGCCGGGAATTGCTGAACAGCTTGCGCTGTTCGGCAATGACGGTTTCCAGCCGGCTGACGCCGCGTTCCGGATTGCCGCTATCCACGTCAAGCCCGGCCTGCAGGAACAGGAACTGCGGCCGCCACCAGGCCGGCGCCAGACGGGCCTGACCCAGCACGCCGAACGCTTGGTCGAGGGTCGCCGACGCCTCCTTCAGCCGCCCGGTCTTTTCCTGCATGCGGGCCTGCGTGTAGGTGTCGAGGGCCATGTCGGCGAACAGGATTTCCGTGTTCCGGGCGATTTCGGACACGCTGAACGTCTGGTTGTCGTCATTGCGGCCGCGGCGGTCGGCACCCTTGGCCACGCTCACGCTCTGGCGCTCCCCGGCGATCTTCTTCGCCTGTTCCAGAGCGCCGTCATACTGCCGCTGGTTGGCGAGATGAAGCGCGCGATAGCTGCCCAGCCGCAGGCGGACCAGATCCTCGGCGCCCCCAAGCTTGGCCTCCGCCTGCTCGAACAGACCGTCGGCGATGGCGAATCGCTGCTGGTTGCTGGCCTGCAGGGCGAGGTGGGCGTAAAGCACCCCCTGGTTGATTTCGTCGTCCGGCTGGAACTTCATCAGAACGGCCAGGGCCTGGCGGTACTGATCCTCGGCCTTCGCGAATTCGCGGATGCTGTTGTAGTACTGGCCGAGACGCATGGCGTTCTCGAACGCCGACAGATCGCCGATGCTGAATTTGGTCTGGGCTTCCAGCCGTTCGGCCACCGAGGAGCGGGAGCCCCCGGCCTCCTCGATCTTGGAGCGGTCGATCGCCCCGGCGAGGCCGCCGACGGTGTTCTCGATCTGGCTCATCGCCACCGGGATGCCTTCGGCCAGAAACACCGTTCCGTTCACCGACGCGACGACGGCGACCACCGGCCAGCCGCCCTGCTTGCGCCGGCATTCCATCAGCAGGGCATCGTAGCGGTCGAGGATCTTGGCGGCGGCCGGCGCCGGACAATTCAGCCTCTGGTCGATGTCGCCGCGCCACCAGCTTTGCGTGGCGTAGTTCTCCAGCACGGCGCTGGCCGACATGTCGGCGCTCAGCTCGGTTACCCGCGCGCTGGGCTCCTGCCAGTTGCCGCAATAGACGTCCAGCGTGCGCCGGACGCCGGCCCCGCCCTCCGGCCGCGCTCCGGGCTGGGCGCGGCACGCCTCTCCGATGCCGTTCCGGCCGACGAGGAAGGACGTCTCCCCCGGCCGCGGGGAGGAGGTGTTCATGCAGCCGCCAAGCGCGGCCAAAAGCACCGCCGTAGCCACAATCCGGATGGTCGCCCGCTTCATGGGTGTAATCCTCGCGCTCTTACCAGAGTTCTTCGTTGCCGGAGTTGGAGAAGATGGCGTCCGCGTCGCTCTGCGACGGCGGCCGAACCGGCACGACCACGCGGGCGTCGTCCAACGTCACGCGCAGCGTCTGGGCGGGCAGGCCGATGAACAGCGGAGTGCAGCCGGAAATCTGCCCGACCGGGCATCCGTTGAAGACGAAGGCCGGGTTCTGGTTGCTGGACTGGACCTGAAGGCTGGCCTGCTTTCCGCCAAGGCCGGCGACCGTGCCGTAGCCGGTGACCTTGGATGCCTTTTGGATGTTGAAGCCGCCGACCGTCATCCCGAGCCCATCGTACGGGGCGTTGGCCTGGTCGCGCAGGCTCATCAGGTTCGTGCTGGCGAAGGCCCCGTTGATCGACACCGTCAGCACGCCGGTGGCGGTGAACATCTGGCTGACCAGCACCGAGTCGGCGCTGTCGATCCGGACGTTGTGCAACGGCTGGGTCTTGCCGACCTCTCCCTTGAACGCGATGTTGCCGGGTCCGGCCTGGATGGTCAGGTCGACGCCATTCCTGGTCGCGTCGAGCGGGCCGACGTTCAGCGTGCCGCTCTTCAGGGTGGTCGCCCCCTCCAGGACCGTATAGCGCGCGTCGGAGGGGCTTGCCTTCGCCCCGACGCGGCCCAGCGTCATCGCTCCGCCCATGGTCGAGATGGTGCCGGACAGGTAGGTGGTCGATGGCGATCCGGATCCCGTGTCCAGGCCGCCGACGAAGACCATGTCCTTGGTGGTCCCGTTCAGGCGCAGCGTTCCGGTGTTCACGAAGCGTGTCGCCGAACCGATCGTGCCACCGCCCAGCAGGTCGACCGCGTAAGGACGCTCGGACGTGAGCAGCGCGCCGGCGTCGACCGCTTCCCGGAAGGTGAAGCTCTGGGCGTCGAGCAGGCTGAGCGTGCCCAACCCCGTGACGGCGTTGGCGAAGGAGACGGTCCCGCCACCCCGCAACCCCAGCCATGTGCCCGCGCCCGCCGACAGGGCGGCGGCATCGATCGCGCCGCCCGCGTCGATGGTCAGCGCCGTCCCGGCCCCCTGGGCAATCGTGCCAAGGGTGACGTTCCCCTTCGCGACGATGCCGAGCGACGCCGTGGTCCGCAGCGGGTTGGTGATGGTGATCGATCCGTTGCGGCTGGTCAGGTTGCCGGTCAACACCGTTCCCGGCACCGCCGTCAGGATGACGGAGCCGCCGGCGGTGGCGTTCGGCGCGACGGTCAGCACGCCCGCGGACTGCACGTTCAGGGCGCCGGCCACCGAAGCGGTCAGGCTGGTCTCGCGGCTGTTGGTCAGGACCGCGTCGCCGTTGGTGGTCGCCAACAGAACGTCCCCGGCGAAACTGTTGTCGGCGTTCGTCAGGTGCAGGTCGCGGGCGGTGATCCGGGCCGGGCCCCCGACCAGAATGGCGCCGCTCTGATCGACGCTTCCGCCGTCGAGCGCAAGCGAACCGGCCGTGCGCAACCGCTGGATGGTCACCCCGTCGGCATCGGCGTATGCGATGGCACCGGCGGCGTCGGCCGTGTCGGCCGCGTTGCGCGAGCGCAGGTCCACGGCGACGGCGGCGTTGGCCGCGTTGTCCAGGGTGATCGCCGCGCCGCTGTCCTTGCGCGTCGTGATGACCAGGGTGTTGGCTCTGATGGCCCCGCTTTGCGTAACGGCGTCTCCCGCCGTCGCGGTCAGCGTGCCGTCCACGGCGAGGCTTCCGAAACCGAGAGCGCCATCCGTGGTCACCCCCAACGTCCCGGCTGCGCCGGCCAACGCGCCGATGGCGCCACGCACCGTCAGCGTGGCCGTCCCCGCGGTGCGGACCGTCGCCGCGGCCAGACCGTTGGCGTCGGTGTAGGTGATGGTCCCAGCGGCGTCCGCCGTGTCGGCGGTGTTGCGGGTGCGCAGGTCCAGCGAGGCGACGTCGTTGCCGGCGTTGGTCAGGGTGATCGCCGCGCCGCCGTTCTGGAGCGTCTTCACCGTGAGGCTGCCGACGGCGAGCGTTCCGCTCTGCGTGACCGGGCCGCCGGCGATCAGCGTCGCCGCGCCGGCCGTGTTCAGCCTGGCGATATCGATCGCGGTCGCGTTGGTGTAGGCGACATCTCCGGCCGCCATGTTGCCATTGGCGTCAAGCGAGCGGAGGTCCAGCGAGGCGACGTCATTGCCGCTGTTGGTCAAGCGAATCGCCGCCCCCGAGCCGCCGCGCGTCCGTGCGACGAGGGTGTCGGCGAGAATGGCGCCGCTCTGGCTGAGCAGGCCGCCCGCATCGATGGTCGCGTTCCCCGTGGTGGCCATGCCGGCGATGTCCACACCGTTCAGATCGGTGTAGGCGATCGGGCCGGCCGCGTTCGCGGTGTTCGCCGTGTTGCGGGACAGCAATTGGGCAACGGCCACATCGTTGGCGGCGTTGGTCAGGGTGATCGCCGCTCCGCCGTCCTTTCTCGTCGTGACGTTCAGGCGGTTTGCCGTGACGGCGCCGCTCTGGGTCACTGTGTCCGACGCGGTGGCCGACAGAGTCCCGCCGGCCGCAACGGTCGCGAAGGTCAGGCGACCACCCGTTGTCACCGTGAGATCCCGCCCGACCGTACCGGTCAGCGTGGTGTCCAATGTGTTGACAAGGGCCGCGTCGTTGGCGCCGGCCGTGCTCAACGCAACTTGGCCGACCAGGGCGTTGGCCCCGTTGGTCAGGGCGACCCCACCGCCCTGCGACGTGAAGGACGAGGTGCCGTTCACCTGCAGCGCCGCCGATTGAGTGATGGTGCCGCCGGCCACCAGCTCCGCGCTGCTGATGGTTTTCAGTGCGGCGATGTTGACCGAGGAGACGTCGGTGTAGGCGATGGCGCCCGCGGCGCGGTTGTCCAGTGTATCCAGCGTCTGCAGGTCCAGGTTGGCGACGTCGTTGCCCACATTGGTCAGGGTGATCGCCGCGCCGCCGTCCTTGCGCGTCTTCACGGCCAGGTTGCCGGCGCTGATCGCGCCCGTCTGCGTCACCGTGTCGGTCGCCGTGGCCGCCAGGGTGCGACCCACCGTGGTGGCTCCGAAGCTCAGCGCGCCGTCGATGATCACCGTGAGGTCCTGGCCGACCGTACCGGTGATGGCCGTGGCCAGCGTGTTGGTCAGCGTTGCGTCGTTGGTGCCGCTGTTGGTGAGGGTGACCGCACCGGTGAGGGCGTTGCCAGCGTTGCTCAGCGTGATGGCGTTGGCACCGGCGCTGAACGAGGAGGCCCCGCCCACGGTCAGCGCGCCGCTCTGGGTCAGGGCGCCACCGCTGGTCACCGTGAGGTCTTGGCCGACCGTGCCGGCGATGGCCGTGGCCAGCGTGTTGGTGAGGGTGGCGTCGTTGGTGCCGCTGTTGGTGAGGGTGACCGCACCGGTGAGGGCGTTGCCAGCGTTGCTCAGCGTGATGGCGTTGGCACCGGCGCTGAACGAGGAGGCCCCGCCCACGGTCAGCGCGCCGCTCTGGGTCAGGGCGCCACCGCTGGTCACCGTGAGGTCTTGGCCGACCGTGCCGGCGATGGCCGTGGCCAGCGTGTTGGTGAGGGTGGCGTCGTTGGTGCCGCTGTTGGTGAGGGTGACCGCACCGGTGAGGGCGTTGCCAGCGTTGCTCAGCGTGATGGCGTTGGCACCGGCGCTGAACGAGGAGGCCCCGCCCACGGTCAGCGCGCCGCTCTGGGTCAGGGCGCCACCGCTGGTCACCGTGAGGTCTTGGCCGACCGTGCCGGCGATGGCCGTGGCCAGCGTGTTGGTGAGGGTGGCGTTGTTGCTGCCGCTGTTGGTCAGCGTGACCGATCCGGTGAGGGCGTTGCCAGCGTTGCTCAGCGTGATGGCGTTTGCACCGGCGCTGAACGAGGAGGCTCCGCCCACGGTCAGTGCACCGCTCTGGGTCAGGGCGCCGCCGCTGGTCACCGTCAGATCGCCACCAATCGTGCCGCTGAGCGAGGTTGCCAGCGTGTTGGTGAGGGTGGCGTCGTTGGCGCCGCTGTTCGTGAGGGTGACCGATCCGGTGAGGGAGTTGCCAGCGTTGCTCAGCGTGATGGTGTTGGCGCCGGCGCTGAACGAGGAGGCCCCGCCCACCGTCAGCGCGCCGCTCTGGGTCAGGGCGCCACCGCTGGTCACCGTCAGATCGCCACCAATCGTACCGGCGATGGCTGTGGCCAGAGTGTTGGTGAGGGTGACGTCGTTGGTGCCACTGTTGGTGAAGGTGACCGAGCCACTGAAGGCGTTTGCGGTGTTGCCCAGGGTGATGGCGTTGGCACCGGCGCTGAACGAGGAGGCCCCGCCCACCGTCAGCGCGCCGCTCTGGGTCAGGGCGCCGCCGCTGGTCACCGTCAGACCGCCACCAATCGTACCGGCGATGGCTGTGGCGAGCGTGTTGGTCAGTGTTGCGTCGTTGGCGCCGCTGTTGGTCAGCGTGACCGCTCCGGTGAGGGCGTTGGCGGCGTTGCCCAGGGTGATGGCGTTGGCACCGGCGCTGAACGAGGAGGCTCCGCCCACGGTCAGTGCACCGCTCTGGGTCAGGGCGCCGCCGCTGGTCACCGTGAGGTCCTGGCCGACCGTACCGCTGAGCGAGGTTGCCAGCGTGTTGGTGAGGGTGACGTCGTTGGTGCCGCTGTTGGTCAGCGTGACCGATCCGGTGAAGGCGTTGGCGGCATTGCTCAGCGTGATGGCGTTGGCACCGGCGCTGAACGAGGAGGCCCCGCCCACCGTCAGCGCGCCGCTCTGGGTCAGGGCGCCACCGCTGGTCACCGTCAGACCGCCACCAACCGTGCCGGCGATGGCCGTGGCCAGCGTGTTGGTGAAGGTGACGTTGTTGGCGCCGCTGTTGGTCAGCGTGACCGCACCGGTGAGGGCGTTGCCAGCGTTGCTCAGCGTGATGGCGTTGGCGCCGGCGTCGAATGAGGAGGCTCCGCCCACGGTCAGCGCGCCGCTCTGGCTCAGGGCGCCGCCGCTGGTCACCGTCAGACCGCCACCAATCGTACCGGCGATGGCCGTGGCGAGAGTGTTGGTCAGCGTTGCGTCGTTGGCGCCGCTGTTGGTCAGCGTGACCGCACCGGTGAGGGCGTTGCCAGCGTTGCTCAGGGTGATGGCGTTGGCGCCGGCGTCGAACGAGGAGGCCCCGCCCACGGTCAGCGCGCCGCTCTGGGTCAGGGCGCCGCCGCTGGTCACCGTCAGACCGCCACCAATCGTACCGGCGATGGCCGTGGCCAGCGTGTTGGTGAGGGTGGCGTCGTTGGTGCCGCTGTTGGTCAGCGTGACCGCACCGGTGAGGGCGTTTGCGGCGTTGCTCAGCGTGATGGCGTTGGCGCCGGCGCTAAACGAGGAGGCCCCGCCCACGGTCAGCGCGCCGCTCTGGGTCAGGGCTCCGCCGCTGGTCACCGTCAGACCGCCACCAATCGTACCGGCGATGGCTGTGGCGAGTGTGTTGGTCAGTGTTGCGTCGTTGGCGCCGCTGTTCGTGAGGGTGACCGAGCCACTGAAGGCGTTTGCGGTGTTGCCCAGCGTGATGGCGTTTGCACCGGCATCGAACGAGGAGGCTCCGCCCACGGTCAGCGCGCCGCTCTGGGTCAGGGCTCCGCCGCTGGTCACCGTCAGACCGCCACCAATCGTACCGGCGATGGCTGTGGCGAGTGTGTTGGTCAGTGTTGCGTCGTTGGCGCCGCTGTTCGTGAGGGTGACCGCACCGGTGAGGGCGTTGCCAGCATTGCTCAGGGTGATGGCGTTGGCGCCGGCGTCGAATGAGGAGGCTCCGCCCACGGTCAGCGCGCCGCTCTGGCTCAGGGCGCCGCCGCTGGTCACCGTCAGATCGCCACCAATCGTGCCGCTGAGCGAGGTTGCCAGTGTGTTGGTCAGCGTTGCGTCGTTGGTGCCGCTGTTGGTGAGGGTGACCGAGCCACTGAAGGCGTTTGCGGTGTTGCCCAGCGTGATGGCGTTTGCACCGGCATCGAACGAGGAGGCTCCGCCCACGGTCAGCGCGCCGCTCTGGGTCAGGGCTCCGCCGCTGGTCACCGTCAGACCGCCACCAATCGTACCGGCGATGGCTGTGGCGAGCGTGTTGGTCAGTGTTGCGTCGTTGGCGCCGCTGTTCGTGAGGGTGACCGAGCCACTGAAGGCGTTTGCGGTGTTGCCCAGCGTGATGGCGTTTGCACCGGCATCGAACGAGGAGGCTCCGCCCACGGTCAGCGCGCCGCTCTGG
>NZ_QLKQ01000090.1 GCF_003349955.1 Azospirillum brasilense
GGGCTAGGGAGGGGGCAAGCGCCTTCGCTCCCTACGCCCGCTGGCTGAGCAACCCCTTGAGCACGCGCGACAGCAGATCCGCCAGTTGGAACTGCTCCGGCCCCGGCAGGGCCGCGATGACCGCGGCGAAATCCTTCAGCGGGTCGTATTCGAGAAGCGCCAGCGCCTTCTCCGTGGGGTGAAGCTGCACGACGCGGCGGTCCTCCGGCACCGGGACGCGCGTCAGCAATTCCTTCGTCACCAGAACCTCGACCATCTGGGATGCCGCGCCGCGGGTCGTCGCGTGGAAGTCCGCGAAGGCCGACACCGTCCGCTGGCTGTCGTTGGCGCGCGCGAAGTAGCGCAGCGCCGTCCACTGCGACGGCTTCAAGCCCTGCGTATAGCCCATGCTGTCGGCGATGTGACCGATGTGCATCATGACCTCGGCGATCGCCTGCGCCGATGCCAGGGACTGGGGGCTTTTCGACATGGCAGCGGGGTCTCGACAGTTGCCAAAAAAATGACCCGCACCGCAGCAAAGAAGCCGGCAACGAGTCTGTACGATGCAGAGACTATATGATTACAAAACTAACATACCCCAGTAGGCAAGTCTACGACTCCCCCACCCCCGACGACGCGGCGCACACTACGTCATTGGGACCGTAAACGAAACATTGACCTTAAACCTCATCCAGCACAAGGTGTCGCACCCCCCTGTGGCGCCGTCCGGTTCACCGGACCGGTGCGGAGACAACGCAGGGCACCCACCACCCCGGGTCAGGGCTGCGCCGCGCGTTTTGTCTGGCGTTGTGCCGCGACTCGCCTATATATGCGCGCCATGACCAGCACGCCCCCGTCCATTCCCGGTTTCAAGACCAACCCGGCCTCCTCCCCCAAGGTGGGGATCGTCAGCCTGGGATGCCCCAAAGCGCTCGTCGACTCCGAGCGCATCCTCACCCGGCTGCGCGCCGAAGGCTACGAGATCTCGCCGTCCTACGACGGCGCGGATGTCGTTCTGGTCAACACCTGCGGCTTCCTCGATTCCGCCAAGAAGGAATCGCTCGAGGCCATCGGCGAGGCGATCAAGGAAAACGGCCGGGTCATCGTGACCGGCTGCATGGGTGTGGAATCGGACATGATCCGGCAGGTCCATCCGGACGTGCTGGCCGTCACCGGCCCCCACCAGTACGAGCAGGTGGTCAACGCCGTGCACGACGCCGTGCCGCCGATCCACGACCCCTTCACCGATCTGGTGCCGCCGGAAGGGCTGCGGCTGACCCCGCGCCACTACGCCTATCTGAAGATTTCCGAGGGCTGCAACAACCGCTGCAGCTTCTGCATCATCCCCAGCCTGCGCGGCGATCTGGTCAGCCGTCCGGTCGTCTCGGTCCTGCGCGAGGCGGAGAAGCTGGCGACCGCCGGCGTCAAGGAGCTGCTGGTCATCTCCCAGGACACCAGCGCCTACGGCGTCGACCGCAAGTACGCGGAAGAGGACTGGTACGGGCGCAAGGTGAAGGCCCGCTTCATCGATCTCTGTCGCGAGCTGGCGAATTTCGACGTCTGGGTGCGCCTGCACTACGTCTACCCCTACCCGCATGTGGACGAGGTGATCCCGCTGATGGCGGAGGGCCGCATCCTCCCCTACCTCGACATCCCGTTCCAGCACGCCTCCCCCACCGTCCTGAAGGCGATGCGCCGCCCGGCGGCCCAGGAGAAGCAGCTCGACCGCATTCGGAAGTGGCGGCAGGAATGCCCGCATCTGGTTCTGCGCTCCACCTTCATTACCGGCTTCCCCGGCGAGACGGAGGAGGACTTCCAGTTCATGCTGGACTGGCTGAAGGAAGCGCAGCTCGACCGCGTCGGCTGCTTCAAGTACGAGCCGGTCGAGGGCGCCACCGCCAACGATCTGCCCGGCGCCGTTCCGGAAGAGATCAAGCAGGAGCGCTGGGAGCGCTTCATGGAGACCCAGAAGGCGATCAGCGCCGAACGGCTTCAGCAGAAGGTCGGCTTCACGCTGGGCGTCCTCATCGACGAGGTCGACGAGGAGGGCGCCATCGGCCGCTCCTACGCCGACGCGCCGGAGATCGACGGCAACGTCTTCCTGAACGGCGAGACGAACGTCAAGCCGGGCGACATGGTGGACGTGACCATCGAGCACGCCGACGAATACGACCTCTGGGGCTCCATCGAGCGCGCCGAGTAAGGCGCTTCGCCCCAAAACAAAAGGGCCGGGACGGCGATGCCTCCCGGCCCTTTTGCCGTTTGCAGCCTCAGTACAGGCGCCCGCCGTCGGGCACGCCCTGCCCCGGCCCGACCAGCACCACCTCGCCCTCCGCATCGGGCAGGCCCAGGCACAGGACCTCGCTGGTGAAGGGACCGATGCGCTTGGGCGGGAAATTCACCACCCCCAGCACCTGCCGCCCCACCAGCTCGTCGAGCGTGTAGTGGCGGGTGATCTGGGCGGAACTGCGCCGGCTGCCGATCTCCGGCCCGAAATCGATGGTCAGCTTGTAGGCCGGCTTGCGCGCCTCGGGAAAGGGCTCCGCCGCGGTGATGGTGCCGACGCGGATGTCCACCTTCAGGAAATCGTCGTAGCTGATGGTCACGGGTTTCGTCCCTGCCCTGTTGCGGTCGTCACGGTTTCAATCGCCGCGGGCAAGGCTAGCATTGGTGGCGCCGAAGCCGAAACGCGAAAGGGCCGCCCCGGTGGGCGGCCCTTTGCAGCGCATCTCCCCGGTGGGAGAAAGGCTTACTTCTTGGCGATGGCGGCCTTGACCTCGTCCAGGCTCTCCGACACGCGCTTGGACAGCACGTCGGCGGCCTCGGTGTTGGACTTGGCGACCAGCTCGGCCAGTTCCTTGATGTTCGACAGGGCCTTCTCGAAGGCGACCTTGACCAGTTCGGCCTGCTTGGCGGCCTTTTCTTCCGGCGTGCCGGCGGCGGCGACCTGGTTCACATAGGTGCCGGCCTCCTCGACGGAGGAGCGGACGATCTCGGCCTGGCGGCGGAGCACGGCCTGCAGACCCTCGATCGCGAGCTGGTTGGCGGCGGTCACCGCCTCGATGTTCTTGCGCTGGCTCGCCAGGATCGACTCGACGTCGAGGCCGGGCACCTTGTACTCACCCAGCATCTTGGACAGGTCGAATTCGAGGAACGGGTTACCGGTCTGCTTGGCCATGGTTCTCACCCCCGACGAAAGGATTCATTCGGCATGCTGCGACGCAGCAAACCTGTGGCGCGACTATGCAGATTGCCAAAAAGATAGTCAACGCCCTTGTGCGTCGCACCAGGGGCTACACCGCGGCTCATGGAACCTCAACCAGCGGACGCGCTTCCTGGTTCCGTGGCCGTTTCCTCAGCCGGTTGCCGGGCGCCCTGCGGCTCCGTATGGGATTCGGATGGAGGGCCTCCACCGGATCTGCGGCGTAATGCCCCAGCCCAGCGCTCCGCCCGCCGAAGCTCCGAATCGAGCGCCGCCATGGTCCGCGACAGGTCGGCGCTGTCGTCCTCCAGGAAGACGCGCATGACCCGCGCCTGCACCGCGCCGAGCCCGGCCACCAGGAGAGCGCCGCCGGTGCGGTCGGCCTCCACCCCCGCGGCGCGCAGCATCCAGGCCATTGACCGCCCGAAATGGCGGGAGAAGGCCAGGGCGGTGAGCGGTTCCCGTTTCAGATCGCGGACGACCGAGCGCAGCCCGTCCCGGTAGGGCAGCAGCGCGTCGTAGCGGCGCATCATCACGTCGAACAGCCGATCGCGGGCGCTCTCGTCTGGACCGGCCGGAGCGTCGTCGGCGAGGACCGCCGTGTCGGCGACCCGCGACACCGCGGCCAGCACGTCGGACCGGTCGGGGAAGCGGCGGTAGAAGACGTCCGGCGGCACCCCCGCCGCCCGCGCGATGGCCAGCAGGCCGGTGCCGCGCCAGCCCTGCCCGGCGGCGAGCCGCATCGCCGCGGCGGCCACCCGCTGGTCCAGTTCGTCGGTCCCTCCCCCACCCACGGTGTTCCCCACGGCGTCGGGGGCGTCGGGGGCGTCGGGATCGGTCTTCCAGCGGGTGTCGGCGGTGTCGTCCATGGGGTCGAACCTCGTGGTCAGCCTCTCCCCCATGATGTGGGACTCCCGCGCCGCACCTCAACCAGGGCGGCAGAAGGGGAAGGGCTCGACGTGCTTCATATAGGTTGGAATCCAGCCGCACTGGCCGGCGGGGTTAGGCAGGCGGATGGCCTCGATGGCCGGCCAGACCTGGGCGACCACGACCACCAGCGCCACCGTGCCGACGATCCAGCGCCGCGTCCGGGCCTGCTCCAGAAGTCCGGGCAGGCGCAGCAGCACCCAGGCCGCGGCCAGCCCCATCAGCGGGTCGGTGTAGGCGGCGTAGGCCCGCTGGAAACCGCGCAGGGAGAACAGCGTCTCCAGCCCCCAGGCGACCAGCAGGAGAAGCGCCGCCTGCGCCGCCGCCACCCGCTCCCCCCGGCGCCACAGGACGACGCAGCCGCCGATGATGAACCACTCCACCACCACGGTCTGCGGGATGTTGTCGGGATGGAAAACGATGGTGCGGATCGCCAGCGTGCGCCACAGCCCCTTCGCCAGCAGCGTCACCAGCCCGTCGGAGAGCACCTGCTCCTGCCCCTGGAGCGCCGCCTGATGCTTCCAAGTGGTGAAGACGAACATGTGCTCGATCAGGTTGGCGACGGCGATGACGTTCTGCTCTTGCGGACGGATCATCAGGGCGAGCACGCCGAGCGCCAGCCCCAGCGCGACCGCCGCCATGGCCGCCACCGCGTAGGACAGGCGCACCCGCCACACCGCCGCGTAGACGGCCATGCCGAGAACGACCCAGCCGACGATGATCCCCTGATAGACTCCCGACAGCCCGCCGCCGACCGGGCGGTAGGGATAGAGCGACTGGCCGGCGCTGGCGATGCCGTGCTGGATCAGCGCCGCCGCGGGCAGCGCCGCGGCAGCCGCCGCCAGCCCCAGAAGGCCGGTGGCGATCCAGCGGGGACCGCCCTGCCCGGTAAAGCGGCGCCCGAAGGCCAGCGCGACCACGGGAATGCCCAGCGCCAGGAAGATCGCCTGGATCTTCGTCACCACCGCCAGCCCGGCCAGTAGACCGGCCAGCCCGAGCAGCAGAAGCGGCCGCCAGCCCGGCGCGGTGCGGACGGCGACCAGAACCAGGAGAAGGGCCGTGACCACGAAGGAGGCCGACAGAAGGTCGGTGCGCATCTGCCGCGCCTGGGTGGACAGGCCGATGCCGAAGGCCATCACCACGGCGGCCAGGAAGGCCACCCGCCGGTCGCCGACCAGCGCGCGGAGGAGGTTGGCGTAGACCAGCGCGAAGGTCGTTGTGATGAGGATGGACAGCGCCCGCCCGGCCTCCACCAGATTTTGCCAGGCGGCGGTGTAGGCGGCGGTGTCGGCGGCCGGCGGCAGACCCGACAGGGTGACGACCGGCATCAGCCCCAGCCCGTGCAGCAGCCGGTACCAGACCTCGATCACCAGAAAATAGGTGTAGCCGGGATGGTCGAAATACTCTTGGGGCAGCCCCTCGTTGAACAGCAGCCCGTGATAGGCCAGCACCAGATCCTGGTCGGCGTGCGACCAGTAGGGGGTGCGGAAGCCGATCGCCAGAGCCGATACCACCATGACCGCCGCCAGCGCCGCGCACAGCCCCCACCAGGGCCAGCGGTCCAGGAGGCCGGCGCCGGGCGCCTGGGCGGAGCGGTTGGGCATGACCATACGGGGTGACGTGGCGCCGCGGTCCGGGGATGACATGATCGGAGTATGTCCAGAGGTTACACGCCAGCGGTTTTTGCACGATTCCGGACGGTTTTGGAACCGCGGCAGCGGCGCGCTGTTTTTTGCGGACCTGCAACTCTTGATCGATCACTCCCCTTGCATAGGAACGGTGCCAGCCCGATGCCTGATTCCGACGACCGCCCGTCACCCCGTTCCGCCGCCTCCGTTTCCCGCAGCGCCCCGGGGCATGATCCCGACGGCGCCGCGCCGCCCTCCGCCGGCCGCGCGCTGGTCATCCTGCCGGTCCTGCCCACGCCCGACGATGGAAACGCCGCGGCGCGCCAGCCCGACGCCCGGCTCTCCGAAGCGATCGCGCTGGCCCAGGCCATCCGCCTGGAGGTGCCGCACGCCGAGGTGATCCGCGTCGCCCGTCCCGACCCCGCCACCCTGTTCGGGCGCGGGACCGCCGAGCGGATCGGCGGCATGGTGGAGGCCTTTCACGCCGATCTGGTGGTGATCGACCATCCGCTCAGCCCGGTCCAGCAGCGCAACCTGGAACGCCGCTTCATGGCCAAGGTGATCGACCGCACCGGCCTGATCCTGGAGATCTTCGGTGAGCGCGCCCACACCCGCGAGGGCCAGTTGCAGGTCGAACTGGCGGCCCTGACCTACCAGCGCTCGCGGCTGGTGCGGTCCTGGACCCACCTGGAGCGGCAGCGCGGCGGCTTCGGCTTCCTGGGCGGGCCCGGCGAAAGCCAGCTCGAACTCGACCGCCGCCTGATCGCCGAGCGCATCACCCGCCTGAAGTCGGACCTGGAGGAGGTGCGGCGGACGCGCAAGCTGCACCGCTCCGCCCGGCAGCGCGGCGGCACGCCGTTGGTGGCGCTGGTCGGCTACACCAACGCCGGCAAATCCACCCTGTTCAACCGGCTGTCCGGCGCCGGCGTCACCGCCGAGGACATGCTGTTCGCCACGCTCGACCCCACGGTCCGCCGGATCGCCCTGTCCTCCGGCAAAGCCATGGCCTTGTCGGACACGGTGGGCTTCGTGTCGGAATTGCCGACGCAGCTCGTCGCCGCCTTCCGCGCGACGCTGGAGGAGGTGCAGGCCGCCGACCTGATCCTGCACGTCCGCGACGTCTCGCACCCCGATACGGCGGCGCAGAAGGCGGACGTGGATTCGGTGCTGGCCGACCTCGGGATCGACGCGGCCAACGACCCGCGGGTGGTGGAGGTGCTGAACAAGACCGACCAGATGCCCGCGACCGCCCGCGGCGCGCTCCACATGCGGCTCGCCAACCAGCGGATGATGGAAGGGGAGGAGCGCGCCGTCGCCGTGTCCGCCCTGACCGGCGAGGGTCTCGACGACCTGCTGGATCTGCTGGACCGCCGCGTGTCCGCCGGGCGGCAGGTGCTGGAGTTGAGTGTGAACCTCGCGGACGGGCGCGCCCTGGCGTGGCTGTACGAGCACGGGCAGGTGCTCGACCGCCGGGACGAGAACGGGCAGGCCCACGTGCATGTGGCGTTGGCCCCTTCCGACGCCGCCCGCTTCGAAAGCCGGTTCGTCGGACAGGAAAGCCGCTGACGGTACGTCCTCCGTCCTCTGGTTCCGTCTTTTGGCCCGCGCTTTCCGGATGTCCGGAAACCACCGCCGCTCTCCGGCGTTGTGACGGACAGGCCGGCCTTCGACTCGCCCGGCCCGCGACCCGCCATGACCAGGAGGAGGCAGCCCCATGACCGAGAAGCCGGGCCAGGATCGGGCCGAACGTGTTCGCCGCCGCGCCCACGACATCTGGGAACGGGATGGCCGCCCCGACGGCCGGCATGACGAGCATTGGGCCCAGGCCGAAGCCGAGGTCGACGACGAGATTCGCGCCGAGCGGCAAAGCGAGGAGACGGAAAGCGGCGCGTCGGATGCCTCACCGAAACGGCGTTCGAAGCCGACCGCGGCGAAGCCGGTCCCCACGAAACCCAAAGCCACGCCCAACAAGGCCGCTCGCGCCGGCGGCACGCGGGCGGCAGCGGAGAACCTGTCGGCGGTGGCCGCCGGACGGACCGAGCAGACCGGCACGACCAAGACCGGCGGCCAGATCTCCCGCGGCGGGGCCGCCAGCGGAAAGCCGGGCAAGGCGTCGCGCCGGGACGCTTCGCGCGGCTGAGGGGGCGGGGCGCGTCCCCTCCCCGTTCTCCGCAAAGCTCCCATGCCCCGCAGGACGGAAAATGGGGCGGAAAAGGGAACGAGAGGTCTGGTTTCCGCCCTTCGGGATTGCTAGTGTTGCTGCCCCTGCGCATCCGCACGCAATGTTCGATCCCTGAGGTAGAGACATGCCGCATTATCGCTCCCGCACTTCCACGCACGGCCGCAACATGGCGGGCGCCCGCGGCCTGTGGCGCGCGACGGGCATGAAGGACGGCGATTTCGGCAAGCCGATCATCGCGATCGCCAACTCCTTCACCCAGTTCGTGCCGGGGCACGTCCACCTGAAGGATCTGGGCCAGCTCGTCGCCCGCGAGATCGAGAAGGCCGGCGGCGTCGCCAAGGAGTTCAACACCATCGCGGTGGACGACGGCATCGCCATGGGCCACGACGGCATGCTCTACAGCCTGCCCTCGCGCGAGCTGATCGCCGACGCCGTCGAATATATGGCAAACGCCCATTGCGCCGACGCGCTGGTTTGCATCTCCAACTGCGACAAGATCACCCCCGGCATGCTGATGGCCGCCATGCGGCTGAACATCCCGGCGGTCTTCGTATCGGGCGGCCCGATGGAGGCCGGCAAGGTCAACTGGCGCGGCAAGACCAAGGCCGTGGACCTGATCGACGCCATGGTCGCCGCCGCCGACCCGACGGTGACCGACGAGGAGGCGGCGGTCATGGAGCGCGGCTCCTGCCCGACCTGCGGCTCCTGCTCCGGCATGTTCACCGCCAATTCGATGAACTGCCTGACCGAGGCGCTGGGCCTCTCGCTGCCCGGCAACGGCACGATCCTGGCGACCCACGCCGACCGCAAGGAGCTGTTCCTGGCCGCCGGCCGCATGGCGGTGGAGCTGTGCCGCCGCTGGTACCAGGAGGAGGACGCCGCCGCCCTGCCCCGCGGCATCGCCACCTTCGAGGCGTTCGAGAACGCCATGACGCTCGACATCGCCATGGGCGGCTCGACCAACACGGTGCTGCACCTGCTGGCCGCCGCGCAGGAGGGGCAGGTGCCCTTCACCATGGCCGACATCGACCGGCTGTCGCGCCGCGTTCCCAACGTCTGCAAGGTCGCCCCGGCGGTGTCCGACGTCCACATCGAGGACGTGCACAAGGCCGGCGGCATCTTCGGCATCCTGGGCGAGCTTGACCGCGGCGGGCTGCTCAACCGCGACGTCGCGACCGTCCACGCCAAGACGCTGGGCGACGCGCTGGACCGCTGGGACGTCAAGCGCACCCAGGACGAGGGCGTCCACACCATGTTCAAGGCCGCCCCCGGCGGAATCCCGACGACCATCGCCTTCAGCCAGGAGAAGCGCTGGCCGGATCTGGATCTCGACCGCGACAAGGGCGTCATCCGCTCCGTCGACAGCGCCTTCAGCAAGGACGGCGGCCTCGCCGTGCTGTTCGGCAACATCGCCGAGAAGGGCTGCATCGTGAAGACGGCGGGCGTGGACGCCTCCAACCTCGTCTTCGCCGGCCCGGCCCGCGTCTTCGAAAGCCAGGACGCGGCGGTCGAGGCTATCCTGGGCGACACGGTCAAGGCGGGCGACGTGGTGGTCATCCGCTACGAAGGCCCGCGCGGCGGTCCCGGCATGCAGGAGATGCTCTATCCGACGAGCTACCTGAAGTCGAAGGGGCTGGGCAAGGCCTGCGCCCTGGTCACCGACGGCCGCTTCTCCGGCGGCACTTCGGGCCTGTCGATCGGCCACGCCTCGCCGGAAGCGGCGCAGGGCGGCGCCATCGGTCTCGTCCAGGACGGCGACCGGATCGAGATCGACATCCCCAACCGCAAGATCAACCTCGCCCTGTCCGACGAGGAGTTGCAGCGCCGCCGCGACGCCGAGAACGCCAAGGGCGCCGACGCCTGGAAACCGGCCAACCGCAACCGCGTCGTCTCCCCGGCGCTGCGCGCCTACGCCGCCCTGACCACCAGCGCCGACCGCGGCGCGGTCCGTGACGTGTCGCAGGTGGAAGGCATCGCCGTGAAGCGCTGACACGGCACCGGAGGCGCAACCGGAAGGACATCGAGCCTTCCGGTCAAGACCTTCGGAAAGGTTGCGGAAGCCTCATGCGGCAACGAACGGCGCCCGGACATCCGCGGCGCCGTTTCTCTTTCCGGACGCAGCGGCATGCCAAGGGCCGTGCGGCAGTATGCCTCCGATCCGTCGGCCGCATCGCCAAAAGAAGCACAGGCCATCCAACGCGAAATCTGTCATTGTCTTTCCGCATGCTTTGGCATGCCGGAACGGGATGCGCGTTCCACAGGACCAACACCACGGGGAAACCGATGGCGCAGCCGCGGTCCGTCGCTCAGGATGATGCCGGGGCGCCACCCGAAGGCGCCGCGTTCCGGCGTGCGCTGGCGGCGGTCGCGGACGCCCTGCGTCAGGCCGAGGAAGGCGTCGGGTCCGTCCTCGCCCTGACCGCCGCGGACGATGATGCCGACCGCCTGATCGCGGCGCTTGCCCGCAGCCCCGCCGCCGCCGGTTTCGGCGTCCTGCGCTGGCCCCAGTCCCGGTTGCCGCCGCTGGGCGGTCCCGACGATCTCGAAGCGGTGGCCGTCAGCCTCCCGTCCCTGGCCGATGGTTCTCCGGACGAAGCCCGGCGATGCATCGCCCTGGCCGCCGAACGCGGCGGCGGCGAGCTGGCCGGAGAGGCGGTGCGCGGCCTGTTGGGGCTTCCATCGATCCATCCGCTCTGGCAGGGGCTGGACGGCACGCAGAGGGCGGAATTCCAGGTGGAGGGGCTGGCCGCCGCCCTTCTGGACCTGTGCTACGAACGCCCGATCCTGATCGTGGTCGAAAACGCCCAGTGGGCGCGCGGGTTGACGATGCCCCTGCTGGACGCGCTGAGCAACGCCGTCGAGGACGCGCGGCTGTGCCTGCTGACCATCCGCTCCCCCGCGCCGCGCGTTCGGCTCGGCGGTTGGACGCCCCCCGGTGCGGCCCGGCGCATCGTCCTGCCGGAGCCGCAAGGTGGACCGGCCGTCCTCGTCGACGCCGACGAGGATGATCCGACGCCGCACGCCGCCCTGCTGGAGGCTTTGCGCTGCGACCGGCGGCCGGAACGGATCGAATGGATGGCCCATCACGCTCCGTTGGCCGGCGAATGGGCGCTGGCCTGCGCCTGCGCGCGGCACGCCGGACGACGGGCGGAGGCGGACTGCCGCCCCGCCGACGCCGCCCGTCACTACATGGACGCGCTGGAAGCGCTCGACCGGTTGCCGGAAACCCGAAGGCACGCGCAACGCCGGATCGACGCATGGACCGCTCTGGCCCGCACCCAACCGCCACCGGACGGCGGCGCCCTGAAGGCGGCGGAGAAAGCCCTGGCGCTTGCTCAGGGCCTCGGGGACCGGCCGCGCGTCGCGCGCGCCCTGTCGCTTCTGGCCGCCCTGCGCTGGGCCGGCGGCAATCTGCCGGCAGCCCGGCGGACGGGCATGAGGGCGCTGAAGCTCTGGCGGGAATCCCAGAGCCCCCATCAGCAGATGCAAACGCTCATCAAGCTGGGCCGTGGCTTGACCGAAGAGGGCCGCTTCCGCCAGGCCGACATCGTTCTGCGGGCCGCCGCAGCGTTGGCGACGCGCGGAGAAACGTGCCGCCTTCATGGCCCGACCGCGTTGGCGCCGGTCTGCATCGCCGCGCACCGGGCGCGTTGCCGGGCGGAGTTGGGCGATCCGGAGGAAGCGCTGCGGCTGGCCCGTGCCGCGTTGGCTCGGGCGGAGGATGACGGCCACGCCGCGTCCCGCGCCCTGGCCTGCCTGCATCTCGGCTGGGCCGCGCTGACCGCGCAGCGCTACGCCATGGCGGTGGCACCGTTGAAGCAGGCCGTCGCCATCACCGAGACGATCCGCCTGCACGTCTGCCAACCCCTCGTCCTTGGTGCGCTGGGGTATGCGCTGGTCCGCACCGGAGCGCTCAACGACGGGGCGTCCCTGCTGCTGGGCAGCCGGGAGCATGCGCGGATGCTCGGCATCCGGCGCCACGAGCCGCAAATCCTGATCTGGATCGCCGAAGCCGCCTTGTTGTCCGGCCAGACGGAGGACGCCGTCCGCAACGCCCGCGACGCCGCCGAAAAAGCCGCGGACGCCGGACAAGGGGGGGACGAAGCCTGGGCGCGACTCGCGCTGGCCCGCGGGTTGGCCGACCAGGGGAACATCACCGCGGCCCGGCAGTCCCTGGACGCCGCCACCCGCATCGCCGCACAACGCTCGATGGCGTCCCTGCTGAGTCAATGCGCTGATGTCCGCAAATCCGTGACCGCCATCTGAGACCCACGGCCAAGTGCTGGACAAACCCCACGAAGATCGAACTTAATTTGCCAAGCACCCGCATAAAAGGCGGTGCGTTCGCATACGAATCTCCATATCGTAGACGCTCCTCCCCGCGGACGGCATCGTCCGTTCCCCTGCTTCCGAAACGGACGACCGCCGCATATGACTCTTGCCAAGCTCTCCCGGTTGCGCGGGCACAAGGGTTTGGGGTTCATGTTCGCGTTGGCGACCTTTGCCGTCGCCCTGGTGGCGCGTCTTGCCCTGGACGACCGGCTTCCGGCGGGTTTTCCCTTTCTGACCTTCTTCCCGGCGGTCATCGTCACCACTTTCCTCGCCGGGCTGTGGCCGGGCATCCTGACGGCGCTGCTGAGCGGTCTGGCCTCCTGGTACTTCTTCCTCGGCACCAGCCATTCGCTCGACCTGAAGCCCGGAAGTGCGCTGGCGCTGGGTTTCTTCGGGCTGGTCGTGGCGGTGGACATCGCCGTGATCCACATCATGAACGTGGCGCTGGAGCGGCTGGCGGAGGAGCGCAACCGCAGCGCCCGCCTGACCCAGCAGACCCAAGTGATGTTCAGCGAGCTTCAGCACCGCGTCTCCAACAACCTCCAGCTCGCCTCGTCGCTGATCGCGATCCAGAGGTCCAAGGTCAAGGACCCCGAAGCCCGCCGCGCGCTGGAGGAGGCCGCCGGACGGCTGTCCACCCTGGGCCGCCTGCACCGCCGGCTTCACGCTCCCCATGACGGACCGATGGATATGGAGCCGTTCCTGCGCGAGCTGTGCCATGACATCCTGAACACCTCCGGAGCGGAGCGGATCGACTGCACGGTCCGCGCCGCCGAGGCCGACTTGCCGCCGGACACCCTGATCCCGCTGGCCCTGATCGTTGCCGAACTGGTCAGCAATGCCCTGGAGCATGGTTTTCCCGACGGCGAGGCCGGACGGATCGCCGTCGATCTGCGCGCCGACGACGGGGAACTGGTGCTGACGGTGCGCGACGACGGAGCGGGTCTTCCCGACGGCTTCACCCTGACGCGCCCCTCCAGCCTCGGCCTGAAAATCGTCAGTTCACTGGCCGCCCAGATCGGCGGAAGCTTCAGCATGACCGGGGCGCGCGGACAGGGCACCACGGCCCGGCTGGCTCTGACCCAGACCATGGCGTCCTGACAGGCCTTTGCCCGATCAGCCTTTGCCGGCGGGCGGCGGTGGACAGCGGCGCGCCGTTCCGGCAAAAGTCACGCCCATGCCCATCCTCCCACCCTCACCCGCGTCGGTGGCCCCGGCGACCAGGACGGCGCGGCGCGTCGGCGTCGTCGACACGGCGCGCGGCGTGGCGCTGCTCGCCATGGCCCTCTATCACGGCTCCTGGGACCTGACCTATTTGGGGCTGGCCGATTTCGACCTGTTCGGCGATCCGCTGTGGCTGGCCGCGCGCACCGGCATCCTCGGCAGCTTCCTGATCCTGTCGGGCCTCAGCCTCGTCCTGGCGGCGGAGGGTGGCATCGACCGGCGCCGCTTCCTGCGGCGCTTCGCCCTGCTCGTCCTGGCCGCGCTCGGCGTGTCGGCGGTGTCGCTGGCGATGTTTCCGGACAGCCCGATCGTCTTCGGCGTGCTGCACCATATGGCGGTGGCTAGCCTTCTCGGCCTCGCGCTGCTGCGATTGTCCTGGCCGGCGCTTCTGCTGCTCGGCGTGGCGGTGATCGCGCTGGGCGAGACCGTCGCCCTTCCGCTGTTCGACGAGCCTTGGCTGCGCTGGATCGGGCTGATGACCTTCGCGCCGGAATCGAACGACTACGTGCCGCTCTTTCCCTGGTTCGGCGGCTTTCTGTTCGGGATGGCGCTGGGTCGCCTGTGGCGGCCCGGCCCGGCGGGGACTCCGGGCGGGGCGGCCGGGCGCGGGTTCGCCTGGGCCGGACGCCACAGCTTGGCGGTTTATCTGCTCCACCAGCCCGTGCTGTTCGGCCTGCTGTCCTTGCTGGCGATGGGCATCGGCGCCGACCCGGCGGACATCCGCAGCTTCCAGACCTCCTGCGTCGCGACCTGCACCAGCGGCGGCGGCGAGATGGCGCACTGCACCGCCACCTGCCGCTGCGTGGCCGACGATCTGAACCGGGCCGGCCTGTGGTCCGACTTCGTCCACGACCGCCTGAACGCGGACGGCGCCCGCCGGGTCGACGGCGTCATTCAAAGCTGCGGCAGCCGCTGACCGTCGGGACGCCGGGCCGGGACAGCGCTGCTCGACCGCGCTAGGCTCGGCGCCTCCCCACCGTGTCGGCGACATAGGCGTCCCGATGCCCCATCGGCTTCGGACCGCGCCCGTCCTCCTCCGTGGTGTCGCGGGCGGTCTGATGCTCGATCTCCGCGTTCAACTCCGCCCCCATCAGGATCACGTAGGAGGTCAGGTTGAACCACAGCAGCAGCACCACGCCCGCCCCGACCGAGCCGTAGGTCTGGTTGTAGCTGCCGAAGTTCGAGACATAGACCGAGAAGCCCACCGAGGCGATGATCCACAGCGCCGTGGCGATGGCCGATCCCCAGGTGACCCAGCGCCATTTCGGCTGCCGCCGGTCCGGTCCGTAGCGGTAGAGCACGGCGAGCGCCAGCACGATCGCCACCGCCAGGATGGGCCAACGCGCGAGGCTGGCGGCCCAGGCGATCGGGGTGTCCCGCAGGCCGAGGAAATTGATGGCCGCCGGAACCGCCACGATCAGCGCCAGCGTCATGATCACGAAGACCAGCCCGGCCAGTGTCAGCACCAGCGACAGGCCGGCGAGCCAGAGGAAGCTGCGCCGTTCCTCCTCGCCGTACGCGATGTTCAGGGCGGTGATCAGGGAATTGGTGCCGCGCGACGCGCTCCACAGCGTCAGGATGAGGCCGAACAGGACACCGAAGCCGAGCCCCTCCTGCGGCGCCGACGCCACGTTGCGCGCCTGATCGCGCAGCACGTTCAGCGCCTCCGGCGGCAGCAGGCCGGCCAGCTGGTTGACCTGCTGCTCGACCCCCGCCGGGTCGAAGACGAGTCCGTACAGCGACACCAGCGCGGCGATGGCCGGGAAGATGGCGAACAGGGCGTAATAGGCCACCCCCGCCGCCACGATGGAGATGTTGTCCTTGCCCTGCTCCTCCCAGGTGCGCCAGAGGATGTCCTTCCAGCCCGCCTTGGGAATGTCGGACGGCCGGGCCGCCGACCGTCCCCGTCCCTCCATCCCGACGCGCGGATGCTCGTTGCGGTGGCGTCGGCTCAGCCCCAGCATGTTCCCTCCCTCACGCGACCGCTTCGCGCAGGGCGCCGACACGGTGGCGCACCGTCTCGATCTCGTGGAAATGGGCGCCGACGATCACCATCAGCTCCTCGGGAAGCTCTTCGTGCAGACTGTTGCGGAACAGCCCGAGCGTTCCCTCGACACCGCTTTCCAGACCGCGGAGCAGCCCGCCGCGCGTCCGCGCACCGCCCAGCTCGCCGTCCAGTTCGCGCCACACCGCGTGGACGGGCGCCCGCAGATCGCGGCCGCCGCCGCGGCGCACCAACTCCGCCTCCAGGGCGGCGGCGCTGCGGTCGAACTGGCTGGCGACCTGCGTCAGCCGCGCCGTCAGATCGGGATCGCGCAGAACCATCTCGGCCTGACGGAATCCGGTGGCGCCTTGCCGGCACGCGGCGACCAGAACGCTCAGCACGTCCTGGGTCGTCCCGTCGGCGACCCGCCCCTCAGTGGCTCCCGAGACGGTGGGCTCGACGTCCGGCGTGCGCGACACGGTCCAGGCGAACCACAAGGCGCCCGCCGCCACCAGAGCCAGCGGCCAGGGGTTCGAGCGGATGGCGCGGGCGATGCGCGACGGGTTTCCCTCGACCACGTCCCGCACCACCTCGATGACGCCACCCGACATCTGGCCGGGTGACAGGCGGAACTCGATCTCGTCGAGAACCGCGTCCATGCGGCCGCGGATGGCGTTGATATCCTGCTCGATCTCATCCGTCCCACGCCGGTCCGTTCCACGCCGGCCGGACGGCGGTGCCGGGGTGTCGGCCAGGGTGTGGGGTTCGGGTGCGGTGCTTGCTGTTGTGCCCGCCGCGACGCCACTCATGGTGTCGGCGTGCGGATCGGTGGCTCGGTTCATGCCGGCGACTCCCCCTCTTGACGCTGCCGCCAAGCAACACCGCAAGTTGGCCGAAGGTTCCGGCTCACCGCCGGAGTGACACCATGGGTCGGCCGCAAGATCCTTTTCATCGGTTGGCTAATCGGCCGGTTGATCGGTCGGCAGCCGGGGGCGGTACCCCATCCCCTGCAGCCCGCCACGGAGCGGTTTGCCGAAAAGCCTCAGCCGACCGTCGATACGCCGCCCGGGCACAGGCAGGCCCGCAGTTGACGCCCTTCGAAGTGACGGATGAGGGGCATGGCGTCGGGATGGATGTCTCCGGGCATCAAAAACTCCGGGCATCAAAAAGGCCGCCTCGGGGGCGGCCTTGATGGTCATTGGTGTGCGGCGGGCCGGAAGGAGCCCTTTCCGATCAGGCAAGTCTGTCGCGAAGATCGGCGGCTGTCACCTGGGCCTTGCCCTTCCGGACGGCCACGAAATTGGCGTTGATGACGATCTGGCTCAGCACCCTGTGGTCGGCACCCATGTCAACGATCTTGTGAACAAGGTTGGCGAGAGGAGCGCCGTCATTGTAATCGGCGGTCCAGTCCTCGATCACGTACCAGCCGCCCTCCCGGACGCGCGGGAAAACGTTGATGAACGTCTCGCGGCTGTGTTCGAACAGGTGGGAGGCATCGTCCATCACAAGGTCCAGCGCTTCACCGCCGAACTCCCGATCCAAGATGCCTGAAACCTTTCCGTTGTCGGACTGGCTGGTGCTGTAGTGGACTGACACACTGTCGTTCAGCCCGCGCTCTTTGATGAAGCCGTCCAAGTGCTCCAGCGGAAGCTTGAGGTCGATTCCCACAATCTTCTTGGGCTTAAAGAGTGAGTTGAAGAGGATCAGCGAGCCACCTTCGAAGACACCAAATTCGACGATGTTGCGGATCTCCTGGCCTTCGATTAGATCAACATACTTCTGAATGAAATCCCGCGACTTCATAAGCGCGAAAAGATCGTCCTTAGATGTTACCGCACCCGGTTCATTTGCAATGAATATGAAATTTGTTTGATCAAAGTACAAATGCCATTCCTGTAGCCAGTTCAATCCCTGCAACATCGTTACCCTCCAGCCACCACAATTGCATATTGACGATGGTGCACACTATATCGACCGCGCCAACCGTGAGCAACCGTGAGCGGTCAAGGGGCGAAACTGGCACAGAACGCATCCCGATGGGTCCATGCCTCGCCCGCGGTACCGGTGGCGCGGGCGGCCTCCTCGGCGGCGGCGGACGCAGAAAATCACGCAACGTCGTGGCGGCCCAAATGGTGCCAGCACGCTCCATGAGCGAAGCCGCACAGACGAAGAGGCAGGCCCACCGGGAGAAACGGTCCGAGAACGGCGAGTCTGAACCGCGGTCTGAACGCGCCTCGAACGGCCGGTCGCCTGGGAGCGTAAGCTATTGAGGGGGAATGGTGATCCGGGTGGGATTCGAACCCACGGCCACATGATTAAAAGTCACGTGCTCTACCGACTGAGCTACCGGATCACAAAAAGCATGCGGCCTGTTGCCGATGCGGGGCGCAACATAGGGGGCGGTGACGCCCCGGTCAACAGCGGGGTTGGACAGAGGGCACAAAAATTTCGCCCTCCGCCCAACCCCACCGTCGTCACTGTTTGAGCGTCTGGATCTGCTTGCTGGCGTCGCCGTTGCCGGCCTCTAGGGCGAAGCGCTCGGCCAGATGGTCGGCCACGCGGCCGCTGACGAAGCCGCGGATGTCGCCGCCCAGACGCCCGATCTCCTTGACGAAACGGGAGGAGATGAACTGGCTCTTCTCCGAGGCCATCAGGAACATGGTCTCGATCTTCGGGTTCAGGCGGGCGTTCATGCCCGCCATCTGGAACTCGTACTCGAAGTCCGACACCGCCCGCAGGCCGCGGATGATCACGGTGGCGTTCACCTCGACCGCGAAATGCATCAGCAGCGTGTCGAAGGCCCGCACCTCGATGCTCGCCCCGGCGTTGTTCAGGGCGGTCACGTCCTCCCGGACCATCGCCACCCGCTCATCCGTCGAGAAGAGCGGACCCTTGCCGGCGTTGCGGGCCACGCCGACGATCAGATGATCGACGAGGCGCGAGGCCCGCTGGATGATGTCCATGTGCCCGTTGGTGATCGGGTCGAAGGTGCCGGGATAGACACCGATGCGGCGCTTGGCCATGGGGAGTACCTTCCGCCTCTTCTTATTCGATCGGTTCACCGGGCGTGTCGCCAGGAGCGGCATCATTCACAATCGCATCATCAACGGGCGCATCGTCAGCGGGCGAGTCATCCACGGAGGCCGTCCCGCCGCCGTTCAAACCACCGTTGCCGTTCCCATTGGTGTCCTCGTCCTCCGCGATGGACGCGACGGACACCACCCGCTCGTCCGCGCCGACGCGGAACAGCGTGACACCCAGCGTCTTGCGGCCCGCGATGCGCACGTCGTGGATCGGCATGCGGATGACCTGACCGCCGTTGGTGACCATCATCACCTGATGCGAGTCCTCCACCGGGAAGGCCGCGACGATGGAGCCGTTGCGCTCGCCCATCTCCATGTTCCAGATGCCCTGGCCGCCGCGGCCGGTCACCCGGTACTCGTAGGACGAGGTCCGCTTGCCGTAGCCGCGCTCGGTCACGGTCAGCACATACTGCTCCAGGCCCTTCAGCTCCTCGTAGCGCTCCGTGCTGAGCGTTACGGCCTCGGTCGGGACCTCGTCGGCCTCCGGCGCCGCCTCGCCCTCCATGTCGACGCCTTCCTCGCGCTTGCGCTTCAGGAAGGCGGCGCGCTCCTCGGGCGAGGAGTCGACGTGGTGGAGCGTGGTCATCGAGATGACCTCGTCGCCGTCGGCCAGACGGATGCCGCGCACGCCGGTCGAGGTGCGGCCGGCGAAGACGCGCACGTCGGCGACCTCGAAGCGGATGCACTTGCCGCCGCCGGTCGCCAGCAGGACGTCGTCGGCCTCGGAGCAGGTGCGGACGGCGATCAGACGCTCGCCCTCCTCCTCCAGCTTCATGGCGATCAGGCCGTTGGAGCGGATGTTGGCGAAGTCCGACAGGCGGTTGCGCCGCACGTTGCCCTTCGAGGTGGCGAAGACGACGTGCAGGTCCGCCCACACGGCCTCGTCCTCGGGCAGCGGCAGGACGGTGGTGATGGTTTCGCCGTCGATCAGCGGCAGCAGGTTGACGAAGGCCTTGCCGCGCGCCTGCGGGTTGCCCAGCGGCAGGCGGTAGACCTTCAGCTTGTAGACCATGCCGCGCGACGAGAAGAGCAGCAGCGGCGTGTGGGTGTTGGCGACGAACAGGTCGCTGACCGCGTCCTCCGCCTTCATCGACATGCCCGACCGCCCCTTGCCGCCGCGCTTCTGCGCGCGGTAGGTGGACAGCGGCACGCGTTTCACGTAGCCGGACTGGCTGACCGTGACGACCATGTCCTCGCGCTGGATCAGGTCCTCGATGTCGGCCTCGAACTCCAGCTCCTGGATCTCGGTGCGGCGCGGGGTGCCGAACCGCTCCTTCATCTCCACCAGCTCGTCGCGCAGGATGCCCAACAGCTTCGCGCGGTTGGCCAGGGTCTCCAGGTAATCGGCGATCTGGTCGGTGACGTCCTTCAACTCGGCGCCGATGCGGTCGCGCTCCAGCCCGGTCAGGCGGTGCAGGCGCAGGTCGAGGATGGCGCGGGCCTGCTCCTCCGACAGACGGTAGGTGCCGTTCTCCGACACGCCGCGGCCCGGCTCGTCGATCAGCGCGATGAGCGGGGCGACGTCCATCGCCGGCCATTCGCGCTCCATCATCTGCTCGCGCGCCCAGACGGGGTCCGGGGCGCTGCGGATCAGGGCGATCATGGCATCCAGATTGGCGACGGCGACGGCCAGACCGACCAAGGTGTGGGCGCGCTCGCGCGCCTTGCCCAGCAGGAACTCGGTGCGCCGGGTGATGACCTGTTCGCGGAAGCGGACGAAGGCGGCGATGATCTGCCGCAGGTTCAGCAGTTCCGGCCGGCCGCCGTTCAGCGCCAGCATGTTGACGCCGAAGGAGGTCTGGAGCTGGGTGTGGCGGAACAGCTGGGCCAGCACCACGTCGGGCACGGCGTCGCGCTTCAGCTCGATCACCACGCGGACACCATCGCGGTCCGATTCGTCGCGCAGGTCGGCGATGCCTTCGATCGTCTTGTCGTTGACGACCTCGCCGATGCGCTCCATCAGCTTGGATTTGTTGACCTGGTACGGGATCTCCGTCGCCACGATGGCGAAGCGGTCCTTGCGGATCTCTTCGATGTCGGTCCTGGCGCGGATGATGACGGAGCCGCGCCCGGTCATCAGGGCCGAGCGGACGCCCGACCGGCCGAGGATCATGCCGCCCGTCGGGAAGTCCGGGCCCGGCACGAACTCCATCAGCTCTTCGTCGGTGACGTCGTTGTTGTCGATGTAGGCGCAGCAGGCGTCCACCACCTCACTCAGATTGTGGGTGGGGATGTTGGTCGCCATGCCGACGGCGATGCCGCCGGCGCCGTTGACCAGCAGATTCGGGAAGCGCGCCGGGACGACCGTGGGCTCCTTGCCCGAATCGTCGTAGTTGGCCTGGAAATCGACGGTGTCCTTGTCGATGTCGTCGAGCAGCGCCTCCGCCGCCTTGGCCAGCCGCGCCTCGGTGTAGCGCATGGCCGCCGCCGGGTCGCCGTCCATCGAGCCGAAGTTGCCCTGCCCGTCGATCAGCGGCAGGCGCATCGAGAAGTCCTGCGCCATGCGGACCATGGCGTCGTAGATCGCGCTGTCGCCGTGCGGGTGGTATTTACCCATCACGTCGCCGACGATGCGCGCCGACTTCTTGTAGGGCTTGGTCGAATCGTACCCGCCCTCCTTCATCGCGTAGAGGATGCGGCGGTGCACCGGCTTCAGCCCGTCGCGGACGTCGGGCAGGGCGCGGCTCACGATCACGCTCATCGCGTAATCGAGATAGGACCGGCGCATCTCGTCTTCGATGGTGACCGGCGCGATGTCGGAGGCGGGAGGAAGGGGCGTCGTGCTCAAGGAGACAAACTCATTCTACGGGCTGCGGCGATGCTCGGTGTTCAACGCTTGCTGTTCAACGCTCAAGGTCAACACTTAAGGTTCAACGGGGCACGTCCGCACGGCCCTTCGGGCCGCTGCATGTAATATAAGAATTCCTATCAGCTTTCGCATGTGCACACAACGCTCCGGCAATCCCACGATTTCCAGCCTTTTGCCGGTCAATGGCCTCCGGCCTTGGCAGGACGGGGGCGGCTCAACAGCGCGAAGCGCAGCGAAAGGATGGTCACGGATACCACACTGGCGATCAAAATTCCCTCAAAAAGACCACGCGCGCCGCGCTCCAACCCAAAGGCGAGCAAGGCCGACACCGGAATCATCACCACCGCGTAGGAGATGAAGTGCAGCGCGGTGGGGACCCAGGCGTCGCCGCGCCCGCGCAGCGCGTTGGCCATGACCACCTGCCCGCCGTCGGCCACCAGGACCCAGGCGGTGAAGGCGATCAGCGGCGCCACCGCGGCGATCAGTTCCGGATCGGCGCTGTAGATCGCCGCCAGCGGCTCCGGGATCCAGCGGTAGAGCACCCCGACTCCGGCCAGGATCAGGCTGGTGACTCCCAGCCCGGTCCAGCCGGCCAGCGCCATGTCCAGCGGATCGCGCCGGCCATAGGCCACCCCCACCCGCACCGCCGTGGCCGAGGCCAGCCCGACCGCTGCCATGAAGGGCAGCGCCGTCAGGTTCAGCCCGACCGTGTAGGCGCCCAGCGCCAGCGGCGAGATCATCCCGGCGAACAGGCCCAGCGTGGCGAAGGCGCCGCTCTCCACGCCCAGGCTGATGCCGGCGGCGTAGCCGAGATGGCGCTGCCTGCGGCTGCCGCTCCACCAGTCGCGGACCGGGTCGCGCACCGCCCAGCGGGCGTGGTCGCTCATGTGCCAGGCGTAGAAGGCGAGGCCGAGCCCCATCCCCCAGCGCACCGCCGTGGTCGCCCAGGCCGAGCCGACCGCTCCCAGGGCCGGGAATCCGCCATGCCCCCAGACCAGCATCCAGGCGAGCAGCGCGTTCAGGAGATTGCCGAGGATCATCGCCACCATGCCCGGAATGGGCCTCTTCAGCCCCTCCAGGAAGAATCCGGTGGCGACGTACAGCATCATGCCCGGCATGCCGTAGCCGAGCACCGCCATCACCCGACCGCCGCCCGCCGCCAGTTCCGCGGACTGGCCGGTCAGCCGGAAGAAGGGCTCCCCGGCCAGCGAGGCCAGAGCGAAGAGGATGCCGAGCAGCAGCGCGTAGGGAATCGCCCGGCGCCAGACGCGCCCGCACTCGGCGTCCTGCCCCGCCCCCAAGGCGTAGGCGGTCACCGCCACCACGCCCATCATCAGCCCGACGCCGGTGGTGACCAGCAGGTTGGCCGGCAGGTGGGCCAGCCCGTAATAGGCCAGCTCCTGCGCGCTGTAGCGGCCGACGATGGCCGTGTCGACCGCCATCATGACGACCAGCCCGGCGCGCGAGACGATGACCGGGGCGGCCAGCCGCAGCAGTTCGCCGGCGTGGGTGCGCAAACGGTCAGCCAGGAGAGGGGCGGAAATCGCGTGGTCGGGCATGATCGAACGGTCGGTCGCTTGTGTGGGGTTGTCACCGCCGGTGGCGGAACCGGCCATCTTGACCTTGCGGCGTACCACGTCAAGTGGCGGCTTATTGTCCTTCCGCCCTGTTGCAAATCCGCCGAATGGGCCGGAACCAACGCCCGCGGCGGCGCGTTGACGAAGCAACAGCATCCATTGAGGAGTTCGGGATCATGAGCCGCTCCATGCCGTTCCCCGTCCGCCAGATTGCCCTCGCCAGCTTCGTCCTGACCTTCGCCGCTCTGCTCGTCGGCTGCAACACGATCGAAGGGGCCGGGCAGGATGTCCAGGCCGGCGGACGGGCCGTCGAACGCGCCGCCGAGTGACGCGCCCCACCACCCCTTTCAACCACGCAAGAGACACCCGCATGAGCGACCCCATGACTCCGGAACGCCCGACCGAGGTGCCGCCGCCGAGCAACCCGAACACCCCGCAGCCGGACCGTCCGACCACGCCGGACCCCTACCCGGTTCCGGAAAATCCCGACACCCCTCCGGAGATGCCGCCGCCGGCGGATCAGCCGGTTCCCGGCATGCCGACGCCGACCCAGGCGTAAGGCGCCGACGGATCGACGGCCAGCCATAGGCCGTTTCAGGAAAGGCCGGTGCCCAGGGCATCGGCCTTTTTCCTTGTTCGGGTTTCGACGGGACGCAGTCGAAGATTCGAATCTGGAAACAACACCGAAACACAAGAGCAACAAGACCCAAGGGACCGTGGCAAAATTTGGCACCGATGCGTTAAGTGTTTTTTTACCTTTCTCTTCCCCCATCTTGATGTTAACGATTTGTTAATCATTGAGGAGAGGCAACCATGGCCAGGTTTTCGGGAACCAACGCCGCCGAACGCTATCTCGGCACCGACTCCGCCGACACGGTCTATGGCAATGGAGGGAATGATTCGCTCTCCGGCGGGCTCGGCAACGATTATCTGGATGGCGGGCTCGGGAACGACTGGCTTGGCGACCCCTACGCCGGTGATCCGGGCAACGACCGCATGTATGGGCGCCAGGGCGACGACCAGCTGTTCGGCGGGGCCGGCAACGACTGGCTGGACGGCGGATCGGGCAACGACACGGTGAAGGGCGGGCGCGGCGACGACACGCTGGTGGGTGGAACCGGGGACGATTGGCTGATCGACACGCTGCGCGACGACGGGTCCGACGTCTTTCTGCCCGGCGCCGGCAACGACCACATGGTGAGCTACCGGGACGGCGCCACGGACATCTTCCGCTTCGACGTGGCGCCGGGCGGCTTCGGCACCGACGACATCGCCTATTTCGAAGCGGGGATCGACCGCCTGGAGTTCCGCGGCTTCTCCGCCGCCGACCTGACCGTCTCCACCACCGCCACCAGCACGGCCTTCGGGTTCCGCGACGGGTCGTCGCTGACCGTTGACGCGGTGGGGCTGGTGTCCGGCCGCGACTATGTCTTCACCTGAAGGAAGTACCGCGGGCATGAGAGGCTGATGGCGCAAGGGGCGTGGCCGGGCTCGGCCGCGCCCTTTTCCGCTTCTCCCCGCAACCCCTCCGCTCCCCGGCAGCGTTATAGCCTCGCCCACGCGACGGAGGAGCCCCCATGAACCATCGACGCTTCAATCCCCGCCCTGCCACCCGGCTTCTGGCCGTCGGCGCCCTGGCCGCGCTCGCCGCTTGCGCGGAAACCGGCGCCGCGCAACGGCCCATGGCGCAGATGTCGCCCCTGGAACTGGTCGGGCTGACGGTGCAGTCCATTCCCGAGAACCGCATCCTGGGTTCGGTCGAGGACGTCGTCCTCACCCCGGCCCGCGAACCGGTCCAGCTCGTGGTGGCCAGCGGAGCGCCAGTCCATCCGGTGAAGCGCCATGTGACGCTGGACTCCGGGCAACTGCGCTACTCGGAGGAGCGGCAGGCGCTCGTCCTCACCGGCATGAGCGCCGACCAGTTCGACGCCCTGTTCGCCACGCCCGCCGCCATGGCTCCGGCCATGGCCCCCCTGTCCGGCAATCCGGCGGACGCCACCAACTGGAACCGCGCCACCGCCCCGCGCTGATCCCTGCTTCGGCCAGACCATGCGAAAAGTCCCATGACGGGGCCGCAGGGTCTGGCCGGCGAGCATCCTTTGATCTTTTAAATGTTATGATATAACGTTACATATACCCGACGCTGTTTGGCGACATGCGGCAACGGGGGGATGATGATCGAGGATTGGGATGCGCCGGACGGTCCGGCGGGTTTCGAGGCGGCGCTGGATCTGGTGCGCTCGCTCTGGGCCGAGGGACGGCACGAGGGCGTACCCGACCGGTTGGTCGCCTGGGCGATGATGGTCGAATCGGTCGACCGGCTCGCCACTCTGCATGGCCCAAGCGCGACGGCGGCCCTGCTCGACCGGTTGGGCCGGGTCGTTCTGGACACCCCTCCGGGCGCCGGTCCGGGATCACGTCAATGAGCGGAGTGACCAACAACCGCTTCTACGGCGCGCGGTCCTGGCGCGAGGCGAAGCCGGTGGTCCTGCACCCACGCTTCTTCGACGGGTTCCGGGATTTCCTCGACGGCCGCCCGTTCGATTATCGCGGGCTGGACGGCTGGCCGCTGCTCGACCAGCACCGTTACGAGAACGGCCGGGAGTTGGCGGCGGAATGCCGCGCCGCCGGAATCGCCGTGCGCTGGAGCGACCGCACCCGCATCCCGCGCGGGCTGAAGGATGTGGTCGCCGGGCGGGCCCGCCGTCGCGTGAAGCCTCGGCCGCCTCCTAGAAGCGCAGGCCGGCTGCGGGATTGTCGATCTGGTTGAGCGGGCAGCGGCAGGTCGGACAGGCGATCTGCGAAAGAAGCGTGTTGCGCTGCTCCTCCGTCAGCGAGACGCCAGCCGCCTGCACCGCCTCGTCGATCATCCGGCGATGATAGGCGGTGGCGCCGCAGCCCTCGTCCAGCACGCCCTTCAGATCGTCGTTCGGAATCACGCGGAACGCCGCGGCGGGACCCGACAGGGTCGCGGCGCCACCACCGACCGCGACGGCGGCAAGGGCACGCAGGACGTGACGGCGCTGGGGGACCATGGCTGCTCCTCGATCCGAAGGACGTACGCCGCGGAATCTCGGTTGGCGGGCGTTCCCCGTCAAGCCCGGCCTGCGCAGATCATGCGAAGACAGGCCTGCGGCCGGTGGAGGACGGGAGGGGGAAAGCCCCCTCCCCCACGATTGCCCGTTCGTTCAGAACGGGATTTCGTCGTCCAGGTCGTCGTGCTTGGGCGGGGCGCCGCCGCCGCTGCGGCCGCCGCCACCGTAGCCACCGCCACCGCTGCCACCGCCGTAGCCACCACCACCACCG
>NZ_QLKQ01000091.1 GCF_003349955.1 Azospirillum brasilense
AGGGCGGCAACACCACGCTCGACGTCGGCGGGGGCAACCGCATCACCATCGTCGGGCAGACCGGAAACGTCGCCGCCTGGTTCGGCTGACAAGGCGGGGCCGGACAGAGCCCCAGAGAAAAAGGGCAGGTGACGGGGCCTTGCGGGCTCCGTCACCCGCCCTTTTCGTTTCAGGCGGTCGAAGGTTCAGGTGATCGGTTGGCCGCCGTTCTGCGCCCGCAGATGGTCGATCAGGGCGCGCAACCGCGGCGGCACCGTCCGGCGGCTGGGATAATAGAGGTGGAAGCCGGCGAAGGGCGGGCAGAAATCCTCCAGGACGGCCACCAGCGCGCCGCGCTCCAGATGGGAGCGGAAGGTCTCCTCCATGCCGCAGGTCACCCCGGCACCGGCCAGGGCCAGCCGCACCATCATCCCCATGTCGTTGGTCGCGACACGCGGATTCACCGCGATGTCGAAATCGCGGCCATCCTCGGTGAACTCCCAGCGGTAGGGAGCGACGTCCGGCGCCGGACGCCAGCCGATGCAGCGGTGGGCGAGCAGGTCGCGCGGATGGGCCGGACGGCCAAACTCTGCCAGATAGGCCGGTGAGGCGACCACCAACTGCCGCTGCGGGGCGGAGACCGGGACAGCGATCATGTCCTGTTCGATGGCCTCGCCCAGCCGGACGCCGGCGTCGAAGCCCTCCGCGACGATGTCGAACTCCTCGTCGGTCACAAGGATGTCGATGCCGACCGACGGGTAGGCGGCGAGGAAGCCGGCCAGCGCCTTCCCCTCCAGGATGCTTTCCGCGATGGACGAGACGGCCAGCCGCAGCGTCCCGCCCGGCACCCCGTGCGCCGAGGCGATGACCTCCAGCGCCGTGCCGATCTCCGCCAGAGCCGGGCGCGTCGCCGCCAGCAGGCGCGCACCCGCGTCGGTCAGCCGGACGCTGCGCGTCGTCCTCTGGAGAAGCGGCACGCCGATGCGGTCCTCCAGCCGGCGGACCGCCTGGCTGACGGCGGAGCGGGTGACGCCCAGGCGCTCGGACGCCCGGCGGAAATTGAGCGTCTCGGCCACCGCCAGGAACGCCGCCATGCCTTCGAAGGGATCGTTCATTGGTTAGAGATGCTAACCAGCCCATTCATGATTGGCAACTCGAACATTCCAGTGGTCGGTCATAGCTTTTCCCCGTCACCGCAACGATCGACGGAGAGGAGCAGACCATGACCGCGATCACCGACAAGACGATCCTCATCACCGGCGCCTCCAGCGGCATCGGCGAGGGCACCGCCCGCGTCCTCGGCGCCGCCGGGGCGAAGCTGGTGCTCGGCGCCCGCCGGACGGACCGGCTGGAATCCCTGGCCGCCGACATCCGCGCCGGCGGCGGAACCGCCGAGGTCCGCGCGCTGGACGTGACGAGCCGCGCGGACATGGCCGCCTTCGCCGCCTTCGCCCAGGAGCGGTTCGGGCGCATCGACGTGCTGGTCAACAACGCCGGGGTCATGCCGCTGTCCCCCATGGCCTCGCTGAAGGTCGAGGAATGGGACCGCATGATCGACGTGAACATCCGCGGCGTTCTCTACGGCATCGCCGCGGTGCTGCCGGTCATGAACGGCCAGGGCTTCGGCCAGATCATCAACATCGCCTCCATCGGGGCGCTCGCCGTCTCGCCGACCGCCGCCGTCTACTGCGCGACGAAATACGCGGTGCGGGCCATCTCCGACGGGCTGCGCCAGGAGAACGAGCGGCTGCGCGTCACCTGCGTCTGCCCCGGCGTCGTGGAGTCGGAGCTGGCCCACACCATCACCGACCCGGAGGCCGAGGAGCTGATGCGGAGCTACCGCGCCGTCTCCATCAAGCCGGACGCCATCGGACGGGCCATCCTGCACGCCATCGAGCAGCCGGACGACGTGGACACCAACGAGATCGTGGTCCGTCCCACGGCCAGCCATTGAGCCCGTCATCAAGGAGGATGTGAGCATGACCCATGGCACCGACACCCCCGGCCGCCCGCCGGCCCGCCTGCGCACCCTCGTCGCGGCGGGATTGCTCGCCGCGGTTCCCTCGATGCCGGCCGCGGCCCTGACCACGGAGGAGCGCGCCAAGCGCGGCGGCGAGGTGATCAGCCGCCTGAACAACGGCCAGCCCCAGCCCACCCTGGAGCGGATGCGCGAGGAGTTTCCCTTCCTGGCGGAGGCCACCGAGGCCTACGCGCTGGGCGACGTCTGGTCCCGGCCGGGGCTGGACACCCGGACCCGCCAGTTGGCCGCGGTCGCCGCCTTCGCCGCCATCGGCGAGACCGCCTTCATGAAGATCCACGCCGGCTACGCGCTCAACACCGGCGTCTCCGAGGACGAGTTGAAGGAAATCGTCTACATGGTGACCGTCCCCGCCGGCTTCCCCCGCGCGATCACCGCCGCGCGCACCCTGTCGGAGCTGTTCGCCGAACGCCGCCCGTCGGAAGGAGACACGCCATGAAACGCGCGTTCGCCCGGACCGCCACCCTGACCGCCGCCCTGCTCGCCTCCGGCGCCGAGGCCCTGCCCGACCGCAAGGCGCTCGCCCAGACCGCCGACCGGCCCGGGGTGGCGCAAGCGGATCACCCCCAAGCGGATCACCCTTATGCCGGCCTGTGGGTGACCGAGGACGGCCGCGTCCGCCACGAGCTTCTCCCCAACAACCGCTACGTCGAGGCGCGGGGCAACCGGGAGAAGGCGTATCAGGGCCGCTACCGGGTCACCGGCGACCACATCGATTATTGGGACGACACCGGCTTCACCGCCGACGGCGACTTCATCGACGGGGTGCTGCACCATGGCGGGATGATCCTGCACCGGCGGCGCTGACCGCAGCATCTTTTCCCCCTGTCCAAAACTGTGAAGTGGACAACAGTGCCGGATGCCCGATCCGGGAAGAATGGCTGTGCAAGGGCGAGGTCTTCGGAACGAACCGGCAAAAGGAATGCCGCAAAAGGAATGCCGAAGAACACCCCTCCCCCTGCATGGCACAATCCCCTGATCCGAAGGAAACGCATCAATGGCAAACGTCTACGGCACCAACAACGCCGACTATCTCGACATGATCAAGTACGGCGTCAGCAATGACTACGTGCAGGGTTATGACGGAAACGACACCATCCTCGGCTGGTCCGGCAACGACACGCTGGACGGCTGGAACGGCAACGACGTTCTCTACGGCGAGTCGGGCAACGACCTGCTGATGGGCTATTACGGCGCCGACACGCTCTATGGCGGCAGCGGCAACGACCAGCTCTACGGCGAGAGCGGGTACGACAAACTCTACGGTGGCGACGGCAACGACACGCTGAGCGGCGGCGACACCTACGACGACCTCTACGGCGGCACCGGCAAGGACCAGCTTACCGGCGGGGCCGGGGCCGACTGGTTCTTCTTCGAGACGAAGGACAGCGGTGACATCTACGCCGGCAACGCCGACACCATCACCGACTTCAAGGACGAGGACCAGATCTGGCTGAAGGGCAGCTACAGCTACGCCGGCGCGACCAGCGCGCCCGCCGACGGCCAGTACAGCATCTGGCAGAAGGATGGCTACTACGTCGTCACGTGGAACGCGGCGAACGACACCGGCTATCACGACCTGATCGTGAAGGGCGACAACCCGATGGGCGACATCTCCTTCTACTGATCCGCCTGACCGAGGTCCCGGGCGCGCCGTCCTTCCCGGCGCGCCCCTTTCCCTTCTCCGGACGACAGGAGCGCCCTTCCCATGGCCGCACGGGAAACCCGCCGCAGCCCATCCGCCAGCCCGCCGGCCCTGCGCGCGATCCGCCGGCGCATCGCCACCGGCCTCGCCGCCGCGGGCGGATTCAGCGTCTTTCTCGCCCTCATCCAGCTGGCGATGCCGCTCTACACGATGCAGGTCTACGACCGCGTGCTGGGCAGCCGCAGCGTGGAGACCCTGGTGGCTCTGTCGCTGCTGGCGCTGGGCTGCTTCGCCGTGTTCGGGCTGGTCGAGGCGATCCGCGGGCGGCTGACCCAGGCCATGGGCCATCTCGCGGCGCGCAGCCTGACCGTGGACGCGCTGGAGGCGTCGATGGGCGGCCTGCTGCGCGGCGGCGCAAGCCGCCCGGCCCAAGTGCTGCGCGACCTCAACGAACTGCGCCAATTCCTCTCCGGGCCGAGCCTCACGGCACCGCTCGACGCCGCGCTCAGCCTCGTCTTCCTGCTGTTCCTGACGCTGATCCACCCGCTCTACGGCCTCGTCTGCGGCGGCAGCATCCTCTGTCTGGTCGGGGTGAGCCTGCTCGGCCGCCTGCTGACCATGCCGGGCGCCGCGGAAGCCAACCGCGCCCTGTGCCGCCACGGCGCCGAGGTCGAGGCGGCATCCCACGGCGTGGAGGCCGTCGCCGCCATGGGCATGATGGGCAACCTGCGCCGACGCTGGCAGGCGGTCCAGGACGACCATCTGCATCTGGTCAACCAAACGACCGGACGGGCGCAGGCCGTCACCTCGCTCGCCAAGGTCTGCCGGATGACCGCTCAGGTGGCGATCCTCGCCGCCGGCACGATGCTGGTGCTGGACCGTCAGGTGTCGCCGGGGAGCATGCTGGCCGCCTCCATCCTCATGGGCCGGGCGCTGGCGCCCTTCGAACAGTTGATCGACTCATGGCGCAATTGGTCCTCGGCCCGCGAGAGCCTGCGCCGTCTGCGCGGCCTGTTCACAACGGACGCGCCGCCCGCGCCGGGCATCCCCCTGCCCCGCCCCAGCGGCTCGCTGCTGCTGGACCGCGTGACCTACGTCCCGCCGGGATCGGACCGCCCGACTCTGCGCGGCCTCTCCTTCTCGGTGGAGCCGGGCGAGGCGGTGGGCATCGTCGGCCCCTCGGCGGCGGGCAAGTCCACGCTGGCCCGGCTGCTGGTCGGCGTTCTGGAGCCGACCCAGGGCGGCGTCCACCTCGACGGCCACAATGTGTGGCGCTGGCACCGCGACGACTGCGGCCGGCATGTCGGCTATCTGCCGCAGGGCGTCGGCCTGCTCGGCGACACGGTGGAGGACGCCATCGCCCGGCTGGGCGAGCCCGACCCGGCGCTGGTCACCGCGGCGGCGCGACGGGCCGGCGTGCATGAGATGATCGGCCGCCTCCCCGACGGCTACCAAACGGCGATCGGCGAAGGCGGCGCCCGGCTCTCCGGCGGGCAGAGGCAGCGCATCGCGCTGGCCCGCGCCCTCTACGGCGATCCCCGCCTGCTCGTTCTCGACGAGCCCAACGCGAACCTCGACCAGGCCGGCGAGGCGGCGCTTCTGCGCGCCATCGCCGAGGCCAAGGCCGGCGGCGCCGCGGTGGTGGTGATCGCCCACCGCCGCTGCGTCCTCGACGCGGTGGACCGCATCGTCGTGTTGCGCGACGGCATGATCGACCAGACCGCCACGCGGGCCGAGATGGTCCGTCGCCTGGGGGCCACCACCCCGCAGCCGGCCGCTGCAACCCCCTGATTGGAGACATCGAGATGACGACGACCGACACGCTGCCGGGCCGAAGCGCCATCCCGGCGGAGCCGCGCTGCGCCGAACCTTCCATCGGCGGGGCGGTGCGGGCGGGCTGCGCGGTGATCGCCCTGGCGCTGGGGGCCGGGCTCGGCTGGGGCTTTCTGGCCCCGCTGGACAGCGCCGCCCACGCGCCGGGCACGGTGGTGGTGGACGGCAACCGCAAGACCATCCAGCATCTGGAAGGCGGCATCGTCGCCGAACTGGCGGTGCGCGACGGCGACGCGGTGGCCGCCGGCCAGACCCTTCTCCGCCTGGAAGGGACGCAGAGCCGCGCCACCCTGGAGGAGCTGTCCACCGAACAGGCCGCCGCCCTGGTCCGCATGACCCGCCTGCGCGCCGAATACACCGGCCAGCGCGCCTTCTCCGTCCCGGCGGAGCTGGTGGATGGAAGCGCCGCCGCCCGGCGCGCCCTGGCCGTGCAGCAGCAGCTGTTCGCCGCCCGCTGGACCCGCCACGACGGCGACATGGCCGTGCTGCGCGAGCAGCGCCTCCAGGCCGAGCGCGAGGTGACCGCCCACCGCGCCCAGGAGCGCGCGGCGGCCGAACAGATCGTCTTCATCGAGGAGGAACTGGCCGGCGTGCTCGACCTCTTCAACAAGGGGCTGGAGCGCAAGCTGCGGGTGCTGTCGCTGAAGCGCGCCATGGCCGATCTGGCCGGCACCCGCGATCAGTCCCGCGCCCGCGCCCTGCTGGCCGAGCAGGCGGTGACGGTCGCCGACACCCAGCTTCATGCCAAGGAGACGGCCCGCCGCTCCGACATCGCCACCGAGATGGAGGAGGCGCAGCACGCCCTGGACCAGACCGCCGCCCGCCTGAAGGCCGCCCGCGACGCGGTGGAGCGCACGGAGATCCGCGCCCCGGTTCCGGGCCGCGTGGTCGGGCTGACCGTCTTCACGGTGGGCGGGGTGGTGAAGCCGGGCGAGCCGCTGATGGACATCGTCCCGGACAGCGGCCCGCCGACCATCGAGGCACGCATCGACCCGCTGGACATCGACGTGGTGAAGGCCGGCCAAACCGCGCAGGTCCGCCTCAGCGCCTTCAAGCCCCGCCGCACGCCCTCGATCGACGCAACCGTTGTCGACGTTTCCGCCGATCGCCTGACAGACCCGACGACCCACGCCCCCTACTTCGTGGCCCGCGTCCGTCCCCTGCCCGGCGCGCTGGAGCGCCTCGGCACGGCGGCCCTGCATCCGGGCATGCCCGCCGACGTGCTGATCGCGACGGGCCAGCGCCGGGCCATCGACTATGTGCTGGCGCCGTTGCAGGACGCCATGGCGCACGCGCTGACGGAGGATTGAGGGGAACGCCACTTGCAACGTCAGCCAAAGAAAAAGCCCGTCAAGTCAAAGACTTGACGGGCTTTTTGTGATGGTAGCAGCGGAGGGATTTGAACCCCCGACCAAGGGATTATGATTCCCCTGCTCTACCACTGAGCTACGCTGCCATCGTGCTTACCATCATCTCCCGGCGCGGTCCGTTTCGGTGTTGGCCGCCGCGGTTCGTGCCGGGGCCGCTTATGTATTCCAGGGGGACCGGGGTGTCAACGCTGAAATTCCACTTTTTGTGAAGTTTTCGTCAGCCCCCCGTTCCGGCAATCCAGCCACCACCCAGCACCCGGTCACCCTGGTAGACGACGCAGGCTTGGCCGGGCGCTACACCGTATTGCGGCTCGTGCAGTTCGGCCTGCGCGGTGCCGTCTGCGCCCAGCCGCCACACCGCCGGGGCCGGGGGCTGGGCGGAGCGGAGCTTCACCTCGACCTCCAGCCCCTCGCCGGGGGCCAGGGCGGGGCCGAGCCAGTTGACCTCGCGGATCGTCACCACGCGGCGCGCCAGCTCGCGGCGCGGGCCGACGATGACGCGGCGCTGGCCGGGCTCCAGACGCACCACGAACAGCGGTTCCTCCTCGCCCCGGATGCCGCCGATGCCCAGCCCCTTGCGCTGGCCCACCGTGTAATGGACCACGCCGCGGTGGCGGCCCAGGACGCGCCCGTCGACATGGACGATGTCGCCGGGCTCGACCGAGCCGGGACGCAGCTTCGCCACCACGTCGGCGTAGGAGCCGTTGGGGACGAAGCAGATGTCCTGACTGTCCGGCTTGGCCGCCACCTCCAGCCCGTGGCGCTCGGCCAGGGCCCGGGTCTCCGGCTTGGTCAGGCCGCCCAGCGGGAAGCGCAGGAACTCCAGCTGCTCGCGCGTCGTGGCGAACAGAAAGTAACTCTGGTCGCGGCCGGGATCGATGGCGCGGTGCAGCTCCGCCCCCGCCGCTCCCTGGACGCGGCGCACGTAATGGCCGGTCGCCAGCGCGTCGGCGCCGAGGTCGCGGGCGGTGTTCAGCAGATCGCGGAACTTGACCCGCTGGTTGCAGCGCACGCAGGGGATCGGCGTCTCGCCGCGCAGGTAGGTGTCGGCGAAGTCGTCGATCACGTCCTGGGAGAACTTGCCCTCATAATCCAGCACATAATGCGGGATGCCGATGCGGTCGGCCACCTGACGGGCGTCGTAGATGTCCTGCCCGGCGCAGCAGGCGCCCGGCTTCTGCAGGGCGATGCCGTGGTCGTAGAGCTGCAGCGTGATGCCGACCACGTCGTAGCCCTCCTCCCGCAGAACGGCGGCGGTGACGGAGGAATCGACCCCGCCGGACATGGCGACGACCACACGGGTGTCCTGGGGACGCTTGGCGATGCCGAGGGAGTTGGCGTAGGAGATCATGGCGCCCTATATGGGCTGGTTCCCAAAAAATTCACCACCGGAGAACCGGGACGCCTCTGCCCCGCAAAGGGGACGGCGCGCCGGTTCTCCGGTGGCGGGTGCAGACCGCGGCGGCCCCGCAAGGCGCCGCGGCGTATGGTCAGCGCATGGCGTTGTTGGTGCCGCCGGGAAGGCGCACGGCCAGACCGTCCAGCTCCTCGCTGATGATGATCTGGCAGCCCAGGCGCGAGGTCTTGGTCAGGCCGAAGGCGAGGTCGAGCATGTCCTCCTCGTCCTCCGAGGCCTCGTTCAGCACGTCGAACCACTCCGGCTCCACGATGACGTGGCAGGTCGAGCAGGCGAGCGAGCCCTCGCAGGCGCCTTCCAGGTCCAGGCCGTGCTTGTGCGCGACCTCCAGCACGGACAGGCCGAGCGGGGCGTCCACCTCGTGGCGGGTGCCGTTCGGCTCGATGAAGGTCATCTTGGGCATTGGGGTGCTCTCCTGAACAAAGGCGTCGGTGTGCGGTGGCGATGGTTAGGGTGATTTTGGGGCAAGGCCGGCACGCCGCGTCCGGGATTCGGCCGCCAGCGCCTCCAACCGCTCCAGCCGCGCGAGGATGCGCGCGGCGTTGTCGGTCTGCCCGTTGCGGAAGGCAATGGCAAGATACTTGATGCAACTTTCCACCCGTTGCCCGATGTCCTGGGCCAGTCGGTCCACCGCAGTCGCGTCCGGAGCGCCGTCCAGCCGGTCCGCGAGCACGGTCACCTCCTCGTCCTCCTCCGCGGTCAACGCGGCGGTGGGGGCGTCCAGCAGCTCAAGCAGGTAGCGGGCGCGGCGCACCGGGTCGCGCAGCGTCTCATGGGCGTCGGCCAGCGCGTCGGCCAGGGCGCGGGCGTTGGCCTGCTGCCGCGCGCCGCGCGCCGCGAAGCGCTCCGGGTCCATGGCGCGGGAAAAGCCGGCGTACTGGCGGGCCAACGCCTCCGGCTCGATGTCGAAGCGGCGCTCCAGACCCAGCCGGGTGAAATGGTCGAGCGGGCGTGGCGCCTGCACCGCCCCGCAGGAATGGCAGAACATCGCGCGCGCCGCGACCGAACGGCCGCACAGCCAGCACGGCTCCAGATCGCCCTCGATGGTCCCGGCGATGCCCTTGGGAGTCTCTCCCTTGGGAAAGCGCGGCGGGCCGGAATCGGATGTCGTCATGCTTGCCGTCCGTTGAAACGCTGCACAGGTCGGCCGTGAGGGCGGCGGGTCGCCGCCGTCCCTTCGGCCGGGTGATACCCAGAAGCGGGGCGCCGCGCAACCTTACACGGCCCGCGGCGGAAGGGGGAGGTCATGGAGGGGCGATTACGCCGCAGGGGCACGGGCCAGCCTTGCCGCCATGGCGGCGTAGGCGGCGGCGAAACGCTCCACCGCCGCGTCGTCGCTGTCCCAGCCCAGGCTGATACGGATGGCGCAGGCGGCATCACCCGCGCTCTCGCCCATGGCGGCCAGGACGTGGGACGGCTTCACCTTGCCGCTTGAGCAGGCCGACCCGGCGCTGACCGCCACCCCGGCAAGGTCCAGCGCCATCACCTGGGTCTCCCCCGCCACGCCGGGCAGCAGCAGGTTGCTGGTGTTGCCGACCCGCGCCGCGCCGGCCCCCGTCACCCGCGCAGCCGGAACGGCGGCGAGCGCTAGCGCCTCCAGCGCGTCGCGCAGGGCGGTCAGGCGGGCGCTGTCGGGAAGCTCCTCCCGCGCGAGGCGGGCGGCGGCGCCGAAGCCGACGATGCCGACGACGTTCTCGGTCCCGGCGCGGCGGCGCTTCTCCTGCCCGCCGCCGCGGATCAGCGCCTCCGGCTCCAGCCCGTCGGCGAGGATCAGGGCGCCCACCCCGGTGGGGCCGCCGATCTTGTGGGCCGACAGGGTGAGCAGATCGGCGCCGAGCCTCGCGAGGTCGAGCGGCAGCCGCCCTGCCGCCTGGACGGCGTCGCAGTGGAGGAGCGCGCCGCGCGCGTGGGCGATCCGCGCCGCCTCGGCCACCGGCTGGATCACGCCGGTCTCGTTGTTGGCGAGCATCAGGGAAACGAGCACGGGACCGTCTGCGTCGGCGAGCCAGCGGTCGAGCGCGGCGAGGTCGGCGACGCCGTGGCGGTCCACCGGGACGCGGGCGGCGCCGGGCACCGCCTCCAGCACCGAATCATGCTCGATGGCGGAGGTGACCACCGCCCGGCCGGGAAAGCCGCGCAGCGCCAGATTGTTGGCTTCCGTGCCGCTGCCGGTGAAGAAGACCTGGGCCGGCCGCACCCCGGCCATGGCGGCGACCTGGGCGCGCGCCTCCTCCACCGCGCGGCGGACCGTGCGGCCGAAGCCGTGCACCGACGATGGGTTGCCGGCGAGATCCATGGCCTGGATCATCGCCGTCTTCACCGCCGGCTTCAGAGGCGCCGAGGCGTTGTGGTCGAGATAGACGCGGGTCATCGGAACGAAGGGCCGGAAGGGCGCTCCCTCACTCCGCCGCGACCGCGGCGCCCTCGTCCGCCGGCTGCGGGCCGCGGATGGTCAGGCTGCTGGTGCCGATGATCCGCCGCTCCACCACGTCGGCCACGGTGACCGAGCTGAGATACATGTGGATCTGGTTGCCCAGCTCCTCCCACAGGTCGTGGGTCAGGCAGCGCGAGCGGTTGGTGCGGCAGCCCTGCGGCGTGCCGTTGGCGCAGCGGGTCGTGCGGATCGGCTCGTCCACCGCCAGGATGATGTCGGACACCCGGGTCGCGTCCGCCGGATGGGCCAGCAGATAACCGCCGCCGGGGCCGCGCACGCTCTTGACCAGACCGCCCTTGCGCAGCTTGGCGAACAGCTGCTCCAGATAGGAGAGCGAAATCTCCTGCCGGTCGGCGATGTCGGCAAGGGCGACGGGGCTCCCCTGGCTGGTGGCAGCAAGATCGACCATGGCCATGACGGCATAGCGTCCCTTGGTGCTGAGTCTCATTTTACCCTCCTTACCCTTCCTTCACCCCGGCCCGACCGTTCAGCGGATCGGCGCCAAGCCTCGTGTTTGTGTTTGATTCAACAGGACGCCGCCGGACCGCCGTCGGCGGACACCGGCGCGCGCACCCCATTGTCGGGCCGGGCGGTCCCGTTGGAAACGCCCGATGTTTCGTATACGGATGAATTATGCGCGTCGCCGCGCTCCGATTCCAGTTCCTCGACGCGCCGGCGCAGGCTCGACACCTGATCGAGCAGGCCGTTCAGCGCGCGCGCCACCGGATCGGGGATGTCGCCGCAGGGCGTGCCGTAGGGCATGAACTTCTGCGTCTCGACGCGGTCGCGCGTCACCACCGCCTTGGCCGGGATGCCGACCACCGCGATGCCCGGCGCCACATCCGCCACCACAACGGCGTTGGCGCCGACGCGGGCGCCGCGCCCGATGGTGATGGCGCCCAGCACCTTGGCCCCGGCGCCGACGATCACGCCGCTTTCCAGCGTGGGGTGACGCTTGCCCTGGTTCAGCGAGGTACCGCCCAGCGTCACCCCATGATAGAGCATCACGTCGTCGCCGATCTCGGCGGTCTCGCCGATGACGACGCCCATGCCGTGGTCGATGAAGAAGCGGCGCCCGATGGTGGCGCCGGGATGGATTTCGATGCCGGTCAAGGCGCGGGCGATCTGCGAGACGGCGCGCGCCATCAGATGCCAGCGGCGATCCCAGCAATAGCGCGCGACACGGTGCAGGACGATGGCATGGAAGCCCGGATAGCACAGCGCGACCTCGGCCCGTGACCGCGCGGCCGGGTCGCGGGCCATGATACCGTCGATCTCTTCGCGAAGATGCTTGAACACCGGAACACCCGCCGTGGTATAGTCCGCCCTCTTGCCGGAAGAGGTGATCTTTCGCAAGAGCCCTCGACCCGTGCCTCGCCGGTCGCGCGGGTTGCCCTGGAAGGACGCATCGACGCATATATGATGACCAAGCAAAACGGTCAAGAATTGTGTGCGAAAAATCCATGCTTGTCCATGGGCAACCACGTCCGCTTGCCGTGGCGTCCGCCCGCCGCTCCGCCGGTGGTCCGGATCACCTTATATTCGCGTCAGGATCGCCGTTCCCATGCCTGAAGTGATGATCAACGGTCCGGCCGGACGGCTGGAAGGGCGCTACACACACGGCACGATCCCCAACGCGCCGATGGCCTTGCTGCTGCATCCGCACCCGCATCACAACGGGACCATGAACAACAAGGTGGTCTTCACCCTGTTCCAGTCCTTCACGAAGCGCGGCTACTCCGCCCTGCGCTTCAATTTCCGGGGGGTCGGCCGCAGCCAGGGCACCTACGACAAGGGCGAGGGCGAACTGGCCGACGCGGCGGCGGCGCTGGACTGGCTGCAGACCCACAACCCCAACGCCCCGGTCTGCTGGATCGCCGGCGTGTCCTTCGGGGCGTGGATCGGCATGCAGCTTCTGATGCGCCGTCCGGAGATCGACGGCTTCGTGTCCGTCTCGCCGCCGGCCAACCTGTTCGACTTCTCCTTCCTGGCGCCCTGCCCCTCCTCCGGCCTGATCATCCACGGCGACAAGGACGAGCTGGTTCCGGGGGCGGCGGTGAACAAGCTGGTGACCAAGCTGTCGCACCAGAAGGACATCCGCATCGACCACCGCGTCGTGCCCGGCGCCAACCATTTCTTCGCCAACCGCAGCGACGATCTCGCGGTGCAGGTGGACGACTATCTGGACCGCGCGATGGGCAACCCCGTCGCCGCCGTGGCGGAGTGAGCGCGATGACGTTCCGTCGTTTTGCCTTCGTTGCCGGCCTCGCGGGGCTCCTGCTGTCCGGCTGCAGCAACACCCAGATCGCCAGCGCCTTCGGCAACTGGTGCAAGCACGCCGACAACTGCACTGACAACAGCCGCCAGCGCCCGTAACCTCCGCCATCACACCGGGTGGAAGCGCCCGCCGGTCATCGGCTGCGGCGCGCCGGTCGTGGCCGGCAGGCTGAGCGGCAGGCCCTGGCGGCTGCGCACCGCCAGATAGGCGAAGGCCTCGGCCTCCAACGCGTCGCCGTTCCAGCCCACCGCCTCCACCGGATCGACCGGCACGCCCAGCCGGTCGGCCAGCATCCCCATCAGCGTCGCGTTGTGGCGCCCGCCGCCGCAGATCAGCCAGCGCAGCGGCGCCTCCGGCAGATGGGGGACGATGCGGGCGACCGATGCGGCGGTGAAGGCGGTCAGGGTCGCCGCGCCATCCTCAACGGACAGCCCGCGGACCGGCGCCGGGTCGAAGGCGTCGCGGTCCAGCGACTTCGGCGCCGGAAGGTCGAAATAGGGATGGGCGAGCAGCGCCGCCAAGGCGTCCTCGTCCACCGTGCCCCGCGCCGCCAGCGCCCCGCCGGAATCGTAACGGGCGCCCTGGCCGGACAGCACCCAGTCATCCACCAGCGCGTTGCCCGGCCCGGTGTCGCAGGCGATCACATCGTCCGCGCCCTCGCCGATCCAGGTGACGTTGGCGACGCCGCCGATGTTCAGCACGGCCAGCGGCCGCGGCAGGGCGTCGGCCAGCGCGCGGTGGAACAGCGGCACCAGCGGGGCGCCCTGCCCGCCCGCCGCCACGTCCGCCGTGCGGAAGTCGTTCACGACGGCGATGCCGGTCGCCCGCGCCAGCCGCGCGCCGTCACCGATCTGCCAAGTGCGGCGCTGCGCCGGGTCGTGGAAGATCGTCTGGCCGTGGAAGCCGATCAGGTCCACCGCGGCGGCCTCCGTCCCGGCCTCCGCCAGCAGGCGGCGCACCGCGTCGGCGTGGGCGTCGGTCAGGGCCCGCTCGACCGTCTCCACCGGCCCCCTGCCGCCGAGGCAGGAGCGCAGCTCGGCGCGGAAATCATCCTCGTAGGGGACGGTGACGAAGGCCAGCGGCTCCACCCGGCGCTCGCCGTCGGTGCGGACCAGCGCCGCGTCGATCCCGTCCATGGAGGTGCCGCTCATCAGCCCGACGACCGTCTGCATTCCCTGCCTCAATCCAATGCGGAGTCAGCCCCGAGAATTGTGGGGCCGCGCGTTCCATGCTAACAGACGCGACCCTGGACCCTACCACGACAGCCGGATCGCGGCCATGACGACGCTGACATCGGATTTCCTCCGCACGCTGCAGGAACGCGGCTTCATCCACCAGTGCACCGACCTCGCCGGGCTCGACGAGCGCGCGGCGAAGGGGCCGATCATCGCCTACATCGGCTTCGACTGCACGGCGGACAGCCTGCATGTCGGCAGCCTGCTGCCGATCATGATGCTGCGCTGGCTGCAGAAGACCGGCCATAAGCCGATCGTCCTGATGGGCGGCGGCACGACCAAGATCGGCGATCCGTCGGGCAAGGACGAGGCGCGCCAGCTCCTCACCGACGAGATCATCAACGCCAACATGGCGGGCATCAAGCGCATCTTCGGGCGCTACCTGTCATTCGCCCCAGAAAATACAATGGGCGGGCCGACCGACGCGGTGATGGTCAACAACGCCGACTGGCTGGACGAGCTGAAATACATCCCGCTGCTGCGCGACATCGGCCGGCACTTCACGATCAACCGCATGATGACCTTCGAATCGGTCAAGCTGCGGCTGGATCGCGAGCAGCCGCTGACCTTCCTGGAATTCAACTACATGATTCTCCAGGCCTATGATTTCGTGGAGCTGTTCCGCCGCGAGAAGTGCACGCTCCAGATGGGCGGGTCGGACCAGTGGGGCAACATCATCAACGGCGTCGAACTGGGCCGCCGCACCGACGGGGCGGAGCTGTTCGGCCTGACCACCCCGCTGCTGACCACCTCGTCGGGCGCCAAGATGGGCAAGACCGCCGCGGGCGCGGTGTGGCTGACCGCCGACAAGCTCAGCGCCTATGATTTCTGGCAGTACTGGCGCAACACCGAGGACGCCGACGTCGGCCGCTTCCTGCGCCTCTACACCGAGCTGCCGCTGGACGAGGTGACGCGGCTGGAAGCCCTCGAAGGCGCCGGCATCAACGAGGCCAAGAAGATCCTCGCCCACGAGGTGACCAAGCTCGCCCACGGCGAGGCGGCCGCCCTGGAGGCCGCCGAGACCGCCCGCCGCACCTTCGAGCAGGGCGCCGCCGCCGAGGGTCTGCCGAGCATCGACGTGCCCCGCGCCGAGCTTGAGGCCGGGGTCGCGCTGGTGGACCTGCTGGTGTCCGCCGGGCTGGCCACGTCGAAGGGCGAGGCCCGCCGCCTCATCAAGGGCGCCGGCGCCAAGATGAACGACGCCGCCATCCCCGACGAGACCGCCAAGGCCACCGCCGCCGACCTGAACGCCGACGGCGTCATCAAGCTGAGCGCCGGCAAGAAGCGTCACGCGCTGGTCAAGGCGGTGTGAGAGACCAATGTTCCCTCTCCCCTCCGGGGAGAGGGTTAGGGTGAGGGGGTTGCGCGTGGCGGTACGTCCGGCAAAAGCGCAACCCCCTCACCCGCCCGCTTCGCGGGCACCCTCTCCCCAGAGGGGCGAGGGATGAACAATCCCCCTACTTCACGAACGTCCCCGGCGAGGGCGCTTCCTTGCCGTCGCCGCCCTCGCCCAGGAAGAACAGGTTGCGCAGGAAGCCCGGCGCCAGCATGGCGAGCGGGTTCACCGTCACGTCCGGGTCGGCCAGCGGGCCGCGGACGTGCCAGGTGGCGCTGAAGATGCCCTGCCCCTCGCCGCCGCTCAGCGCGTCGCCCAGCAGCGGGATCTGGCCGATCAGCCGGTTCAGCCCGTAAATGGGCACGATGGTGCCGCGCAGGTTGGCGGTGTCGGTCTCGATGTCCACCTCCCCCGAGAGGGTCAGGCCGAGCGCGGAGCCGGAGGTGCGCAGGTCCTTCACGGTCAGCAGGCGCCCGTCCTTGCGGTAGTCGCTGACCGCCCGCCCGAAACGGATGCCCTTGCCGCCACCCATCAGCTCGGCGAAGCCGGAGGGGGAGATGGCGTTCAGAATGCGCGCCAGCACCGGCGGATCGACCAGCGCGTAGTCGGTCAGCTCCATCCGGCCCTCGATGGCGGCGTCGGCCCGCGGCTCCACCGTGCGGCCGGTGATCGCCAAGGCACCACCCTGCACCCGATCGTTGATGTCGAGCGCGTGGAAGGTCGCCCCCGCGTCGCTGGCCGAGACGGCCACGTCGTAGAAGCCCTGGGCACCCGGCAGGTAGCGCAGGGACACCGTCCCGTCGCGCCCCGCCTTCGCCGTCACGTCGAGCGCCGTCCAGGACAGGCGGTCGCGCTTGATCCGCCCGACCACGTCGGACAGATGGCGGCCGTCCCCGAAGACGACGCGGTTCAGCTTCAGGTCGAAGTCGAGCGGCAGCGGCTTCTCGTCGGGCGGTCCCTGCTTCTTGCCGCCGGGCGGGTCGGCCTTGCCGGCCAGCACGCGGGCGTCGAGGCTCTGGCCGGTGATGGTGCCGGAATAGCCGCTCTTGCCGCCGTCATGCACCGTCACGTCGGCCTTCAGGTCGGTCTGGCCGACGGACATCTGCCCGACCGCCACCTTGGTGACCGCCATGGTCTGCGGCGCGAGATCGACGACCGCCTGGGCGCGCAAGCCCCCCGCATCGACGGACAGGCCGGTGATGCGGGTCACCCGGTCCTTCTGGAACTCCAGCGCCAGCTTGCCGGTGCCGGGGACACCGGGCTTCTTCTCCCAGCCCAGCTCGTCGATGCGCAGGTGGGTCTTTTCCAGGTTCAACCCGGCGGTCAGCCCGAAGCGGCGGCGCTGGTCCACGGTGAACAGCACGTCCGCCCCCAGCGGCCCCGCCACATGCTCGCCAAGGTCGATGCCGTGGCTGCGCAGGTCCTGGGCGTCCACGTCGCCCTTCACGGCGATGCGGGTGCGCGGCCCCTTGGCGGTGGAGGTGAACTGCTCCTTCCAGTCGATGGTGACCGGGATTCCGTCCAGCTTGGTGTTGCCCTTCACCGTCATGGCGTTCATGTCGAGCGCCAGAGTCAGATCGCCTTCGGTCGCGGTCAGCCCGGCGGCCACCTTCTCCACCCCGACACCGCGCAGCTTCGCCGCGACGTCCAGGTTCAGCTGCTCCACCTTCAGATCGACCAGCAGCGGGAACTGGAAATGGAGCTGCGCGTCGGCCTGCCCCTGGGTGCGCTTGGGGTCGAGATCGAGGCGGCTGGGATAGCCCAGCGGCGGGCTGTCGAGAACGGTCAGGATGGTGCGCACCGGCCCGCGGACCGGGACGCGGATGTCCATGGTCTCCTTGCCGGTGTCCAGACCGCCGATGACGATCGTGCCCTCGCCGAGCTGGACGTCGTCGATCCGTCCGCCCTTGGTGTGGATGGTGAAGGTCTTGCCGTCGGTGGACACATCCGCCCCCACCCCGGTGACCTTGGGCAGCGGGTGGAAGTAGTCCACCGTCATGTCCTCGGCCTGGATGCCGGCCTGGAAATGCGTCACGTCGATCGCCGCGAGGTCGGACAGCGGCCCGCTGGCCCGGACGGTGGCCGTCGCCTCCGGCACCACGCCGCGCGACAGGTTTTGGGTGACCCACTCCCGCGGGTTCTTCCCCACCCCCAGCGGCCACAGCCGCGGAAGCTCGTCCGCCGGCACCCGCTTGGCCGTCACGGCGGCCTCCACCGACAGGCGGGCGTCCGGGGTGCCGAGCTGGGCGATGGTGGCCTGCGCCGTTCCCTCCACCGTCGGCCCGCCGAGGTCGATGGCCAGCCGCTCCACGTCCAGCTTGCCCGAGGCGCGGTCGCCGGCCACCGTCAGGGCGGCTGCGGCGACGGGCAGCGGCTCCGGGAACAGGTCCGGCCGGACGACGCGCCCGGCGCCGGCCGTCAGCTCCGCGCGGCCGCGGCGCGGCTGCCCGTCGGGGTCCAGCTCCACGCTGGCCGTGCCGGACAGGGGAAGCTGCGCCGCGGCGAGCGGCGCCAGCGCCGGGGCAAGGCCGGCCAGCGCGGCGGGCACCAGCCCGTCGAGCGTCGCGGCGACCGACGCGCCCTTGTCGGGAACCTGCGTGCCGTCGAGGTCGAGCGAGGCCCGCGTGCCACCCGCCGTCAGGTCGAGCCGCAGGCTGCCGCTGCGCTGCCCGCCCTGCTCCCGCAGGTCGCCCCGCCCGGCCATCGCCATCCCGTCGAACGCGAGGTCCAGCCGCTCCAGCTCCGCCCGCCGGCCCGGCACGTCCAGCCCGCCCCGCAGCCGCAGGCGGTCGACGCGGTAGGGGTCGGGCCGCAGCGCGGGCAGGCTGACCTCCCCGGCACCACCCTGCAGGTCGAAGCTGAAGCGCACCGGCTCGAACCGCGAATCCAGGGTCGCGTCGATGCGCCCACCGAGAGGAACGGTCACCGCCGACAGCGGCGCCAGCAGCGGGCCGATCTTGGCCAGCGCCGCCGGCTGCAGCCCGTCGAAGCGGGTGGACAGCGCGGTTTCGGCGTCAGCCATGCGATGGACGCCCGACGCCTCCACCGCCGCCGTCCGCCCGTCGAGGTCGAGCAAAAGCTGCGCCCCGCCGACGATCTCCGTCCCGTCGCGGGTCAGCACGATGTCGGCGCGGTTGGCGTGCCAGGACAGGCCCAGCATGCGGTTCATCACCGTCAGGTCGGCGCCGATGATGGTCAGCCGCCGCAGCAGGCCCAGCGGCCGGGCGATGTCCGGGGGCTGCATCAGGGTGGCCACGATCTCCCCCGCGAAATCGGGGCCACCGTCCGGCTCCTCCTTCTCCGGCTCGCCGGGAGACGGGATTGAGCGCACGTCGAAATCCAGGCTGCCGTCGGCCCGGCGCACCACCTGGAGGCGCGGCCGCACGAGGTCGAGCCGGGTCGGCGACAGCTTGCCCTGGAACAGCGCCCGCACGGAGAAGCCGACGCCCAGTTCCGGCACCGCGGCAAGCTCGTCCCCCTCGGCGTTGACCGCGTGCACGTCGATGGCCCGCAGGTCCAGGCGGGTCAGCCCGTCGCTCTCCTCCTCGTCCACCCAGGACAGGACGAGCTGGCCGACGTCGACGCTGTAGCGGCCCTGCGGGTCGCTCAGCGCCCGCTCAACATAGGGGGTCAGCCGGTCGAGAGCGATCGGTCCCTGGGCCAGCCGCCATGCGAACAGCCCACCGGCGGCGCCGACGACGACAACCGCGCCCGCGGCGGTCCAGGCGAGAATCTTCGCGGTTCGCCGGATCACGGACGGTGTCCCGGCGACGATGCCCACGGATTGTCACGGCGCGGATTGTCACGGTTGACCGGAAGGGCCGGACCGCGCACCCTCCTGCTCAGTTCTTGTGCAGGGATAGCCGCGACCATGACCACCACGTTGCCGAAACCCTTCGACACCGCCCTCGCCGAACGCGGCCTGGAGCGCTGGCGCGCCGAGGCGGCGAACGCCGCGAACAGCACCGGCGACGGCGACGGCGACGCCTTGCGCGCCTGGGCCGAGGCGTACGCCGATTCGGCCGAAGGCCGGGCGCTGATCGACGCGGTGTGCGGCAACAGCCCGTATCTCGGCCAGATCCTGACCCGCGAGCTGCCCTTCGTCCGCGGGATGGTGACGCAGGGGTACGACGACGCCTTCGCGACGCTGCTGCGCCGGCTGGAGGCGGACTGCGCGGAGGAGCGCAACATCGACCGGCTGATGGCCGCCCTGCGCATCGCCAAGCGGCGGGCGGCGCTGCTGATCGCGATGGCCGACATCACCGGCGCGTGGAAGCTGGAGGCCGTCACCGGCGCGCTGTCCGACATCGCCGAGACGTCGGTGCGCATGGCGGCAAACCACCTGCTGCGCCGCGCCGCGGAGGCGGGCACGCTGACGCTGCCGGAACCGCAGCGGCCATGGGTCGGGTCGGGCCTGATCGTGCTTGGCATGGGCAAACTTGGTGCGCGCGAGCTCAACTATTCCAGCGATATCGACCTGATCGTCCTGTACGACGACGCCGTCGTTCAAACGCCCCAGCCGGACAACCTCGCCCGCACGTTCATTCGTATCGCGCGCGATCTTGTCCGCATTATGGATGAACGGACCAAGGACGGCTACGTCTTCCGTACAGATCTGCGGCTGCGCCCCGATCCCGGGGCCACGCCGCTCGCGGTGTCCGTCTCGGCGGCCGAAATTTATTACGGCAGCGTCGGGCAGAACTGGGAGCGCGCGGCCATGATCAAGGCCCGCCCGATCGCCGGCGATCCGGAAGCGGGGGCGCATTTCCTGCGTTTCCTCGAACCGTTCGTGTGGCGGCGCCACCTCGACTTCGCGGCCATCCAGGACATCCATTCCATCAAGCGTCAGATCAACGCCCACAAGGGCCATCGTGAAGTGACGGTGAACGGCCACGACATCAAGGTCGGCCGTGGCGGAATCCGCGAGATCGAGTTCTTCGCCCAGACCCAGCAATTGATCTTCGGCGGGCGCGACATCCGCGTGCGCATCGCCCCCACCCTGCTGGCCAACAAGGCGCTGTGCGCGGTCGGCCGCGTGCCGGAGGCGGCGGTGGAGGAGTTGGAGGAGGCCTACCGCTTCCTGCGCCGGGTCGAGCACCGCATCCAGATGACCGACGACCGCCAGACCCATCAGATTCCGGCGGACGACGAGGGGGTGGCGCATCTCGCGACCTTCCTCGGCTACGAGCGGATCGAGGATTTCCGCGCCGACCTGCTGGCCCAGCTCGGCCGGGTGGAGGACCGCTACGCCGAGCTGTTCGAGGAGGCGCCGTCGCTGTCCGGCCCCGGCAACCTCGTCTTCACCGGCACCGACGACGATCCCGGCACGGTGAAGACGCTGGCCGGCATGGGCTACCGCGACCCCAGCCGGGTCATCGCCGTGGTCTCCACCTGGCACCGCGGGCGCTACCGCTCCACCCGCTCGGGCCGTGCGCGGGAGCTGCTGACCGAGCTGGTGCCGGCCATGCTGAACGAGCTGGCCAAGACGCCCGCCCCCGACGACGCGCTGGTCAAGTTCGACAGCTTCCTGGAGCGGCTGCCGGCGGGGGTCGGGCTGTTCTCGCTGTTCATCGCCAACCCCTGGCTGCTCGCCCTGGTTGCGGAGATCATGGGCACGGCGCCGCAGCTGGCCGAGACGCTGGCGCGCAACCCGTCGCTGCTCGACGCCGTGCTGTCGCCCGACTTCTTCGACCCGCTGCCCGACGCGGCGGGGCTGACGCCGGAGTACCGGCGCTTCATCGCCGGGGCGCACAACTTCGAGGACGTGCTCACCCTGTCGCGGCGCTGGACCAACGACCAGCGCTTCCGCGCCGGGGCGCACATCCTGCGCGGCATCACCGACGGCGACCGCTGCGGCCCCTTCCTCGCCGATCTGGCCGACGTGGTGGTGCCGGAGCTGGCCGCCCGCGTCGAGGAGGAGTTCGCCGCCCGCCACGGCCGCATCCCCGGCGGCGCCTGGGTGGTGGTGGCGATGGGCAAGCTGGGCAGCCGGCAGCTCACCATCACCTCCGACATCGACCTGATCGTGGTTTACGAGGTGCCGCCGGGCACCCGCCAGTCGGACGGGACCAAGCCGCTGGCCCCCAACGAATATTACATCAAGCTGACGCAGCGCCTGACCAACGCCATCACCGCCCCGATGGCCGACGGGCGGCTGTACGAGGTGGACATGCGGCTGCGCCCGTCGGGCAACGCCGGGCCGCTCGCCACCGCGCTGGACGCCTTCACCGCCTATCAGGCCAAGGACGCCTGGACGTGGGAGCACATGGCCCTGACCCGCGCCCGCGTCATCGGCAGTGATTCCGGCGGCGGCGATCGGGAACTGGCCGGCAAGGTCGAGTCGGCGATCCGCGGCGTGCTGACCGGCCCGCGCGATCCGGCCAAGGTGCTGCGGGACGTCGCCGACATGCGCCGCCGCATCGACAAGGAGTTCGGCACAACCAACCCGTGGAACGTCAAATACGCCCGCGGCGGCCTGATCGACATCGAGTTCACCGCCCAGTATCTCCAGCTCCGCCACGGCCACGCCCATCCGGAGATCCTGTCCATCGCCACCAGCCGCGCCCTGCTCAACGCCGCCGCGGCCGGGCTGCTGGCCCCGGAGGTGGCGGAGGAGCTGGCGGCGACGCTGAAGCTATGGCGCCGCGTGCAGGGCTTCCTGCGCCTGACCACCGACGGCGTGCTCGATCCGCGGCAGGTCTCGCCCACCCTGCGCGAGGGCCTGTCGCGCGCCGCCTTCCCGGACGAGGAGCCGGCGGTTGACTTCGCCGCGCTCGACAGCAGAATCCGGGACATCGCCGCCCGCGCCCATCGCCATTTCGTGGCGCTGGTCGAGGAGCCGGCGTCAAGGCTGCCTCCCCCAGAGACCAACGAAGAAGCCAGACTCCCATGAGTGAGACCCAAGCGCCCGCCATCGAGGCCGGCACCCCCGCCCCGGACTTCACCATGCCGACCGACGGCGGCGGCAGCGTCACGCTGTCCGCCCTGCGGGGCAAGCCGGTGATCCTGTACTTCTACCCGAAGGACGACACCTCCGGCTGCACGTCGGAGGCCTGCGGCTTCCGCGACCAGCTCCCGGACTTCAGCGGGCTCGACGCCGTCATCATCGGCGTGTCCAAGGACAGCGTGGCCAGCCACGACAAGTTCAAGGCGAAGTACGAGCTGCCCTTCACGCTCGCCTCCGACAAGGAGACCGGCGTCGCCGAGGCCTACGGTGTCTGGGTCGAGAAGAGCATGTACGGCCGGAAATACATGGGCCTGGAGCGCGCGACCTTCCTGATCGACAAGGACGGCATCGTCCGCAACGTCTGGCGCAAGGTGAAGGTCACCGGCCATGTGGCGGCGGTGCTGAAGGCGTTGCAGGCGCTGTAAGGCGGGACGGCTTGTCGGTGTGGCGCGCGCGGCGTAGATTGAAGCTGTTCCTTCAAGCGGACGCGCGCCCATGCTGACCATCCGCAACCCGGAAGCCGAACGCCTCGCCCACGATTTGGCCTCCCGCCGGGGGCTGGCGGTGGACGAGGTGGTGCTGACCGCCTTGCGGGCGGAATGGAGCCGGATGGAAGAACCGGCCCAACCCATCGGCAGGCCGCTCAGCGACCCGGCGGAGATTCTGGAACGAGTCCGGCGCATCGTGGCGGACATCGACCGGCTACCGGTGCTCGACGACCGTAGCCCCGACGACATCCTTGGCTATGATGAGACCGGGACGTTCGATGGTCATCGATAGCTCGGCCGTCATTGCCATCCTGCTCGGTGAGCCAGAGCGCGAAACCTTCCTCGACGCCATTGTTGCGGCACCGAACCGCTTCATGAGCGCGCTGTCTGTCATCGAGATCGGCATAGTGGCCCACACCCGATTGGGCGCGCGTGGCTTCGAGCAAGCCTTGGCCATTCTCGATGCCTTCACAGTGGATATCGTGCCTGTGACCCGCAGACACGCAGAGATCGCACTGGAAGCGCATCAACGCTTCGGCAAAGGCCGGCATCCGGCACGCCTCAACATGGGCGATTGCTGTTCCTATGCGCTCGCACAGGATTTGGGTCAGCCCTTGCTGTTCAAAGGCGACGACTTCACCCGCACCGACGTTGCCCTGGCCCTGCCGCTGTAACACACCCTTCTCACGCCGCCCGGCGCAAAATCTCCTCGGCCAGCGCCTGCATCTCCGCCGCCGCCTGGGTCTTGCGGGCGGCCTCGGTCACCGACAGGCCGGACAGCAGGGTCCCGGCGTAGGCGGTGCGGTTGCCGATCTGCGACTCCGCGATGTCCACGGCGGGCGGGTTGACCAGATCGCGCACCCGCGCGATCAGTTCGTCGGCGATGCGGGCGCGCGGCGGCACGCGGTTCAACACCAGCAGCAGCCGGCGCTTCTCCTGCGCGGCGAGGTCCAGCGTCGGCTGCACCGCCCACAGGTCCATCGGGCTGGGCTGCACCGGGGCGAGGACGAGGCTGGCGGCGCGCACGGCGATGCGCGCCTCCGTCTGGGCGTGGGGCGGGCTGTCGATCAGCACGATGTCGTGGTCGCGGGCCAGCTTCTCCACCTCGGTCTGGGTGCGCCAGCCGGTGATCTGGACATGGGTGAAGCCGGGCTCCCCGCCCGTGGCCTCCGCCCGCACCGCCTGCCAGCGGGTCAGGCTGCCCTGCGGGTCGATGTCCACCGTGGCGACCGAGCGGCCGAGCTGCATCCAGGCGATGGCGAGGTGAGCCACCAGCGTGGTCTTGCCGGCCCCGCCCTTCTGCTGAGCCACGGTGAAGACCTTGCCCGCCATGCCCACACCCATCATTTGGTTGTTTATCGCGCACACCCGTCATAAGGCTTGGACAGAGCCGGCGCAACCGCGCGAATTGACTTCATCCTCCCACGCTTTACAAATCGCCCCGTGACCGACAAGCATCCCGATATCATCCCCGCCACGCCCGCCGGTCTCGCCCGCGCCGGCGAGGCCCTGCGCGGCGGCGATCTCGTCGCCTTCCCGACCGAGACCGTCTACGGCCTCGGCGGCGACGCCACCGACGACCGGGCCGTGGCCGCGATCTTCGCCGCCAAGGGCCGCCCGCAGTTCAACCCGCTGATCGCCCATGTGCCGGACCTGGAGTCGGCCGAGGCCATCGCCGTGCTCGACGAGCGCGCGGTGGAGCTGGCCCACCAGTTCTGGCCCGGCCCGCTGACCCTGGTCCTGCCCCGCCGGGCCGAGGCCGGGCTGTCGCTGCTGGTGTCCGCCGGGCTGGACAGCGTGGCGGTGCGCGTGCCCGCCCACCCGGTGGCGCAGGCCCTGCTCAAGGCCGCCGGCAAGCCGATCGCCGCCCCCAGCGCCAACCGCTCCGGCGCGGTCAGCCCGACCGCCCCCCACCATGTCATCGAGAGCCTGGGCGACCGGGTCAGCATGGTGGTGGCCGGGGGCAAGTGTCAGGTCGGGGTGGAGTCGACCGTGCTCGACCTGACCGGCGACACGCCCGTGCTGCTGCGCCCCGGCGCGGTGCTGCGCGAGGAGATCGAGCGGCTGATCGGCCCCATCCAGCTGTCCGCCGGCAACCCGGACGCCCCGAAATCCCCCGGCCAGCTGGAAAGCCACTACGCCCCCAACGCCCCGGTGCGGCTGAACGCCACCGGCGCCGAGGAGGACGAGGCGTTCCTGACCTTCGGCCCCGACCGCTTCATCCGCGGCGGCAGGACCCGCCTGAACCTGAGCCTCCAGGGCGACCTGAACGAGGCGGCGGCGAACCTGTTCGCCCATCTCCGCGCGCTCGACCAGGAGGGCGCCCGCGCCATCGCGGTGATGCCGATCCCGGACGAGGGGCTGGGCGTCGCCATCAACGACCGGCTGCGGCGGGCCGCCGCCCCGCGGGGGTGATGGATCGGGGGCAGTGGAAAAACGGACGGCGAGGCGATAAGAGTCTCGCAACGAGCCCCCACCCTCCCGCTTTGCGGGTCCCTCC
>NZ_QLKQ01000092.1 GCF_003349955.1 Azospirillum brasilense
CCCCGACTCCCACGCCGTCCCCCGCCCCGACCGGGCCGGCCTTCTTCGTGGCGACCAACGGCAACGACAAATGGTCGGGCAAGCTGGCCACCCCCAACGCGGCGGGCACCGACGGGCCGAAGGCGACCCTGACCGCCGCCCGCGACGCCATGCGCGCCGACCCGACCATCGACGTGACCTACGTCCGCGGCGGCGACTACTACATGAAGGACATGCTCTGGCTGGACGGCCAAGACAGCGGGGTCCGCTTCGCCGCCTACGGCAGCGAGAAGCCGGTCTTCCACGGCGGCTCGCTGGTCGACAACTGGGTGTCGCGCGGCAACGGCCTGTACAGCGCGCAGCTTCCCGGCGGGTCCAAGGCGGTGCTCGACCTGTCGATGGACGGCGACCGCCAGACGGTGGCCCGCACGCCCAACGCCGACCCCAGCCACCCCATCGACGGCGGCTGGCTGATCGCCACCAAGGCCGGGGCCAACGCCTACACCCAGTTCGGCTTCAAGGCGGGGGCGATCCCGACCTATTCCAGCACGGACGGGTTGATGGTCAGCGTGTTCAGCCAGCACGGCTACGACAACATGACCGTGCCGGTGAAGAGCATCGACTACGGCAGCAACACCATCACGCTGGCCCAGAGCACCTACGACGCGCTGGGCGCCGGCAGCCGCTTCTACCTGTTCAACGGCAAGGACCAGCTCGACGCCCCGCGGGAGTGGTTCTTCGACAAGGCCTCCAACCAGGTGCTGTTCAAGCCGGACGGCGGGGCGGTGGCCGGGCACAAGGTCGTCGCGGCGCAGCTTCCCGTGCTGATCGGGCTGGGCGGTGCGAAGAACGTGACGATCGAGGGGCTGACCCTGACCGACGGCGCGCCGGACGGCCACGCGGTCTACGCCAACAACGCCGCCGGCCTGACCTTCAAGAACAACACCGTCACCAACACCGGCTACGGCATCACGGTGGAGGGCAGCGCCAACAGCACCGTCTCCGGCAACCATTTCGCCGAGACCGGGCGCGAGGCCGTCTACGTCAAGGCGGGGTCCAACTTCACGAAGGTGTCGGACAACCTGATCCAGCACGCCAGCGCCGTCGACCACGGCGGCGACGCGCTGTGGGTGAACGGCAGCAACGACGTCACCATCACCCACAACCAGATCGAGGACACGCCGGGCAAGGCCATCGCGGTCGGCTCCGTCCAGGCCTCGGGCGACGCCACCTACCGGGCGACGATCACCTACAACAAGATCGTCGGCGCCAACCAGGAGACCAGCGACGGCGGCGGCATCTACCTGATCAACCGCCAGCAGGATCTGGCCGGCCACACCGTCGCCTACAACGAGGTGTCGGGCACCACGGCCTTCGGCAACGTGACCTGGGACGGCAAGGTCTCCCCGACCTTCCTCGACCCGACGAAGCTGGTGAGCTGGGGCATTTATCTGGACGACTGGACCAGCGGCACCACGGTGAAGGGCAACGTCGTCCACGACAACGTCGGCGGCATCTTCCTGCACGGCGGCTGGAACAACACGGTGACCGACAACATCCTGGCCGACAATCTGGGCACCCAGATCGGCCTGCAGCAGAGCGTCGGCTGGGGCGGCTGGAAGGGCACGCCGATGGCGAACAACACCATCACCCAGAACATCGTCGACGCCGGGGACGGCCGGGCGGTGGCACTCGACGGGCCGAAGACGGCGGGGACCTTCACCGGCAACTTCTACGCCGACCTCAATCCGAGCGAGGCGCTGTTCCAGGCTTGGCCGCAGGTGATGGCGAACGGCGCCACCGGCACGCTGGCGCAGTGGCAGGCCGCCGGCTACGACAAGGGGTCCTTCACCTTCGACCCGCAGTTCACCGACGCCGCGCACGACAACTTCGCGCCGGTCTCCGGTTCGGCGGTGTACCAGCACGGGTTCGACCACCTGCCCTTCGACCAGATCGGCCTGCTGGGCTGAGGATCACGAAAGGCGAAGGGAACCGGGGGCGGGGCGGGAGCGTTATCGCGGCATGGACATCATACGCATCATCCTGGCGCTTCTGCTGCCGCCCGTCGGCGTCTTCCTCCAGGTGGGGTTTGGCGCCCAGTTCTGGATCAACGTGCTGCTGACCCTGCTCGGCTACATCCCGGGCATGATCCACGCGCTGTACGTCATCGTGAAGTACAAGGACCGCTATCCAGCGTGAGTCCCGATATAGCCCTCTCCCCTCTGGGGAGAGGGTGGCCCGAAGGGCCGGTGAGGGGGATGCGCGTGGCGGAGCGTCCGGCAAAAGCGCAACCCCCTCACCCTAACCCTCTCCCCGGAGGGGAGAGGGAATAGTGCGTCTCCCTACGCCGCGCGGACCTTCGCGAGGAAGCCGCTGACCTCCGTCCGCAGACGCGCGGCGGAGCGGCTCAGCTCCTGCGCGCTGCCCAGAACGCGGCCCGCGGCGGTCCCGCCCTGCGAGGCGGCGCCGCTGACCTGCACGATGGCGCCCGACACCTCCGCGGTGCCCGCCGAGGCCTGCTGGACGTTGCGGGCGATCTCCTGCGTGGCGATGCCCTGCTGCTCCACCGCCTGCGCGATATCGTCGGCGATCTGGCTGCTCTCCCCGATGACCTGGGCGATCTCGCGGATCGACTGAACGGTGCGCAGGGTCACGTCCTGGACCCCGGCGATCTGGGCGGTGATGTCCTCGGTCGCCTTGGCAGTCTGGTTGGCGAGGTTCTTCACCTCGCTCGCCACCACCGCGAAGCCCTTGCCGGCCTCGCCGGCGCGGGCGGCTTCGATGGTCGCGTTCAGCGCCAGCAGGTTGGTCTGCTGGGCGATCGAGTTGATGAGCTGCACCACCTCCCCAATCTTCTGCGACGTGCTGACCAAGCCCTCGGCAGTCGCCTGGGTGTCCTCGGCGTTGCGGACGGCGCGGTTGGCGATGTCGGCGGACTGGCGGACCTGCTGGCCGATGCTGCTGACGGACCCGGCGAGTTCACCGCAGGCGGTGGCCACCGATTCCACGTTGGCGGTCGCCTGGGTCGCCGCGGCGGCGACGGTGCCGGCCTGATCGTTGGCGCGCTCCATGGTGGCGTTCAGCGTCTGGGCGGCGCCCTCCAGCTCGGCGGCGGCGTGGGACACCAGCTCGACGATGGAGCCGACGCTGCGCTCGAACTGGTCGGCCAGCCCGTTCATCGCCTCGCGCTTTTCGGCCTCGGCGCGGCGTTCCGTCTCCTCCTTCTCCGATTCCATGCGGCGGGCACGGACCATGTTGTCCTTGAAGACCTGCACGGCGCGGATGATCTCGCCGACCTCGTCGCGGCTGGTCGCCTGCGGCACCGCGATGGTCAGGTCGCCCTCGGCCAGCTTCAGCGTGGTGTCGGTCAGCCGGCGCAGCGGCCGCACCGTCAGGATCGACCACCAGGCGAGCCCGGCGCCGAGCAGGACGGTCACCGCGCACAGCGAGATCATCAGCACCTGGAAGCTCTCGGACACCGTGCGGGCGTGCTTGGCCACCGCCTGGCTCTCGGCCTCCTGGAGGTCGATGAAGGCGTTGATGCGGGCCAGCCACTCGGTGAAGCCGGGGCGGGCCTGCTCGACCAGCATCTTGATGGCGCGGGCGGAGTCGCCGGCCTGGCGCGCCTCGATGACGCCACGGGCCAGCGGCAGGGTCTTGGCCTCGATCTCCTTGATGGAGGCGAGGATCTCCCGTTCCCGGGCGGTGATGTGGGTGCCGGCGGCGAACATGCGGTCCATCTGCTCGGCCGAGCGCGCGTAGTCGGCGGCCAGCCGGTCGATGGTGGCGAGTTCGGCCTTCAGCGCCGCGGCGTCGGACAGGAGCGTGACGTCGCGCAGGCTGATCGCCCGGTCATGCACGCTGCCGCGGAAGTTGATGGCGTAGCGCTGCTTGACGTTGTTGACGTCGTTGATCGTGGAAAGGCTGTCGTTGATGCTGTTGACCTTGTAGATGGCAATGGCCGCCAGGGCGACCATCAGCACCAGGATGCTGGAAAAGCTCAGCATCAGCCGAAGGCCGACCTTGGCGTTTCGGAACCAATTCATTGTCCACACTCCCGCCGGTCCGTATCGTCGAAGACTCGTTGGATGCCGCCGGTCGCCGAAAGCCTGCCGCGCGGCGGAACCGACGATAGCACCAAAGAGTTGATACGGATTTTCCGAGAGATTGGATCAAAAGGAAAATTTTTCAGGACGCGGGAAGGGATGGCTGGGTTGTGGGATTTGTCACAGAAATTCGCCCGCCGTCCGGCTACAGTCGCGCGCGTTCACAACCCCCCTTACGAGACTTCGATGGCCGGTTCCATGCTCAAGCTGCTGCTCGCCCTGTTGCCGCTCGGCGCGTCGCTGCTGATGCTGGCGACGGTCCAATGAGGGTGCGGGTCACGAGTTGATGACCCGCCGCACCATCTCGTAAATCCCCATCCGCCGCAGTCCCCCCTGGAGGGCGGCGCGCAACGGCGCCGGGATGGACAGCAGGCGCCGCGGCTCGATCCCCGCCCGGCGCGTCTTCTCGAACGCCGCCCGCTCGTCGTAGGCGACCCACCGGACACTCACCGTCTTCCGGCCGGTGTCGAACAGCATCCAGGTCGCCCGCCGCTCGTCGCTGCGCGGCTCCCCCACCGTGCCGGGGTTGAGCAGGAAGCAGGAGCCGCCGCGCAGGGCGACCTCGCCGTCGGGATCGTGTTCCCACAGCTCGCCGTTGCGGTATTCGTGGATGCCGAGCCGGTGCGTGTGCCCATAGGCGCAGACGCGGGCGCCGGAAGGATGGGCGAGCAGGGCCTGCGCCGTGCGCCGCATCCGGTCCTCGCTGTTCAGCCGGACCAGCTCGCAGCCCCGGTCCACATGAAGCGCCCCATGAACGGCGACGAGATGCTCGCCGACATTGGTCTTCAGCGGCAGGGCGGACAGCCACGCCACATCCTCCGGCGGAAGGCGCTTGCGCGTCCAGGCGATGGCCCGGATGGCACGGACGCTGAAGCCGTCGGTGGGGATCTGACGGGTCACCGCGCGGTCGTGGTTGCCGGCGACGCAGACCGCCCCGGCCTCGCGCAGCAGCCTGATGCAGGGCGACGGGTCGGTGTTGTAGCCCACCACGTCGCCCAGGCAGACGACGCGCTCCACCCCGGCGCCGCTCATGTCGGCCAGCGTGGCCTCCAGCGCCTCACGGTTGGCGTGGATGTCCGACAGGATGCCGATCCTCATCGCCGCGGCACCCTCACTGGGCCTTCATCGCGCCGCCGGGCGCGCCGTGGGACGCGCGCGACGGCAGGAAACGGGCGAGCTGGTTGTGCAGGAAGGGCATGGGGTCGTCGAGCGCGATGGCCTTGGCCTCGCAGCCCAGCACCCAGGGCAGCCACGCGGCCATCGACAGGCCGCTGTCCTTGGCGGCCAACCGGTCCTTGGTGATGTGGCACCAGCGCGCCCCGGCCCGCGCCTTGCCCACCGCCGGACGCGGCAGGCCGAGACGGTCGGCGTGGACCAGCGCCGGCAGGTTCACCCCGGCCACCGCCCCCAGATGGTGCCACAGGTTGAAACGCGGGTTGACCTCCAGCAGGTGCAGCGAACCGTCGGGGGCGCGCTTGAAGTCGAACTTGGCGACGCCGCGCAGGCCCAGCCGATCGGTCAGCGACCGGCCGAGCGCCGCCACGTCCGGCGCGTCGGTGATGGTCAGCGCGGTGCTGTGCCCGTAGGCGAGCGGGTAGGTGCGGATCTTGGCCCCGGTGAACTCCCCGGCCACGCTTCCGCGCTCGTCCACATAGACGTGGTAGCTCTCGATCCGGGTCTCCGGGCCGGGGATCATCTCCTGGACCAGCAGGTCCAGCCCGACCGTCGCCAGCCGCGGCCACAGGGCGCGCAGCTCGTCCGCGGAATCGACCTGGATGGCCTTGGCGAAGCCGTCCGCCTCGTCCCACACCCGGCGGCGGGTCAGCGGCTTGACGATCAGGGGGAAGCGCAGGTCCACCACGTCGGGTGCGGCCTCGCGGGTCGGATACAGGCGGCGGGTCGCCGGGACGGGCAGGTCCAGCCGCTCGGCCAGCGCCTGGAAGCGGCCCTTGTCCACCAAATCCTCGACCAGCTCGGCGTCGGCGATGGCGAAATGGAAGCCCTCGGCCAGACGGTCGCGGTGGCGCGAGACGAGCAGGAGCTGGGTGTCGTCCTGGAAATAGAGGACCGGCTTTTCCGGCTGGCCCTTGGCGAAGGCCATCATCACCTCGACCAGCCCGTCCGGGTTGCGCGCCGGGTCGTCCCACAGGATGGCGTCCCTGGTGAAGCGGGAGTGCAGGGCGGGGGCGCCGGGATGGGTGACCACGGCGCAGCGCAGCCCGGCCAGCCCCAGCGGGCGCACCATGTCCATGTCGCCCATCACGCAGGCCAGGGCGGCGTTGGCGACGGAGTTCGCGGCGGGGGTGTTTCTCATGTTCGGCATCCTCCGACCGCCCCGTCGGCGGCCCTGCTGTTGCGTCTTCAGCGGTTCATCAGGGGAAGCGGGCTGCGGATCAGCCGCCTCATCCGGTCGGTCAGCCCGGCCTTGACGCGGCGCAGGCGGGTGTCGATCTGGCGGCTCAGCCGGTCGGGGCCGAGCGCGATCCAGTTCATCGGCTGCTCGGTGTTGGACAGCAGCGGCTTGTGCCCCGCCGGGGTGGACATGAAGTCGTAGCAGTCCTCGCCGCGGGCCAGCGTGTCCTCGATGGCCAGGACATGGGCGACCAGACCGGGCTTCAGCCGGTTGTCGGCCTCGTAGGCGAAGCCGCCCTGATAGTTCATCACCCGCCCGCGATGGACGAAGTTGTAGAGATAGCCGATGACCGCGTCTCCGGCGCTGACCCGGCACAGCCGCACCGCTCCCGCCGGCACGCCTTCGGCGATCAGCCGCTCGTGAAAGGGGCGGAAGGCCGGGTTGGAGAAGGCGCCGGACTGGCCGCGGGCGTTCCAGCTCGCCTGATGCAGGACTTCCATGGCGTGGAAATCCTCCAGCGCCTCGTCCGCCGTCGCGGCGACGCGGTAGGTCAGCGGGCCGCGCTCCGTGTAGAGCCGCATGGCCCGGCGCACCGCGGCGCGGGTGTTCTTGCCGAGGTTGGCGAGATAGCCGGCTCCCTGCCGGCGCACGCCCTCCAGGTCGACCCACTGGCAGCTGTCGGCCACCCGGACCTGCAGCGTGTGGCCCTGCCGGGCCGCCGCCAGCCGCACCGCCGCTTCCGCCGCCGGCTCCAGCCCGCCCAGCACCAGCTCGTCCCAATTGGTCAGGCGGCGCCCCAGCCAGTCGAAGCAGGCGGCCAGCACGGCGTCCGCGCAGCGCCGGTCGGCGAGGATGCCGTTGTACTCCACGAAAATCCGGTCGAAGGTCCGTTCCCCCGTCTCGTGCAGCAGCCAGCAGCGGGTGCGCAGAAGACCGAAGCGCCACTGGGTGCGCGGGCAGAGGAGCGCCAGCCCGACGACCCGCCCGCCGCGCCGCGCCACCAGCGCGTGGGGCCGTGTGCCGCGCGGCAGGGAGGCCAGCCAGTTGCCGATCCATTGCCAGCTCAGAAAGAAGGACCCGTCGGCGCGCCGCTCCAGATCAATCCAAATCGTCTCGAATTCTTTCTGGTTTTCCAGAGGCTGCAAGCTGATGTCGATGCTGTCGCCGTCGTCCTCGACAAGAGTCCTCATGTCCATGGGCTCGGTCTTCCCGGGGGATGTTGACGAAAGGGGCGGCTTCAGATGTCTACGTGCAGAGAATGGGATTGGATCGATGTTTCGAAATCTTTGATATCATCCGATCTTTTCTGTGCTCCGGCATCTGCATCATGTACGGATGAGCAAGACAAAAAACGCGGTGGCGGAAGGTGGGGTGCGCCGTCCCGGTGGGGGAACCCGTCCGGGTCATCCGGGGTATCGGGCGGTGATGCGCCGGCGCAATGGATGTGTCCGTCTGCCCTGCGGATGATGGTCCGCCCGATGCCTTGGGCCGGGGTGCTGGCCATTGGTCAAGGTCCAAAGGCAAGTCTTATGGCCGCTCTCGTGGAAGACCGTTGTCCTTGCGGGCTTTCCTCTCCATCTCTTGAGTCCATGGGTTAGGCATCGGAAAGGACCGGCCCCGTGACCACGCCCGAAGAAGCCCTGCCGTCGCGTCTGGAACGCGCCTGCGCCGAGCGGGGGTTGAAGATGACCGGCCAGCGCCGGATCATTGCCCGCGTCCTGTCGGAAGCCGCCGATCATCCCGATGTGGAGGAGGTCTACCGCCGCGCGGCGGCGATCGACGCCGGGATCAGCCTGGCGACCGTCTACCGGTCGATGCGGCTGTTCGAGGAGATCGGGATCATCCAGCGCCACGATTTCGGCGACGGGCGGGCCCGCTACGAGGAGGCGCGCGGCGATCACCACCATCACCTCATCGACATCGAGACCGGCGAGGTGGTGGAGTTCCAGGACCCGGAGCTGGAGGCCGCCGTCACCCGCATCGCCCGCCATCTCGGCTTCGACATGATCGGGCAGCGGCTGGAGATCTTCGGCCGGCGCATCCAGCGCAAAGGCCCGGAGACGGCCTGATGGTGGCGGATCGGAGACCCAGGCCGGAGGGCGATCCGGCGGAGCGTTTCGCCGCCTGCGAGGCGGCGGTCTGCGGCTGCCGCCCGGTGGTGGAGCGCGCCTACCGCGAGCTGGTCGATTGCGGGCGCCCCGACCGCCACGCGCTGGAGGCCGCCACGGTGGTGCTGCGCTGGCATCATCCGGAGCTGGACGTGCCGCAGGCGGTCCAGATCGTCGAACGCTGGGTGGTCGCCGAGGACCGGCTGCATTGATGGCGGCGGCACCGGGGATGCATTGAACTTGCCTTGGCCGGCGGAGCGGTTCTAAAGCTCTGTCCCTTCCGCGACACCGCAGGGACATCCATGGACGCCGACGCCGAACGCCGCCTGACCGAGCTGGAATCCCGCCTCGCCCATCACGAGCGCATGGCCGAGGAGATGTCCGCCGTCCTGTTCGAGCAGGGGCGGACCCTTGACCTCATGACCGCGCAGATGCGCCGCCTGCGCGACCGCATCGCGGAGCTGGAGTCCGGGGTGTCCCGCTCGCCCCAGGACGAGCCGCCTCCGCCCCACTATTGATGTCCTTTTCGGACGCCTATCGCATCTTCCAGCCGCCGCGCGGGCCGCACCAGCCGAGTTGCGGGCCGGTCGGCGGCTGGCGCGAGCAGTCGGCCTGGGCGCAGCCGCAGGCGGGGAACAGACAACGGTCGCCGTTCACGTCGGTGGCCTGGACGGCCAGCTCGTAGCGCGTGCCCCGCATCAATTGCGCGCCCGCCGCGCTGTTGCGCTCGTAATGCTCGACGACGGCGAGCAGACGCAGCATGCGGGCACGCTGTCCCTTGGTGTCGAGGCTCATCTTCCAATCTCCCGCCATGGCCGTCCGAGTCGTGCTCCGATGGACATGAAACGGCAGAAAAGGTCCAAGGCTCCAGCGTGCAACGGCTTTACCCACCGCTGGCCGGACGCCCGCCGGACGCGGTTCCCCGCTTGGCGGAGGCTTGGCCGCGGGGCCTAGGACCACGGTGAAATCAATGGCGGGAAGACATGCCGCCACACGTTTCGGACGGCGGAAGCCCGTTCCGACGGACGTTGCCGCAGCGGCTCCGAAAAGTGGAGGTTTTATGGGAAACTTCCCCATTTGCGCTGTATCCCGTTGTGTTTTCAATTTTGCTTGGCAAAATTGTTTGCCGTCCCGCCTCGCGGGGCGAGGCCGGGTCGGCCCACCCGCAGGCTCATGGTCCGGATCATGCGACTGGTTGGAAGACGATTGATGAAAGCCATCGGTGTGTATCTTCAATTCTGTGCCGCGATTCTTGTGGCGGGTTTCCTGGTGACGCAGACGAACAGCGCGTTCGCCGCGAACGACACCGCGCTGACGGCTGCGGAGTTGCGGACTCTGATTATCGGAAACAGCCTGGTCCGGACCGCCGAGACGTTTCAATTCAGCCCGAACGGAAAATTTCGGTACACAGACCGCGAAGAGGGCAAGTCGTCCATCGGTCTGTGGGAAATCAAGAAGGCAAAAGTCGATTACAAGGGTGGCCGGGTCGACGACATGCTTTGTCTGGCGGTCGGCCGCTCGGAAAAGAAGTCTTTCCAGTTCATGCCGTGCCTTCGCATGTTTCCGGACGACGAGGGGCGCAAGGGCGTCTATCTCGGTGTTTCCGCCGATTGCCGGAACACCGATACGGACATGACGGAGTGCAATTTCGCGGACAGGACGTTCGGATACTACGCCGTGCAGCGCAGCAGCGACGACGCCAGAGTGTTCGACGCCAATTACGTGGACAACAAGAACGGCACGGTCACGGATCGGAGGACCGGCCTGCAATGGATGCAGTGCTCGCTGGGCCAGCAGAAGGTGGGCCGGCAACAATGCCACACCGACCCGACGGTGATCGTTGGTGGCTTGTCCGTGGCGGAAAAGGTCGTGCAGGACTTCAACCGCAAGGGTGGCTTCGCCGGAAAGTCCGACTGGCGGCTTCCCACCATCGACGAGTTGAAGTCTCTGGTCATCTGCTCCAACGGCAAGCCCACCCCGTTGAAGAACGACGAGCAGTGCAACTACCCACTGCCGGCGGGGATGTCCGGTGACTTCGGCAAGCCGACCTTTGACAGCGTGTTCTACGGCCGCTCCACCTCCTACCTGACCACGAGCAAGGAGACGATGGAGGGGTTGGGGGGCCTGTGGGGGCCGGGAAGCGTGTGGGTCGTCGATTTCTCCACCGGCGGCGGCAGCATCGCGGCTCCTTTCATGCTGGCCGACGAGAGGACGGCCAAGATATCCCCCTTCCTCGTCCGTCTCGTCCGCAAGGCGAAGTGATCGGCCATCGGTTGCCTCCTTCGCCCGAGCCTTGCTGGTTGGGACAAGCCCAGTCGTTGGAACATGAAGGTGTGACATGATCGGCCGCATCCGGCGCAATCTGGTCCTTCCTCTGCTCGTGTCGGCGCTGCCCGGTCTCCTGCCGCCGGCTCCGGCCATCGCGGGCAACACCTTCGACGATGATGAATTCGACCAGTTCTACGAGGAGAACGCGGCCCAGCAGCCGGATGCCAAATGCTTCCAGCGGGATGATTTCAACGCCTGCATGGAGCTGGTCGGCAAGCGGGGCCGCACGAACCGCCATATCGTGGAGAAACTCAGCGAGATCGCCGGAAAAAGCCGGCAGCGCCATCAGTTGGAGACGCTGCTCGCTCTGCCGGGCCTGCATTACGAGCAGGATCTGCTGGCCTCCGTCACGAGCAACCTTCAGGCGGTGTACCGTCGGGATGCCAAGGCGACGCGCGACGGGTCGGACTACCTGAAATCCTTCGCCGTCCGGGCGAACGAGGAGGATCTGAAATCCCTCCTGACCCTGGCTTCGACCGACATCCTGTACCGGGCGCTGTCCGACGAGAACGTGACGAAGACGATCTGGGACAAATCGTTCCGCGGTCAGGCCGCGCAGCGCTTTCTCGCCGAGGGGGGAGCGAAGGGGTATTTCTACGCCTTCGCCGCAACCGGCGATTCCCAGCATCTGCGCAAGGCGATGGATCTGGTCGGTCCGAATTCCGCCGGGTTTGCGCCGGATCTCTATTCCGCCTACGCCAGGACATTCGTCGGCAGCATGGATGGTGCCGCCGCCTATGCGCGCCATGTCGAGAAATGCTCGAACTGCGACAAGGCCACCCTGTATTCGTTCGTCGGACAAATCCCCGATTTCGGACGGAACACGTCGCTGAGCGGTTTTCTCGCCTCGCCGGAATACGCGTTCTACTTCTCGAAGCTCAGTTACTCGGTCGAGGAGAAACCCGACGGGCAGACCTATCGGGCAATCCTGTCCGCCCGTGGGAAATCGCTCGCCTTGGACGCGTCCGGGTCCTGTGTCGAGACCGGCACGGAGTCCGAGTCCGTTCGCCTTGGCTTCGGCGAGCATTTCGTGGCCACCCTGTCCTCCGGCCGCGAGGTGGAGGGGAAGCTCCAGCATTATCGTGTGCTGCGATGCACGCTTTCCGATCCGGCGCTCGCGACGGTGAGGCGCCTTGCCAGCCGTGGCAAGCTGGACCTGGCCGAGCGTGGGTGGAAGGCGCGGATCGCCGACGGCGAGGAATTCGTGCTGGGGGCCGCGATTTCCTCCTCGTCGTCCTCCTCACCCAGCCCGCAGCGCAGGGAACCGGAAAGGGCGTCAAGCCGTCAGCCGGACAGCAGGCCGGCCACCGGCGTCAAGACCGTGCGCAAGGCCGATCTTGTCGCGGGGGTGCAGTATCATCAGATCGTCTGTCAGAACGGCAGCTCGAAAATCGTCGGGCAGCACGCCGACGGCCGATGGCGCGACAGCGTCCTCGGGGAGATGGGCGACCGTTTCCGCAACATGTCGCTGACGGCGTTGGGCAACGAGATTTGCGGGTAGCGGCAACCGCCGCGCCGAACCTTCAGGGTGCGCTGCTCCTCATCGCCTCCGCGGCCGTGTCCCGATCGCCGCCGGGAACCTTGCCGGGGGCGGGCGGCAGGCCGGCCGTCCAGCGGATGCCGCGGTTGCGGCCCGCGCGCTTGGCCTGATAGAGCGCCTGATCGGCGCGGCGCAGGGTTTCCGCCACGTCGGGCGAATCCTCGGGCCACAGCGCGATGCCGAGGGAGCAGCCGACCCGCACCGCCTCGCCCCCGATGCTCACGGGCTCGTTCACCGCTTCGATGATGCGGCGGGCCAGCCCGTCCAGGTCCGGCGGCTCGGCGCCGGCGCGCTGCGGCAGCACGGCGGCGAACTCGTCGCCGCCCAGCCGGGCCACCACGTCGTCGCCGCGGAAGCAGGCGGCCAGCCGCTCCCCCACCTGGCGCAGCACGAGATCGCCGGCGTCGTGGCCCAGCCGGTCGTTCACCGGCTTGAAGCCGTCCAGGTCGATGTAGAGGAAGGCGGCGGAACCGTTGCCGGCGGTGGTCGCCTCCACATACTGTTCGAAATAGCGGCGGTTCGGCAGGCCGGTCAGCCGGTCCTGGTAGGCGATGTCCTCCAGCCGGACCAGGGCGGCGTCGCGGTGGGTCAGCCCGTCCACCAGATCGCGCAGGGTGGCCGACAGCGAAGTGATCTCGGCGCTGCCGCCCAGCACCGGCATTTCCGCCCCGCGCTCGCCGCTGCGGATGCGTTCCGCCGCCCGGGCGATGCGGCGCAGCGGCCGCGTGACCCGCCCGGCGGCCATCCAGCCAAGCGCGCTGAACAGCAGCACCATGGCGCCGCCGGCCAGCACCGTCTCGATCATCTGCGCGGTGGCCGGGGCGTAGGCGACGGCCAGCGGCTGGCGGGCGACCACGCTCCAGCCCAGGCCCGGATAACTCAGATAGCCGTTGCCGTAGGCGTAGCCGGTCAGGTAGCGCTGCCCGTCCGGCCAGCGTTCCACGGTCCAGCCGCTCTCGTTCTTCTGCGCGCTCCGCACCGCCGTGATGTCGAGGGGGGTGCCAAGCAGCTCGCGGGGGCCGAGCAGCACCGTGCGGTCGGCCGCGACCACGATCAGCTCCAGCTCCGCGCGGCCCCGCATGGTGTCCATCAGGGAGCGGCGGATCTCGCGCGTCCATTCCCAGCTCAGATGGGTGGCCAGCACGCCGATGACCTCGCCCCGGTCGTTGTGCACGGGGGTGGAGATGTCCACGAACTTCATGGCCTCGCCCGTCGGGTTCGGCAGCAGATAGGCCAGCATCACCGCGTCGTGCACGTCGCCGACGAACTGCGTTTTCTGTCCGTTCTGGAAGACCGGGCGCTTGGAGATGTCCACGCCGTCCAGCAGACCGCCGGTGGCGGCCAGCACCTTGCCCGTGGTGTCGGTCACGCCCATCCAGGACACGGTCGGGAAGAAACCCTGGAATTGCTCCAGCAGCCAGCGCAGCCGGACCGGGTCGCCCATGGCCGGCGTGATGCCCAGCTTGGCCAGCATGCTGATCTCGCTGGCGCGCGACCACATGGAGCGGTCCAGCCGGTCGGCCATGTTGTGCGCGGCCTCGGCGAGCGAGTGCCCGATCTCGCTCTCGATCCGCTCGCGGGAGCGCAGGCCGGTCAGTGCCGCCAGCACGACGGAGACGCCAAGGACAAGAACGGCGCCGGTCAGAGCCACCGTCGTCCGCAGACCGCGTTCCCTCGCCATGACGCCCGGCCGCTCCCTTCAACACCCCGCCGCCGTTCCGTCAGGAAGACCGCATACGAAGGTTCTATCAACTTCGGCCAGGTTTCAAAAGTGACATTGGCGGCGGACGAGGCATACCGGCGCATGAAAGTGTCGGGGAGGCGGGTCAGCGGGCGGGGCGGACCCCCACGGCGGTGCGGCGGCAATCGGACAGGATGTTGCCGACGGTGACGCGCTCCCGTTCGTCCATGGTCAGCTCCCACCGCGCCTTCACGGCGATCCAGCCCGCCACATAGGCGCAGATGTACGCCTCGCGCGGCGGCAGCCAGTCTTCCGGCCCCTTCGATCCCTTGGCGCGGTTGGCCGCCGCCGAGACGGTGACGAGGGTCAGCGGGTCGCTCAGGTCGTTGGCGTAGGCGGCGCGCTTCTCGCGCGGCCAGTCGTAGCCGCCGCTGGCGTAGGCCTCCTCCAGCGGCACGCGGTGGTCGATGTCCACCTGCTTCGGTTCGGTGAAGGTTTCCCCGGTGTAGGGGTCGTTCCACACGCCGGACAGCACCGAACAGCCGTTGGCCGACAGCGTCGCCGGCTTCGCGGAGTCACGGATCAGCACCTGCTCGCGCGTGTTGAGGCATTTGGAGTTCATGGTCAGCCAGTGCGGCCACTCCTCCCGCACATAGCCGCGGCGGCGTTCCTCCGTCACCTGGATGCGGTCAAGCTGGGCGGCGACGGCGGCGTAATCGATGCTGGCGTCCGGGACGGGGCGCGGGATCGGGCGGGGGCGCTGGGTCTTCTCCTCGCCGAGGATGGAATCCAGCGTGCCGGGCGGGACGAGGTGGAAGCGTTCGGCGGCATAGACCGCGGCCAGCACCAGCAGAACGGCGACCAGACCGCCCAGCGTCAGGGGGCGGCCCCTCCGGCCTCCCTGCGGTCCCCGCGGTGCTCCTCCGCCTCTCCGTCGTGCCATGCCTTGCGTCCCTCAGCCGGATGTGCGCCATACGTGGATATGATGGCAGGCGTGTTCTATGGCGCTTTGGCAAAGCGGTGCAACGACGCTGGAGGGGGGCAGGGTCCGTTGGGCGTCACGGTCCCAGGGCAATCGCTTGACGAGGCGCGGCGCTTGGATGGAAGACAAGATCGACACGGATTTCACGGATTCGGGCACGGATTTCACGGATTCATCGAAGCCGGGCCGGCGTCGAAGCGCATGGGAAGCGCACGGGATGCATAACTCCGTGAAATCCGGTCCCAATCCGTGAAATCCGTGTCGATTTTTGCCGGCGTCTCCCGCGTGCCGCCGTCAGGCGATTGCCCTGGTCACGGTCCCTGTGAAAAAGACGCGGCGTAAAAAAGACGCGGCGGAGTCCGGGACGGACCCCGGACTCCGCCGCCGCTCACCCCATGGCCGGAAGCCGATCCAGGAACTTGTCGAGGGTGATCGGGTACTCGCGCACCCGCAGGCCCGTCGCGTTGTGGACCGCGTTGGCGACCGCCGCGCCCACGCCGCACAGGCCCAGCTCGCCCACCCCCTTGGCCTTCATCGGCGAGGAGATCGGGTCGGTCTCGTCGAGGAAGATCACCTCCTGGTGGGGGATGTCGGCGTGGACCGGCACCTCGTAGCCGGCGAGGTCGTGGTTGACGAAGAAGCCCGTCCGCTTGTCGAGCGCCAGCTCCTCCATCAGCGCGGCGCCGACGCCCATGGTCATGGCGCCGATCACCTGGCTGCGCGCCGACTTCGGGTTCAGGATGCGGCCCGCCGCGCAGACCGCCAGCATCCGCCGCACGCGGATCTCGCCGGTCGCCGCGTCCACCGCGGCCTCCACGTAATGGGCGCCAAAGGTCGATTGTTGGTACTTTTTGTCGAGGTCGCCGTATTCGATGCCGTCCTCGGCGGACAGGCCGTCGGCGCCCGCCGCCTCGGCCAGCGGCACCTTGCGGTTGCCGGCGATCACCTGTCCGTCCTCGAACCGCGCGTCGGCGGAGTTGACGCCAAGCTTCTGGGCCACCGCCTCGCGCAGCTTCACGCAGGCGGCATAGACCCCGGCGGTGGCGTTGTTGGCGCCCCACTGACCGCCCGATCCTGCGGACACCGGGAAGCTCGAATCGCCCAGCCGCACCGCCACCTTGTCCAGCCCGACCCCCATCATCTCCGCCGCGGTCTGGGCGATGATGGTGTAGCTGCCGGTGCCGATGTCGGTCATGTCGGTCTCGACCGTGACGATCCCGCGCTGGTCCAGCCGCACCCGCGCCGCCGACTTGGTCAGCAGGTTGTTGCGGAAGGCCGACGCCACCCCCAGCCCGACCAGCCAGCGCCCGTCGCGCACCTGACCCGGCTGCGGGTTGCGCTTGGCCCAGCCGAACCGCTCCGCCCCCAGGCGCAGGCACTGCACGAGCTGGCGCTGCGAGAAGGGCCGGTTGGGATCGGCGGGGTCGGTCTGGGTGTCGTTGCGGATGCGGAACTCCACCGGGTCCATGCCCAGCTTCTCCGCCATCTCGTCCATGGCGACCTCCAGCGCCATCATGCCCGACGCCTCTCCCGGCGCGCGCATGGCGTTGCCCTCGGGCAGGTCGAGCGTGGCGATGCGGTTGCCGATCAGGCGGTTCGCCCCGGCGTAAAGCAGCCGCGTCTGGTCGGTCGCCGTCTCCTCCGAACCGCCGGGCAGGTTGCCCGACCAGCCCTCATGGGCGATGGCGGTGATCGTGCCGTCCGGCGTGGCGCCGATGCGGACGCGCTGGATGGTGGCGGGGCGGTGCGTGGTGTTGTTCATCATCAGCGGCCGCGACAGCCCGACCTTGACCGGCCTCCCGGCCTCCCGCGCGCCGAGCGCCGCCAGCAGCGCGTCGGCGCGCAGGAACAGCTTCCCGCCGAAGCCGCCGCCGATGAAGGGGGAGATGACGCGCACCTTGTCCTTCGGCATCTTCAGCGTCGCCGACAGGTCGGTCACCATCCAGTCGATCATCTGGTTGGACGTCCAGACGGTCAGCCGGTCGCCCTCCCAGGCGGCGATGGTCGCGTGCGGCTCCATCATCGCGTGGCTCTCGTCCGGCGTGGTGTAGGTCTCGTCGAGCTTCACCGGAGCCGCCGCGAAGGCGCCCGCGAAATCACCCACGACGGAATCGCCGTCCTTGGTCTTCTCCGCCTTGTCCTTGGCCGCCGCCAGATCATAGGCGCCGTCCGCGGGGGTGTAGTCGATGCGGACGAGCCCCGCGGCGGTGCGCGCCTGCTCGAAGGTCTCCGCCACCACCAGGGCGACGGCCTGCTGGTAATGCTCGATCTCCGGCCCGCCGAGCAGGGTCGCGGTGTTGCGCTTGCCCTTGTCGAGGGAGCCGGCGTTCTCCGCCGTGACGATGGCGACGACGCCGGGGGCCTTGCGCGCCGCCTCCAGGTCCATCGACGCGATGCGCCCCTTGGCGATGCCCGAGCCGATGACCCAGCCATAGGCGACGTTCGGCGCCACGTCGTGCCATTCATAGGCGTAGGTGGCCTTTCCCGTCGTCTTCAGCGGCCCGTCGATGCGGTCGGTCGGCTTGCCCACCACCTTGAGCTGGTCGATCGGGTTGGTGGTCGCGGGAGTGTCGAACTTCATGACGTCTCAACCTTTCGCTTCGGCCAGCACCGAGGCGAGCGTCCGCTCGACCAGGGTCAGCTTGAATGCGTTGTCGTGCGTCGGCTTCGCATCGGCCAGCAGCCCGGAAGTCACCGCCTTCGCGCCGCGCGGCATCTCGCCCTCGGCGGCCTCGACGCGCCACGGCTTGTGCGCCACGCCGCCGACCGCCACCCGGCCGCTGCCGTCGCGCTGCACCACCGCCGCGACGGAGACGAGCGCGAAGGCGTAGGACGCGCGGTCGCGCACCTTGCGGTAGACGTGGGTGCCGCCGACCGGCTTGGGCAGCGTCACCGCGGTGATGAGTTCGCCGGGCACCAGCGCCGTTTCGATGTGCGGCGTGTCGCCGGGCAGCCGGTGGAACTCCGCGATGGGGATTTTCCGCGTCGTCCCGTCGGCCCGCACCGTCTCCACCGTGGCGTCCAGCGCCCGCATGGCGACGGCCATGTCGCTGGGGTGGGTGGCGATGCAGGCGTCGCTCGACCCGACCACGGCGAGCGGACGGCTGTAGCCGCCGATGGCGGCGCAGCCGCTGCCGGGCTGGCGTTTGTTGCAGGGCTGGTTGGTGTCGTAGAAGTAGGGGCAGCGCGTGCGCTGGAGCAGGTTGCCCGCCGTCGTCGCCTTGTTGCGGAGCTGGCCCGACGCCCCGGCGAGCAAGGCGCGCGACAGCACGCCATAGTCGCGCCGCACCCGCTGGTCGGCGGCGAGCGCCGTGTTGCGGACCAGCGCGCCGATGCGCAGCCCGCCGTCCGGCGTCGCCTCCACGGTGTCGAGCTTCAGCCCGTTGACGTCGATCAGATGGGCCGGCGTCTCGATCTCCAGCTTCATCAGGTCGAGCAGGTTGGTGCCGCCCGCGATGAACTTGGCGCCGGGGCGGCGCTCGACCGCGGCGGCCGCGGCGGCGGGGGAGTCCGCCCGCTCGTAGGTGAAGGGTCTCATGCCTCCCTCCGTGCGACGTTCGAGATCGCATCGACGATGTTGGAATAGGCGCCGCAGCGACAGATGTTGCCGCTCATCCGCTCGCGGTACTCGTCCACGGTGGCTTGGGGCGCGGCGTTGAGGTCGGCGGTGACGTGGCTGGGCACGCCGGCCTTGATCTCGTCCAGCATGGCCACCGCCGAACAGATCTGGCCCGGCGTGCAGTAGCCGCACTGGTAGCCGTCATGCTCCACGAAGGCGGCCTGCATGGGGTGCAGCTTGCCGGGAAGGCCCAGCCCCTCGATGGTGGTGACGCTGCCGCCCTCGTGCATCACGGCGAGCGTCAGGCAGGAATTGATCCGCTGCCCGTCCACGATGACCGTGCAGGCGCCGCACTGGCCGTGGTCGCAGCCCTTCTTGGTGCCGGTGAGGTGCAGATGCTCGCGCAGCGCGTCGAGCAGCGTCGTCCGCGTGTCGAGTTCGAGGTCGCGGCGCTGCCCGTTCACGGTGAAGGTGACCTTGGACAGGACGGGCGACAGGGACGGCGCGTCGGTTCCGGTCGCGGGGGGTGGCATGGCGGTCTCTCCAACGGTGGCCGCCCGCGCCGGCGCCCGGAACGGCGCCGCCGTCAGCGCGGCGGTGGCGGCGGTCCCAAGCAGGAGGCCGCGCCGCGTCATGTCGAGGTCGCCGGAATATCGCATCGGTGAAATCCTCTTCCCTTCCTGGCTGTGATCCCGGCCCACCCTGGATCGGGGCAGGGCGGGGTGCAGACGTGCGGACGGCTCATCCGCTTGTGCGGATGGGGAAAAGCTAGGCCTTGCCGCTGCGGCGATTACCCGCCGGTCTCTGATAAGTCTTATGAAGCCGATCAATGGAACGCGTCGGCCCTGCGGATGGTTGAACGGGGTTTGCCCGGCGCTTCCTCATCCTCCCGCCTTGATCCGCCCGCAACGCCCCGACATGATTGACCGAGGCGGGGAAGTGTCGCCCCCGCAGGCAAAGGGCCGGGCAAAGGAAGGTGAGCGTTGGATCTGCGTCAGTTGCGGTATTTCATCGGCATCGTCGATGAAGGCTCCTTCACGGCCGCGGCTCAGAAGCTGAACGTCGCCCAACCGGCCCTCAGCCACAACATCCGCAACCTGGAGGCGGGCCTCGGAGTCAAGCTGCTGACGCGCGGCGTCCACGGGGTCAAGCCGACCGCCGCCGGCACCCGGCTGTACGAGCATGCGGAGATCATCCTGCGCCACGTCGCCCAGGCGACCGAGCAGGTGCGCAACTGCTCGGGCACGCCGAGCGGGCTGGTGACCGTCGGCTTCACCTCCTCGGTGGCTCTGGTGGCGGCGGTGCCCCTGGTGCAGGCGGTCCGCGCCGAGCTGCCCCAGGTGTCGCTGCGGGTCGTCGAGTCCTTCAGCGGGACGATCCTGGAATGGCTGAACGACGACCGGCTGGACTTCGGCTGCATCTACGACGTGACGCGGTCGCGCACCCTGCTGGCCGAATCGCTGGTGCGCGAGGACCTCTACCTGATCGGGCCGCCGGGCGGCGGGGACGGCGCCATCGCCTTCGACGAGCTGGCCGGCAAGGACCTGATCCTGCCGAGCCGCCCGCACAATCTGCGCGACCGCATCGAACGGGTGGCGCGCGAGACCTGCACGATCGTCACCGTGGCGGTGGAGATCAACGGACTCCCCCAGATCAAGACGCTGGTCGCCAAGGGGGTGGGCTATTCGGTCCTGCCGATCTCGGCGGTGATGGAGGAGTGGCGGGCGGGACAGGTCTCGGCCCGGCTGATCGTCTCGCCGTCGCTGCGCCGCTCGGTCCATCTCTGCCGGCCCCGCGGCGCCCCGGTGACCGAGGCCGCGGCGGCGGTGCGCGAGACCTTCCTGCGGGTGGTGCGCGATCTGGTCGGCGGCGGCGACTGGCCCGGCACCCTGCTGCTGGACGAGGCGCCCGCCTCTTCATAGCGCTTCGTTATGCGATGCATGCCCCATCTGTATTGGATCGGGGCCGGTCCGGCTGTTTACCATCGCGGCCTCAGACGATCGGCCCAGACCCACAGCGGAGGCATTCCACAATGACGTCATCCCTGTCGGGACTTCTGGTCGTGTCGCTGGAGCAGGCGGTGGCGGCACCGCTCTGCACGTCGCGCCTCGCCGACGCCGGGGCGCGGGTGATCAAGATCGAACGGCCGGAGGGCGACTTCGCCCGCGGCTACGACGCCGTGGTCCACGGGCAGAGTTCCTATTTCGTCTGGCTCAACCGCGGCAAGGAATCGGTCGTCCTCGACATCAAAAAGCCCGAGGACGCCGAACTGCTGGAGCGGCTGATCGCCCGCGCCGACGTCTTCGTGCAGAATCTGGCGCCGGGCGCGGCGGAGCGGGCGGGCTTCGGCTCGGACGCCCTGCGGCGGCGCCATCCCCGGCTGATCACCTGCGACATCTCCGGCTACGGCGACGACGGCCCCTACCGCGACATGAAGGCCTACGACCTGCTGGTGCAGAGCGAGACCGGGCTGGCCTCCATCACCGGGTCGCCGGACCAGCCCGGCCGCGTCGGCGTGTCGGTGGCCGACATCGCCTGCGGCATGAACGCCTACACCGGCGTCCTCCAGGCGCTGCTGGAGCGCGAGCGCAGCGGCGAGGGATCGGCGGTGGCGGTGTCGCTCTTCGATTCGCTGGCGGAGTGGATGATGGTGCCGCTGATGCACCACGACCATGGCGGCAAGGCGCCGGGACGGGTCGGGCTGATGCACCCGAGCATCGCCCCCTATTCCGCCTTCACCCTGGCCGACGGCCGGCAGGTGGTGCTGTCGATCCAGAACGAGCGCGAATGGGCGGCCTTCTGCGCCGACGTTCTGCTGCGGCCGGAGCTGGCGACCGACGAGCGCTTCGCGACCAACAACCGCCGCGTTGCCAACCGGCCGGAGCTGGACGGCCTCGTCGCCGCCATCTTCCAAACCATGGACCACGCCGAGGCGGTGCGCCGCCTGAACCGCGCGCGCACAGCCTTCGGCTCGCTGAACGAGGTGGCCGACCTGTCCACCCACGCGCAGCTGCGCCGCGTGACCGCCGAGACGCCGGGCGGACCGGTCGCGGTGGTGGCGCCGCCGGTGCAGGTGCGCGGCCGACCCTACGCCTCCGGCGCCGTTCCGGCGCTGGGCCAGCACACCGACGCCGTCCGGCGTGAAGTCTTCGAACAATAAAGAGGGGGAGCATGACCATGGACCATTTGCGCGACTGGATCGGCCGGTCGGAGAGCGCCGAGGACGTCGCGGCGCCGGCGGCGCTGACCGGACTGGCGGCGATGCTCGACCATGACAACCCGCCCTGGCCGGCCGGCGAGGTGCCGCCGCTCGGGCATTGGCTGTATTTCCTGCCCAAGGCCTTGCAGCGCGACATCGCCGAGGACGGCCACCCGCACAAGGGCGGCTTCCTGCCGCCGGTGGAGCTGCCCCGCCGCATGTGGGCCGGCGACACTCTGACCTTCCACCGGCCGATCCGCAGCGGCGAGGCGATCACCCGCCGCTCGACCATCGAGGAGGTCACCCCGAAGGAGGGCCGGTCGGGTCGGATGGTCTTCGTGAAGGTCCGGCACGAGATCAGCACCGCCGCCGGCGTCGCCATCACCGAATTCCACGACATCGTCTACCGCGAGGCCGCCAAGCCCGGCGACGCCCCCGTCCCCGGCGAGCGCCCGGCGGGCGAGGCGGTGTGGCAGCGGCGCATCCAGCCCGACCCGGTGCTGCTGTTCCGCTATTCGGCCCTGACCTTCAACGGCCACCGCATCCATTACGACCGCGACTATTGCCGCGACGTCGAAGGCTATCCGGGGCTGGTGTTCCACGGCCCGCTCAGCGCGACCATGCTGATGGACCTGTTCCTGCGCGAGAATCCGGGGGCGCGGGTGACCGGCTTCCGCTTCCGGGCGAAGCGGCCGCTGTTCGACATCCATCCGCTGACCCTGTGCGGCGCGCCGACCGAAACCGGCGCCACGCTGTGGGTGACCGACCACGAGGGCTTCGTCGCCATGTCCGCCGAGCTGGAGGCCGAACGGTCATGACGGCGGCAACCTGCGACACGGCTGGAGGAAACGTCTGATGTCCCTGCCGTACCGATCCTATCTCTTCGTCCCCGCCGACAACGCCAAGCTGCTGGAGAAGGCCCACCAGCGCGGGGCGGACGCCCTCATCCTCGACCTCGAGGACGCGGTCCTGCCCGCCGGCAAGCCGGAGGCCCGCTGCGGTCTCCCCGCGCCGATCGACCGGCTTCACGGGCTCGGCGTGCCGGTGCTGGTGCGGATCAACAGCGGCTGGCGCGACGCCGTCGCCGATCTGGAGGCCGCGGTGCGCCCCGGCGTGGCCGCCCTGGTGGTGCCCAAGACCGAAGACGCCGGGGCGCTGCGCGTCCTCTCCGCGATGATCGCGGAGTGGGAGGCGGAGCGCGGCCTGACGCCGGGCGCCATCGGCCTCGTCGCCCTCATCGAAAGCCCGCTGGGACTGGAGCGGCTGGCCGACATCGCCGCCGTTCCGCGCGTGGCGGCCCTGGCGCTGGGCAGCGAGGATTTCGCCCTGACGCTGGGGGTGGAGCCGACCGAGGCGCTGCTCGCCCTGCCGTGCCGGCAGATCGCGCTGGCCGCCGCCGCCCGCGGCCTCGCGGCGATCGGCCTGCCCGGTTCGCTGGCCGAGTTCCGCGACCTCGACGCCTACCGCGCCATGGTGGCGCAGGCGCGGGCCGTCGGGATCACCGGCGCGCTGTGCATCCACCCGGCCCAGCTGCCCGTCGTCCGCGACGTCTTTTCCCCTTCCGCCGCCGACGTGGCCTGGGCCGGGCGGGTGGTCGCGGCGTGGGACGAGGCCCAGGCGACGGGGCGCGGCGCCGTGCAGGTGGACGGGCGCATGGTCGACCGCCCGGTCGCCGAGCGGGCGAAGGCCATCCTGACGCGCAGCACCCCCACGGCCTGAAACCCAAAGCCTGAAACACGGCAACAATCAAAAAAGCAGGGTAACGAGACATGAAGACCAGCATCGGTCAGGGCTTCGACGAGATCCGCGACGCCGTGCGCGCGCTCTGCGCCGAATTCCCCAGCGAGTACCATCGCCGCATCGACGAGGAGCGCGGCTATCCCGAGGAATTCGTGGACGCGCTGACCAAGGCCGGCTGGATGGCCGCCCTGATCCCGGAGGAATACGGCGGCTCGGGCCTCGGCCTGACCGAAGCCTCTGTCATCATGGAGGAGATCAACCGCTCGGGCGGCAACTCCGGCGCCTGCCACGGCCAGATGTACAACATGAACACGCTGGTCCGGCACGGCTCGGAGGAGCAGCGCCGCCGCTACCTGCCGAAGATCGCGGCGGGCGAGCTGCGCCTCCAGTCGATGGGCGTCACCGAGCCGACCACCGGCACCGACACCACCCGCATCAAGACCCGGGCGGAGAGGAAGGGCGACCGCTACGTCATCAACGGGCAGAAGGTGTGGATCTCCCGCGTCCAGCATTCCGACCTGATGATCCTGCTGGCCCGCACCACGCCGCTCGACCAGGTGCGCAAAAAGTCGGAAGGCATGTCGATCTTCATCGTCGACATCAAGGAGGCGATGGCCAACGGCATGACCGTGCAGCCCATCCGCAACATGGTCAACCACGAGACCAACGAGCTGTTCTTCGACAATCTGGAAATCCCCGCGGAGAACCTGATCGGCGAGGAAGGGCAGGGCTTCAAGTACATCCTGACCGGCCTCAACGCCGAGCGGGTGCTGATCGCGGCGGAATGCATCGGCGATGGCTATTGGTTCGTCGACAAGGTCTGCGACTACACCCGCGACCGTCAGGTGTTCGGCCGCCCGATCGCCCAGAACCAGGGCGTGCAGTTCCCCATCGCCGAGAGCTTCATCGAGGTGGAGGCCGCCAACCTGATGCGCTTCGAGGCCTGCCGCCTCTACGACGCCGGGGAGCCCTGCGGCGCCCAGGCCAACATGGCGAAGTACCTCGCCGCCAAGGCCTCGTGGGAGGCGGCGAACGCCTGCCTGCAGTTCCATGGCGGCTTCGGCTTCGCCAGCGAGTACGACGTGGAGCGCAAGTTCCGCGAGACCCGGCTGTATCAGGTGGCCCCCGTCTCCACCAATCTGATCCTGGCCTACGTCGCCGAGCATGTCCTGGACCTGCCGAAGTCCTACTAATCGCCCGGTTGCATCGGCGCCGGAGGCGGCCTGAAAAAAACCGTCTCCGAATGTAAGCCGATCCGCCTGAAAAGAAGCCGCCTGAAACGAAAAGGGCGGGTGACGGAGCCCGAAGGTCCCGTCACCTGCCCTTTTTCTCTGGGGCTCTGTCCGGCCCCGCCTTGTCAGCCGA
>NZ_QLKQ01000093.1 GCF_003349955.1 Azospirillum brasilense
GAGTTACCGCGTGAAACGACCCGCACCCAAACACCGCCCGTCCCCCCGTACTGCCGCCCCCCGCATCGCCGAGGTGACCGTCACCGAGGTCGGCGCCCGTGGCGACGGCATCGCCAGCTTCGACGATGCAAAGCTCTTCGTGCCGCTGACCGTTCCTGGCGACCGTGTGCGGGTGGCCGTGAAGGAGCCTGCCAACACAAAGGGAGACGGCCTGCGCGCCGACCTTCTGGAGATCCTGGAGGCCGGCCCCGGACGTGCCGCGCCGCCCTGTTCCCATTTCGGAACCTGCGGCGGCTGCACGCTCCAGCATATGGAGGACGCCGCCTACGCCGCCTGGAAAGTCGGGCTGGTGCAGGGCGCCCTGGCCCGCGTCGGGTTGGGCGATGTGCCCATGGAGCCGTTGTCACGGACGCCGGCGGCCGCGCGCCGCCGCGCCCGCTTCGCCGCGCTGAAGCGGGGGCGTCGCGTCTGGCTCGGCTTCAACGAGCGGATGAGCCACCGGCTGACCGATCTGGCGGAGTGTCCGGTGCTGCGGTCCGGCCTGTTCGCCCTGGTGGAGCCGCTGCGCGGGCTGCTGCTGTCGGTTCTGCCGGACGGCGGCGCCTGCGACGTGATCGCCACCGATCTGGAGGGCGGGATCGACCTCGTGCTGGTCGGCCCGCGCAGCCTGGACCGCGCGGCGCGGGAGCGGCTGGTGGCCTTCGGCGAGGCGGAGGGGGTGGCCCGCATCTCCTGGCAGGCGGACGAGCGCGGCACCCCGGAGCCCATCGCCCACCGCCGTCCGCTGGCGGTGTCCTTCGCCGGCCTGCCGGTCACCCCGCCGCCCGGCGCCTTCCTCCAGGCGAGCGCCGAGGGGGAGGCCGCCCTGGTCGCCGCCGTCCTCGCCAACATCGGGGAGCCGAAGCGGGTGGCCGACCTGTTCGCCGGGCTGGGCACCTTCGCGGTCCCGCTGGCCCAGCGGGCGGCGGTCCATGCGGTGGAGGGGGACGCCCCGGCGCTGGCCGCGCTGAACAAGGCGGCCGGGGCGCTGCGCCTGACCACGGAGCGGCGCGATCTGTTCGAGAACCCGCTGACGGCCAAGGAACTGGCCCGGTTCGACGCGGTGGTCTTCGACCCGCCGCGCGCCGGGGCCGCCGCCCAGGCGCAGGCGCTGGCCGGGTCGAAGGTGCCGCGGGTGGTGGCGGTGTCCTGCAACCCGGCGACCTTCGCCCGCGACGCCCGGACGCTGGTGGACGGCGGGTACGTGTTGAGCCGCGTTTACCCCGTGGACCAGTTCCTATGGTCCGCCCACGTCGAGGTCGTCGGGGTGTTCAGCCGTCCGTAGCGGCCGCGAGGGGAACGGGGAACCACGAGGGCACGACGATCATCGCCATCGTCGCGGCCTCGTGGCGAGTCGCCCTCAGTCCAGCTGCATCACGATGGCCTTGAGATAGGCCGACTCCGGCAAGTGCGGGTGCACCGGATGGTCCGGCCCGGCCCCGGCGCTGCGCAGGATGCGCCCGGTCCGCCCGGCGTCGTGCAGGCCGCGGGCGACCTGCTCGGCAAAGGTCGGCGGGTCGACGTTGTGGCTGCACGACGCGCAGAGCAGGAAGCCGCCCGGCGCGGTGATCTTGGCGGCCAGACGGGTCATCTTGCGGTAGGCGCGGCAGCCGACGGCGAGGTCCTTCTTGGACTTCACGAAGGCCGGCGGGTCGGCGATGACGATCTCGAACGTCTCGCCCTCGGCGTTCAGCCGTTCCAGCTCGTTGAAGGCATCGGCGCGGCGCGCCTCGAAGCGGTCGGCCACCCCGTTGGCCTCGGCGGCGCGGGTGGCGTTGTCCAGCGCCCCCTGCGAGCGGTCGACCGACACCACCGACGACGCGCCCTCGACGGCGCAGAGCACGCCGAAGCCGCCGTTGTAGCTGAAGAAGTCGATGGCCCGCTTGCCCTTCGCCAGCTTGGCGATGAAGGCGCGGTTGTCGCGCTGGTCGTAGAACCAGCCGGTCTTCTGACCGCCCAGCGGGTCGGCGAAGAAGGTGGCGCCGTTCTCCTCCAGCCGGATCGGGCCGTCGATTTCGCCCTTCACCAGCCGGCTTTCCTCGGGCAGCCCCTCCAGCGCGCGCTGGGTGCTGTCGTTGCGCAGGATGACCGCGCGCGGGGCCAGCACCTCGTCGATGGCGGCCAGGATGGCGTCGATGCGCTGGTCCATGAAGACGCTGTTGGCCTGCACCGTCACCACGTCGCCGTAGCGGTCCACGATCAGCCCCGGCAGCCCGTCGGCCTCCGCGTGCACGACGCGGTAGTAGGGCCGGTCGAACAGCGCGTCGCGCATCGCCACCGCGCGCCTCAGCCGCCCGGCGAGGAAGGCGTGGTCGACCACCGTCGCCGGGTCGCCGGAGAGCATCCGCGCGGCGATCAGCGTGTGCGGGTTGAAGGTGGCGATGCCCAGCGGCTTCCCGCCGGGGTCCAGCAGGCGCACCGGGCTGCCCGGCGGGATGGCCTTGGCCGCCGTGTCCATCTGGACTTCGTTGGAATAGACCCAGGGGTGGCCGTGCAGGACGCGCCGCTGGCGGCCGGCCTGCAGATGGATCGCCCGGTATTTGACGGGGGTGGTGGGGGTGTCGGTCATGATGGCGCATCCTAGCCGCTCGCGCCCGCCGAGCAAACGGTCACATCGCCGGAGTCGCGTGAAACGGGTGACGGAGTCGCGGGGCGGGACGGGGAGTCCGACGCTTCCGGCGGGACTTACGGGATGCCGAGCGGGCTTTCCGCCTGCGACCGATGCACGCGGTTGTCGTTGGCGCCGTCCATCGCCTTGCACAGCCGCAAGGTTTCCGTGCGGTGTCCGTCCTGGTGGAAGCAGGTCAGCAGGGAGCCGCGCGATCCGGCCGCCCCGGCCAGCAATTCCGGCAGCGCGGTGTGGATCGCCGTGCATCCGTGGCCCCGCGCCAGGCGGTCCATCGAGCGCAGCAACGTCTCCGCCGGGCCCGTCATGTCGAACAGATCGAGCACGACGAAATTCTCCACGGCCAGAATTCGGCCGTGGCGAAGATGCTCCGCAATGGCGTATGAGAAAAGTCCATGGAGGTACCCCCGTGCGTTCTGCACGGTCATGATGCCCGACGGCATGCCCGATGGCGTCGCGGGGGTATCAACCGGCCCAATAAGTGCTGCGGCAAATGCGCGCCATTGCTCCACCGGCAGGTCCGGGAAGATGGCCCGCACCAGCGGATAGGCCTGGTCGATCTGACGCTGACCGAGAGGTTTCGCGATGAAGCTTTCGTCCATGCCCGTCCGACCGCGTGAAGGACGGTGAACGATGGCAGGCACCGGTAAGACCGGTCGTTGACGTAGATCAATGTTGCAAAATCCACCCCTACACATATTGGGATTATTGGAGGCAGGCGCAACCGGCGTCCGCATAAGAAGTGCATCGTATGTGAACCTGCCCCCCTCCTTAACAGTACGTACCCAGCGGTGGTGCAACCTCAGAGGGAGCGGCCCGAGCCGCCCGGGGCAAACGGGAGAGATTGAATGACATCAGCGACTCTGACGCCAGGGGCCGCCCTGGGCAGCCAGCGGGTGTCGGAAAATGTGCGTTACTACGAAGACGCCGTCCGACTCTTCGTCATCGCTGCAGTGTTCTGGGGCGTCGTCGGCTTCCTCGCCGGCGTCTTCATCGCGCTGCAGCTCGCTTTTCCGGCGCTGAATCTCGGCCTTGAGTGGACGAGCTTCGGGCGCCTGCGGCCGGTCCACACCTCGGCCGTGATCTTCGCGTTCGGCGGCAACGTCCTGTTCGCCACCTCGCTCTACTCCGTGCAGCGCACCAGCCGCCAGTTCCTGTTCGGCGGCGAGGGCCTCACGAAGTTCGTCTTCTGGAACTACAACATCTTCATCGTCCTGGCGGCGCTCAGCTACGTGCTCGGCTACACCCAGGGCAAGGAGTATGCGGAGCCGGAGTGGATCCTCGACCTCTACCTGACGGTCATCTGGGTCCTCTACGCCATCCAGTTCGTCGGCACGGTGATGACCCGCAAGGAGTCGCACATCTACGTCGCCAACTGGTTCTTCATGGCGTTCATCCTGACCGTTGCGATCCTCCACATCGGCAACAACGTCAACGTCCCGGTGTCGCTGACCGGGATGAAGTCCTACCCGTTCGTCTCGGGCGTGCAGAGCGCCATGGTGCAGTGGTGGTACGGCCACAACGCGGTCGGCTTCTTCCTGACCGCCGGCTTCCTCGGCATCATGTACTACTTCGTTCCGAAGCGCGCGGAGCGGCCGGTCTATTCGTACCGCCTGTCGATCGTGCACTTCTGGACGCTGATCTTCCTCTACATCTGGGCCGGCCCGCACCACCTGCACTACACGGCCCTGCCGGACTGGGCGCAGACGCTGGGCATGACCTTCTCGGTCATGCTGTGGATGCCGTCCTGGGGCGGCATGATCAACGGCATCATGACCCTGTCGGGTGCCTGGGACAAGCTGCGCACCGATCCGGTCCTGCGCTTCCTCGTGACGTCGGTGGCCTTCTACGGCATGTCGACCTTCGAGGGCCCGCTGATGTCGGTGAAGCCGGTCAACGCCCTGTCGCACTACACCGACTGGACGATCGGCCACGTGCACTCCGGCGCGCTCGGCTGGGTGGCCTTCATCTCCTTCGGCGCGATCTACTATCTGGTCCCGGTCCTGTGGAAGCGCTCGCAGCTCTACAGCCTGCGTCTGGTCAGCTACCACTTCTGGACCGCCACCATCGGCATCGTGCTCTACATCACCGCCATGTGGGTGTCGGGCATCATGCAGGGCCTGATGTGGCGCGCCTACGACAACCTCGGCTTCCTCCAGTACTCGTTCGTCGAGACGGTCGCGGCCATGCATCCCTTCTACGTGATCCGTGCTCTGGGCGGCGTCCTGTTCCTGGCTGGTGCCCTGATCATGGTCTACAACCTGTGGCGCACGGCCAAGGGTGACGTCCGCATCGAGAAGCCCTATGCCTCCGCCCCGCACAAGGCGGCGGTCGGTGCGGCCTGACGCCGGAGGAACTGAGAAAATGGCTGAGCAAAAAAAGGGCTTTAGTCACGACACGATCGAGCGGAACACGCTTCTGCTCATCGTCCTGATCCTGATCACCGTGTCGATCGGCGGCCTCGTCCAGATCGTCCCGCTGTTCACGATCGAGTCGACGATCGAGAAGGTGGATGGGGTCCGTCCCTACTCGCCGCTCGAACTGGCTGGCCAGAACATCTACTTCCGCGAAGGCTGCTACAACTGCCACAGCCAGCAGATCCGTCCGTTCCGCGATGAGGTGGAGCGTTACGGTCACTACTCGCTGGCCGCGGAAAGCATGTACGACCATCCCTTCCAGTGGGGCTCCAAGCGCACCGGTCCGGACCTGGCCCGCGTGGGCGGCAAGTACTCCAACGACTGGCAGGTCGCCCACTTGGTCGATCCGCGCGCCGTGGTGCCGGAGTCGATCATGCCGGGCTACGCCTGGATGAAGGACCGTCCGCTGAAGTACACCGACATCCAGGATCACATGAAGACCCTGCGCATCGTCGGCGTCCCCTACACGGACGAGCAGATCGCCAGCGCCAAGGCCGACCTCGAAGCGCAGAAGAACCCGGACGCCGACACGGCCGGTCTGATGAAGCGCTACCCGAAGGCCGTCGTGGCCAACTTCACGGGCAACAAGGGCGTCACCGAAATGGACGCGCTGGTGGCCTACCTGCAGGTCCTGGGCACCATGGTGGACTTCACCAAGTACCAGTCGCCCAAGCAGCTCCAGCAGTAACCGGGAGGGATCCATGGACTTGGATTCGATCACTGTCGCCCTGCGGTCCTTCTGGACCGTCTGGCTGGCCCTGCTCTTCACCGGCATCGTGGTCTACGCCATGTGGCCAGGCAACCGGGGCAAGTTCGAAGACGCCTCCCGGATCCCGCTCAAGGAAGATGGTCAGGAGTTTTAGGCCATGGCACAGAAAGAAAAGGACGCCTTGTCCGGCGTCGAGACCACCGGCCACGAGTGGGACGGCCTGCGGGAGCTGAACAACCCCCTGCCCAAGTGGTGGCTGTACATCTTCTACGTCTGCATCGCGTGGTCCCTCGTCTACTACGTGCTCTACCCGGCCTGGCCGCTGGGCAAGAGCTACACGAAGGGCCTGCTCGGCTACTCGCAGCGCGAGGAGCTGGTGCAGAAGGTCGCCGACGGCAAGAAGGCTCAGGAAAAGTACCTGACGGCCATCGCCGCGACCTCGGTCGAGGACATCCAGAAGAACAAGGACCTCCTTGCCTTCGCGATGGCCGGCGGCCGCTCCTACTTCAACGAGAACTGCGCGGCCTGCCACGGCGCCGGCGGTCAGGGCGCCAAGGGCTTCCCGACGCTCGCCGACGACGTGTGGCTGTGGGGCGGCACCTCCGCCGACATCTACAAGACCATCCAGCACGGCATCCGTGCGGATGACGGCGACACCCGCGGGACGGTCGGCATCGGCATGACCGCCTTCGGCCGGGACGGCATCCTGAACCGTGAACAGATCGGTCAGGTCGCCGAGTACGTCCTGTCGCTGAACAAGCGGTCGACCGACGCCGCCGCGGCGGAAAAGGGCAAGACCGTCTATGAAGAGAACTGTGCCGCCTGCCACGGCGACAGCGCGCAGGGCTCGGTCGCGGTCGGCATGGACGTCGGCGCTCCGCCGCTCGTCACGGCCAACTGGCTCTATGGCGGCGACAAGGCCACGCTGGTGGAGACCATCACGAACGGCCGCGCCGGCGTGATGCCCGCCTGGTCGAAGCGTCTGGACGACGCGACGATCAAGTCGCTGGCCGTCTACGTCCACAACCTGGGCGGCGGCAAGTAAGCCGTCCAGCCAGGAGGAACCGCCGGGGTGGGGGACGCCCCCCTGGCGGGTCCGCCGGACTTCGGTGCCGGGGAGGCGACTCCCCGGCATTTTCTTTTTCCGGGCGGCTTGTCATCCGGGTCGTGACGGACGCGCGGGGTGGGACGGAAGCCCCCGAATCCTTTGATCCAGCGCAATGCCCCTGTGACGTTCTGCCGCCATAGTCCCCTCGCCACGGCCGAACCATGTCGGCATGGCCAAGCCGCCCGCGCGGCGGTCGCCAGACGAAGAGGGCGAGGTCATGAGCACGACCACCGAACAGCAACCGCCTCGAAGCGACCGGTTGGAGCGCCCGGCCGCCGGGGACGCGCCCGCCGCCGCCCCGCCAAAGGCACAGCGTCGCGCGTCGCGCTCGATGTACCAGAAGCACGCCAAGGTCTATCCCAAGGCGGTGCACGGCACCTTCCGCCGCATCAAATGGGCGGCGCTGGCGGTTCTCCTGGCGATCTACTACGTGCTGCCCTGGGTCCGCTGGGACCGCGGGCCGAACGCACCCGACCAGGCGGTGCTGCTCGACCTCGCCAACCGCCGCTTCTATTTGTTCTTCGTCGAGCTGTGGCCGCAGCAGATCTACTACCTGACCGGCGCGCTGATCCTTGCGGCGCTGGGCCTGTTCCTGGCGACCTCGCTGGCCGGCCGCGTCTGGTGCGGCTACGCCTGCCCACAGACGGTGTGGACCGACCTCTATGTCTGGGTCGAACGGCTGGTCGAGGGCGACCGCGGCGAGCGCATCCGCCTCGACCAGGGTCCCTGGACCGCCCGGAAGGCCGGGCGCAAGGTTCTGAAGAACCTGATCTGGCTGCTGATCGCGCTGGCGACCGGCGGCGCCTGGATCTTCTACTTCACCGACGCGCCGACGCTGCTGGGCGAGATGCTGCGCTTCGAGGTGTCCTCGACCGCGCTCGGCTTCATCGGTCTGTTCACCGCCACCACCTACCTGCTGGCCGGTTTCGCGCGGGAGCAGGTCTGCACCTACATGTGCCCGTGGCCGCGCTTCCAGTCGGCGATGATCGACGAGGACAGCCTGATCGTCACCTACCAGGACTGGCGCGGCGAGGGCCGCAGCCTGATGCGCAAGTCGCAGAGCTGGGAGGAGCGCAGGGCCGAAGGTCTGGGCGACTGCATCGACTGCTTCAACTGCGTCCAGGTCTGCCCCGCCGGCATCGACATCCGCGACGGGTTGCAGATGCAATGCATCGGCTGCGGCCTGTGCATCGACGCCTGCGACGAGATCATGACCAAGGTCGGGCGCCCCACCGGCCTCATCACATTCGACACCCAGACCAATCAGGTGGCCGTCGCCACCGGTGGGCAGCCGGTGCCCTTCCGCCTGCTGCGCCCGCGCACGATCCTCTACACGCTGATGATGCTGGTCATCGCCGGCGGCATCGGGGTCGGGCTGCTGCTGAAGCCGGGGCTGGACATCAGCGTCCTGCGCGACCGCGCCCCGCTGTTCGTGGCGCTGTCCGACGGGTCGGTGCGCAACGCCTACACCTTCAAGATCTCCAACATGACCCGCGACCCGCGCGCCTACACGCTGGCGGTCTCCGGGGTGACGGGGGCCAGCCTGTCGGTGGCCGGCGACGGCCAGGACGAGCAGGCCGGCACCCAGCGCCTGACCGCCGATCCGGACATGGTGGCGACCTACAGAATTTTCGTGACCGCGCCGCGCACCGGTTTGCAAGGCGTCTCCCAGCCCCTTACCTTCAGGCTTACCTCGGCCGATGGTGAGGTGGCGACCTATGACTCCGTCTTCATGGGGCCGGCCAACTGATCCCGACCGGCTCTTCGCGCTGCATTCACCAAAGGTCAAGACGACGATGACGCTGTCCACCGACGCCGGAACCCGCCGCACCCCGCCCCGCCGGACCGGCCGCCAGCCCGGCTGGTACATCCCCTGGATCTTCGTGGCCGGATTCGCCGTCGTGATCGCGGTCAACGGCGTGATGCTGCACTTCGCCCTGTCGAGCTGGACCGGCGTCCAGACCGAGCAGCATTTCATGAAGGGCCTGAAGTACAACGAGGATCTGGCCGGCGCCCGCGCCCAGGCCGAGCGCGGCTGGAAGGTCACCACCGACTTCACCGCCACCGAGGCGCAGAAGGGCATCCTGGCGCTGACCCTGCACGACAAGCACGGCAATCTGCTGAAGGACGCCGAGGTCAAGGTCGCCTTCATCCGCCCGACCAGCGAGGGCCACGACGTGCGCCTCGACCTGCCCTATCTGGGCGAGGGCCGCTTCGCCGCCCCGGTGGCGCTGCCGCTGCCCGGCCAGTGGGACCTGCGCGTGGAGATCCACCATGCCACGGGCGACTACCAGGACGAACAGCGCCTCTTCGTCAAGTAAGCGGCCCATCCGCCGCGCAACAGCACACCAGCACACGGGTTTCGTGACATGACCGTCTGCCTCCACTGCGGGCAGGAGCATCCCGAGGGCACCGGCACCACCGCCTCCGACGGCGCCGGCCCCTTCTGCTGCACCGGCTGCGCGGCGGCCTATGACCTCGTCCGCGGGCTCGGGCTGGAACGCTATTATGAGCGGCGCTGCGTCGATCCCGCCGCCCGGCCCCTGCGCCCGGACGGCGAGGCGCCGCCGCTCGACTACGCCCCCCACGCCAAGCCGGGAACCGACGGCACCGCCTCGCTGCATCTGATGATCGACGGGCTGCAATGCGCCGCCTGCGTCTGGCTGATCGAGACGGCGCTGGCCCGCCAGCCGGGGGTGACCCACGCGCGGCTGAACATGACGACGCGCCGCCTCTCGGTGACGTGGCGCGAAGCCGAGACCGACGCCAACACGGTCGTCGACACCGTCGCCCGCATCGGCTACCGCGCCGTGCCCTTCGACCCGGAGCGGCTGGGCGACGCCCAGGCGAGGACGGAGAAGGAGCTTCTGCGTTCGCTGGCCGTCGCCGGCTTCGGCGCCAGCAACGTCATGCTGCTGTCGGTGTCGGTCTGGGCCGGCCATGCGACGGGCATGGGCTCCGCCACCCGCGACCTGATGCACTGGCTGTCGGCGCTGGTCTGCATGCCGGCCATCGCCTACGCCCTGCGGCCCTTCGCGCGCTCGGCCTTCCAGGCGCTGCGCCGCGGGCGGACGAACATGGACGTGCCGATCACCATCGGCGTCCTGCTCGCCACCAGCATGAGCCTGTTCGAGACGATCAACAGCGGCCAGCACGCCTATTTCGACGGCGCGATGATGCTGCTGTTCTTCCTGCTGATCGGGCGCTACCTCGACCAGCGGGCGCGCGGCCGGGCCCGCTCGGCGGCGGAGCAGCTTCTCGGCCTGCACGCCACCTCGGTGACCGTTCTGAACGAGGACGGGCGCAGCGCCATCGTGCCGCCGGATCAGGTCAGCCCCGGCTCCACCATCCTGGTGGCGGTGGGCGAGCGGGTCGCGGTGGATGGCACGGTGGCCGACGGCGTGTCCGACCTCGACACCGCCCTGATCACCGGCGAGACGGTGCCGGGCAGCGTGCGTCCCGGCGACCGCGTGTTCGCCGGCATGCTGAACCTCACCGCCCCGCTGCGCGTGACCGTGACGGCGGTGGGCGAGGGCACGCTGCTGGCCGAGATCGTCCGGCTGATGGAGGTGGCCGAACAGGGCCGCGCCAAGTACGTCGCCATCGCCGACCGGGTGTCGCGCCATTACGCCCCGGTCGTCCATGTGGCGGCGCTGGGCACCTTCCTGGGCTGGCTGCTGCTCGGCGGGCTGCCCTGGCAGGATTCGCTGATGAACGCCGTCGCCGTCCTGATCATCACCTGCCCCTGCGCGCTGGCGCTCGCCGTGCCGGTGGTGCAGGTGATCGCCAGCGGGCGGCTGATGCGGCAGGGCATCCTGCTGAAGACCGCCACGGCGCTGGAGCGCTTGGCCGTCATCGACACGGTGGTCTTCGACAAGACCGGCACGCTGACCGAGGGGCGGCCCGTCCCGCAGCTCGACGGCGTGGCCGAGGACGACCTGCGCCTTGCCGCGGCGCTGGCCGGGGCCAGCCGCCACCCGCTGGCCCGCGCCCTGACCCGCGCGCTGCCCAACGTGCCCGTCGCCACCGGCGTGCGCGAGATCCCCGGCGCCGGACTCGCCCTGGATGGTTCCGCCCTGGATGGCTCTGACGGGGAAATCCGGCTGGGCAGCCGCGCCTTCACCGGCGCCCCGGACACGGCGGAGGACGCCGCCGGCCCGGAGCTGTGGCTGGCCCGCCCCGGCGCCGCCCCGGTGCGCATCACCTTCCTCGACGCGCCGCGCGCCGACGCGGCGGCGGTGGTGCGCGGGCTGAAGGCGCGGGGCCTGGACGTCCGGTTGCTGTCCGGCGACCGCCGCGGCGCCGTGGCCGCGGTGGCCGCGCAGCTCGGCATCGAGGACTGGCGGGCCGGCCAGACCCCCGCCGACAAGACCGCCGTTCTCGACGCGCTCGCCGCCGAGGGCCGCAAGGTGCTGATGGTCGGCGACGGGCTGAACGACGCCCCGGCACTGGCCGCGGCCAGCGTGTCGATGTCGCCGTCCACCGCGGTGGACGTCAGCCAGACCGCCGCCGACGTGGTGTTCCAGGGCCGCCGCCTGCGCCCCATCCTGGAGGCGTTGGAGGTGTCCCGCCGCTCCGGGCGGCTGGTGCGCCAGAATTTCGGCATCGCGCTGGTCTACAACCTGTTCGCGGTGCCCATCGCCATGGCGGGCATGCTGACGCCGCTGCTGGCGGCGCTGGCCATGTCCTCCTCCTCCCTGATCGTTATCGCCAACGCCCTGCGGCTCAGCCGCGGCGCGGTGACCAAGGACCTGACCGATGACCGAGCTTCTCTATCTGATCGCGATCGCGCTGAGCCTGGGGCTGATGGGCCTGGGGGCGTTCCTGTGGGCTCTGAAGTCCGGGCAGTTTGACGATCTCGACGGGGCGGCCCACCGCATCCTGTTCGACGACGAGCCGCCGCGCCCGAACACCGAGCCGTCGAGCCCGCAGAAGGGCCGTTGAGGGGCCGTTGAGGGGGCCGCTCTTAAGGCGTGGCTATGGCAATTCGGCCACGGTCCCTGCGAGCACCGTTGCGAAACAGACCGAATATGACGATTATGGGAGCGTTGTACGGCTAAGGGTTGGGTCATGCCATGCCACCCTTTGACATGGGGCGCGCCCGCGAAAAGGGCGCGGCGAGTGAGATGAATCCCTGTGGGGCCTGTCCCGTGCGCAGTCTGACCGTCTGCGCCGCTCTGGACCCCGAGGAACTGCGCCGTCTCGCCGACATCCTCCAAACCTCCCGCGTCGAAGCCGGACAGACCCTGTTCAGCGAAGGCGACGCGGCGGACGCGCTCTACAACGTCACCGCCGGCACCGTGAAGCTCTACAAGCTGCTGCCGGACGGGCGCCGCCAGATCACCGGCTTCCTCGTCACCGGCGACTTCCTGGGGCTGGCCGTCAACGACAGCTACGCCTACACCGCGGAGACGGTCACGGCGGCGACGCTCTGCCGCTTCCCGCGCAGGAAGATCGACGCGCTGATGGACGAGTTCCCGAAGATGCAGCGCCGTCTCTTCTCCATGGCCTCGAACGAGCTGGCGGCGGCGCAGGACCAGATGCTTCTGCTCGGCCGCAAGACGGCGAAGGAGAAGATCTGCTCCTTCCTGCTGATGCTGTCCCAGCGCGCCGCCCGGCGCGGGCACAAGGAAAACCCCGTCTACGTGCCGATGAGCCGGGCCGACATCGCCGATTACCTGGGCCTGACCACCGAGACGGTAAGCCGCACCTTCACCCAGTTGAAGACCGCCGGCGTGATCTCGCTGCAGGAAGGCAACAAGGTCCTGATCAGCGACATGGACGCTATCTACGACATGGCCGAGGGCTGCTGAGCCTCTTTCCGGACACGAAACGATGTCTTCGGTCATCGTTCGTGATCTGATATGTCGTATTCCAGGAAAAATTCGCATCTTTCGTGCGATCCCGCTCTGGCGGGACGCGCCCGCGCGGGCTAACATCCGCCGCCCGACCGGCCGGAACCGAGAACAAACAACGACGGCCGGCCCAAAGAAGAACGGCTGCAACAGCCTACGCTCAGGAACCGAACCCCGATGACCGAACCCGATACAAAGCGCGTCACCGACGAAGAAGCCCTTCTGCTGCACTCCTCCGGGCGTCCGGGCAAGCTGGAGATCGCGCCCACCAAGCCGCTGACGACCCAGCGCGACCTGTCGCTGGCCTATTCGCCGGGCGTGGCCGTTCCCTGCCTGCGCATCGCCGAGGACCCCAGCACGGCCTACGACTACACGGCCAAGGGCAACATCGTCGCCGTCATCTCCAACGGCACGGCGGTGCTGGGGCTGGGCGACCTCGGCGCGCTCGCCTCCAAGCCGGTGATGGAAGGCAAGGCGGTGCTCTTCAAGCGCTTCGCCGATGTGGACGGCATCGACCTGGAGGTCGACACCAGGAACGTCGACGAGTTCGTCAACTGCGTCCGCTTCCTCGGGCCGAGCTTCGGCGGCATCAACCTGGAGGACATCAAGGCGCCGGACTGCTTCATCATCGAGGAGCGCCTGCGCGAGCTGCTGGACATCCCCGTCTTCCACGACGACCAGCACGGCACCGCCATCATCGCCGCCGCCGGCCTGATCAACGCCTGCGACATCACCGGGCGGGCCCTCAAGGACGTGACGATGGTGGTCAACGGCGCCGGGGCGGCGGGCATCGCCTGCGCCGAGCTGTTCACGACCATGGGCGTGCCGCGCGAGAACATCATCCTGTGTGACACCAAGGGCGTCGTCTACCGCGGCCGCACCGACGGCATGAACCAGTGGAAGTCGTCCTTCGCGGTGGAGACGGACAAGCGCACGCTCCAGGAGGCGGTCGCCGGGTCCGACGTCTTCGTCGGCCTGTCGGCCAAGGGCGCGATGACGCCGGAGATGGTCAAGTCGATGGCGGCCAAGCCGATCATCTTCGCGCTGGCCAACCCCGATCCGGAGATCACCCCGGAGGAGGTGAAGGCCGTCCGCTCCGACGCCATCGTGGCGACCGGCCGCTCCGACTACCCGAACCAGGTCAACAACGTCCTGGGATTCCCCTACCTGTTCCGCGGCGCGCTCGACGTCCGGGCGACCACCATCAACGAGGCGATGAAGGTCGCCGCCGCCAAGGCGCTGGCCGCCCTGGCCCGCGAGGACGTGCCGGACGAGGTGGACGCCGCCTATGCGGGCCGCCGCCTGCGCTACGGGCCGGAATACATCATCCCGGTGCCCTTCGACCCGCGGCTGATCGTGACGGTCCCCGCCGCGGTGGCCCAGGCCGCCATGGAGAGCGGCGTGGCGCGCAAGCCCATCGTCGATCTGGCGGGCTACCGGAACGGCCTGCGCACCCGGCTCAACCCGACGGCGGACAGCCTCCAGCTCATCCTGGAGAAGGTGAAGGCCAACCCGCGCCGCGTCGTCTTCGCCGAGGGCGAGGAGGAGCGGACGATCCGCGCGGCACTCGCCTACCGCGCCGCCGGCTTCGGCACGCCGGTGCTGATCGGCCGCGAGGCGGTCATCAAGGAGCAGCTGGCGGCGATGGGCCAGTCCGGCGTCTCGCTGGAGATCCACAACGCCCGCGTCTCCGACGCCAACCGCCGCTACAGCGACTATCTGTACCGCCGGATGCAGCGCCGGGGGGCCCTGCTGCGCGACTGCCAGCGCATGGTGAACCAGGACCGCAACGTCTTCGCCGCGCTGATGGTGGCGCAGGGCGACGCCCACGCCATGGTCACCGGCCTGACCCGCACCTTCGGCGTGGCCTTCGAGGAGATCCGCCGGGTCATCGACGCCAAGGCGAACGAGCCGGTCTTCGGCCTGCACGTCTTCCTGACGCGCAACCGCACGGTGCTGATCGCCGACACCACGGTGCATGTCCGGCCGAACGGCCAGACGCTGGCCGACATCGCCATCGGCGCCGCGGCCAAGGCGCGCCAGATGGGGCACGAGCCGCGGGTGGCGCTGCTGTCCTTCTCCAACTTCGGCCAGCACCCCCACCCGAACACCGATCCGCTGCGCGAGGCCATCTCCATCCTCGACAGCCGCCGCGTCGATTTCGAGTATGACGGGGAGATGTCGGCGGACGTGGCGCTGGACCACCAGCTGATGAAGCGGGTCTACCCGTTCTGCCGGCTGTCCGGCCCGGCCAACGTCCTGATCATGCCCGGCCTGCATTCGGCCAACATCACGGCGAAGCTGCTCAACAAGATGGCCGGTGGCCAGATGATCGGCCCGCTGCTGATCGGCTTGGACAAGCCGGCGCAGATCGTCACCATGGGCGCCTCGGTCAACGATCTGGTCACCGCGGCGGCGCTGGCGGCCCACGACTCGCTGCCCTGGTGAGCGGAGGGCGCTGTCTTCGAACGACGTGCAGGCCGGGTATTTCCCCAGGCTTAACCGTACTTGAAGTCCCCTCTCCCCTCTGGGGAGAGGGTTAGGGTGAGGGGGTTGCGCTTTTGCCGGACACTCCGCCACGCGCATCCCCCTCACCGGCCCTCCGGGCCACCCTCTCCCCAGAGGGGAGAGGGCTATCAAGGATGCCTTCGCGCGGACCGGGTGTTTCCCCGGCCCGCGCGTTAATCTTTTGTGACGCCCGCTCATCGGCTTGCGGGATGGTGTAAAAGCGGAGTTCCGTCTCCAAGACCGTCCGCGTGACGCACGAGAAGCGCCGTCCATGATCTCCAAGCCGATGCCGCCCCTCCGGTTGATCCTCGCCGCCGCGCTGGTGCTGGCGCCGTTGCTGCCGGCCCTGTGGGGGCTGTGGCGGCAGGGGACGATCGGTCCAGTGGTGGCGGTTGTGGGGGGCTTGGCCGGGGTCGGCGGGGTGGCGCTGATGATCCAACTGTATTTCCGCGACCTGCGGACGGTGGCCGCCCACGCGGCCCGGCTCGCCGCCGGCCCGACGGAGGCGGTCCCGCCCCTGCCCGTCACCGCCTCCCGTCCGGTGCGGGCGGCGGCGGCGGCGGCGGTGCGGCTGCACCGGGTGATGAACGCCCGCACCGAGCTGGCGCTGGCCCAGCTCGAAGCCAACGAATCCATCATCGAGGCGCTGCACGACCCGCTGGTGCTGGTCGGGGCGGAGCGGCAGGTGGCGCGGGCCAACCAGGCGGCGCGCGCCCTGTTCGGCGACCGCATCCTCGACCGCGACCTCGCCGCCTCGCTGCGCAACCCGGCGGTCCTGGAGGCGGTGGACGCCGTGCTGAAGGGCGGCGCCTCGCGCATCCTCGAATTCAGCCTGCCGGTGCCGGTGGAGCGCATGTTCGAGGTGCGGGTCAAGCCCTTCCAGCGCCGCGTTCCCCGCCCGGCCCTTGGCGAGGACGGGGCGCCCGCCGGAACCGTGCCGGGGCGCATGGTCATCCTGACGCTGCACGACATCACCGCGCTGCGCCGGTCGGAGCAGATGCGCGCCGACTTCATCGCCAACGCCAGCCACGAGCTGCGCACGCCGCTGTCCTCCCTGCTCGGCTTCATCGAGACGCTGCGCGGCCCCGCCCGCGAGGATCTGGAGGCGCACGAGCGCTTCCTGTCGATCATGCAGGACCAGGCCAGCCGCATGGCCCGCCTCGTCAACGACCTGCTGTCGCTGTCGCGGATAGAGCTGGACGAGCACATGCCGCCCGCCGGCACGGTCGACGTGCTGGACCGGCTGGACGGGGTGATGGCGGCGCTGGAGCTGAAGGCGGCCAGCCGGCGCATCCGCCTGACGCTGGAGGCGCCGGAGAACCTGCCCGCGGTGGTCGGCGACGAGGACCAGCTCACCCAGGTCTTCCAGAACCTCGTCAGCAACGCCATCAAATACACCCGCGAGAACACCGACGTGACGGTCGCCGTGTCGCTCGCCGACGGCATGGCGGTCGGGGTGTCCGGTCCGGCGGGCCGCGGCGGGCGGGGGATGCCGATGGTCGCCGTCGCCGTGCGCGACCAGGGGGAGGGCATCGCCCGCACCCACCTGCCGCGCCTGACCGAGCGCTTCTACCGCGTCGACGCCGCGCGGTCGCGCGCCATGGGCGGCACCGGGCTGGGGCTGGCCATCGTCAAGCACATCGTGAACCGCCACCGCGGCCGGCTGACCATCGAAAGCGCGGTCGGGGTGGGCAGCACCTTCACGGTCTATCTCCCCGCCGCGTCGGAGGAGTCGGGAGAGGGCCGCGCCGCCGAGCCCGCGCGGCGCCAAGCCTAGAGGTTGCGGCTACCCCCATCGGCGTGACCGAAAGTGGGCGTCGTCATGAAACTGTCATAAAACCGTAATCAGCGCGTCGCGGACCCCGACTAGTGTCCGCCCCGCAAGCCGCCCGCCCCTGGGGGAAGCGGCACGGGGTTGAACCAGTGCGTTCCCCGGCAAAGGGGCAACCGGACCATCGGAGGGATACCGTGAATTCCAAGAAGCTCGCCGTCACCGCCGCCGCGGTCGTCGCCATGACCGCCGCCTTCGCGGGTGCCGCGAACGCCCAGTCGCGCGACCAGATCCGCGCCGTCGGCTCCTCGACCGTGTTCCCGTTCACCACGGCGGTTGCCGAGGCCTTCGGCAAGGGCGGCAAGTTCAAGACCCCGGTCGTCGAGTCGACCGGCACCGGTGGCGGCCTGAAGCTGTTCTGCGCGGGCGTCGGCCCGCAGCACCCGGACGTTGCCAACGCCTCGCGCCGCATCAAGAAGTCCGAGGTCGAGCAGTGCGCCGCCAACGGCGTCGCCCAGATCACCGAGCTGAAGGTCGGCTTCGACGGGATCGCGCTCGCCTACTCCAAGCAGGCCCCGCACACCGACCTGACCACCCAGATCCTGTGGAAGGCGCTGGCCAAGGACGTGCCGGTCGACGGCAAGATGGTCGCCAACCCCTACAAGAAGTGGTCGGACATCGACCCGAAGCTCCCAAACAAGGAGATCGAGGTGCTCGGCCCGCCCCCGACGTCCGGCACCCGTGACACCTTCAACGAGCTGGTGATGCTCGAAGGCTGCAAGAAGGTCGCCGAGGTGAAGGCCGCGGTCGCCGACGAGAAGGCCCGCGAGAAGGCCTGCATGACCATCCGCGAGGATGGCGGTTACGTCGAGGCCGGCGAGAACGACAATCTGATCGTCCAGAAGCTGACCGCCAACCCGGACGCCTTCGGCGTGTTCGGCTACAGCTTCTACGACCAGAACCGCGACAAGCTGCAGACCGCCAAGATGGACGGCGTCGAGCTGTCGCCGGAAGCGGTCCAGGCCGGCAAGTACGAGCTGTCGCGCCCGCTGTTCATCTACATCAAGAACGCCCACGCCGGCGTCATCCCGGGCATCCGCGAGTTCATCGCCGAGTACACCTCGGAGCGCGCGATGGGCGAGGACGGCTACCTGGGCGACAAGGGCCTGATCTCCATGCCGAAGGCGGAGCGCGACGCCGCCCGCACCTCGGCGACCAACCTGACCCCGCTCCAGCTCTGACCGGCTGACGGAGCCGGCGGCCCGCTCTAGGGGCGCGGCGATAGCGTTTGGTCACCTTAGCCCTCTCCCCTCCGCTCACGCGCAAACTTCGTTTGCGCTGACGCGACAGGCGGACCTTTGGTCCGCCGAGAGCGGGGAGAGGGTGGCCCGGAGGGCCGGTGAGGGGGTTGCGCAAGGCGGTTCGTCCGGCACAAGCGCAACCCCCTCACCCTAACCCTCTCCCCAGAGGGGAGAGGGGACCTTGGATGCCTACGCCTGCACCCTGATGGGGCCGCCGGTTTCCCGTTTGTGCCAGGAGCCAATTCTCAGCCCATTTCCGGCGGTTTCGCATGCAGCTCACGGTACTGCTCATCATTCTGGCCCTGCTCACAGTGATCGGTTACCAGATGGGCCGGTCGCGTGCCGTCGCCTCCGTCGGCGGCCGCATCGTCGAGCTTCATTCGGTGCCGTCCTACCACGGCTTCTACGTCGCCCTCTGGGCGGGGCTTCCGGCCCTGCTGCTCTTCGCCTTCTGGGGGGCGTCGGAAGGCTGGCTGGTCATGCAGATGGTCCTGTCCGGCCTGCCGGACCGGCTGGTCAACGGCGACGCCCAGTCGCTCGGCCTGCTGCGCGCCGACATCCTGAACCTCGCCCACGGCGTCACCACCGGCCGCGAGCCCGATCCGGAGGTCGTCGCCGCGGCGGAGCGCTATGTGCGGCTGCACGCGCTCGGCGACTGGAGCCTGCTGGTCATCGGCTGCTGCGTCGCCATCGGCGGCCTGCTCTACGCCCGCCGCCGCATCGACCCCGACCTGCGCGCCCGCAACCGGGTGGAGCGCACGGTCAACATCGCGCTGGTGATCTGCTCGCTGGTCGCCATCCTGACCACCATCGGCATCGTGCTGTCGCTCCTGTTCGAGGCGATCCGCTTCTTCGCGGTGGTCAACCCGCTGGACTTCCTGTTCGGGACGCATTGGAGCCCGCAGATGGCCATGCGCGCCGACCAGGTGGGCTCCAGCGGCTCCTTCGGCGCGATCCCGCTGTTCGCCGGCACGCTGCTGATCACCGGCATCGCCATGGCGGTGGCGGTTCCGGTCGGGCTGATGGCGGCCATCTTCATGTCGGAATACGCCAGCCCGGGCCTGCGCACGTGGCTGAAGCCGATCCTGGAGGTGCTGGCCGGGATCCCGACCGTGGTCTACGGCTTCTTCGCCGCCCTGACCATGGCGCCCTTCGTCCGCGACGTGGGCAACAGCCTGGGGCTGAGCGTCAGCTCGGAATCGGCGCTGGCCGCCGGCTTCGTGATGGGCGTGATGATCATCCCCTTCGTCAGCTCCCTGTCGGACGACGTCATCAACGCGGTGCCGCAGAGCTTGCGCGACGGCTCCTACGGGCTGGGCGCCACCAAGTCGGAGACGATCCGGCTGGTCGTGCTGCCCGCCGCCCTGCCGGGCATCGTCGCCGCCATCATGCTGGCGGTCAGCCGCGCCATCGGCGAGACGATGATCGTCACCATGGCCGCCGGCCTCACCGCCAACCTGACCGCCAACCCGCTGGACGCGGTGACCACGGTGACGACGCAGATCGCCACGCTGCTGGTCGGCGACCAGGAGTTCGACAGCCCCAAGACGCTGTCGGCCTTCGGGCTCGGCCTCGTCCTGTTCGTCGTCACCCTGACCCTCAACATGGTCGCCCTCCGGGTGGTCCAGAAGTATCGAGAGAAATATGACTGACCTCGTGGAACAGGATACGCGGGCCATGTCGGTCGCCGTCACCAAGTCGCGCTACCAGAGCGAGGAGTTCTCCGCCCGGCTGCGCCGCCGCTACGCCGCGGAGCGCCGGTTCCGGATCGCCGGGATGGTCGCCGTGGGGATCGCCTCGCTGATGCTGGTGGTTCTGCTCGGCTCCATCGTCAGCAAGGGCTACACCGCCTTCTGGCAGGCGCAGATCCGGCTGGAGGTGACCCTGGACAAGCAGCATGTCGAGGAGCGGAACTACACCGCCATCGTCCGGCAGGCGCTCTACGCCCAGGTCCCGGCGGCCACCGACCGCGCCACCCGCCGCTCGCTCAACGACCTGCTGTCCTCCGGCGCGCCGTACGAGCTGGAGGCGATGGTCAACGCCAACCCGTCGCTGGTCGGCACCACGCAGACGGTCTGGGTCCGCGCCGACGACGAGATCGACCAGTTCATGAAGGGCTTCATCCGGCGCGACGTGCCGGAGAGCGAGCGCCGGCTGAACGACGTCAAGATCGCCGCCATCGACGCGCTGGTCGCCAACGGCTCCATCCGCAGCACTTTCAACACCACCCTGTTCACCGCCGGCGACAGCCGCGAGCCGGAACAGGCGGGCATCCTGGGGGCCGTCGTCGGTTCCGCCCTGACGCTGGTGGTGACCATGCTGCTGTCGGTGCCCATCGGCATCGCCGCCGCGGTCTATCTGGAGGAGTTCGCGCCGAAGAACCGCTGGACCGACCTGATCGAGGTGAACATCAACAACCTCGCCGCGGTGCCGTCGATCATCTTCGGCCTGCTCGGCCTCGCGGTGTTCCTCGGCTTCTTCGGGCTGCCGCGCTCCGCCCCGCTGGTCGGCGGTCTGGTGATGGCGCTGATGACCCTGCCGGTCATCATCATCGCCTCGCGCGTCGCCCTGAAGGCGGTGCCGCCGTCGATCCGCGAGGCGGCGCTGGGAGTCGGCGCCTCGCCGCTGCAGACGGTGACGCACCATGTCCTGCCGCTGGCCCTGCCGGGCATCCTGACCGGCACCATCATCGGCATGGCCCGCGCGCTCGGCGAGACGGCGCCGCTGCTGATGATCGGCATGGTCGCCTTCATCGTGGACATCCCGGGCGGCCTGACCGACAGCGCCACGGCGATCCCGGTGCAGATCTACATGTGGGCGGACAGCCCCGAGCGGGCCTTCACGGAGCGCACCTCGGCGGCGATCATGATCCTGCTCGCCTTCCTCATCCTGATGAACGGCCTGGCCGTCTTCCTGCGCAAGAAATTCGAGAGGCGTTGGTAACCCCATGAGCGTCCAGACCCACATCCCGGCCACGGCCATGCCTTCGCGTCCCGCCGCCGGCATCCACGGCACCAAGATGGTCGCCCGCGACGTCAAGGTGTTCTACGGGGCCAAACAGGCGCTCAAGGGCATCAACCTGGAGATCCAGGAAAACCGCGTGATGGCCCTGATCGGGCCGTCCGGCTGCGGCAAGTCGACGTTCCTGCGCTGCCTGAACCGCATGAACGACACCATCGAGAATTGCCGCGTCGAGGGGCTGATCGCGCTCGACGGCGAGGACGTCTACGGCAAGAACATCGACGCCGTTCAGCTCCGCGCCCGCGTCGGCATGGTCTTCCAGAAGCCGAACCCCTTCCCGAAGTCGATCTACGACAACATCGCCTACGGCCCGCGCATCCACGGCATCGCCAGCCACCGCGACGAGATGGACGAGATCGTCCAGACCTCGCTGCAGCGCGCCGGCCTGTGGAACGAGGTGAAGGACCGCCTGCGCGAGCCGGGCACCGGCCTGTCCGGCGGCCAGCAGCAGCGCCTGTGCATCGCCCGCGCCATCGCCGTCAGCCCCGAGGTGATCCTGATGGACGAGCCCTGCTCGGCGCTCGACCCCATCGCGACGGCCCACATCGAGGAGCTGATCGACGAGCTGCGCGAGAACTACACGATCGTCATCGTCACCCACAACATGCAGCAGGCGGCCCGCGTCTCCCAGAAGACCGCCTTCTTCCATCTGGGCGACATGGTGGAGTGCGACGACACCGAGGAAATCTTCACCAACCCGCGGGACGAGCGCACCCAGGGCTACATCACCGGCCGCTACGGCTGATCCCCGGCCCCCGCTCCCCGGCATCGCCGCCACTCTTCCATCAGCGAAGGACGTGAAGCATGAGCAACGAACACATCGTGCGTTCCTTCGCGCACGAACTTGAGCGCCTGTCCAACCTGATCACCCAGATGGGCGGTGTCGCCGAAGCGCAGGTGGACGCCGCCGTGAAGGCGGTGGCCCGCCGCGACGTCGCGCTGGCCGCCCAGGTCATGCAGGCCGACCAGCGCATCGACGCCTACGAGCGCGACATCGACGCCGAGGCCGTGCGCCTGCTCGCCCTGCGCCAGCCGCTCGCCCAAGACCTGCGCGAGATCGTGTCGGCGCTGAAGATCGCGTCGGACCTGGAGCGGATCGGCGACTACGCCTCCAACATCGCCAAGCGCTCGCTGGCCCTGGCCCAGGTGCCGGTGGTGCGCCCGGCGGTGGCCATCCCGCGCATGGGGCGGCTGGTCGAGTCGATCATGAAGGACGTGCTGGACGCCTACATCGAGCGCGACGTCCAGCGCGCCATCGCCGCCTGGGAACGCGACGAGGAGCTGGACGACCTCTACACCAGCCTGTTCCGCGAGGTCCTGACCTACATGATGGAGGACCCGCGCAACATCACGCCCTGCACGCACCTGCTGTTCATGGCGAAGAACCTGGAGCGGATCGGCGACCACGCCACCAACATCGCCGAGACCATCCATTATCTGGTGGTCGGGACGACGCTGCGCGCCGCGCGCCCGAAGAACGACGGCAGCAGCTTCGCCGTGGTCGAGCCGGAGGGGTTCTCCACCGACCCGGTGGAACGGGGATTGCCGCGGGACGGCGGCCCGGATAACGATGGAGCGGGACATGCCGCGTGACGGCGAGACGCGCAGTGGGAGCGGGACAAGCATGAATTCGGCGCTGAAGCCGCTCGTTCTCATCGTCGAGGACGAAGCCGACATCGTGACGCTGCTGAAGTACAATCTGGAGAAGGAAGGCTTCCGCGTGAACGCCGCCACCGACGGCGAGGAGGCTCTTCTGTTGGCCGGCGAGCAGACGCCGAACATCGTCCTGCTCGACTGGATGCTGCCGCTGATGTCGGGGCTGGAGGTCTGCCGCCAGATGCGCCGCAACAGCAAGATGCGCGACATCCCGATCATCATGCTGACCGCCCGCGGCGAGGAGGCGGACCGCGTTCGCGGCCTGAACTCCGGCGCCGACGACTACATCACCAAGCCCTTCTCCCCGACCGAGCTGGTCGCCCGCATGCGCGCCGTGCTGCGCCGCTCGGCCCCCGGCATGACCGACGAGACTCTGCAGTTCGCCGACGTGACCATGGATCTGGCCGCGCACCGGGTGCGCCGGAACGGGCGCGACGTGCATCTGGGGCCGACCGAGTTCCGCCTGCTGCGCCATTTCATGCAGCATCCCGGCCGGGTCTTCTCGCGCGAGCAGCTTCTCGACGTGGTGTGGGGCCACGACGTCTATGTCGAGCCGCGCACCGTAGACGTGCACATCCGCCGGCTGCGCAAGGCGATGAACGAGGAGACGGAGATGGACCTGATCCGCACCGTCCGCTCGGCCGGCTACGCGCTGGACAGCAAGTCCATCTGACCGGAATGCGCCGAGCGCCGGCCTTGCCCCCTCCCTAACCCTCCCCCGCTGGCGCAGGGGAGGGGATAAGCTCCCTCTCCTGCGAAGCGGGGGAGGGAAGGGGCCCA
>NZ_QLKQ01000094.1 GCF_003349955.1 Azospirillum brasilense
ACGCCCTGCCGCCCCGCCGCGCCTGGGACGATGACGACGCCGCGGAGGACGTGGATTGGCGGCCGCGGGTCGACGAGGAGCCGACGCCCACACCGCTGAGCGGGGGAACGCCGCCGCTGGTCGCCGCGGTCGCCGCCGCCACGGCGGCGCTGGTCCGCCTCGACGAGCGCCTCGCCCGCTCGCCGCCCGCGCTGCGCGCCGGCTGGCAAGCCCGGATGGTGCTCGAGGACGCCGCCGCCGCCGTCCGCCTCGATCATGGGCCGGCGGTCAATCCCCGCGTCCTGCGCGACCACGACCTCGGGATCATCGTCGGCCCGTCCAACCCCGACGTCGCCCGGGCCGCCCTGGTGCTCGCCCTGCTGCGCCACCTGCTGCGCCGGTCGCCGCGCCACCTCTTCCGCCCGGCCCGGCTGCTCGCCGGCGCCGGCCACCGCCGTCCTACCGCGGCCACCCGGGCGCCCGGCCCCGGCCGGCTGCCCGCCTGGACCGGCCTCTTCGTCCCCGACCGCGCGGCGATCCACGACGCCCTGGTCGAGGCGCTCGACCCGGTGTGGCTCGAGGAGTTGGAAGGCCAGCCGCCGCTGCTCGCCGCCGCCCGCTTCGTCGGGCACTGGCACCGCTGCGGCGCCGCCGCCCTGCTCGGCGGCACGCCCGGCCGCCAGCTCGCCGCGGCCTGGCTGGTCCGCGCCGGCCTGCTCGAGGCGCAACCGCCGCTGATGAACGTCGGCTGGCTCGGCGCCCGCGCCGCCTATACCCTGGACGACTCGGTGCTCTGGCCGTGTCGCTTCGCCGAGGCGGCGGCGCGGGCGGCGGAGCGCGGCCTGCAGCTCCACCGCAACCTGGACTCTTGGCGCGGCCGCCTGCAGGAGGCCGCGGGAGAAGGCCGCCGGGCGTCGGTGTTGCCGCGCGCGGTCGAGGTGCTGGTGGCGCGGCCGGGAGTGTCGGCCACCGCCCTCGCCGCCGCCCTCGGCGTCACCCCGCGCGCCGCCCAGACGCTGCTCGACGGCCTGCGCCGCCGCGGCTTGGTCGCCGACGTCACCGGGCGTCAAGCCTTCCGCGTCTGGACGGCGCCGGAACGCCTGTGAGCGCGCCCGGAGTCCGTAGCCGTCTCCCCGCCGCGGCGCCATGCCCGCCCCACGGCACCCCGACGCTCCGCCTGCCGGGGCGGCCGAGGGGCACGCCCGGCGCCGCTTCCCGCCGGCTGATGCTCACGCCGGACCTGAGGCACAGCGAAAGCCGACGTAGGCGAAGCGGCCGTCCGGGGCGAACCGGTAGCGGATCGCGGCGCGGACGCTCCGAGCGTCGAAGATCCAGGAACCACCGCGAAGAACGCGCTCGGCGACGTCCGTTTCCGGTCCGCGCGGGTCGGTGACCGCGTCCGCCGTGTAGTCCCGCCGACCGTCCGCGCACCATTCCAAGACATTGCCCAACATGTCGTGGAGGCCCCAGGGGTTGGGCTGTTTGCGGCCCACCGGGTGCGTCCCCGCCCGTGTGTGGGGATGCTGCTTCTCCGGCCAGCCAGAGCTGTCATGACCATCGTCCAGCTCGAACCCGACGCCGCTGTTCCCGCCATACCAGGCGATCGCGTCGAGCGCCGGGGCGTTCTTCGCCCCTTCGATCACGATAGCGCCGCTGTACAGCGCGGTCTCGGTGCCGGCGCGGCAGGCGTGTTCCCATTGCGCCTCGGTCGGCAGCCCCAGCGACAAGCCGGGGATGCGGCCGTTCAGACGTTCCAGGAATCCCTGAACGTCGTTCCAACTCACGCTGTCCACGGGGCGGTCCGGCGACCGGAAGCGGCTTGGGTTGTCCGCCATCACCGCGTCCCAAAGCCGTTGGGTGCAGGGGGTGTCGAACAGCCAGAAGCCGCGGGTCAGCGTCACCGCGTGCCCCGGCCCTTCGTCTTCCCACCGCCCCGGCTCATCCTCCGGCGAGCCCATCCGGAAGGATCCCGGCGCGATCCAGCGCATCCGCTGGGTGGCGTCACCCACGGTGAGGGTCACGAAGGCGCCGTACCGGTCCTGCCCCCATCCGCTCGCCCAGTCCGGCGGATGGCCGTCGGCCAACGGGTGCCGGCCGGAGGTTCCAGACCGGCTCACAGCCGGCTCCCCCGGACGGAACGCGGCCAGCCGGCGAGCCGTCGCCGGGCATCCGCACCGGCTACCAGCACACCGGCCGCCCTTGCGTTTCGGCGGCCCGGGAGGAACGCCCCGGACGACGGTCTGGTCAGGTCCGGACTCCGTCCGGGCGTGAGCTGAGGCACAGCGAAAGCCGATGTTGTCGTTGCGGTCGTCCGGGGCGTTCCGGTTGCGGATCGCGACGCGGACGTTCCGTGCGTCGTTGATCCAGGAACCACCGCGAAGAACGCGCTCGGCGTCGGTGTTTCGACCATCGTCCCGCCTTTCAGGTTAAAGCCGGTCGAGCGCGTCGGCAAGAGGCCGGCGGCGCAGATGCTCCCGCCGCCATGCCGCGGCTTCGGCAAGGGCGGTGATGGCCAGGGCGCCACAGCATCCGGCCTGGACCTCCCGCGCGCCGATGCGCCCGGCCAGAAAGGCCGCCTCCCACCGGCGGCGCGCGATGGCGTAGCGCCGCTTCCGCCGCCGCGACAGGAGAAGCGCCCGGTACCACGCGGTAGCGACAGAAGGCCAGCCCCAGACGGCTGCGGCCGATCCGGACCGGCTCCTTCACGGCCAGATCCAGCTCATCCCCGACAGAGTGGCGGACATCCGCCATGGCGGCACGGACGGCCGCCTTGTCGTCCCCCCACCACACAAGGTCGTCCATGGTGCGCACCATGCCGCGGACCTTGCAGCGTTCGAGCAGAAAACGGTCGAGGCCGCCCAGATAGGCGTTCGCGAAATGTTGTGAGGTCAGCGCGCCGATGGGAAGCCCCTTCCCGGGAGAATCGTGATGGGCATCGACGATGCGGGCAAACAGGGCCAGAAGGCCGGCGTCCTTGAACCGCCGGGCCAGAAGCCGCAGCAGCCGGACGTGGTCGATGCCGGCGAAGTAGGATCGGATGTCGATCTGCCCGTACCAGGGGAAGCGGTCGGCGTGATGGGCGGCCCGCCGCACCGCCGCCAGGGTTCCCTTGCCGGGGCGGCAGGCGAAGGTGTCGTCCACCAGACCGCGCTCCAGCACCGGGCCGGCGTGGGCCATCACCGCGTGGTGCAGAACCCGTTCGCGGAAGCACGGGGCGTGGATGACCCGCGGCTTGGGATCGCGGATGCGGAACCGGCGGGTATGCCCCACCGCCACCGTGCCATCCAGGATGTCGCGCCGCAAACCGGAAAGCTCGTCCATTAGGGCCGCGCGGAAGCAGCGGACCTCGTCCCGGCGGCCCTTGCCCCGCGCGGCGTGATGAAAGGCGGCAGCGAGCGTGTGCCAGTCGGCGATTTCGGCGAGCCCGACCGCGGAGCGCTTCATGGGGTGGCGTCCTGGGCCACGGTCCGCGCGTCGGGCGTGGCGCGCAACACCTCGAGAAACCGTTCCCCGTATTTCGCGACCCGGGCCTCGCCGATGCCGTCGATGGCCAGAAGCGACGCCGGGCTGCGGGCCCCGTTCTGCACCATCGGCGCCAACTGCTCGTTGGTGAACAGCGCGTAGGCCGGCACACCCTCCGCCTCGGCCAGGTCCTTGCGCAGGGCGCGCAAGCGGGCGAACAGGGCGAAATCCGCCTCGCTCAGCACCTCCCGGTAATCCAGCCGGCCGGGCCGCTTCGACCCCGGTGCCGGGCGCCCGGCGCCCTCGGCGGCGTCATACCCGATGCACAGGGACCACGCGCTGTTGCCGCCGTCCTGGACGAAGCTGCGGTCGATCGACACAATCCGATGGGTGGCCAGAAAACGGTTCAGCGCCTCGGCGGCGTCCTCGCCGCCATGGACCGGAACGGTGAAGAAGCAAAGCCGCATGCGTGATCCTCCCCACATCCAAAGACCATCCCTCCCGCCGCGGCGCCATGCCTGCCCCACGGCACCCCGGCGCTCCGCCTGCCGGGGCGGCCGAGGGGCACGCCCGGCGCCGCTTCCCGCCGGCTGGTGCTCACGCCGGACCTGAGGCACAGCGAAAGCCGAAGCTGCCGAAGCGGTCGTCCGGGGCGAGCCGGTAGCGGATCGCGGCACGGACGTACCGTGCGAAGCTGATCCAGGAACCACCGCGAAGAACGCGCTCGGCGCCGTCCGTTTCCGGTCCGCGCGGGTCGGTGGCCGCGTCCGCCGTGTAGACCCGCTGGCCGTCCGCGCACCACTCCCAGACATTCCCGTGCATCTCGTGCAGGCCCCACGGGTTCGGCGGCAGGCTGCCCACCGGGACCGTCCGTTTCCGGAACAGCCCCTTCGGACCGTCCCGATAAGGGCGGTTCCCATCGTAGTTCACCTGATCCGGCGTCACCGTCCCGCCGAAGCTGAACGGCGTCGTGGTCCCGGCCCGGCAGGCGTATTCCCACTGCGCTTCCGTCGGCAAGCCGAGCGACAGGCCGGAAACACGTTGGTTGAGCCGCTCCAGAAAGCCCTGGACGTCGTGCCAACTCACCTGCTCCACCGGGCAGCGCTCGTCGTCCTTGAATTGGCTCGGGTTCTCGCCCGTCACCGCGTGCCACAGCGCCTGCGAACAGGCCGTGTCGAACAGCCAGAAGCCGCGGGTCAGCGTCACCGCGTGCTGCGGACCCTCGTCAGCGGACCGCTCTGCCTCGTCCTCCGGCGAGCCCATCAAGAAGCGGCCCGGCGCGATCCAACGCAGCCGCTGCACCACCGGGTCGCCGCCCCGCAGCGGCGGTACCGCGAGGTCGGCCCACAGGCCGAAACGGTCGCGGCCAAGAGCGTCCGCCCAGGCGGGACGGGTCAGACGCTCCAGGCGAACCTCCTCCCGGTCGGTGACGATCCGGACGGCGGGAGCGTTGGGAAGCGGGCATCGCCCTCCGGACTCCATCCGCAGGACCGCGGCGCCCGTCGTCCCCTGCGCACCCCGGCGCTCCGCCTGCCGGGGCGACGCCGGGGCCGCCGGCTCCGCTCCACCGTCCTGGCTGGCTGGACTTGAGGCACAGCGGAAGCCGATGTCGTCGAGACGGTCGCCCTCGCGAGGTTGACTGCGGACAGCGGAGCGAACGCGCCGCGCAAAGTTGAACCAGGAACCGCCACGAAGAACGTGCGCAGCGTCATCAACATCCGGTCCGCGCGGGTCAGTGGCCGCGTCCGCCGTATAGACCCGCTGGCCATCCGCGCACCACTCCCAGACATTCCCGTGCATCTCGTACAGCCCCCACGGGTTCGGCGGCAGACTGCCCACCGGAACTGTCCGTTCCCGATACAACCCCAGAGGCCCGTTCCGGTACGGATGGCGCCCGTCGTAATTCACTCGGCTTGGGGTGACCGTGCCGCCAAAACTGAACGGCGTTGTTGTCCCAGCCCGGCAGGCGTATTCCCACTGTGCCTCCGTCGGCAGATCCAGCGACAGGCCGGGAAGGCGCTGGTTGAGCCGCTCCAGAAAGCCTTGAGCCTCGGTCCAACTTACCTGCTCCACCGGACAGCGCTCGTCGTCCTGGAAACGGCTCGGGTTTTGGTCCATCACCGCGCGCCACAGCGCCTGCGAACAGGCCGTGTCGAACAGCCAGAAGCCGCGGGTCAGCGTCACCGCGTGCTGCGGCCCTTCGTTATCGAACCGTTCCGCCTCGTCCCCCGGCGAGCCCATCCGGAAATGGCCCGGCGCGATCCAGCGCATTTTCTGAACCACCGTCGCAACGCGGAAGGTGACCCAGGCGCCGAAATCGTCCCATCCCCAGTCCTCCGCCCAGGCGGGCGGGATGCCGGACTTCCAGAAGGCGTTGCGATCCTCCTCGGGGTTCGCGGACTCCTCCGTGGTGACGACCATCACCCCATTGACCGTCTGAACGCTCGTCAAAAGGCTGCCCGGAGAGACCTTGTTCGTATCGGGCGAGTCCGCCACGATCCCATCGCCCCGCTGCCGCAGATCGATCCGCCGCAGGACCGCGCCGGGCCGCGCCGGAATGACGCGCGGGTCCAAACGGCCGGACTGGAGCGGGAGCGCTTCCCCATCATCCAACTCGTCCTGATGGGCAAAGACCTTCAGGCGCTCGAACGCCTCGCCAACCCTGGGGTCGTCGTGAAGGGACGACGGCACCCGCCGCAACAGGCGGCTGACGGCCATCATCGCGTCCGCGCGCGCCGCCGAATCGTCGAAGGCCAACGCCCGCCGGCTGAAACCGTCAAAACGTGCCGCCGCCGCGTCCAGATCGGCGGTGTCCGGCAGGTGACGCCGGGAGTCCGCCGACAGGCTCAGGATTTCCTCGAACCAGACGTCCGCCGACAACGTGGCCCGCCATTGGCGCAGGATGGCCAGGACGCTCCGTTGCACCGCGTCGCCTTCGGCGGCGAAGCCCTGGCGCAGGCCCGGCGTCATGTCGGGGTCCAGGGTCGCGGCGACGCTGGACGGGCTGGCGATCGCTGGATGTTGCCAGACGGCGGCCTCCAGCGCCGCACCGCTGGCCGGCATGACGGTCCGGCGGATATGGCGCAGCAGACCGGGCTCGACGCGCGCCGCCGGGGCCACCAGCCGCAGCAGCCGCTCCTCCGGGGGCAGATCCGTGGGCGCCGGGACCGACGGCGGAGCCCCGTGCTCCCACGGCACCAGCCGCCAGACGGCGCGCAATCCAGCCGGCCAGCGGTCCGGGGCGCAGGGCGTCAACGCCACCGGAACGCAGCCCGCCGCGCGCAGCCGGCGCCCGAAATCGAGCCACCGCCGGATGGCGCGTGGGCCGCGACGGTCCAGGCATCCCAGGTCCCCCAGCACCAGCACCAGCGATCCCGCCGGCGGCGGCTGGTAGGACGTGTCGATGCCGTGGGCGGTGTAGCGGATCGGCTCTTCCGATCCCGGCAGCCACCGCGCCCGGGAGAAGGTGCCGACGGGGAACAGCCGGGACAGCCATTGGCAAACCTCGTCCTGGTCTTGCCAGAACGGGGTCAGGTGACGGCTGCGGTCGTCGATGACCTGGATCGACGCCCCCCAACGGCGCTGTCGGCGGCGAGGCAGCGGGTCGGGAAGCTGGGCGTTCGCGATGCGCCGCACCACCGCGTCGAGATCGATCGCACGCCCGGCGATGCGCTCCGTCATGCCGGCGCGCAGCCGGGGCAGCAGGCGGTTGCGCGGACAAAGCGACGGCCAGGGAGGCGCGGCGGCCGGCCGGTTGCGCCAGATTTCGGCGCTGCGGTCATCCGCCCCGGCGTTCCCGCTCCGCCCCGTGGCCTCGTCCTCACCCTTCCGGTAGGTCCGCGAAACCGGGCGCCAGAACGGGACGTCCGGGGTTTCGACGGGTGCGGGTTCCGGCTCGTCCTTCGGTGGCGGGGGTGGCTCCGCCGGAAAGGAAGGCAACGCCAGGGTCGGCGGGGCCGCTTCCGGCGGGGCCAGGGAGTAACCAAGCAGGCCCGCGAGAGCCGCCCCCACGGCGGGATCTTTGGCGGCCAACACCCGCAGCAGATCGGCGCGCCCCACGACCGTGGCCATGGATCACACCGCTCCCGCGCGCTTGTTCAGGACGTACTGGGCGATGGATTTGAGGACCTTCTCCTGCCGTGCCGGATCGCCCGGCGCCAGGGCCAGAACCGCCCGCAGGAGGTCGAGATACTCCGCCTGGCCCGGCAACGGCGTCCAATGGGCCTCGCGGGCCGCGTCGCGGTCATCGGCCAACTGCTTCGCCGCCGTGGTCAGGATGCCGGGGTCCGCGCCGGAAAAATGCGCGCGGCCGCGCTCCGTCAGATGGGCGATCAACGCCGCCCTATTGTCCGGCAGGGTGAGATGCAGGACCAGACAGCGCCGGAGAAAGGCGTCGGGCAGAGCCCGTTCCTCGTTGGAGGTGATGATGACCAGCGGAGCCGGCTCCGCGGCGCGCACCGGCTCATGCCGGCCGGGCGGCAGGAACTCCCCGGCCCCCAGGGCTTCGAGCAGGCCGTTGGGAAGCTCCGGTTCCGCCTTGTCGATCTCGTCGATCAGCACCACGACGCCGTTGTCCGGATCGCCGCCGTCCCGTTGTGCAGGCGGGGCGAGGCCGCCCCGTTCAGCCTGTTCGGCAGCGTCCTTCCAGTTCAACGCCCACCACAGCGACCCCGGATGCAGGTACCGGCACACCGCCAAGCGGGAGCGGATGTGACGGTGCAGCCTGGCTTGCCCGTAAAGGGTGGTGACGTCCTTCAGGGCGCCGGCAAGCTGGGCCTCGGCAAGGCGCCCCACCGCATCGAAATGCCACAGCAGATCCTGCGCCTCGGTTCGCGCATCGACCGCGCGGTGGACGAAGGCACGGCCAAGCGCCTTGGCGGCAGCCCGGGCGAGTTGGCTTTTCCCGATGCCGGGCTCTCCGCGCAAAAGCAGCGGTCGGCGCGCTGCCATCGCCGCATTGAGGGCGTCGATGCTGGGCTTGTCGAAGACATGGACCTGCTCCGGCTGACCGGGGGAGGCGGCCAACTGAACTTTATTGTTGTCGACATCAAAGGTTAGCATTATCGGGAATTCCTGCCGGACAGTTCAACGAAACGCGCTATGCTGTCGATCACATCAATTTCCATGTCCTTATGTAAAAAGATCAAAATAAGATCCGGGTATTTAGCCTTTATGCTCTGCAACGCAGACTCAATTGAGCGGCTTGATTCCATTATGCTGCTTTCAATACAATAATACCTTGTTCTTCTCTTATTTGAAGCACTGGTTAGGGATTTAGAAACAATTCTTCTGGCTTCTTCTATATCATTGATGTTTTTGTAATCTGATGCGATTTCCTTGATAAGGTGGTCGTCGAAAGCAGATTCAAAATCTTTTCGCCAGCTTTCAAGATGATTGTCGGGAGGGTCTGGTAACTCGTACTCCCCCCTTTGAATTTTAGCATCGGCACCGGAAAACTTCGTCTTTCGTTCATCTATGCGCGCCATAGCGATCTCACCCATCGTGCGACTCCCGATCGCGCCCGGTTCTCTGACAAAAACTCCTCGCTTCTGGTAAATAAGGGGCTCGGTGACTGAAGAGTCGATCAGTAGTGGGGCCGTACTGAAGACCAAATCACACAGAGCGGTGAAAGAATTTTTTTTCTCTTGATCACCTTCTATACGGTCTTCCACTTGGTCACTTAGGATAAAAAGGACATTCAAGAAACCCTCCAGCCCCCGGTCCAGCATATCCTGGGCCATATGGCGAGCCGATAGCGGGCTTATGCCTCTCTGCTCTTTGACAAATTCATACAGGATAGGGAAATTATTGAGAAATTTCGTGATTAGCTTCAACGCCTTCTCACGCTGAGAGCCTTCAGAAGAATCTTCAAAAAGCTTGCAGAAAGACTCGTCTTGGAACAGCTTCCAAGTGGGTGTGGCCTTCAGCCGAGACTGATTGAAATTTTCCGGACAGGTTACGACCACCCCGATGATCATGTCTCCAACAAATACTGGGCTTCCGGATGTCCCACGCCAACCATCTGATATGCTAGGTGCATATTTTACTCCAAGCTCGAATACATTCTCGCTATCAGCCGATGTATAGGCGTCTCCACTAAGATTTACAGCTTCCCGGGTATTATCATGCTTAGCACCAACATCGGCGAACCCTTGGCTATTCCATTTCTGAATTGACTGGTGACGGATTTTTGACAGAGGCTTGTAGCGTTTCTTCAATAGTTCTGGAAACGAACAGGACAAAACCGCCACATCAAGCTCATCGGTGCCGGACCAAAGGATGGTAGCTTCTTGCCATTTCCCGGCGACGTTATCCTTCTGGTAATGCCATCGGACAGACACATCTTCGGGCGCCGCTTTCGATGACATGAAAAGATGACGCGCGGTCAGGATCAAGCCATCGCCGATCGGGTATCCTGTCCCAATCCGTCCCTGTTCCGTTCCGGCAGGGAAGCCGACATAGATTTCTATGAGGAGATTATTGTCCATGCCCTTTTCGCTCGGATCAGGAGTATTCCGGCCGCTTGGAAACCGAACTATGGATCAGTGTCTCGCGCGCCGCTCCATCCCGGTCCGCAGGCTTGAGCGTCAACTTCACCTTATGGGTCGTGGTGGTGCCCAGCTTGCCCCCCAGTTCGGCCCCAATGCCGAGCACATGGAAACTGGCCTTGTTGTTGCCGCCAATCTCGCAAGCGACCGTCAGCTCGACCTCGATACCCTCGACCTTGAAGCGGAGATCCTGACCATCACCACGCGCAATGGCTTCGGCCAGATCCTTTCGAAGGCCTTCGATGGCGTCGGAAATGCTCATTTTAGGAGTATTCCTGTTCATTTTGTGAACTCTCGCAACGATTATATGAAAGTAATACATCCTATGGGCGGTCATCGATCGCGACAAGCCTCGAACGGTGTATCGAATGTCGCAGAGTTCGGCGGGCGGCGCCCGAGGCAACGCTTCATGAAGCCTTGGCAGCCGTCATGCGTCATGACAGCGACTTGCTCCAAAGCGGAGACGTGACGAACGATCCGGTACCCCGCCAGCCGGCCAGTTCAAACGCAGCGCGGTGGGTGCGGTCCACCCGGGCCTCAATCCGCCGCACGCCCCGACGCGCAGCGAGGTGGGTGATCCCTTTCAGCAGCGCAGGGAGAAAGGTTGCTTCTGCCGTCGGATCGACGAAGATCTCGATGAGCCGTTCCGCCCACACCATACCTACCCCCACGATGGCGTCTCCATCGACCGCCACGGCCAAGGGCTGGTCCTCTTCGGCAAAGCTGTGCCAGCGGATGGTCAGGAGGTCCCGTAAGGAATCCCGGTGCTCCGCTCCCTTCCCGAGCCACTGGTCGCGGTCCAGGATTGCGGACAGGGTGCGGCAGAACCTTTGCAGCGCCGGAATATCGTCGAGGGTGGCTTGCCGGACGCACCGTGCCGGCGGCTGGACGCCGGCAGCCTGTAAAAGACACAGCCGAGGACCGGGAGGAGCCGGCGACGCCAGGGCCCACGCCGGATCGTGGACCCGTTCCTGCAGGCGATGAAGGAGGCGCGCTCTCACCCCACCGAAGGGAATCGCATTCAGAAGGTCATGGATGGAGCGCCAGGAGCCATCGACGGCGGCCAATCCGGATCGCCGGACCACCGCCGGGCTGGTCTGCCCCCGCGCCACACGGCGAGGGCGTTCAGTCCGGCGTCGAGATCGGACAGGACGCGGAACGCCTCCTTGCCAATGCCCTCCCGCGCGATCGCGTCCGCTTGGTCCAGGATGTCGTGGACCAGACCTTGCCCGAGGATCGCGACCGGCAAGGCCGGAAGCGCTTTGGCCCGCCGCAGATCGTGCCGGCAGGCCGCGCATTCCCACAGGTGGCGTCGGGACACCCCTTGAAGCAGGGACAGCGGTGCCCGGCAGTTCGGGCACCGGCGGCACAACCAGCTTCCATGTTCCGAACAGATCTGGAGCGGCGTCATCCGCCACCCCCAACGAACGTAGGGGGCGGGCTCCGCCCGCCAACAGCCGGGACAGAAATACGGGGCGGGCCGCATCTCCATCCCCAGCGACGCCCAGGCGTGGGCTCCGCTCTGCAGGAGCGTGAACCGTGCCACCGGCAGGCCGGTCTGTCGCGCGAGGAACTCGAGGAACCGTGCCGGAACCGCGCTGTCCGGATCGGTCACGTTCCGGCCAAGGACAGGGCGCAGCCCCCGAAGAAACGCGTCCGGTCCCATCGCGTTCGCCCAAGCGTAACGGTTGAGCCAGCTGCTCAGCAGTTCGCCATCCAGCGGGGCGGGTTCCGCCGCCCAGCGGTCGGCCTCGGGGCGGCCACGCTCCAGCGGTTCCACCGGAAAGCGGTCCGCCGGCTCGGGGCGCATCACCTCGCCCTCAGGCCAGGCCACGCAGTTCGGCCGCGGAAAAGCGCCGCGACGGCGGGGCGAAATCCATCGCCTTGAACAGGGCCAGCGTGATCCGTTCGTCGCCGCTGCGGACCGCCGCAGCCGCAGCCGCGGCGACGTTCTGCACGATCTCCCCGATCAGGCCTTCCGAGACCCGGAAGATCGCCTTGGCGAGCGGCTCCTCCGTCAACTCGGATTCGCGCCGCAGCGGCAGCTCGGCCACGAGGCTGTTGAGGAGACGGGCGTAATCCTCTCCGTATTCCCACCGCCGCAGCGGGCAGTTGACGAGCCGCGTGGACAGCTCGCCGTCCGCATGGATCACCGCGGCCAGGGAGCGGTCGCCGATCAGCACCGGCGACATGTCCCAGCGCTGCCCCATGACGCGCAGAAGCGTGTGGAAGTCCTTCGCCCCGGTCCCGCTGAAACCATGGTGCGCGTCGTCGAAGATGAAGACCCGCGGCTCGTATTCGCTGAGCAGATCCTCGACCTGTTGCCGCCGCCCCTCGATCGTGCGCTGGGTGGTGTCCGGGACGCGGCCCATGGCGCGGATCATCCCGGTGAGGAAATCGAGCCGGGACGCCGCGGTCGGAACCTGGAAATAATAGGTCGGCCGGACCTGCACCGTCGCCGTCCTCAGGAATTTGTCGGCGACCATCGTCTTACCGTTGCGGTACGGGCCGCAGATGGCGACGCCCATCGTGCGGATGGACCGCCCGCGCTCGCGGACCTTCGACAGCGCGGTCAGCGCCTGCGCGGCCGCCGGGTAACCGATCCACCGCATCTCCTCCATGGCCACGCAGCGCGCCTCGGTGTCGAGGGTTTCCAACTGCTGACGGGCACGGGGGCTCAGGTGATCGGTCATGGCTCCTCCCAGGCTTCGACGGTGAAGCGTTCCGTGGTCCGGGGCAGGCGTCCCAGCCCGTCGCCCGTGGTCTTGAGACGGTTGAGATCCATGTCGGCCGCCTGCTGTTAGTGCCGGTTGAATACTCCCCAGAAGTGGCGGCTGAAAAATCCCCAGGCTGACGCAACGGCATGGCTCCGGGGCGTACGCCCCGGAGCCATGCGGCTGTCGCTCGCCCATGATCCCCTCCATCGACGGAGGGAGGGCGCGCGTGGTCAGACTTGGGGAACTCGTCATGATTCTCGATCTCGCCCGCCAGGGCATGTCGGTGTCGGCGATCGCGCGCCGCACCGGCCATGACCGCAAGACCATCCGCAAATACATCGCCAAGGGGCTGGAACCGCCGGCCTACAAGCCCCGGCCACCACGGCCGACGCTGGTCAGCCCCTTCGAGACCTACCTGCGCGAACGCCTGCAGGCCTACCCCGAACTCAGCACCAAGCGGCTGCTGCGCGAAATCCGCGAGCGCGGCTATGAAGGCGGCTATACGATCCTGAAGGCGGTGGTGCGCACCATTCGCTCCAAACCCGCCCCGGCCTTCGAGCGCCGCTTCGAAACCCCGCCCGGCAAGCAGGCCCAGGTCGACTTCGCCTTCTTCAAGACCACCTTCACCGACGAGCCCGAGGCTGAACGGGTCGTCTGGCTCTTCTCCATGGTGCTCGGCCACAGCCGCATGATGTGGGCCCGCTTCGTCGCCCGCCAGGACCTGCCGACCGTTCTGCGCTGCCACATCGCCGCCTTTGAAGCCTTCGGCGGCGTGCCCGGGCAGATCCTCTACGACCGCATGAAGACCGCCGTGCTCGGCGAGGCCGAAGACCCGGACCAGCCGGGCCGGGGCATCGCCTACAACGCCAAGCTCCTCGACCTGGCCGCCCACTACGGCTTCCTGCCCAAGGCCTGCAAGCCTTACCGCGCCAAGACCAAGGGCAAGGTCGAGCGGCCCTTCCGCTATGTGCGCGAGGACTTCTTCCTGGCCCGCACCTTCCGCAACCTCGACGACCTGAACGCCCAGTTCACCCAGTGGCTGGAGCAGGTCGCCAATGTCCGCCTGCACGCCACCACCCAGCGCGTCGTCGTCGAGCATTTCGCCGAGGAGAAGGCGCATCTCAAGCCGCTGCCAGCCGGCCCCTTCACCAGCGTGCTGGCCCTGGAGCGCCGGGTCACCCGCGACGGCATGGTGTCGGTGGGTGGCAACCTCTACTCCGTGCCGGACAGCACCCGCCGGCGGGCCGTGGAGGTGCAACTTACCGCCGACACGGTGACCATCTTGGAGGACGGCGCGCCCATCGCCACCCACCCGGCGCTGGACGGCCGCGGTCAGCGGCTCATCGCCGCCGGGCACCGCACCCAGCCCCCTCCGCCCAACAGCCAGACACCCCGGGATGGCGCCGCCGCTGCGCCGCAGCCGCCGGGCGACACCGTCACGCCGCGCTCGCTGAGCATCTACGACGCCATCGGCCGCCGCCTCGCCGGCCAGCCGGAGCGCGTCCAATGAGCGCCGCAACCCTGGACGGCGGCCCGGCCACTCTCGACCGCATCCGCCAGTATCTGGTCGGGCTGAAGATGCCGCGCGCGCTCGAGGCACTGGAGCACATCCTGCGCCGCCTGGAGCGCGGCGAGATCTCCGCCCTGGAGGCCATCGACGCCCTGCTCGGCGAGGAGCTGACCTTGCGCGAGGGGCGCCGCGTCAAGGCGGCGCTGAAGATCGGCCGGCTGACCACCATCAAGACGCTGACCGGCTTCGACTTCTCCTTCCAGCCCTCGCTCGACCGCGACCGCATCATGACCCTGGCGCAGCTCGACTTCGTCGACCGGCACGAGGTGGTCCACTTCCTCGGCCAGCCCGGCTGCGGCAAGACGCATCTGGCGATCGCGCTGGGGGTTGAGGCGGTCAAGGCTGGGCGCTCGGTCTACTTCGCCACCCTGGCCGACATCGTCGGTTCGCTGGCCAAGGCCGAGCGCGAGGGAACCCTGCGTGAGCGCCTGCGCTTCCTGTGCCGGCCGCAGCTGCTGATCGTCGACGAGATCGGCTATCTGCCGGTCATCGCCGGCGGCGGCAACCTGTTCTTCCAGCTCGTGAACGCCCGTTACGAGCGCGGCGCCATGATCCTGACCTCCAACCGCGGCTTTTCCGAATGGGGCGACGTCTTCGGCGGCACCGTCGTCGCCTCGGCGCTGCTGGATCGCCTGCTTCACCACGCCGTCGTCGTCCAGATCGAAGGCGCCAGTTACCGCTTGCGCCGCCACGCCGAGTTGATCCCGGAAAACACCCGAATCCGCCCGATCACCACCCCGCCACCGGCGCCGCGTCGCCGGGGCCGACCACCGAAAGCGAGGCCCGCCGACCCCGAAACCAATCCATGAGCACACGAACCGTCTGGGGATTTTTCGCCCGCCCGAACTGAGGAAATTTCATCCGGCCTTTACACCTGCGGCTTGGGCGCGTCGCCGGCGACGCGGGCCGCCAGGGCATCGCTGGCCGCCTTGCGGGTGCCGCGCGTCTTCCGTTCGCTCGGGGAGGTCGGCGTCAGTGCCGCCGCGACCATCTCGCGCGACGTCCCCTTCTCCGTCCAGGTGGTCTCCGCCTCCGCCCGTTCCCGGGCCCGCTCCGCCTCGAGCTCCCACGCCGTCTTGGGCGCGAGATCGCCGTCGGCCCGGGGCACGGTGATCCATTGCTCCAGCGCCGGATGCCACAGGTAGATGTGGCTGACATCATTGCGGTTGATCTTGATGCGCAGCTTCTTGCGGCCCCGGTTGGCGTACAGATCGGCAAGCCTGGGGTCCTCGTCCGACCAGTAGTCGAGCCCGAAGGCCGGGATGCCCTTGCCGGACAGGCTGCACGTCTTTTCCGGCAGGAAGGGTACAGTTGCTGGTCGACAGCACCGGCATGAAGCTATGTGGTCCCGGCGAGTGGCCGGTCGAAAAGCATGGAACCCAGCGCCGACGCGCCTGGAAGAAGCTGCACGTCGGGCTTGATGCCGTCAGCGGACGGATCGTGGCGGCGACTCTGACCGACCACGATATCGATGACGGTTCGCAAGTCGGCCCTTTGCTGGACCAGATCGAGGAGCCTATTGCCGCGTTCGTGGCCGATGGTGCTTACGACCAGACTGGCGTGACTGAAACCGTGGCGGAGCATACCCCGGACGCCGCCGTGGTCGTGCCGCCCCGCTCCACGGCGGTGCCAAGTGCGAACGCCGCGACCAACCCGACGCAGCGCGACCGGCACCTCCAGCACATCGCCGAGCACGGACGGATGGCGTGGCAGAAAGCCTCCCGGTACAACGTTCGCGCGCTGGTCGAGGCGTTCTTCAGCCGCTGGAAGCGCGTCATCGGTGACGGCTTGCGATTCCGCACCGAGGATCGGCGGAACACCGAGATCGCCATCGCGGTCCGGATCCTGAACCACATGCTCGACCTCGGACGCCCGGACTCCGTCCGCGTCGCGTAATCAGAAGGCCGGAAAAGGGTTTCCTGCGACCGAAATCACCTTGCTGCATCTATGGACGCCCCCCGCCCTGCAAGAGCGTTTTTCGACATGGCGGCTCGAGAAGTCGGTTGCTGCCATCTATCCGGCCTACGGTTGCAGCCCGCGAGCTGCTGGCCTTGATGAGATCTGCGGATCGACGCCCAATCAAAGTCTCGAGCTCGTCGGCTCGTTGTTGCAGACGGGCTTGGCCGATCCCGGTCCGACCTGTTGTGCCATCACGTCGTCCATCGCCCTCGCAACCGAAGGAGAGCTTGTCATCCTGCGCTCAGGTCGCCGATCCGGTGACCAGCGCGGCCCTGATCATTGTCGTTTCATCGTCCAACCTCTTTGTTCGACTGCCGGGACCACCTCTTCGTCCCGACCTGTCCTTGCCCAAAGCACCGCGCATAACGCAGGGCAAGGCTGGCCCGCCAGGGCCACCGCCGCGACGTTGAAGGGTCGACGGCTCAGCAGCCCGGCCAGCCACGGCGCGGTCTTGCCCTGCCAGCGCATCACCGTCCGGGCGCCATTCACCAGCATCCGGCGCAGGTAACCGTCGCCCGCCTTCGAGATTCCGCCCAGGCGCTCCTTGCCGCCGCTCGAATGCTGGCGCGGCACCAAGCCGAGCCACGCCGCCAAGTGGCGGCCCGATGCGAAGACGGTCGCGTCGCCGATCGTCGCGGCCAGCGCCGTCGCGGTGACCGGCCCGATGCCCGGGACCGTCATCAGCCGCCGGCATACCTCATCCTCCTTGGCCTGCCCGGCCAGCCGAGCGTCCAATTCGCCGACCCGCCGTTCCGTGTCGCGCAGGTGGTCGACCAAGCCTTGCAGGACCTCCCAGGCCAGGGCGGGAATCCGCGTGTCCTCCGGGTCGGCCAGCACGGCGGTCAATTCGGCAACCTTGCCGGCACCCTGCGGCGCGACAATGCCGAACTCGGCCAAGTGCCCGCGCAGCGCGTTGATCAACTGCGTCTTCTGGGCGACCAGCACCTCGCGCACCCGGTGGACCACCAGGGTGCCCTGCTGCTGCTCGGTCTTGACCGGCACGAAGCGCATGCTCGGCCGCTGCACGGCCTCGCAGATCGCCTCCGCGTCGGCCCGGTCGGTCTTGTGGCGCTTCACGTAGGGCCGGACGTACTGGGGCGCCATCAGGCGCACCGTGTGGCCGAACCGGGCGATCTCGCGCGCCCAAAAATGCGACCCGGCACAAGCCTCCATCCCGACCACGCACGGCGTCAGGGTGGCGAAGAACACCAGCATCGCATCCCGGCGCAGCCGCTTGGTCCTCACCACCTTGCCGTGGACGTCGACGCCATGGACCTGGAACACTGACTTTGCCAGATCGAGACCGATAAACGCCGCAGTCATGGCACAACCCCCGTCATGAGATGAACCTGTCCGTTATCTGGCACTGCCGTGCCGAAAACGGGGGACGTCCATCTCATCAAAGTCACGGCTTGCGCGAGACCCTGCGCCGGGGCGCCGTCCCGGCGGTGGTGTGCGCAGCCGGCGCTTGGGAGCGTCCGTCCTTGCCACGGCCCCGGCCCGTCTTCGCCGCGACCCAGTTGAAGCAGAGGCTGTCGCCCGGGAAGAAGGTCGGCACCGGCTCGCCATGCGCGGGGGCCGCCTTGATCGTTGTGGCATGGCCCGCGGTCTCCGCCTTCACCCTGTCGCGTCCGATGCTCGATATGCGCGGCAGGATGGCGATCGGAGCGTCGTCGTCGTGCGCCCTGATCTCGAACTTGACCGATTTCAGAATGGAGATCCGTTCGAAGGGATACTCGTAAAAGTCATGCTGGAAGATCATCGCGTTCGGTCCGGCCTCTTTCCACCGTGCGGCCACCGGCATAATGAAGCAGTACTTGCGTATGATCTTCAGGCGAGTGAGCTGTGGAACCGTCGACAGACTGATATCGTCCTTGTCCGTTATGTCGGGTGTCAGAACCTGGAATATGGCGCCCTGGAGCTCCCGGAGCTCCGTGCCGTCTGCAGTAAATTCTGGCAGATGCCTCTCAAAGAATTGGATGCCGGAGCGACTGTCTTCCTTGCCGAAAAGCGGGAGGTTGTCCTGATATTCCTGTTTGCCTTGATGAATATCCCTGTAGGAAATCTGAAGAACTTTGCTGGGTTCCTGGTTTTTCCGATCGCCCGTATGGAACGAGACGGTCACCGCCAAAGGGGACGTCCCCGGCCGCCGACTCACGTCGTTAAAGAAGTCAAAGCCGACGAAGTCGTTGCAGGTACCCTCGTCGTACCCGTTCGCCTTCAGGCTGTCGAACAATTTTCCAGGGAGCGGATAGAAGAATTCGTACTCACGATCTAAATCACGCGCTGTAATAGTTTGAATGGCTTCGGGAGTGGTCACGAATATGACCGGAAGCACCTCTGATATCCGCTTTCTTCTCATCACATCATTGATAGACAAGCTGTATTTCTCAATTATATGGAAGCCGCGCCAGTGAAAAGCGATGTGCTGCGTCAGAACCGGCAGGGCAGCAGACGACAACGCATCCCCGTTCAAAATGGGCTTCACCACAATCTCAACGTCGAGGTCGTGAAGAATCGGCTTTTCTCCGAAGGCATGCTTCTTTGAGTGATAGTCGAAGAGCTTGCGGATTTCCTGAGAAAATTCATCCTTCACCAGCATGTCGCGAGCCGTCAGGCAAGCCTGGATGGATTTTTGATGCAAAGGAATGGTGTCGATGACCGCACTCATCTTGCGATGCAAGTCATCGATGGCGAGCATCGATGTCTCCATGCCGTCCAGTGTCGCCCGGAATACCCGGTTGTAATGCGATATGGCGTCATGCACGAGAAGGAAGAAACCAGCGATAGTGGCCCCGGCGACCCACAGCTTTGCCGAAATATCCGTCATCTTGAAGACGGCGGCCAGAATGTCGTCCGCCCCCGCCATACCCGCGACGGAAACGGCGAATGCCAGGGAAAACTTGGTCCAAAAACCCCAACGCTGCATCCATGGCGCTTGGTTTTGCATCAACCCAACTCCTGACGACGGCATCCGCAGTGAACTGAGTACTTCAATCTCCTGAAGGGGGAAAAGGTAGCGCAGCAGCGAAGAACGGTCAATTACGGGTCCTTGCATACAATAATATGCAGAGCGCTCATCACCTGCCCTGCGGGGGAATACTCCCAATCACCGTGATACCCTTGCAGGGTACTGGTTGACCGGTATATTTTTGCAGAATTCTTTTGAGCTGTACGGCTTCGATGGCCAGCGCCATCAGTATGGAGAACGGACGTGTGGCCAGAAGCGGTATTCTTCGATTGCGATGGCGTTCTGGTCGACAGCGACGCGGTGATTGCGGACGTGCTGACGCGGAAACTGGGCGACGCGCTGTCCGGCCGTGAGGATCGCATTCGCGAGATCGTGGACTTGGCTTGGGGGCAGCATGCGGTTCCACTCGTCGCGGACGCTCTGGGGGAACTGGGGCATGCGGTGTCCGCGGCGTGGCTGGCCGATCTCGACGCGGCGCTCGACGCCGCGACGGAGGCGCGGGCGGCGCCCGTAGAGGGAATTGCTGTGGCGGCGCGCGCGGTGCCCGGGCGGAAGGCCGTGGTGTCCAACGCACCCCTCGCATGGATCGCCGCGATGGTGGCGCGGACGGGGCTGGATGACGTTTTCGAGGACCGCCTGTTCAGTGCTGAGGCAGTCGGTTCAGAGAAGCCCGACCCGGCGGTATACCGGCACGCCGTCGAGTCCCTGGGCGTGGCGGCGGAAAGGGGGGTTGCCGTCGAGGACAGCGTCGCCGGAGTGGTGGCGGCGACGCGCGCCGGACTGCACGTGATCGCCCTAGCACGGAGCTGCGTACCGGCGCAACGGATGGAGCAACTCCGCCACGCCGGTGCAAGCCGCGTGATCACCGCCATGAGCGGCCTGCCCTCCGCCATCAGGTCGCTTGCATCGGAACTTTCAGCCGAGGCGCGGCCCATCGGGGGGCTTTGCGCCACACGCATCCGACGTGGATAGGCGCGAAAATCAATCATATCGCGTATTGGCGTTGAAAGACACGCGCGGATGCGCGATGCTTTTGCGACGATGTGAGCCATTGCGTTAGCTTTTGCATGCCTTTAATGTATCCTTGCGTGCGCTTTGGGGAGGGTGCCATGACTTTTGATCTGGCGATTGCTGGAAATGGCGTTCTTGGTCTGTCCAGCGCCTTCGCTTTTCATCGGCTGGCGCCGTCTGCAACCATCGCGATCATCGGTCCGGGCGACCGGCCGGGCGGAGCGACGCTGGCAGCAGGAGCCATGCACGGCGTTTTCGGCGAGGTCACGGCGCTGACCTCGGCCAGCCCCCACATGCTCCTGAAGTTCGGATGGGCGCTTGAAGCACGGAAGCATTGGCCCGCTTGGCGCGACGCGATCAACGCCCGCGTGCCGGTGAATCGCCAGGTCGAATCGACGGGCGGCACCATCGTCGTCCTGAACAGCGTCTCCGGCCGGATCGACGATGAAGCCTATCTGGAAATCGCCCGCCTTCTGGCCCTTTATGGCGAGCCGCATGAGGCCCTGGACCCGTCCATGGTTCCCGGACTCGCTCCGCTGGAGGACTGCCGGCCTTTTCGCGCGCTGCACATCCCCGGCGAGGGCCGGATCGATCCGGCGCGCTTGCTCGCCGGGTTGACGGAGGCGTTGCGGCGCACGGAACGGGTTTCGTTCATCGACGACGAAGCCACCGGCATCCGGGTCGAGGGTGGGTGGGCGGCGGGTCTGGCGTTGCGTTCCGGCACCGTGGTCAGGTCCGGCCGTACGCTCGTCGCCGCCGGCGCCGGCACCGCTCCGCTTATGGCCTCCGTCCCCGAGGTGAGCAGTCGCATGCCCGGCGTGTTCGCCGGCGTAGGCTGCTCTCTGGAGGTGGCGCGGAGCGGATGCGCCATCGACCATGTGGTGCGGACGCCGAACCGCTCGTTCGCGTGTGGCCTCCATGCTCTGCCTGGCAACGGCGGCCATCTTTACATCGGCGCGACGAACTACCTGAAGACCGCACCGCAGGTCAGGCCGACGCTGTCGGACGTGCATTTCCTGATCGACTGCGCGGTCGCACAGATCGGCGAAACAATCCAGGGCGGCCACTTGGTCGAGGCGAAGGTCGGCAACCGTCCCGTGAGCTTGGACGGCCTGCCCCTGATCGGCGGGACGTGCGTCGGTGGATTGTTCGTGCTGACCGGCACGTACCGGGACGGCATTCACCTGTCGCCGTTGCTGGCCGACCGGATCGCCCGGCAGATGCTTGCCGACGGCACCGAGCCCGAGCCGGATTTTCCCGTCGAGCGCCGGCCGATACCGCTGAGCGACTGGGCGATCACCAAAACGCGGGCGGTCGACCATTTCATGTCCGTGCTTTACGAGAACCAAGCCGCCCTGCCGCGGTGTGGATGGCAGGCTCTGCAGCGCGACCACCTGCGCAGCAAGGTGGAGCGGCTGTACGCCGATCTGGACACGGATTTTCCGCTGCCGCCGGAGTTCCTCCCGATCATCGATCTTCGCCGGGAAACAATGGTGCCGTTCTTCCGCGATGCCATCCGGTCGCTGCAAAGCGCCCACTCGTGACCGGCAGGATCAGTCCCATGCCCACCCCCCGAGACGTGCACGAAATCACGCTGGACGATTACGACCTTCCAACGCTGTGCCGGCTGGCTCGCTCGGACACCCCGCTTGCCCTTGGCGCCGACGTCGCCGCGGCGATCGGCCGGTGTGCTGATTTCGTCGGCGCAGCCGCCTATTCGGACGACATGATCTATGGCGTGAATACCGGCTTCGGCGCGCTGTGCGAGGTGCGCATCCAACCGGAGGATATCGGCAACCTGCAGGTCAAGCATGTGCTGTCCCACGCCTGCGGCGTGGGCGATCCGCTGCCGGTCCCCCTCGCCCGGCTCGTCATGCTGATCAAGCTGCTGACCTTCCGATCCGGCCATACCGGTATCGGGCTTGCGACAGTGCAGCGCCTGCTTGACTTCTGGAACCACGGTCTGACACCGGCCATTCCCATACGCGGCACGGTGGGAGCGAGCGGCGACCTCGCGCCGCTGTCGCACATGGCGCTGCCGCTGCTCGGTCTCGGCAGCTTCCTGGTGGAGGGAACGAAAGTTCCCGCGCGCGAGGTTCTCGACCGCCACGGGTGGGCGCCCCTGAATCTGGGGCCGAAGGAAGGATTGGCGCTGACCAACGGCGTCCAGTTCATAAACGCCATCGCCGCAGACTGCACGGTGCGTCTCGCCGCGCTCGCGCGCGTGGCCGACGTTGCCGCCGCGCTGAGCGTCCAGGCGTTCAGTTGCTCGCAGTCCTTCTACCAGGATATTTATCACCGAACCTCACGGCATCCGGAGCGCCGGCAGGTCGCGGCCAACCTGCGCCTCCTCTTGGAGGGCAGCAACCACCACCAGCGCGCCGGGGCGAACCGCTCCAAGCAGGACCCCTATTCATTCCGTTGCGTACCCCAGGTGCACGGCGCCGCGCGACAGCTGCTGAGGTTTGCCGAAGGGGTGATCACCAATGAGGTCAACGGGGTTTCCGACAACCCGCTCTTCTTCCCTGAAAGCGGCGAAATCCATTTCGGCGGCAACCTGCACGGACAGTCCACCGCATTCTGCCTCGATCTCATGGCCATGGCGGCGACCGAACTGTCAAGCATCTCGGAGCGACGCACATACCAGCTCCTGTCGGGCACGCGCGGACTGCCGCCATTCCTCGTCTCGGCATACGGGGCGAATTCCGGGTTGATGATCGTGCAGTATACGGCCGCCGCCCTGGTCAATGAGAACAAGGTCCTGTCGACACCCGCCAGCGTCGACACCATCATGACCTGCCACTTGCAGGAGGACAGCGTAAGCATGGGTGGCACCTCTGCCATCAAGTTGCTGCAGGTCGTGGAGAACCTGGAGACGGTGCTGGCCATCGAGCTTCTGGCGGCTGCCCAGGCTTCTGAGCTGGGAAGCGACATTGCGCCCTCTGCGGCGACGGCCGCCCTGCTCGCCGAAATCCGTGGCGCGGTTCCCTTTCTTGATGAGGATCGCATCCTGTCGGAGGACATTCTCCGGGTCGCGGCGCTGGTCCGGCGGCGTGCCGAGGCTTGGCGCGATGATCACGGCTTGGCATGATCGACGGCGCATTGCCCGCAGCCATCAAACACGGGTGCAATTATGATAACTAATAATTCACATCCTATTTTCTCGCGCTCGCTGACCGGCTGCATTGCC
>NZ_QLKQ01000095.1 GCF_003349955.1 Azospirillum brasilense
CCGCTTCGCAGAAGGCACCCTCCCCTGCGATAGCGGGGGAGGGCCGGGGTGGGGGTCGGTGCGAGGACTGAAAGGGGCCGGCCTACCTCTTCCAGGCGATCAGCCGCCGCGCCGCCTCGGCGATGGTCTCCTCCGAGCCGGCGAAGCTGAAGCGCACGAAGCGGTGGCCGCGGGCTGGGTCGAAGTCGACGCCGGGGGTGCAGGCGATGCCCGTCTCGGCCAGGATGCGCTTGCAGAAGGCCTCGCTGTCGTCGGTCATCTCCGTCACATCGGCGTAGATGTAGAAGGCGCCGTCGGCCGGAGCCAGCTTGTCGAAGCCGGCCTTTGGCAGCTCCCTCAGCAGAAGCTCGCGGTTGCGGGCGTAGCGGGCGACGTGTCCGTCCAGCTCCTCGGTGCAGGCGAAGGCGGCGACCGCGGCGGCCTGCGACAGGCTGGGGGCCGAGATGAACAGGTTCTGGGCGAGGCATTCGACCGAGCGGATCAGGTCGTCCGGTACGATCATCCAGCCGAGCCGCCAGCCGGTCATCGAGAAGTATTTGGAGAAGCTGTTCACCACCAGGGCGCTCTCGCTGACCTCGGCGGCGGTGACGGCCTCCGGTCCATAGGTCAGGCCGTGGTAGATCTCGTCGGAGACGAGGCGCACGCCCTTGGCGTCGCACCAGGTGGCGAGCGCGGTCAGCTCCTCGCGGCTCAGCATCGTGCCGGTCGGGTTGGCCGGGCTGGCGACGATCAGCCCCTGGATGGGCGGGTCGAGCTGTTCCAGAAGCTCGATGGTCGGCTGGAAGCGGTGCTGCGGCCCGGTCGGCAGTTCCACCGGCTCGACCCCGATGGCGGTCAGGGTGTGGCGGTAGGCCGGGTAGCTGGGCGAGGCCATTGCCACCCGGTCGCCCGGATCGAAGGCCGCCAGGAAGCCGAGCTGGAAGGCCCCCGAGGAGCCGGTGGTGACCACCACGCGCCGCTCCGGCACATCGATCCCGTAACGGTCGCGGTACCAGCCGGCGATGGCGGCGCGCAGCGCCGGGATGCCCAGCGACCCGGTGTAGCCCAGCACGTCGGCGTCGAGCATGCGGTGGGCGGCCTCCAGCACGCCCTTCGGCGCGCCGGTCGAGGGCTGCCCGACCTCCATGTGCAGAACCTCAAGGCCGGCGGCTTCGCGCTCGGCGGCGGCGCGCATCACTTCCATGACGAAGAAGGGCGGGATGGCGCCCCGTTTGGAGACTTTGGGTGCTTTGCTCATGATTCCAGACTTTTGAACATCAACGCTCGGTTTCGACCAGGATGCCCAAGGCGTGGGCGCGCGGGTCGGCGGCGATCTGGCATTCCTTCCAGCCGCTCTCCATCGAGGTCTGGCAGGTGACGAAGGTGGCCCGGCCCGGCCCGTTCGCGGCGCGGCTGACCCGGATGGCGGCGCCCGGCTCCTTGTCCAGCGCGGCGGGCAGGGCGGCGGTCAGCAGGGCGGCGGGTGCGGCGGCGGGGCCGTCGTTGCCGGCGGCGCTGGCCGCCCCGGCGAACTGGGTGCGGCCGACGATGGCGTTGGTCAGCAGGCCGGGCGCGCCGAAGCCGGCGCCGTCCACCCCGCGGGCGGCCAGCAGGCCGGTGCCCGGCACCATGCGGCCGCTGCCAAACGGTGCGCCCATGGTGAAGGAGCAGGCGACCCCGTTCTCCTCATGGTCGATCACCACGAGGCCGGCGCCGGGTGCCGAGGCGCCGCTGCCGGACGCGCCCAGCCCCTGGGCCACACGGGCGGCGCGCTGGTCGGACGGCAGGTCGGCGGCGGCCTTCCAGGCCGCGGTCAGGGCGGCGCCGTTGTCGGTTTCGGGAAGCTGGGCGAAATGCATCGACACGATGCCCAGCGGGATGGCCGCGGTGCCGGTCCAACGCGGCTGGAAGCCGCGGACCGTCGCCGGGTCGATGGCGGCGGCCTGCGCCACCGCACCGCCCAGCAGCCCGCCATACATGGCGGCGATGCCGCTGCGCCGGACCTGCGACAGGCTGGCGGCCAGTTCGGGCTGGCTCAGCGCCGCGCCCTCGGCCAGCGGCGCGCCGGTCGGCAGGAAGACGCGGCGCGCCTCCGGATCGGCGGACAGGCGGGACGCGGAGTCGGCGAGGTCACGCGCCAGAGCCCGGCTGACCGGGGTCGAGCGGGCGAGCTGCTCCGCCGGGACCACCGCCTGCTCCCAGCGCATCGCTCCGGTGGAGGCCTGGAGCGCGTAGACGCCGCGCAGGAAGCCGGGCAGGGCGCCGCCACCGGAGCCGGCGGGGCGGGGGAGGAAGTCGAGCGTGCGGGTGTCCTTCTTTGCGGCGTCGAACACCACGCAGACGCCGCCGCCGGTCAACCCGACGCGGGACGGCAGGGTGACGGTCATCGCCATCGCCATGGCGGCGGCGGCGTCGCCGGCCTTGCCGCCCTGGGCGATGATGTCGCGCCCGATCTCCGCAGCGCGTGGCTCGTCGGCCGCGACGAAGCTCTGGGCCGGGGCGCCGGTGCGGTATTTCGTGTTGACGCATCCGCCCACTAGCGATGCGGCTATGGCAATCGCGCCCAACCCTTGCCAGATTCGGCGGGTGGAATGGGGCGCCCGGACCGGCATCTTGACCGGCTGCCCGGTGCCCCGGTGTGCGGAGGAAGTAACGGTGCGCAAGCCCAGCAGGCTGGTTTCGGTCATCGCCATGGTTGCCGTGATGGTTCTGTCGTGGTCGCCGCCCGCGGGCGCGCAGCGGCGCCAGGAGATGCAATTCCTGAGCGACGCCGAGACGGAACATATCATCCGCGACATGGCGCGGCCAATCTTCCAGGCCGCCGGCATCGATCCGGACGCCGTGAACATCGTCCTGGTCAACGACAACACCATGAACGCCTTCGTCGCCGGTGGGCAGAACATCTTCCTGCACACCGGCCTGCTGCTGGGGCTGGAGGACGCCGGGCAGCTCATCGGCGTGATCGCCCACGAAACCGGCCACATCGCCGGCGGCCATCTGGTCCGCGGGTCGGAAGCGATGGAGAACGCCTTCCTGTCCTCGCTGATCGGCATGGGCATCGGCATCGTCGGCGGCATCGCCGCGGGCAACGCCGGGGCCGGGGCGGCGGGCGTCATGCTGGGCCAGCATCTGGCGGAGCGCAACTTCCTGTCCTTCTCGCGCAGCCAGGAATCCTCGGCCGATCAGGCCGGCCTGTCCTACATGGAGCAGTCCGGCATCTCGGCGGAGGGGCTGGTCACCTTCCTGGAGAAGCTGGGCGCCACCGACGATCCGCTGCTGGTCGACCGCGACGCCGGCTATCGCCGCACCCACCCGCTGACCCGCGAGCGCATCGAGACGGTGCGCAATTTCGTGGAGCGGTCGCGCGCCGGCAAGAAGCCGGTGCCGGCGCAATGGAACGAGGAGTTCCGGCGCATCCAGGCCAAGCTCTACGCCTATCTCGACCCCAACGGGGCGCTGCGCCGCTACAAGGCGGACGACCCGTCCTTCGTGGCGCGCTACGGCCGGGCCTACGCCTATTTCCGGCGCGGCGAGGTCCGGCAGGCGCTGCCGCTGGTCGACGGGCTGATCGCCCAGGAGCCGAAGAACGCCTTCCTCTACGAGATGAAGGGCGACCTGATGCTGCAGAACGGGCGGGCGGTGGACGCCTCCGCCCCCTACCGCAAGGCGATCGAGCTGGAGCCGGACGCCGGCAGCATCCGCGTCTCGCTGGCCCATTCGCTGATGGAGCAGAACGACAGCCGGCTGGCCGACGAGGCGCTGCGCAACCTTCAGGTGGCGTCCAAGACGCAGGCCCAGTCCGCCTTCCTGTGGCGGCTGATGGCCCAGGCCTGGAGCATGAAGGGCAACGCCGGCATGGTCGCCTACGCCACCGCCGAGGAGGCCTTCGCCCGCGGCGACAAGCCGATGGCCCGCTTCCAGGCGGAGCGGGCGGAGAAGCTGCTGCCCGCCGGCTCCCCCGGCTGGCTGCGCGCCCAGGACATCCGCGGGCAGGCGGGCGGAAAATGAGCCTTCTCCGTTCGCGCGCCCTCCGTTTGCGCGGCGCACAGCCGTCTTGCCTGACCCCGCCCTCCCGGTCCACAGTATCGCCCCGATTCGCGCCGTTTTGGCTCCCCACGAGAGAGTTCGACATGACCCGCTTCCGCCCCGCCGCCCTGGCGCTCGCCGCCGCGCTGGCCCTTCCGACGGGGCTGATGGCCCCCGCCCTCCAGGCGCAGAGCCCGATGGACGACGCGCAGCGCAAGGCCATCGAGGAGGTCGTGCGCGACTACATCCTGAAGAACCCGGAAATCATCCTGGAGGCCGTGGACTCGCTCCAGAAGCGCCAGAAGATGGCCGAGGAGCAAAAGGCCAAGACGGCTCTGGCCGAGAACAAGGCGGCGCTGTTCCAGAACCCCGCCGATCCGGTGGCCGGCAACCCCAAGGGCGACGTGACGGTGGTCGAGTTCTTCGACTACCAATGCGGCTACTGCAAGGCCGTGCAGGCCGACACCGAGCGGCTGATCAAGGACGACGGCAAGCTTCGCTTCGTCTTCAAGGAGTTCCCGATCCTCAGCCCGGCCTCGCTGACCGCCGCCAAGGCGGCCCTGGCGTCGCGCGGGCAGGGCAAGTATCTGGAGTTCCACAACGCGCTGATGGCCCACCGCGGCCAGCTCGACGACGACGTGATCCAGCGGCTGGCCAAATCGGTCGGGCTGGACACCGACAAGCTGAAGAAGGACATGAACAGCCCCGAGGTGCTGAAGGTCATCGCCGCCAACCAGGCGCTGGCCGAGGAGCTGGGCATCCGCGGCACCCCGGCCTTCGTCATCGGCGACGAGCTGGTCCCCGGCGCGATCAAGCTGGACCAGATGAAGGACCTCGTCGCCGCGGCCCGCAAGGGCTGAGGGTGGGGCGGGAATTGACGATGACCAAGCCGACCACCGTCGTCTTCGACATCGGGCAAGTGCTCATCGAATGGGACCCGCGGCATCTCTACCGCGAGCTGTTCGACGGGTACGAGGATCTGATGGAGGACTTCCTCGACACCGTCTGCACCCCCGCCTGGAACCTGGAGCAGGACCGTGGCCGCCCATGGGACGAGGCGGTCGCCACGCTGGCCGCCGAGTTTCCCGACTGCCGCGAGCTGATCCGGGCCTATCACGAGCGGTGGGAGGAGATGGTGCCCGGCCCGATGGCCGGGACTCCGGACATCCTGATGGAGTTGAAGCAGCGCGGCACGCCGCTCTACTCCATCACCAACTTCTCGTCGGAGAAGCTGGCGCTGACCCGCAGGCGCTTCGATTTCCTGAACGTCTTCGACGGGATCATCGTGTCCGGCGACGAGAGGCTGGTGAAGCCGGACTCGGCGATCTTCCAACTCCTGCTCGACCGCTACGGCTTGGCGGCGGCGGACTGCGTCTTCATTGACGACAGCCCGGCCAACGTCGAGGCCGCCCGCGCCATCGGCATGACGGCGCACCGGTTCTCCGGCGCCGCCGGTCTGCGCGCCGAACTGGAGGAGCTGGGGCTTCTGTAGCCCCAGCCTTCCTTACGCCGCGTCGCCCGGATAGCGGATGGCGACGACCTCGATCTGCTCAAGCCCGGCGGGTGTGCGCAGGTCCACCACGTCGCCTTCCTGCGCCTTCAGCAGGGCGCGGGCGATGGGCGAAATCCAGCTCACATGGGCGCGGTCCATGTCCACCTCGTCGGCGCCGACGATGGTGATGGTGTTCTCCGTCCCGTCCTCCCGCGCGTAGGTGACGGTGGCGCCGAAGTACACGCGGTCGCGATTCTTCTGAAGCGTGGGATCGACCACCTCCGCCGATTCCAGGCGCTTGGTCAGGAAGCGGATGCGCCGGTCGATCTCGCGCAGGCGTTTCTTGCCGTAGATGTAGTCGCCGTTCTCCGAACGGTCGCCGTTGCCGGCGGCCCAGGACACCACCTCGACCACCTTCGGGCGCTCGACGCGCAGCAGCGAGCGCAGTTCCTCCTGCATGCGCTGGAAGCCCTCGGGCGTCATGTAGTTCTTCACGCCCTTGGGCAAGGGTTTGGGATCGTCGGCCTCGTCATCGTCGCCGGCGGAGTCGTTCTCCCGGGTGAAGGCCTTGCTCATGATCGGGACCCTTCGCGGTTTCCTGAAATAGGACCTGGAAAAGGAAAAGGCGCCGCGAGGCGCCTTTTCCAGTCACTACGGCGATGAAGCGCGCGCTTAGCGGCTCCACCAACCCCGGCGCGGCTTGGCCTCCGGAGCGGCGTTGGCCGGCTCGTTTGCCGGGGCGGCGGGCGCCTCGGAAACCGCCGGAGCGGGCGCGGCCTCGACGGGAGCGTCCGCCGCGGCCTTGCGCTTGCGCGCCGGGCGCTTCTTCGGCTCCTCGGCGACCGGGGCCGCAACCGGCGCCGGAGCGGGCGCGGCCTCGACGGGAGCGTCCGCCGCGGTCTTGCGCTTGCGCGCCGGCCGCTTCTTCGCCTCTTCGGCGACCGGGGCCGCAACCGGCGCCGGGGCGGGAGCGGCCTCGACGGCCGCGGACTTCGCCTTGCGGCTGCGCGACGGCTTGGCCGGCGGCGGAGCGGTTTCCTCCGGAGCGGCAACCTTCGCGGCGGCCTTGCCACCCTTGGCGGCGCCCTTCGCGGCGCGCTTCGGCTTGGCGGGGGCCGCTTCCGGCTCCGCCGTTACCGCTTGGGCCGTCACCGCCTGAGCGGCCTCCGCGGCGGTCGCCTTGGCGCGGCCACGGCGCGGCTTGCGGGCCGGAGCCTCCTCCGCGGCGGGCTCCGCGGCCGGAACCTCCGCGGCGGTGTCCGCCGCGGTTTCCGGAGCGGCCTCGGTGGCGTTGTCTTCGGCCACCGCGCTGGTCAGGACCCAGTCGAACTCGACCGGCTCCATGTCCGCCGGCAGTTCCGGCGGGTTGACGGCGCGGCCGGCCTCGACGGCGGTCGGGAAGGACTCGGCGTCCGCCTCGCCCTCGGTGCCATCGGAGGGCATGCCCTCACCGGCTTCCAGCCCCTCGCGCTGGCGGGACCGCCGGCGACCACCGCGCTTGCCGCGGCGCCGCTTTTTGCGCTCGCCATTGGCATCGCCGTTCGGCTCGAAGGCGTCGGCGCCGTCGTCCGCCTCGGAGGCGGCCAGATCGGCGTCCTCGTCCTCGTCGTCCTCGATGTGGGCGGGGCCGACATCGACGTCGTTGATGACGAACTCCGGAGCGTCGATCTGGGCGCGCTCGATGGCTTCCTCGTCGACCGCCGTCTCGTCGATGTCGGCGTCGGCGGCGGCCTCCGCTTCGATCTCGTCGCCCTCGGCCGCCTCGTCGGACGCGTCGGCGGCCTCGCCGAACGGCGCGCGGCCATCCTCGCGGTCACGGCCACGGCCACGGCGGCGGCGGCGGCGGCGGCGGCGGTCGCCCTCGCTCTCCCCGGCGGCGTCGGCGCGCTCCGTGATCTCGGCTCCGGCGGCCCCGGCGGTCTCGGCGGCCTCGGCGACGGGCGCCTCCTCCTCGGCCTCCTCGGCCTCGGCGGCCAGGATGCGGTCGGTCTCGGCCAGGACGCGCTCGGCGCTGACCAGCGGCACGTCGTCCTCCGGCGTGCGGGCCTTGACGCGCTCAAGCCGCAGGTCCGGCGCGATCAGCGTGTCGTCGGCCTGGACCATGACGCGGAACCGGTAGCGGTCCTCGATCTTGGTCAGCTCGCCGCGCTTCTGGTTGAGGATGTAGAGCGCGATGCGGGTCGGCACGAAGACGGTGATCTCCGACGACCGCTTGCGGATGCCCTCCTCCTCGATGGCGCGCAGAACGTGCAGCGAGGCGGACTCCACCGAGCGGATGACGCCGGTGCCGGAGCAGTGCGGGCAGCGCTCGAAGTTGGTCTCCAGCAGCGACGGGCGCAGGCGCTGGCGCGACAGCTCCAGCAGGCCGAAGGCGGAGATGCGGCCGAGCTGGATGCGCGCACGGTCGTTCTTCATCGCCTCCTTCAGGCGGCGCTCCACGGCGGCGTTGTTGCGGGGCTCCTCCATGTCGATGAAATCGATCACGATGAGGCCCGCGAGATCGCGCAGGCGGAGCTGGCGCGCCACCTCGTCGGCGGCTTCGAGGTTGGTCTTGTAGGCCGTTTCCTCGATGTTGCGCTCGCGCGTCGACTTGCCCGAGTTGACGTCGATGGAAACCAGCGCCTCGGTCGGGTTGATGACGATGTAGCCGCCGGAGCGGAGCTGCACGACCGGGCTGTGGATCGCGTCGATCTGCGTTTCCACCTGATAGCGGTGGAACAGCGGAATCGTGTCGTCCTGGTACTGCATGACGCGCTTGGTGTGGCTCGGCATCATCATGCGCATGAAGTCGCGCGCGGTGTTGAAGCCGGCGCTGCCCTCCACCCAGATCTCGTCGATGTCGTCGGTGTAGAGATCGCGGATCGAGCGCTTGATGAGGTTCGCCTCCTCATAGATGAGGCAGGGCGCGGAGGACTTCAGCGTCTGGACGCGGATGTCGTCCCACAGGCGCAGCAGATATTCGAGGTCGCGCTTGATCTCCTGCTTGGAGCGTTCGAGCCCCGCGGTGCGCAGGATGACCGCCATGCCTTCCGGAATGTCGAGATCGGACAGGATCTCCTTCAGGCGCTTGCGGTCGGCGGGGTTGGTGATCTTGCGGGAGATCCCGCCGCCGCGGCCCGTGTTGGGCATCAGAACGCAGTAGCGGCCCGGCAGCGACAGGTAGGTGGTCAGCGCCGCGCCCTTGTTGCCGCGCTCCTCCTTGGTCACCTGGACCAGCATGACCTGCCGGCGCTTGATGACTTCCTGGATCTTGTAGCTGCGCAGCGGGCGGGCGCGGCGGCGGTGGGCCTCCTCGACCTCGTCCCCGCCGATCACGTCCGGGCTCTCGGCCGGAGCGGCGCCGTCCGCAGCCTCGTCCGACTCCGCGGCCTCGTCCGAGCCGCCATCCGAGCCGCCATCCGAGCCGGCGTCCGTGGCGAAGGCCGGGATGTCGCCCTCGAACCCGTCGCCCTCGGCCTCGGCGTAGGAGCCCGGCATCGGGGAATTTTCCTCGACCACCACATCCGGGCGGATCGGCTCGGCCATCACGGCGCCGTCGGCGGCGGCCTCGGCGCGGGCCTCGGCCTGCTCCTCAAGCCGGCGCTCCTCGGCCAGCAGGGCCTCGCGGTCGGCGATCGGGATGCGGTAATAGTCGGGATGGATTTCCGAGAAGGCGAGGAAGCCGTGGCGGTTCCCGCCATATTCCACGAAGGCCGCCTGGAGCGACGGCTCGACCCGGGTCACCTTGGCAAGGTAGATGTTGCCCTTGAGTTGCTTCCGGGTGGCGATCTCGAAGTCGAGGTCTTCGAGTCTGTTCCCATTGACCACGGCGACCCGGGTTTCCTCCGGGTGCGTGGCGTCCACCAGCATGCGCTTGGCCATACAAGATCCCCATGACGCCCCAGGCCGCCCGCGCGACGGTCAAGCCGCCGGGGCGCGTCATCGTTGTGAGCGAAGCCTGCGGAACCGGCCCCTAACCCGTCGAACGGCGCTGACGAAGCAGCCAGGACGGGTCGGGCTTCGGCCTCCGGGTTACGGCCTTGCGGCCGGCACCAGCTTCGAGGTTTCGTCCCAATCCACCGGCAACCCAGAAGCGTCACGCCCCGGACCGCGCCCGATGATGTAAATTTCGGCCGTGGGGGTCCGCGGGCGACGCCCACAGTCACCCCGGAGAGAAACCTCTCGGAAGAGTGGGCTGGTGGGTCGCGGTATGTCGCAGAGCTACCATAGACAAGCACGAAACCATGCACAACGTGGAATTCGGCGAAAGTTACGGTCCACCGCATCCGGTTCGGCGGCATTCCTCCGGGAAGAGGGCGAAGCAGGGCAGTGTTGCACGAACGGCACCCTCGCCGACAATTCCGCCACGACCCCGGACACCACGGTTGAGCGCCTTGATTTCGCTGCGCTATAGCTGACCGCTGGCTTTGCCGGTTTGCGGTTTCTGATGGAACGGATGCCCCGATTGCTCGCGATTGTCGCTGCGCTGGGCGCCCTTCTGGGGGCGGCCGTCCTGCCGTGCGCCCCGGCCCAGGCCCAAACCACCGCGGCGCTGCCCTTTCCGCCGCCGGTGCAGGAGCGGGTGTCCGTCCTGAACGCGCGGCTCGGCCTGCATCCCGACAAGACGCGGCTGGTTCTGGAACTCACCGACTCGGTTCCCTTCACCGTGTCGGTGCACGGCTCGCCCTACCGCGTCGTCGTCGATCTGCCGGACGTGAGCTGGCCGGGCGGCAACACGGTGATGGCGGGCAAGGGCGTGGTCGCCCGCTACCGCTTCGAAGGACGCGACGGCGGCGCCTCCCGCCTCGTGGTGGAGACCGACGGGCCGGCGCGGGTGGTCGAGTCCTACCTCATCCCGCCGCGCGACGGCTTCAAGCCGCGCTTCGTCCTCGACATCGCCCGCACCACCCCGGCGCAGTTCGCCGCCTCCGCCCCGGTCGCCGCGACCACCGGCACCGCGTCGGTCAGCCGCGAGGCGGCGCGCCCGCCGGCGAAGCGGGACCCCATCGTGCCGGTCGCCGCGGCCTTGCCGCCGCCGGTCCCGCCGCGGGCGGCGCCGGTGCCGGAAAAGCCGATGATCGTCGTCGATCCCGGCCACGGCGGCGTCGACCCCGGCGCCGTCGGCGTCGGCGGGGTCTATGAGAAGGACATCACGCTGGCGATGGCGCGCGAGCTGAAGCGCCAGCTCGAAGGCAGCGGCCGCTACCGGGTGCGGCTGACCCGCGACAAGGACGTGTTCATCCGCCTGCGCGACCGCGTCGCCATCGCGCGGGAGGCCAACGCCGACCTGTTCCTGTCGCTGCACGCCGACAGCATCGGCTCCGCCACCGTGCGCGGCCTGTCGATCTACACCCTGTCCGACCGGGCGTCCGACCGCGAGGCGGAGATGCTGGCCGCCAAGGAGAACCGGGCCGACGCGCTGGCCGGCATGGACCTGTCGTCCGAGAACGATCTGGTGGCCTCGATCCTCATCGACCTCGCCCAGCGCGACACGATGAACCACTCCAAGCGCTTCGCCAACATGGCGCTGGAGCATCTCGGCCGCGAGGTCAAGCTGATCCCCAACAAGCCGCACCGTCAGGCCGGCTTCGCCGTGCTGACCGCGCCGGACATGCCGTCCGCGCTGGTCGAGATGGGCTATCTGTCGAGCCCCCAGGACGTCAGCCTGCTGAGCAAGTCGGCCCACCGCGAGAAGCTCGGCCGCGGCATGGTCCGCACCATCGACGCCTATTTCAAATGGCTGACCGGGGCGCAGAAGAGCTGAGGCCCGGTTGAATCGAAGTCGGCCGCGCCGGGCCGTTGTGCGGCGTCAGCCATGCGGGCGGGGGCGGGCGGGCATACGCGCCGCCCGGTCACCACTTTCTTGCAAGCGCCTTGTGGCCGTCACATTTTCCTGACATGGCTGCGAGGGAGTCGGACTGCCGCCCCTTGCGGTGTAGGATGCCGCCCATCGGACGGTCCCGCGTCTTCCCGGTCTCTGTCCCGGACGAAGGCGGCGGGACCGCCGCCATGCCTGTCTGGGAACCGTCATGCGCTTTATTCTGTCCGCCCTGATGGCCGTCGTGATCCTCGCCCTGGCCGGGGCGGGGGGGCTGGTCTACATGCTGGACCATTACGATCACGAACTGCCGGACTACACCAAGCTCGCCAACTACGAACCGCCGGTGACCACCCGCGTCCACGCGGGCGACGGACGCCTGCTGGCGGAGTTCGCGTCGGAAAAGCGCGTGTTCGTCCCCATCGACGCCATGCCGAAGCGCGTGACCAACGCCTTCCTGTCCGCCGAGGACAAGAATTTCTACGACCACAAGGGCATCGACCCCGTCGGCATCGCCCGCGCCATCCTGACCAACGTGGAGAATCTCGGCCGCGACCGCCGGCCGATGGGCGCCTCGACGATCACGCAGCAGGTCGCCAAGAACATGCTGCTGACCAACGAGGTGTCCTTCTCGCGCAAGATCAAGGAGGCGATCCTGGCGGTCCGCATCGAGCGGGCCTTCAGCAAGGACCGCATCCTGGAGCTGTACCTGAACGAGATCTTCCTGGGATACCGCTCCTATGGCGTGGCGGCGGCGGCGCTGAACTACTTCAACAAGGCGCTGGACGAGCTGGACATCGAGGAGGCGGCCTATCTGGCGGCCCTGCCCAAGGCGCCCAGCAACTACCACCCGGAGCGCCAGCGCGACGCCGCCATCGCGCGGCGCAACTGGGTGATCGGGCGCATGGCCGAGGACGGGCACATCACCCCGGAAGAGGCGAAGATCGCCCAGTCCAAGCCCCTGGTCGTGCGCAAGCGCGACGAGCAGGAGTATGTGACGTCGGAGTATTTCGCCGAGGAGGTCCGGCGCGAGCTGGTGAAGCTCTACGGCGAGCAGGCGCTCTATGAAGGCGGCCTGTCGGTCCGCGCCTCCATGGACCCGGTGCTCCAGCAGGCGGCGACCCGGGCGCTGCGCACCGGGCTGGTCCAGTACGACCGCCGCCACGGCTACCGCGGTCCGGTCGGCAAGATGGAGAATTTCGACAACTGGGCGAAGAAGCTCGCCTCCATGGCGCCGCCTCCCGGCTCCGAGGGCTGGCATCTGGCGGTGGTGCTGAAGGACGACGAGGCGGCGGCGCTCGACATCGGGTTGCCGGACGGCTCGCGCGGCCGGGTGCCGCTGGCCGAGCTGCGCTGGGCGCGGGCGCAGCGCGATGACAACCGGCTCGGTCCGGAGATCCGCCGCCCCTCCGACGTCGCCAAGCTGGGCGATCTGATCCTGGTCGAGGCCGCCGGCAAGGACGAGAAGGGCAAGGAGCCGCCGGCGGGCACCTACGCGCTGCGGCAGGTTCCGGCGGTGCAGGGCGGTCTGGTCGCGCTCGACCCGCACACCGGCCGCGTGCTCGCCATGGTCGGCGGCTTCTCCCCGCACATGAGCTCCTTCAACCGCGCCACCCAGGCGATGCGCCAGCCGGGCTCCTCCTTCAAACCCTTCGTCTATCTGACGGCGCTGAACCAGGGCTTCACCCCATCCTCGCTGGTGATGGACGCGCCGTTCGAGTACGACCCCGGCCATGGCCAGCCGATCTGGCGGCCGGAGAACTTCAGCCACGAGTTCTACGGCCCGACGCCGCTGCGCGCCGGCATCGAGAAGTCGCGGAACGTCATGACCGTCCGTCTGGCCCAGGCCGTCGGTATGGACAAGGTGAAGGCGCTGGCCGAGAATTTCGGCATCACCGACAATCTCCAGCCCTACCTGCCGATGTCGCTCGGCGCCGGCGAGACGACGGTGCTGCGCCTCGCCACCGCCTACGCCATGCTGGCCAACGGCGGCAAGCGGGTTGGCCCGACCTTCATCGACCGGGTGCAGGACCGCAACGGCAAGACCATCTTCCGCCACGACACGCGCCCTTGCGCCTCCTGCAACCAGGTGGCCTGGACCGATGGGCTGGCCGTTCCCGCCGTCGCCGACACGCGGGAGCAGGTGAACGACCCGCGCACCGTCTACCAGATGGTCTCGATGCTGGAGGGCGTGGTGCAGCGCGGCACGGCGACGAAGCTGCTGTCGCTGGGCAAGCCGCTGGCCGGCAAGACCGGCACGACCAACGACAGCCACGACGCGTGGTTCATGGGCTTCTCGCCCGACCTCGTGGTGGGCACCTACATCGGCTTCGACCAGCCGCGCTCGCTGGGCGCCCGCGAGACCGGCGGCTCGGCGGCGGTGCCGGTGTTCAAGGACGTGATGGAGGTGGCGCTGAAGGACCAGCCGGCGACGCCGTTCCGCGTGCCGCGCGGCCTGCGCCTCGTCCGCGTCAACCCGGAGAACGGCCGCCTCGCCCAGCCCGGCGAGCGCAAGGCGATCTGGGAGGCCTTCATCCCCGGCACCGAGCCGAACCCCGATCAGCCGCAGATGGTGCTGGACGGGTCGGCCCACGGCGCGGACGGCGGCTGGACCGGCGGGGTGCCCGGCGGCGATCCGGCGGCCCAGCAGCCGGGCGGCTGGGGCGCTCCGGCGGCTCCTCCCTCGGCGGCGACGGTGGGAACCGGCGGCCTCTACTGACGGGCCCGTTCTGAAAAGAAGAAAGCCCCGCGTCCCGGTTCGGGAGGCGGGGCTTTTCTTTTGGGCGGAGGCTCAGGGCCGCGCGGCGGTGTGGGTGTCCGGGCGGAGCTGGGCGATGGCGTCGGCGGGGGCCGTGTCGGCGGGGCAGTCGGCGATCGGGCGCAGCCGGTCCTCCATCCGCGCCAGCATCACGCGGACCCCCTCCTGGTTGATGTGCAGGGCGTCCACGAAATGGGCCTCGTCCTCGACCTCGCGGCGGGTGTCGATGACCGGCACGTCGGGCGGCAGGCGGGCCTTCAGGTCCTCGAAGAAGGCGTCGAAGTTGGTCACCTTCGCGATGTAGCCGGGGAAGAAGGGCGTGATGACCACGGCAACCCGCGTGCCCTTCTCGCGCGCCGTGCCGATGATGCGGTCCAGCGCGTCCCAGTTCGGCTGGAAGCCCTCCATCCGCTCCGCCGGGGCCTTTTCGAGCTGGGCCTTGAGGAAGGGCGACATGGTGCCGCTCAGCGTCCGGTCGCCGGTCGGGTGCAGCCCGTCGAAGGCCAGCCGGATCGTCTGGTTGTTGTTGAAGATCAGCGTGTTGAACAGCTTGTTGGAGGCCCACATGGTGGCGTCGACCTGCCGGATGAAGCCGTCCACCCGCTCCGAGTAGTAGGCCAGCAGCGGCAGGTCGGCGAGCGCCCTGGGATCGTCGACCACGCTCGTCGGCTCGACCAGCAGCAGGCGGGGGGCGCCGTGCCGGTCCAGATAATCCTCCCACAGCAGGTCGCCCACCGTGGTGGGAGCGCCGCCCATGCCCAGGTTCAGCACCCGCCCGCAGGTCAGCGCCTGCACCTCCTCCACCGGGAAGTGGTTGTCGGCGCGGGAGTTGCCCAGGATCACCACGTCGGCGGGCGGCCCGTTGCGGTAGACGGTCATGAAGCGGTCCGACGACTGGAGGAGCGTGTCGCCCATCCAGGACGCCACCGCGCGGTCCATGGCGACCACCATGCCCAGGATCAGTCCGACGACGGCCAAAAGGCGGATCATGGTTCGGGCTCCCTCAGAACTGGAAATAGATGAAGGATCGGTTGGCGAAGTTGCCGAAGAGCAGGAGCATCAGGATCAGCGTGGCGCAGCCGGCGGAGCGGACCACGACGTTGACCCCGGCGTAGCGGCGCCCGGCCCCGAACTCGATCATCGCGTCGATCATCAGCACGACGAGGCCGAACAGGGCGACGCGGACCAGATAGCTCATCTGCTGCATGCCGCGCGGCAGGCTGAAATCGCCTTCGGCGATGATGCCCAGGATGGTCCGCACCGTGTGCATGTCGTCGGCGCGGAAGGGCAGCCAGGTCAGGGTGATGAGAAGGAAGACCAGACCGACCGTCAGCAGCTTGCTGGCCATCAGCGGCGCGCCGCTCAGCCGCAGCGGGCTGCGCTTGGCCAGCCAGCGCAGGCCGTCCTCCGCCGCCATCAGGGTGGCGTGCAGGGCGCCCCACAGGACGAAGGTCCAGGCGGCGCCGTGCCATAGGCCGGACACCAGCATCACGATGGTCAGGTTGCGGATGCGCAGCCAGTGGGTGCGTCCGCCGCCCATCGGGATGTAGACATAGTCGCGGAACCAGGTGGACAGCGAGATGTGCCAGCGCCGCCAGAAGTCCTTCATGCCCGTGGCGAAGTAGGGGCGGGCGAAGTTCTGGCAGAGCGTGTAGCCGAAGATCTGCGCCAGACCGATGGCGATCAGCGAGTAGCCGGCGAAGTCGCCGTAGATCTGGAGCGAGAAGCAGATCAGACCGATGACGTGGTTCAGCGCGTTGAAGAACTCCGGCTGGGCGAAGCGCGCGTCGACCACGGCGGCGGCGTTGTCGGCCAGACCGAGCTTGAGGAAATAGCCCCAGATGATCTTCTCCAGCCCGGCGAAGCGGAAGGCGAAGCTGACGTCATGGCGGGGGCCGTTTTGGATCTGGGGCAGCAGATCGCGCGCCCGGACGATCGGCCCGGCGACCAGCTGCGGGAAGAAGGCGACGAAGGTCGCGTAGCGCAGCAGCGACCGCTCCGGCTTCTCCAGATGGCCGAGATAGAGGTCCAGCGTGTAGCTGAGATTCTGGAAGGTGTAGAAGGAAATGCCGACGGGCAGGATGATGGACAGCGTGCGGTGCCCGACGTCGAGGCCGAGCGAGGCCAGCGCCACCTGCGCGCTGTCGATGAAGAAGTTGAAATATTTGAAAAAGAACAGGATCGCCAGATTGGTGGCGAGGCTGAACTGCATGAAGATGCGGGCGGTGGCCCGGTTCGGCGCGTCGGCGATGCGCAGCCCGCAATAGAAGTCGAGCAGCGTCGTGCCGGCGAGCAGCAGGCAGAAGCGGTAATCCCAGAAGCCATAGAACAGGTAGCTGGACACCAGCAGGAGCGGCGTGAACAGCCGCGTCCGGGCGAGCATCATGAAGCCCGCCGTGAAGGCCGTGATGAACAGCAGGAACCCCAGGCTGGTGAAGTTCATCGGGGGGCCACGCTTTTGTTGTTGGGGAAACGGGGGCGCCGATAGCCCGCGCCCGCCGGACGACGGGCACGAACGTCGGTGACGCTATCATGGGGGGCTGCCACTTATTCGCGCCGCGAAAGTGGTTTTGCGGCGCAAAAACGGTTTCATCCGAGTGGGTTGCCCAGCTGTCCCTGTGATGGTGCGGTGCTCCGGCGGGTTACCGTTGCGGTCTGGTCCAGCGTCGCGGAAGCCGCCGAGGCTGTGGAATAAGAGGGTGCAACGCCGCTCCCAACCCGCTACATAAGGGCCAAGACACTGGTTCAACTCTGGCTGACGAGGAGGCACTGCGATGCGGGCCGAGATCGAAGCGGCCGCCGGCGAGATTAGAGAATCGCTGGCGCTGCTGAGGAGGCATCTTTGACTGGGATAACGCGCTGCGTCGTCTCGACGAACTGAACGCCCACGCCGAAGACCCCAAGCTGTGGGACGACCCGTCCCGCGCGCAGACCATCATGCGCGAGCGCACCCAGCTCGAAACCTCGGTGAACGGCTACCGCGCCCTTGAGCGCGACCTGTCCGACAGCCTGGAACTGATCGAGATGGGCGAGGCCGAGGGCGACGCGACCGTGGTCGCCGATGCCGAGGCCCAGCTCTACGCGCTGCGCGACCGCGCCGCGAAGCTCCAGATCGAGAGCCTGCTCTCGGGCGAGGCGGACGCCAACGACTGCTTCATCGAGGTGAACGCCGGCGCCGGCGGCACGGAGGCCCAGGACTGGGCGCTGATGCTGATGCGCATGTACCTGCGCTGGGCGGAGCAGCACGGCTACAAGACGCAGTGGCTGGAAGAGAGCCCCGGCGAAGAGGCCGGCATCAAGTCCGCCACCGCGCAGATCAGCGGCCACAACGCCTATGGCTGGCTGAAGACCGAGGCCGGCGTGCACCGTCTGGTGCGCATCAGCCCGTTCGACAGCCAGGCGCGCCGCCAGACCAGCTTCGCCGCCGTCTCGGTGTCTCCGGTGATCGACGACAAGATCAACATCGAGATCAACGAGAAGGACTGCCGCATCGACACCTTCCGGGCGTCGGGCGCCGGTGGCCAGCACGTCAACAAGACGGACTCGGCGATCCGCATCACCCACTTGCCCACCGGCATCGTGGTGGCCTGCCAGCAGGAGCGCTCGCAGCACAAGAACCGCGCCAAGGCGTGGGACATGCTGCGCGCCCGCCTGTACGAGCGGGAGCTGAAGATCCGCGAGGACGCCGCCGCCGCGCTCGAGGCGACCAAGAGCGACATCGGCTGGGGGCACCAGATCCGCTCCTACGTCCTACACCCCTACCAGATGGTGAAGGACCTGCGGACTGAGGTGGAGACCTCGCAGAGCCAGGCGGTGCTGGACGGTGACCTGGACATGTTCCTGGAAGCGGCACTGGCCGCGCGCCTGAAGGGGCAGAGCGACGACGCGGCCGCGTGAGGTTGCGCTTGCCCCCTCCCTAACCCTCCCCCGCTGTCGCAGGGGAGGGGACTTGATCCTCCCTCCCCTGCGAAGCGGGGGAGGGCCGGGGAGGGGGCAAGTACCCCCCTATTTTTATCCCTTGGGAAGAAACGCAGCCTCTGCGTTGTTGATCTCCGCAACAAGAAACGGAGAGAGACTATGAACCGCAGCCTGTTCGCCGCCTTTCTGGCCGCCACGGCCTTTGCGACCCCGGCCTACGCCGCCTGTCCGACCGACAGCATGACGCCGGACATGTACTTCGCCTATGTGGAAGGCATCCAGAAGACCCTGACCGAGCAGGGCTTCCGTCCCGGCGTGATCGACGGGAAGATCGGTCCCAACACCCGCTCCGCCATCCGCGCCTACCAGAAGGCCGCGAAGCTCCCGGTGGACGGCTGTCCGACGCAGGAGCTTCTCGACCACATCAACTTCTCCCAGCCGAAGGTCTACGGGCCGGGCAAGCGGTAAAACCTATGCTCACTTCACGAAGGTCAGGTCCATAACGGACTTGGCGTCCAGCGCCTTGTCCACCTGGCCTTCGGACTGCCAGAACTTCACCTGGTTGACGATGTCGTCGACCAGCAGCTTGCCCTTCGGCTCGACATAGGGCAGGCCGGCGGCGACGACCTCGGGCTTCTGCTTGGTCGCCTCGGCGATGATCGCCAGAAGCTCGTCGTAGCCGGGACCCTTCACCACGGCGCCCGACGCGTCCTTGGCGTTGAAGGCGGCGTGGTATTCGGCCAGCCCGGTCAGATAGGCGCTGACGAACTTCTCGGCCAGCGGGCGGCGCTGGGCGACGGTCTTCGGGCTGGTGAAGAGGGCGCCGAGCTGCCACGGCGTCTCGTCGCCGACCCAGCCCAGGATGGTGCCGGAGCCTTCGGCGGCGAGCTGGCGGGCCACCGTCACCGGGGCGATCACCGCGTCCACCTGACCGCCCTTGAAGGCGGCGACCATCTTCGGCACGTCCTGCATCGCCACCATGGTCACGTCCTTGACCGTGAAGCCGTGCTTCTGGCCGAGCAGGCCGACCATGTAATGGAAGGTCGAGCCGACCGTGGTGATGGCGATGCGCTTGCCCTTGAGGTCGGCCGGCTTGGTCAGCCCGGCGTCGTGCGCCGCCTTGGTCGCCACATAGGCGCTGAGCTGGAAGCCCGGCTCGTCGCGGCTCTGCGCCGCGATCATGGTGACGGCACCCTTGGATGCCAGGTTGTAGAAGCCCGCCGTCAGGCCGGTGACACCGAAATCCACGTCGCCCGAGGCCACGGCCACCGGCACCTGCTGGGCCGAGGTGAACATCTTCAGATCGACGTCCAGCCCTTCCTTCTCGAAATAGCCCTTCGACTTGGCGATGAAGATCGGGCCGGAGGAGGCCAGCGCCAGCACGCCGATGGAGGTCTTCTCCAGACCTTGCGCCTCGGCGGCGGGCGTACCGGCCAGCGCCAGGGCCGCAGCGCCCATCACACCCAGAACCGCCCGGCGGCCCCAACGCACGACAGTCATTCTCAGTCTCCCTTTCTCGATGTTCATTTTTCTCACCGCCATTTCAGCAGGCGGCGTTCCAGGATGGACAGCACGGTCCCGATGCTCAGGCCGAGCAGCGACAGAACCAGCACGCCGGCCAGGAGCTGGTCGGTCAGCATCAGGTTGCCGGCGGTCAGGACGAAGGCGCCGATGCCGTATTCCGCCCCGATCATCTCCGCCGCGACCACCAGGATCAGCGCGATGGAGGCGGTGATGCGGAAGCCGGCGAGGATGCCGGGCAGGGCGCCGGGAAGCACGATCTTGCGCAGGATCGACGCCCAGGGCAGGCCGAAGCTCTGCGCCATGCGGATCAGGTTGCGCGGCACCGAATCGATGGCGCTGTAGGTGGCGATCACAGTCGGGAAGAAGACGCCGAAGCCGATGGTGGCGAACTTCGACGGCTCGCCGATGCCGAACCACAGGATGAACAGCGGCAGCAGCGCGATCTTCGGGATCGGGAAGAAAGCCGAGACCAGCGGCACGCCGACCGCCCGCGCCACCGACCCGATGCCCATGGCGAAGCCGACGGCCATGCCCGCCACCGTGCCCATGACCCAGCCGACGCCGATGCGCATCAGCGACGCCTTCAGGTGCTGCCACAGCGACCCGTCCTGCGCCATGGCGGCCAGCGCCGAGGCGACGGCGCTCGGCGGCGGCAGGAACAGCTCGCTGACGAGGCCGAAGCGGTTGGTGGACTCCCACACCGCGATCAGGACCAGGAAGGCGAGCAGCGCCGCCCAGCGGTGCCCCTTGACCGTGAAGCCGCCGCCGCGGAAGCGGACGGGTTGCGACGGCGCGGCGGAGCGGTCGGTCATGGGGAGACTGGTGTCAGGCATCGGCGATCTCCCGGTCGGCCAGTTGGGCCTCGGCGCGGATCAGGTGCCACAGCCGGTCGCGCACCTCCGCCAGATGGGCCTGGGCGGAGGGCTCCAGCCGCTGGTCGCGCGGCTCCTCGATGGTGACGATCTCGCGCAGGCGGCCGGGACGGCGGCTGAGCACGACGACCCGGTCGGCCAGCCGCAACGCCTCATCCAGATTGTGGGTGACGTAGAGGGCGGTCGTCCGTTCGCGCTGCCAGAGCGACAGGAAATCCTCCATCAGCAGTTCGCGCGTCTGGGCGTCGAGCGCCGACAGCGGCTCGTCCAGCAGCAGCATGGCCGGGCGCACGGCCAGCGCGCGGGCGATGCCGACGCGCTGGCGCATGCCGCCCGACAACTGCTTGGGCAGCGCCTTGCGGAAATCCCACAGACCCATGCGGCGCAGGCCGGATTCGATGCGCTCCCGCCGCTCCGCCGCCGACAGCGGGTGATGTTCGAGGACGAGCGACAGGTTGTCCTCGACGCTGCGCCAGGGCAGCAGGGCGAAGTCCTGGAAGATGAAGGTGATCGGGTTCAGGCAGCCGTCCGGCACCTCGCCCGCCACCGCGATGCTGCCGGAACTGGGCGCCACGATGCCGCCGGCGATGCCGAGCAGGGTGGACTTGCCGCAGCCCGACGGGCCGATGACGGCCAGAACCTCCCCCTCCTGCACCGTCAGGTCGATGCCGTCCAGCACGACGAGGTCGTCGTAGCGGTGGCAAAGGTCCTTGATGATAAGCCTCATTGTCCCTTTCCTGTTGCCGACCCCGCCCAGGCGATCAGCAGTTCGTCGCGCGAGGTCAGGCCCGCTTCCGGCAGCGCGTGATTCACGACGGCCTTGGCGGCGCCGCCGGTCGCTTCCGGCAGGCGGTTCTCCCACATGGCCTGATGGAGCGTGGGCAGCTCGTCCCAGTTACCGAGGTATGTCGTTGGCACACGGACCGCCCCCGACGCAATGACGCGGTTCAGCCCTGCGATTTCCGCAGCGTTCGAAAGATGCGTACCGACGATGGACGCGGATGGCATCAGGATGCGGCGCTGGCGCATCCACACCTGCGGCGCGTAGAAGCTGTAGCGGCGACCACTCATATCACCGCAATAGACGACGCGGCCCGTGTGTGGTTTCACGAGCATGGTCGAGACGGCCAGCGTGTCGCGCCGCGCCCGCTCCACCACCACGTCCGGCATGCCGCGCGGGTTGTCGGCGGCGCGCAGGATGCGGCCCACCGCCTGGCCCAGCGGCTTGAAGGTGTCCTCGGTGAACAGGCGAACCGCCTCCTTGAAGGCGGCGGTCTCGCGCTGCGGGTCGGGGAGGTCCGGCATGGTGTCGGGCCAGTCGAAATGCGGCACGCGGCGTTTGATCTCGGCCAGCGACACGGCGCCGGCCAGCGCCTCGCCATAGCCGAGCGACAGCACGAAGTCGCGTTCGGAATCCCGGTCGGTGACGACGCAGACGCGGGCGCCGGACTCGCGCGCCGCCTCGATGGCCGACAGCGCCATGTCGTCGCGCAGCCCCACCGCTCCGGCGCCGTAGAAGACCAGCACGGCCTCGCTGGGGCGCAGGCGGGCGCGGCGCAGCATCTCGGCGGGTTCTGCGGAACCGGGCTTGCCGAGGAAGGTCATGTGGTAGCCGCTGGACGCGCCGAAGAAGGTCAGCGCGCCGCCCTCGGCCAGCGATTGGAAGGTGCGCGGGAAGGTCGTCTCGCCGGCGTGGCTGACCGCGTAGTCCACGAGGTTGCCGCCGTTGGCGGCGCGCAGCGCGTCGAGGTAGGGCTGACCCGCGCGCTCCCACGCTGCCCACTGGTCAGGATCAGCGGGGATGCGGGTGAAGGCGGCCTCGGCGACGGAGCGGTCCACCGCCGCCGCCCCGCGGGCGCGGATGGCGGCGGCGCGGCGTTCCGACGACACCATGCCGGTCACCTTCATGCGCCGGGCCAGCGCCAGTTCCACCGTCCAGGCGCCGGTCCCGCCCGCCGCACCCTCAACCAGCAGGCGCTTGCCGGGCTGCACGTCGAGGGCGGTGAACAGCGCGCGGTAGCCGGTGCCGGCGGCGAGCATGTAGCTGCCCGCCTCCTCCAGCGCGAGGCCGGGCGGCAGGGGGAAGAGCTGCGGCCCGTCGGCCAGCATGAACTGCTGGTGGCTGCCGTCCGGCGACTGGTAGCCCTGGATGTGGAAGTCGGTGAACATGGGGTCGGCCCCGGCCTCCGGATCCAGCAGGTCGGAGACGCCGGAATAGACGGCGACCAGATCGCCGACCGCCAGCCGCCCCTGCGCCTGCAACGCCTCGCCCATCCGCACGACCATGCCGACGCCGCCGGAGCCGGTGACGTGCACGTCCTCGTCATGCTCGTCGAACAGCGAGATCGGAATGCCGGTCAGCGCCCAGACATCGTTGTAATTGACCTCGGAGGCGAGGACGTAGACCAACGCCTGGTTGGGGCCGGGCTCGGGGACGGGGATGACGACCTCGGTTTCGGCCCGCGCCGGGTCGCCGTGGGCGGCGGCGCCGGTTTCCAGGTCGCGGACGGCGGCCTGGGCGAGCTGCCAGCGGGGAAGGGGGGTGGCGCCGGGGAAGAAAGGACTGCCGATGGGCAGCACGCCGTCGCGGCTGTCGCGCCGCGGACGGGCGGGCAGGGGCGGCGACTTCTTCTCCAGGAACAGGGCGATGCCTTTCTTGGCGCCGTGCTTGGAATCCAGGAGGAAGCGGGCAAAGGCGGCGATCTCGGCGGTTGAGCCGGCGTCGAAGCCGTCGCGCAGGCCGGTGTCGACGAGCTGGACGATGGTGTCGGCGACCGGGCCGCGGCCGACGCTGCGGGCTTGTTTCAGCAGACGGGCGCATTGCCCCCACCCTCCCGCTTCGCGGGCCCCTCCCTCACCCGCTGCGCAGGGG
>NZ_QLKQ01000096.1 GCF_003349955.1 Azospirillum brasilense
CCGTCTGCGTCTGGCCCCGGCCTGTCCGATGACCAGACCCTACGCCCCGCCGCCCATCCCCGCTGTGGCCTGCGCCACACTGTGGGACAGCTTTTCCAAAAGGCCGTTTTTCCCGCCCATACCGTTGAGGTGCGGGGGATTTCCTGTACGATCCCCCGACGCCTTTTCCGGCACCCGCCCCTGTTCCGCGCGGGGCCACCACAACGATGCGAGACGGCGCAATGCTTCAGACACCCGACCGGCTGGACCCGGAGGTCGTGATCTTCGATTTCGACGGCGTCATCATCGACTCCGTGCCCACCAAGAACGGCGGCTTCGCCATCCTCTACGGCATCGACGATGCGGAGACGGAGGAGCGGATGCGCCAGACGATCTGGCGCAACGGCGGCCTCAGCCGTTTCAAGATGCTGGCGATCCTGGAGCGGGAGATGTTCGGGCGCGACCCCGGCCCGGCGGAGATCGACGATCTGGCCCGCCGCTACGCCGAGATCGTCGATCCGCGCGTTCCCGACTGCGCGCTGATCGCCGGTGCGGAGACGGCGCTGGACCGGCTGGACGGCACGCCCTGCCACCTCGTCTCGGGCACGCCGCACGAGGTGCTGATGGGCACGGTGCGCGCCAAGGGGCTGGAGCGGCATTTCCGCAGCATCACCGGCTCCCCCAACGTGAAGGCGGAGGTCTTCGCGCGCATCGTCGCCGAGGGCGGCCACGACCCGGCGCGGTCGCTCGCCATCGGTGATTCCCTGACCGAACTGGAGGCCGCCCGCAAGGCCGGCACGGGCTTCGTCGGTGTGGTGTCGGAGGGGCTGCCGAACCCATTCCCGCCCGACGTGACGGTGGTCGGCGACCTGCATGGGCTTGCCCGGCTGCTCTGAGCGGAGGCGTTGCGGAAAACGGTCGCATCGGGGTATTGTTTATGGGGCCAACAATCCATAAATGATTATGGCATCCTATGACGAAAGGGAGGTCAGTATGCCCGTGCCGAAAGAGGCTGCCGAAGCCGCCCGTGACCGTTATCTGGCGATCCTCAGCGGGTTCCCCGGTATGACCCGCGCCGAAGTCACGAAGCTGTCCGACGACTACGCCATCGCGGTCAATTTCGCGTCGGGCATCCCCGACGATCTTCCCAAGGATCTCGACGGCGTGCCGGTGATCGCACGCACCCAGTGACGCTCCGCCGCAGCAACGCCCGGCCATTGACGCGCAAACGCGACGCCCGGTCCAGACCATGGACCGGGCGTTTCGCATTTTCGGGACTTACGCCGGGTTGGACGGGGTGGTGGCGTCGGCGCGCTCGGCCGGCCCCTTGTTCATCGCCATCGCCATCATCTGGCTCGCCTGCGCGGTGCAGGTCGCGGCCAGCGTGCGCACCGTCTGGCCGCCTTCGACGAGAAGCCGGCTGAGCATCGGGCCGGGCGCCTCGAAGGTGCCGATGAAGACCCGCTCCTCCTCCCCCTTGCCGGCGAAGCCGCGCTTGAACAGATGGACGCCGGGGTTGGCCTGGGCGTTGACGCCGTGCAGGTCGTAGCGCTTCCCGCCGTTGGCCTTCACCCACTGCATCGCCTTCCAATGGACGAGGAAGGCGGCGTTCAGCGGCAGTCCGGCCTCCGCGGTGGCGGAATTCTGCATCAGCGCCGTGTCGCCGAGCAGCGACACCACCACGCCGGCCACCGGCTCGCCGTTGTGGGAGGCCATCACGGCGTGCATCTTCATGCCGTCGGGCAGGGCGCGGTGGACCTTCGTCAGGGTGCGGCTGTCGAAGGCGCGGAAGCCCTTACGGCGCTGCGTCTGGATGAACAGGTCGTCGATGGCGTCGAGAATCTCCGGCGCGGAGCCCTCGACGATCTCCAGCCCGGCCCCCTCGGCCTTGGCGAGGCCGCGCCGCCAGTGGCGGGACAGGTCCTTGTGGATCGTCGCCTCGTCGCGGGTCAGGTCCATGATGAAGGTGCGGTAGGGGGCCTTGGCGTCGCTGTGCCGCATCCCCAGCGCCTCCATGGCGGACAGCGCGCGGGCGCCCTCCCCTGCCCCGTCCTCGACGCGTGGCAGGGCGCGCAGGAACAGCCCGCGCCGGACGCTGTACTCGGCCTTCATCGCCTCCATGATCGCCAGAAAGTCGGCCGGATCGGCCGGGCGGCCCTTGGGGCGCCACAGCGGTCCCCACATGACCAGCGCGATGCCGCCGATGCCCGGCACCCGGCGGACGAGAAGCTGCGCCGCGGCGACCGGCTGACCATTCCGGCGCAGCACGATGTGGCTGAGGTCGCGGCCGGAATGGGCGATGCGCCCGAAATCCCAGGTCTGGAAGATGTTGGCGTCGTCGAATCCGTTCATGACGGTGTACCAGCCGCCGCGGTCCATACGGTCGATTTCGACAGCCGGTGAAGCGTCCAGGCAATCGCCCCCAAATGCGTCGGTGTGAATCTGGCGTTTCCCCAGCGAAGTCACGTCGAGCCTCTCGCGTGGTTGGTCGAATGGGCGCAATCGGGGCGGACATGGAACCTCGCCCGTCCCGCTTCCCTGGCCGGAGGCCAGAGCCGTCGCATCGTCGAAGGTCGAAGCTCCGCGGAAAGTTTTAGACAATTCACGCGCGGCCTACGGTCTTTGCGATCGTCCACAAACAATAGGAGACGCACGGGAAAATCACACAAACCCTGATGGGTTCGCGCAAAATCCCACTGGATTATTCTCTGTGGCTAAGCGCTTTTTCTGGGGATTGTATGGGCTACGCCCGTATCGACGGTTACACTGCGGCGCAATACGCCCAATTCGGCGCTGATTGAATGGAAATCCGTGCTTCGGCGTTCAGAACATCGTCAACTGAATGATGCCGTCGGCGCGGGCATGGCGTTCCGCCGCGTTGGTGGCGGCGTCCTGGGCGCCTTCCTGCGAGTGGGCGCTTCCGACGGCGATGCGCTCCCCGGCCACCGACACGGTCCAGGTCCAGCGTCCATCGGTCCGCCACGACACGGCCAGTTCGCAGCCATGCGCCTGACACACCAGTTGCCGCACCGACCAGTTCGCCGCCATTCGCGCAACCCCACAACCCGGGTGCCGCCGCCGGCCCCGCATGCCTCAGTTATGCACCGGAGAGGCCGTGCTCCGCCAGTGCCGGCTGCTCCGGATCGCGGGTAGACACCCATTGCAGGGGTTGGGACGACTTGATAGCTTCCCAGACGACTCCGGCACAATGGGGCGACGAGGGGGCAATGACCGGCGACGATTTGAAGCTGCTGCGCGAGAGGCGCGGCCTCACCCAGACGCAGATGGCCGCGTTCGTGAACGAACTGACCGGCCGCCGCTACGACAAGCAGCGGCTCAGCAAGTGGGAGACGGGGCGCGAGCCCCTGCCCCGCGACGTGCTGGGCCGGTTGCTGCTGCTGTCGCTGGAACAGCCGGCGACCGAGGCGCCGCGCGCCGGCACGACCATCGCCATCGGTCTGCAAAAGGGCGGCACCGCCAAGACGGCGACTTCGATCAACGTCGCCTTCATGCTGGCCCGGTCGGGCAACCGCGTGCTGCTGGTGGATGCCGATCCGCAGGGCAACGCCACGGTCCATGTCGGCGTGCCGCAGACCGACGTGGTGGCGCTGACGGAGCAGGGCAGGGTGCTCTACCACGCGCTGATGGGCAAGGCGAAGCTGGCCGACGTCATCCGCCCGACCAGTGTGGAAGGGCTGGACGTCGTGCCGTCGAGCATCGCGCTCGCCAGCGCCGACACCGAGCTGCCCGGCAACCTGACCAACGCGCAGACCGCCATGGCGGAGATGCTGGACGCGGTGCGGGGCGACTATGATTTCATCCTGATCGACTGCGCGCCGAACCTGGGGGCGGTCACCATCAACGCGCTGACCGCGGCGGACTATGTGCTGATCCCCTGTCAAGCGGAGCCGCACGCCATCCTGGGCGTGAACGCCTTCCTCGACACCGTGACGAAGATCCAGCGGCGGCTGAACCCGAACCTGCGGATTCTCGGCGTGCTGCCGACCATGCTCAATCCCCGCCAGACCCAGGACCGCTCCTCGCTGGAGGACATCGGCCGGCTGTGGGGCGAGGATTACCGGGTCTTCCCGCCGGTGCCGCGCGCGACGATCTACGCGCAGGCCGCCGGAGCCAACGTCATCACGCTGGACGCCGACATCGGCGCGCCGGGCGTGGAAAGCTACGCCGCCATCGCCGGTGCCCTTCTGAAGGCCACCGGACGCATCCGGGAGTCGTCCGATGCCGCCTAAGAAGCTGACCCGCCAAACCGCCGCCACGGTGCTGCAAGCGAAGAACACCGCCCCCGCCCTGGAGACCGACCGGCTGTTCGGGCTGACCGGCGCCCTGCCCCGGCTGATCGAGGCCGACGTCGCCGCCATCCGCACCGACCCCAACCAGCCGCGCACCGTCTTCGACGAGACCGCGCTCGCCTCGCTCGCCGCCTCCATCGAGCGGCACGGGCTGCAGCAGCCGGTGCTGGTGCAGGAGACGGCGGAGAAGGGCGTCTACCGCCTCGTGGCCGGCGAGCGCCGCCTGCGCGCCCACCAGATGCTCGGCCGCCCGACCATCGCCGCCATCATCACCAAGGGCAAGGCGGAGGAGATCGCGCTGATCGAGAACGTCCAGCGCGTGGACCTGGACGCCATCGATCTGGCCCGCGGCCTGACCCAGCTCATCGACAGCCACGGCTACGCCCAGGCGGAGGTCGCCGCGGTGCTCGGCTGCTCGGAGGCCGAGGTGTCGAAGCGGCTGAAGGTGCTGGACCTGCCCACCGACATCCTCCGCGAGTACCGGGAGAACCCCGACGCGGTGTCCCGCTCGGCCCTGGTCGAGCTGGCCTTCGTCGGCGATGAAGGGGAGGTGAGGCGGCTGTGGCAGTCGGCGCGCACCGGCGGGCTGACGGTGCAGTCGGTGCGCGCGGCGCGGGCGTCCAAGGCCCCGGGCTCGGTGGAGCCGATGCGCGTGCTCGGCCGCTCGATCAACCGCATCGAAAAGGAGCTGAAGGCCATCGACGCGGTCAGCACCGCGATGCAGAAGGAGCACCGGGAGCTGCTGCGGGACCTGCGGATGCGCATCGACGATCTGCTGGGGGAGTGACCGCTTTCGAAATCGAAAGCGTCTTTAGGTTGTGGCATTTTCAAAAATTAACAACCTATAAGGGCTTTCGAAGTCGAAACGTGAAATGCGCTACGGCATCAATTTTGGACAGTCTTGCCCCCACTCCAACCCTCCCCCGCTGCGCAGGGGAGGGGGCAAAAAAATTCCCTCCCCTGCGAAGCGGGGGAGGGTCAGGGTGGGGGAAAAGCCCCTGCAACTCATCTCAAAAAAACGCCGCGCGGACGGCGCGGCGCCTCGCCTTAGACGGCCTGCTGCGGGCGCATGTCCGACGGGGCGATGCCGGCGATCGCCACCGGCTTCTTCATGGCGTCGCGGCGGAAGGGCTCGCCCAGCTCCTGGTTCAGGATCACTTCGACGAAGGTGGTGATGCCACGGCCCTGGTCCTCGATGGCTTGGCGCAGGGCGGCGGTCACCTCCTCCTGGGTGCGCGCGGTGACGCCCTTCAGGCCGCAACCCTCGGCCACCTTGGCGTAGCTGAGCTTGGGGTTCAGCTCCGTGCCGACGAAGTTGTTGTCGTACCACAGCGTCGTGTTGCGCTTCTCCGCGCCCCACTGGAAGTTCCGGAAGATCACCATGGTGACCGCGGGCCATCCCTCGCGCCCGATGGAGGACATCTCGTTCATCGAGATGCCGAAGGCGCCGTCACCGGCGAAGCCGACCACCGGCGTGTTGGGGCTGCCGATCTTCGCACCGACGATGGACGGGAAGCCGTAGCCGCAGGGGCCGAACATGCCCGGCGCCAGATACTTCCGCCCCTCCTCGAAGGTGGGGTAGGCGTTGCCGATGGCGCAGTTGTTGCCGATGTCGGTGGAGAGGATGGCGTCGGCGGGCAGAGCGGCCTGGATCGCCCGCCACGCCTGACGGGGCGACATGCGGTCGGACTCACGCTCGCGCGCCTCGGCGTTCCAGCTCGTTCCGGGATCGTCCTCCTCGTGGTCGAGCGAGGACAGGAGCTGAAGCCACGCCGACTTGGTCTGGTGGATCAAGGCGCGGCGCTCCAGCCGGCCCGTGTCCCCGGCGCCGGGGGCGAGTTGCGCCAGGATCTGCTGCGCGACTTGGCGGGCGTCGCCGCAGATGCCGACCGAGACCTTCTTGGTCAGGCCGATGCGGTCGGGGTTGATGTCCACCTGGATGATCCGCGCGCCCTTCGGCCAGTAGTCGATGCCGTAGCCGGGCAGGGTGGAGAAGGGGTTGAGCCGCGTGCCGAGCGCCAGCACGACGTCGGCCTTGGCGATCAGCTCCATCGCCGCCTTGGACCCATTGTAGCCGAGCGGCCCGACCGACAGCGGGTGGCTGCCGGGGAAGGCGTCGTTGTGCTGGTAGCCGCAGCAGACCGGCGCGTCCAGCCGTTCCGCCAGCGCGATGCTGTCCGGAATGGCCCCGCCGATCACCACCCCGGCGCCGTTCAGGATGACCGGGAATTTCGCCTCCGACAGCAGGCGGGCCGCCTCGGCGATGGCCTGCCGCCCGCCGGCCGGGCGTTCCAGCCGGACGATCTGCGGCAGCTCGACGTCGATGACCTGGGTCCAGAAATCGCGCGGCACGTTGATCTGCGCCGGAGCGCAGCCACGCCACGCCTTTTCGATGACGCGGTTCAGCACCTCGGCCATGCGGCTGGGGTCGCGCACCTCCTCCTGGTAGCAGACCATGTCCTTGAACATGGCCATCTGCTCGACCTCCTGGAAACCGCCCTGGCCGATGGTCTTGTTGGCGGCCTGCGGCGTCACCAGCAGCATCGGCGTGTGGTTCCAGTAGGCCGTCTTGATGGAGGTGATGAAGCCGGTCACGCCGGGGCCGTTCTGGGCGATGGCCATGGCCATCTCGCCGGTGACGCGGCTGTAGCCGTCGCAGATCAGCGCGGCGTTGGTCTCGTGCGCGCAGTCCCAGAACCGGATGCCGGCCTTGGGGAAGAGGTCGGAGACCGGCATCATGGCCGAACCGATGATCCCGAAGGCGTGCCGGATGCCGTGCATCTGAAGGACCTTCACGAACGCTTCCTCGGTGGTCATTTTCATGGTGCGCATCCTCGTTGCATGGATTGGGGGGGTAGGGCGGGGCGGCGGTCAGCCGGCGATCACGCGCGGCATGGCCCGCTCGCCGGGGCCGGGACAAATGGCCGGCCGGTGCACGGCGATCAGGGGGGCGTAGCCGTCGTCCCCCTCCGGCATCGGCATGCTGAACCAGCGGTAATGGCGCCCGCTCCAGACGAGCAGCCCTTGGCTGAGACCGTGGCCGTCCACCGCGAAGCGGTCGATCAGGCGTCCGGCGAGGCCGGCGGACAGCGGCTCGTAGACGACGCCGGAGCCGGAGCGGAAGCCCACGCGGGGGCAGGAGGGCGAGCCGCAGATGTAGAGGCTCCGGGCGTCCATCGCCTTGGCACGGGTCATCAGGAAGGCCAGGGCGGAGCCGTGATCGGTGTGGTCTTGCGGCATCTCTGTTCCTTTCCTGTGGCGGGTGGTCGAGGCGGCGGGCTCAGGCTTCCCCGGCGCCGTAGAAGAGGGTCACGGTGTGCTTCGCCTCGGCGAAGAAGAGCCAGCGCTCGGCGATCACCCCCAGGGCGGCGGCGGCGGCGGCCAGCAGCGCCAGCGTGCCGGAGAGGGCGCCGGGGCCGACGACCAGAGCGCCGAGGCTCAGCGCCGCCGGCAGGGCGAAGGCGGCGAGGCGGGTGATGAGGCGCAGGCGGACGGCGTGGCGGCGCCCGACGCGGAAACCCATTTCCTTGAGCAGGTAGTTGTCCTCGCTGTGCGGGGCGTCGAGCAGGCGGACCCGCCCGATGTGACCCAGCCCGGTCGCCGTCTCCGCCGTGCTGACGGCGCGGGCGGTGGCGCAGTGCCGCCAGTGCCCCTCCTTGGCCGCCCAGGCCAGCGCCACCGAAGCCAGAGCCAGCAGGGAGGACCAAGCCGACGCCTGACCGACCACGCCGAGCAGCGCGTTCAGCAGCAGCGCTCCGGTCATCAGCGACAGCGCCAGATATGTGCGCGGCACCCACGGGTTGGCCCACTGGCGGATCGGCTTCAGCGAGGCGTAGATCATCGCCGTGCAATAGACGGTGACCGCCGCCATCGCCGCGGTGATCCAGCCGGCGACGCCCGCCACACCGCCCCCCAGAAAGAGCCACGCGATGGCGAAGACGCCCGCCGGCAGAAAGGTGGCGACCGCCGCAACGCCTTCGCGCGACAGCCAGGAGCTGCGCCATTGCGACAGCGCCCGCCACGCCCGCTCCGGACGGCCGAGATGGGCCAGCGAGGACAGCAGCCCGGCCACCACCAGCCCCAGGGCGAGGGCGAGGGCGGCGAGGCCGAACAGCGGGCTCGCCGGCAGCAGGCCGAAGGGGGCCAGCAGGCCGAGCAGGGCGAGCAGGCCGTAGCCGGCGCCCGCGGCGCTGGTGAAGAAGATGATGGAGAAGGCCGGATGCATGGAAACCCTCCCTCAGCGCGCCAGGATGCGGTCGGCCCATTTCAGCAGGCCGTGGAGCGGCAGATCGTCGTTGGCGCTGTCCCTGGTGACGCGCTCGTCGAGCGCCAGGGCGGGGCGGGGCCGGGGCGGCAGATACTTGTTGGTCGGCTCGTAACCCAGCTCCGGCATCAGGTCGTAGCCGCCGCGCTCCGCCACCAGCTTGGAGACGGCGGAGGACGGATCGGCGAGGTCGCCGAAATGACGGGCGGAGGTCGGGCAGACCATGACGCAGGCCGGCACCCGCTCCGATTCCGCCAGCGTCTCGTTGTGGATGCGGTCGATGCACAGCGTGCATTTCTTCATCACGCCGACGTCCTGGTCGAACTCCCGCGCGCCGTAGGGGCAGGCCCAGGAGCACAGCTTGCAGCCGATGCACAGATCCTCGTTGACCAGCACGATGCCGTCCTCGGCCCGCTTGTAGGAGGCGCCGGTCGGGCAGACGGTCACGCAGGCCGGCTGTTCGCAATGCAGGCAGGAGCGCGGGAAGTTGGTCGTGCGCGACCCGCAGCCGCCCTGTTCGGTCCCGGCCTCGAAGCTGTGGATGCGGTTGAACCATACCCCGTCCGGACCGGAACCGTAGGCGTCGGTGTCGGTCAGCGGCGCCATGTGGCCGCCGTCGTTCCACTGCTTGCAAGCCACCGCGCAGGCGTGGCAGCCGACGCAGGTGTCGAGGTCGATGACCAGCCCCAGCCGGGAGGCGCCGGGTTCGCGGTTGGGAAGGCTCGTCATGACCGTACTCCCCGAGATGTGGGCCGGAAGACGGCGCCGGTGCGCAGAATGGCGGGCGGCGGCTCGACCCCTGGCGGCATGGCCTGGGCGGGGAAGCGCGGCATCGTCTCGGCCCGCTCCTTCGGCGGGGCCTTCTCTACGCGGACGCGCAGGTCGTACCAGGCGGCCTGTCCGGTCACCGGGTCGGCGTTGGAATGGCGGTAGCCGTTGCGCTCCGGCAGCAGCTCCGAGATCAGGTGGTTGAGCAGGAAGCCCTTGGTCCCTTCCGGTGCGTCGGTGGACAGGTTCCAGGCGCCGGAGCGCTTGCCGATGGCGTTCCAGGTCCACACCGTCCCGGCCTCCACCCCATCCATCAGACGGACCGGCACCCGGATGCGCCCGGTCGGGCTGGTCACCCAGGCCCAGTCCCCGTCGGCGAGCCCAAGTTGCTCCGCGGTGGAGCGCGCGATGTAGAGGCTGTTGCGCGCCAGGATCTGCCGCAGCCAGGCGTTCTGCGATCCCCAGGAATGGTACATGGGCATCGGGCGCTGGGTGACGGCGTGCAGCGGGAAGGCGCCTTCGTCCAGCCCCTCCTCCTCCAGCGGCGGGTACCAGAAGGGCAGGGGGTCGAAGTAGGTCTCCACCCTTTGCCGCTTGTCGGCGGGCGGCACCACCGCGCCGTGCCCGCGCGCGGCGAGGCGGAATTTCTGGAGCGGCTCGACGTAGAGCTGGAGGATCACCGGCTCCGGCTTGTCGAGGAAGCCCATGCGGGTGGCGGTCTCCAGATAGGCCTGGTTGGCGTGCTTGAAATAGTGCTGCTCCGGCGGCAGCTCGAAGTGCCAGAAGCAGCCGTTGCGGACGTAGCGGTCGAGCTGGTCCGGGTTGGGCGCGCCCTTGCCGGCCTCCTTCCCGTCGGCGCCGCGCCAGCCGGCCAGCGGGCCGATGCCGGGCTTGCGCTCGTGGTTGGTCATGTAGTCGGGATAGCCGCCGGGGTAGCGCGGGCTGCCGTCCTCCCGCACGAAGGCGGGCAGGCCGAGCCGGGCGCCCAGCTCGATCAGCACGTCCTGGAAGGGCCGCACGTCGCGGTCGGGGGTCAGCACCGGCTGGCGGATGGAATCGCCGGGGCCGTGCGCGCTGCCGATCGGGCGGTCGAGCAGGGAGATGCAGTCCCACCGCTCCAGATAGGTGGTGTCGGCCAGCACGAGATCGGCGTAGGCCACCATCTCCGAGGCGTAGGCGTCGCAATAGACGATGAAGGGGATGCGGTGCTCGCCGGTGTCGGGGTCCTTGTCGGACAGCATCCGCATCGTCTCGGACGTGTTCATCGACGAGTTCCAGGCCATGTTGGCCATGTACATGAACAGCGTGTCGACGCGGTACGGGTCGCCTTCCCAGGCGTTGGCGACCACCATGTGCATCAGCCCGTGCACCGACAGCGGCGCGTCCCAGCTGAAGGCCTTGTCGATGCGCAACGGCTCCCCGTCCTCGCCGACCAGCAGGTCCTCCGGCCCCATGGGGTAGCCGAGCGGCATCCCATGGATGGCCTTGCCGGGGCCGGTCTCGCCGCGCTTGCCGGCGGGCTTGGGGCCCGGCGGGGCGGGGCGGGGGTAGGGCGACTTGTAGCGCCAGCCGCCCGGCACGTCGATGGTGCCCAGCAGGATTTGCAGGATGTGGATGGCCCGGCAGGTGTGGAAGCCGTTGGAATGGGCGGAGATGCCACGCATGGCGTGCATGGCGATGGGCCGCCCGACCATCCGCTCGTGCCGCCGCCCGGCCCAGTCGGTCCAGGGCTGCTCGATGGTCAGCGTCTCCTGGAAGGCGAGGTGGGCCATCTCGGCGGCGATGCGGCGGATGGTGTCGGCGGGAACGCCGCAGCGCTCGGCCACCGCCTCCGGGGCGTGTTGCGGGTCGAGGTAGCGCTCGGCCAGCAGATGGAAGGAGGGCACGGCCCGCCGCCCGTCCGGCAGGGTGACGGCGCCGACCAGCGCCGGGCGGATGCCGGCCTGCGTGGCGGGAACGGCGCGCTGCTCCACCGCGTCCCAGGCCAGCGGGGCGCCGTCGGCGTCGCGGGCGAACAGGCCGTCGTCGGGAGCGCCGGGGTCCTGGATGACCAGCCAAGGGGCGTTGGTGTAGCGGACCAGATACTCGGCGTCGATGCGGTCGGCGCGCAGAAGCTCGTGGATCAGGGCGAAGACGAACAGACCGTCGCTGCCCGGACGGATGCCGACCCATTCGTCGGCGATGGCGGAATAGCCGGTCTTGATCGGGTTGACAGAGACGATCTTGGCGCCGCGCGCCTTCATCTTCGACAGGCCGATCTTGATCGGGTTGCTGTCATGGTCCTCGGCGACGCCGAACAGCAGCAGGTAGCGGGTGTGGTCCCAGTCCGGCTCCCCGAACTCCCAGAAGCTGCCGCCCAGCGTGTACATGCCCGCCGCGGCCATGTTGACGGAGCAGAAACCGCCGTGTGCCGCGAAGTTGGGCGTGCCGAACTGCGCCGCCCAGAAGCCGGTCAGCGACTGGCTCTGGTCGCGCCCGGTGAAGAAGGCGAGCTTGCTGGGGTCGCTGTCGCGGATCTTGGACAGGCGCTCGGTCAGGATGGTCAGCGCCTCGTCCCACTCGATCTCGCGGAATTCGCCGGTGCCGCGCTCCCCGGTGCGCAGCAGGGGCTTGCGCAGCTTGGCCGGGGAGTTCTGGGTCATGATGCCGGCGGACCCCTTGGCGCAGATCACGCCGTGGTTCACCGGATGGTCCTTGTTCCCCTCGATGAAGCGGAGCTGGCCGTCCTTGATGTGCACTTTGATGCCGCAGCGGCAGGCGCACATGTAGCAGGTGGTGTATTTGACCGTATCGGAGACGGTCGGCGAGGGGTTCAGTTCCTCGCGCGGCGACTGGTAGCGGTCGAGCCAGCCGCGCGCGTCCTCGGGCGCCGCCGGCCCGCTCCTTCGCTGGAAGCCCTGGGTGAAGGCGAACCCGCGCGCACGCTGGCCGCCGACGTCGTCGATCTTCGCCATCCTGATCCGTTCCCTTCCGGAATGCCTCCCCCGTTCTCTCCCGGCGGAGGGCCGGGAGAGGGGGCGGTGCCGCCGTACCGTTCTTCAAAAAGGTGGCTGTGCGGTCAGTCTGCGAGCCGCTGCGCACCCGACCGTTTCGCGGCCTCGGCCATCAGCGCGTCGAGGGCCGCCGGCAGGTCGCCGGGCACGTCCACCACGACCGCCCCGGCGCGTTCCAGCGCGCCGCGCTTGGAGGCGTAGCTGCCGCGGTCGCCGGTCACGATGGCCCCGGCGTGGCCCATCTTCTTGCCCGGCGGGGAGGCACGGCCGGCGATGAAGGAGACGACGGGTTTGTCCGTCTTCGCCACCAGCTCCGCCGCCTCCTCCTCCATGCTGCCGCCGATCTCGCCGACGAGCGCGATGGCGTCGGTGCCCGGATCGTCGATCAGGGCGGCCAGCGCGTCCTTGGTCGTCGTGCCGATCATCGGGTCGCCGCCGATGCCGAGGAAGGCCGACTGCCCATGGCCGCCGCGCACGAGGTTCAGGCAGACCAGCGTGCCCAGGCTGCCGCTGCGCGAGATGACGCCGACCCGGCCCGGCTGGAAGACGCGCGGGTTGAAGGCCGGCATGATGCCGACGAAGCCCTCGCCCGGCGTGACGATGCCGGCGGTGTTCGGCCCGATGATGCGGGTGCCGTGCTCCGCCGCCGCGGCGTGCATCTCCATCACGTCGTGCGACGGGATGTGCTCGGTCAGGCAGACGACGATCTTCGCCCCCGCCTCGATGGCGTCGATGGCGGCGGCCCTGGCGGCGGCGGGCGGGATGAACATCACCGACACGTCGAAGCCGCCGTTCGCCATCGCCTCCTTCGCGGTGGCGAAGATGGGCACGCCGCAATGGTTCTGCCCGGCCTTCTTGGGGTTCACGCCGCCGACCACGCTGGTGCCGTAGGCCTGCATCTGTTCGGTCCAGAAGGTGCCCTGCTTGCCGGTGATGCCCTGCACCAGGACCCGGTCGCTCTTGCGTACGATCATCGCGCGGCCTCCACGGCTGCCGAGATGGCGTCTTCCATCCGGTCGTAGGGTTCGATCCCCAGCTCCTCCCGCACCATGCGCACGGCTTCGTCCTCGCCGGTGCCGTGGATGGAGAAGAAGACGGGGATGGTGGGGTTCAGCGTCTTCCAGGCCTGGATCACCCCGCCCGCCATCACGTCGGTGCGGGCGAAGGCGCCGCAGAAATTGACGACGAGGCTTTTGACGCCGGGGTTGGACAGCACGAGGTCCAGCGCCTCCGTCCCCTTGGTGTAGGCTTCGCCGCCGATCTCCAGGAAGTTGGACGGACGCCCGCCGGCGTGGCTGACCACGTCCATGGTCGTCATGGTCAGCCCGGCGCCGTTCGCCAGGACGCCGACGTTGCCCTCCAGCTCGATGTATTTGAGGTCGAGCGCCCGCCCGCGCTCCTCCAGCGCCGACAGCGGTTCCTTTGCGCCCAGCCCGGCGATGTCGGTCTGCCGGTAGAGGGCGGCATCGTCCACCGTCAGCTTGCAGTCCAGCGGCACGACGCGGCCGTCGGCGAGCAAGGCCAGCGGGTTGATCTCCAGCAGCTCGGCGTCGTGCTGGCGGTAGACGCGGTAGAGATCGACCAGCATCGCCGCCACCGGCACCGCGGCCTCGCCGAGGTCCAGCCCCAGCAGCAGGCGGCGCGCGTCCGCCGGGCCGAAGCCCTTGCGGATGTCCACCGCCATGCGGCGCAGGGATTCGGGGCGGGTTGCCGCGACCTCCTCGATGTCCATGCCGCCCTCGGTGGAGAACAGCACGAGCGGGCTGCGGCTGGCCGGGTCGTTCAGCACCGCGGCGTAGAATTCGCGGGCGATGGCCGCCTGCTCCTCGACCAGCACGCGGGCGACCGGGAAGCCGCCGATCTCCATGCCCAGGATGGCCTGCGCGGATGCTGCGGCCGCCTCCGGCGTGGCGGCCAGCTTGACGCCGCCCGACTTGCCGCGCTTGCCCGTGGGCACCTGCGCCTTGACCACCACCGGCCCAATGGCGCGGGCGGCGGCTTCGGCCTCCTGCGCGCTGGCGCAGAGGCGGCCCTGCGGGACGCTCACTCCGGCGCGGGAGAGCACGGATTTTCCGGCATGTTCCTCGAAGTTCATCGTCGCCTCCGTCAGCGTCCGTGGCGGGACCAGAAGGGGCCGAACAGGGCCTCTTCGCTCGGCTTGTCCTCCGGGATCGGGCGGACGAGGTGGGTGATGTTGACGAAGTGCTTCCAGCTCAGGTTCTCGGAGATGGAGTTCTTCTGCCAGCTCCCGCAGCCCATGGAGAGGGTGAAGTTCAGCCCGCTGTCGAAGCCCCCGCCGTTGCCGAAGGTGTGAGCGAAGTTAACCAGCACGCGCACCACGTCCAACTCGTCGGCCAGCCGCTTCGCGTGCGCCTCGTCCCGCGTGTGGATGCCGCAGGAATGGCCGCGCCCCTGGTGGTCGAGGATTCGGCGGACCTGATCGACCGCCGCGTCGAAGTCCGGCACCCGGTAGACGGCCAGCGCCAACGACAGCTTCTCGCCGGAGAAGGGGTGCGCCTTGCCGACGCCGGTCTCCTCCACCAGGAAGAAGCGGGCCTCGCGCGCCTTGGGCGCCAGCTCGAACGCCTCGGCCAGGATGGCGGCGTCCTTGGCGATCAGCTTGCGGTTCAGCTTGCCGTTCTCCCATAGGCGGGCCTGAACGCGCTCCCGCTCCTCCGCGGTGCAGAGATAGCCGCCGGCCTCCGCCAGCGCCGCGATGGTCGCGTCGTAGACGGAGTCGAGGACGACGAGCGCGTTCTCCGACGAGCAGGAGGTGGCGTTGTCGAAGGTCTTGGAGGCGCAGATCTTGCGCGCCGCCTCGGCCAGATCGGCGCTCTCGTCCACGATGACCGGGACGTTCCCGGCCCCGACGCCGATGGCCGGTGTGCCGCTGGAATAGGCGCGGCGCACGTTGTCCTGCGAGCCGGTGACGACGACGAGGTCGACCGCCTCCATCAGCGCTTGCGTCAGGCCCTTGGTGATGGGGGTGGGGATCATCTGCACCAGATCCTCCGGCGCGCCGATGCGCGCCAGCTCGGCCCGCATCAGCTCGACCGTGCGGCCGGTGGCGGCGGAGCCCATGGGGGAGGGGGCGATGATGATGGCGTTGCGGCCCTTGACGGCCATCATCGCCTTGTTGACCGGCGTCGCCGCCGGGTTGGTGGAGGGGGTGACGGCGCCGACGACGCCCAGCGGTTTGGCGATCTTGACGATGCCCTTGGCGGTGTCCTCCTCGATCACGCCGACGGTGCGCACCCGCATCAGGTCGCGCAGCGTGCCGAAGGTCTTGCGCTGGTTCTTGACGATCTTGTCCGTGACGTTGCCGAGACCGGTGTCGGCCACCGCCAGCTCCGCCAGAGCGCGGGCGCGGCCCGGCTCGTAGATGGCCCAGGCGAGGGCGGCGACGGCGTCGTCCACCTGCTCCTGCGTCGCGTCGGCGAAGGCGCGCTGGGCGGCGCGGGCGCGGGCGACGAGGGCGGCGACGGCCTCCTGGTCGGCGCTGGCTGGCGTTCGGTCGAGCATGATGTTGTCCATGGTTGCTTGTCTCTCTCCCTGAAGGTTCGTTCGTTGGTTCGGACGGTCAGGCTTTGAGCACCCGCTGTGGCGGCTCCTTGCGGGGCGGGTTGCGGTTGGCCGGGTCACTGTGGGCCGGGTCGCCCTGGGCCGGGTCCTTCGGCGGCCGGCGGAGCAGCGGCTTGCCCGACGGCCACATCGACCAGACGAGGAAGGCGGCGGCGAGGGCCAGGATCGTGCCGCTGATCGGGCGGGTGAAGAAGACCGTCATGTTGCCGTCGTAGTTGGCGAGCGAGGTGAGGAAGTAGCGCTCGCACAGCGGCCCCAGGATCACGCCGACCACCAGCGGGGCGGGCGGGAAGCCGGTGCGCTTCATGACGTAGCCGGCGATGCCGAAGGCGAGGCAGACATAGACGTCGAACAGGTTGTTGCGCACGCCGTAGGCGCCGACGACGCTCAGCACGATGATGAAGGCGCCGAGGATGGCCGGCGGCACGCGCATCAGCGTCGAGAAGACCCGCGCCACGCCCATCGCCGCGACGATCATCAGCAGGTTGGCGATCAGCATGCTGGCGAAGATCGTGTAGACCAGCGTGGCGTTCGAGGTGAAGAGAAGCGGGCCGGGGTTCAGCCCGTGGATCAGCATGGCGGCCAGCATGATCGCCGTGGCGGCGCTGCCGGGGATGCCCAAGGTCAGCAGCGGGATCATCGCGGTGCCGGTGGTGGCGTTCTTGGCCGCCTCCGGGGCCGCCAGCCCCTCCTCGACGCCGGTGCCGAAGCGGTCGCCCTTGCCCGACGCCTGCTTCTCCACGCTGTAGGCGATGACCGATCCCACCGTGGCCCCGGCGCCGGGGATGACGCCGATGGTGCAACCGAGGCCGGTGCCGCGCAGGATGGAGGACTTGATCCGCCACAGGTCGGACAGGCCGATCTGCTTGCCGGGCTTCGTGGCGATGGAGCGCGCGCCGCCGGCCCGCTTGCAGATCAGGTCCACCACCTCGCCGATGGCGAACAGGCCGATCATCACGACGGTGAAGTTGATGCCGCTCTCCAGGTCGGGAACGCCCAGCGTCAGGCGGGGCATGCCGTACATCGGATCGACGCCGACCGTCCCGATCAGCAGGCCGAGGAACATCGAGACCGCGCTCATCAGCGGGGCGTCCTTGGCGATGGCGATGACGCTGACGAGGCCGAGGATGGTGGCCGCGAAGAACTCCGGCTGGTCGAACTTCAGCGCGAAGCTGGCGAAGGGCGGGGCGCCGAAGGTCAGCAGCAACGCGCTGGCCAGCCCGCCGAAGGCGGACGCGGTGATGGCGATGCTCAGCGCCCGCGAGGACAGGCCCTTGCGCGTCATCGGGTAGCCGTCCCAGCAGCTCGGCAGCGAGGCCGGCGTGCCGGGGATGTTGATGAGGATCGAAGAGATCGAGCCGCCGAACACGCCACCCACATAGATGCCGCCGAGGAAGGACATCGCCGTGACCGGCGGCAGCAGGTAGGTGAAGGGCAGGGCGATGGCCATGGCGTTGACGAAGGAGATGCCTGGCAGCGCGCCGGCCACCACCCCGATCATCAGGCCCGACACGAGGAGGACGAAGTTGTACGGGTCGAGGGCGCCGGCGAAGCCACCGGCCAGATTGGCGAGGATATCCATGGGACGATCCTTCCGGTGGCCGGCTCAGTAGATGCCGAGCAGGCGGTAGAGCGCGACGGTGAAGTCGTCGAAGACGCCGTGGCCGCGGTTCAGCGGCATCTGGGCGAGCAGGACGAAGACGTAGAGCAGCACGACGCAGCCGATCCCGGTGACCAGCGCCAGCGTCAGCGGACGCCGGATGCCGCCGATGACGCACCACAGCGCGACGAAGGCGAGGGTGGCGACCGGAAAGCCGAGCTGCGGCAGGGCGATGCCGTACAGGATCACCAGCCCCAGCCCGATCATGGCCCGGCCATTGGCGTAGCCTTCGTACTCCTCGTCGACCGGCTTTTGCTGGTGGACCGCGCGGCGAAGCGCCAGGAGTTCCTTGGCGATCCAGATCACAGCGCACAGCCCGACCGCGCCCAGCATCAGCCGGGGCCATCCCGTCGGCCCCACCGGGTCGGGCAGGCCGGCGATCATGGTGCTGTCGCGCACGATGTGTTGCGAGAGAAGAAGCGACCCGAGGAGCAGGGCCGCGGGCGTCGCCAGCCGGCGAAGACCGTGGGACAGGGGAGTCACGGTTCCCTCCCTGAAGAGCGATGAAACGGGTGGGGCGGGGTCGGGACCGGACTCAGCCCGGTGTCTGGCCGACGGTCTTCGTCGCGAAGCGGTCCAGATAGCCCTTCACGGTTTCATAGAAGGCCTTGACCTCCTCCTTGGCCTGGTCCGGCGTCACCAGCGTGTCGACGCAGGTGTAGGTGTCGGCGCAGAAGGTCTTCCATTCCGGGCTCGCCAGCACCTTGGCGGCGGCCTCGTGCAGCTTCTGCACGCGCTCGGGCGGCGTGCTGGCGGGCACCGCCAGCGTGCGGAAGTTCGGCAGGTCGCCGATGTCCAGACCCAGCTCCGCCGAGGCGGGCACGTTGGGGAAGGAGGGGTGGCGCTGCTTGTCGAACACGACGATGGGCCGCAGGTCGCCGGACTTCAGGAACTGGGCGACGTCGCCGGGCTCCTCGTAGATCGCGTCGGTGTGGCCGCCGATCGGCGAGGCGTAGCGTTCCGACGGGCGGGCGAAGGGGACGTTGGTCACCGGCACGCCCTGGGTCCCGAGATACTTCAGCGTGATGTCGTCCTGCGTGCCGTAGCCGGAGGTGGCGACGCGCAGCTTGCCCGGATTGGCCTTGGCGTGGTCGGCGAACTCCTCATAGGTCTTGAAGGGGCTGTTCTTCGAGACGTAGAGCATCGACGGCGAGTTCTGCATCATCGCCACATAGACGAAATTGTCCGGCTTCGCCGTTCCCAGGCCCGACGCCCAGGAGGAGACGGACAGGGCGATCAGCGTGCCGACCGTGTAGCCGTCGGCCGGGTTGGTCAGGACCCGCGTCAGGCCGGCGTTGCCCGACGCGCCGGACACGTTGACGACGGGCATGGCGACGCGGAGGTGCGGTTCGGCGAGGCGGGCGAACTGGCGCGCCATCAGGTCGGCGCCGCCGCCGGCCCCGAAGGTCGCGATGACCTCGATGGGGCGCGACGGGTAATCGTCGGCGCGCGCGGGGCCGGATGACAGGACGGGTGACAGCAGCGCGGCCACCGCCGCGGTGAGCGTCAAGGCGTTGCGGAGCATTTGCATTCCCTCCCAGGGTTTGTTTTTTTGGCGGGGTTCGTCGTTCGGGCCGTCAGGCGTGCAGGCCGGGTGCGGCGCCTCCCTTGGCTGCGGTGGTGGGGTAGGGCGCGCCCGGCGTGGCGGAGCGGCGGCGCCCGGCGACGATCTGGGCGATGGCGGCGGCGGCGATGCGGGCCGCCGGCGGGTCGGCGCGCGAGGTGAGGACGATCGGCACCGCAGCGCCCAGCACGATGCCCGCGGCGACCGCGTCCAGGAAATGCACCAGCGCCTTGAACAGGGCGTTGCCGGTCTCGATGTTCGGCACCACCAGGATGTCGGCGGCCCCGGCGCAGGGGTGGGTCAGGTTCTTGATCCGCGCCGCCTCGGCGGACACCGCGAGGTCGAGCGCCAGCGGGCCGAACACCGTAGCACCCGGCACCTCCTGCTGGCACAGGCGGGTCAGCCGGTCGGCGTCCATGCTGGAGGGCACCCGTTCGGTCACCTCCTCGGTGCAGGACAGCAGGGCCACGCGCGGGTCGTTGCCGCCGACCAGCCGCCACAGCTCCACGGCGTTGCGGATGATGTCCAGTTGGGTCGTCAGGGACGGCGCCACGTTGATCGCCGCGTCGGTGATGACCAGCTCGCGCCCTGAACCGGGCAGCGTCATGTGGAAGGCGTGGGTGAAGCGGCGCCCGGTGCGCAACCCGTTCTTTGGGTCGAGGGCCGCGAGCATCAGCGTGTCGGTGTGGATGTGCCCCTTCATCAGCGCGCCGACGTCGCCGGAGCGGGCGAGCGCCACCGCGATCCGCGCCGCCGCTGCGTCGTCGCGCGCCGGAACCACGCAGGCGCCGTGGAGCGTCCAGCCGATGCGGCGGGCGCTGTCGGCGATGGCCGCGGGATCGCCGACCAGCACCGGCTCGATGAGGCCGAGGGCGGTGGCGCGCCGCGCGCTTTCCAGCGCGACCGGTGATCCCGCGGCGACCACCGCCGTGGGAACCGGCTCCAGGGCGGCGCTGCGCGCCATCAGCCGGGTCGGGCATCCGGCGGCGGTCGTCTCAAGCGTCCTTGCCATGGCGTCCGTCTTCCTTAAGGTGAGAGGGCCGGCTCGGCCGGGGCGGCGTCGAGGCCCAGCGCGCGGGCCATGTCGCTTGCGGCGCGGTGCAGGACCGGCAGGCGCTCGGCCACCGACTCCCGCGACAGCCGGACCTTCGGCGCCTGCACGGCCAGGGCGGCGATCATCCGTCCCGCGCCGTCGCGGATCGGCACCGCCGCGCAGAAGACGCCCGGCATGTACTCCTCGTCGTCGAAGGAGTGGCCGCAGGCGGCGATGCTGTCCAATTCCGCGCGGAACAGCGCCGGGTCGCACAGCGTGGCCGCCGCCATCCGGGGCAGCGGCAGGCAATCCAGCAGGCGCCGCCGCGGCAGCTCCGGCAGGAAGGCGAGGAACAGCTTGCCCATCGCCGTGCAGTGCAGCGGCACCCGCGACCCGACGCCGAATTCCAGCCGCAGCGGCCAATTTTCCACCTCGACGCGGTCGAGATAGACGACGTCGCCACCCTCCAGCACGCCGATGTTGCAGGTCTCCCCCAGCTCCAGGCTGAGCGCCCGCAGCCGGGCGTGCGACGGCGCCTGGCCCAGGGAGCTGCGCAGCGTGTTGAGCGCCAGGGTGCGCAGCTTCGGGCCGACGGTCACCAGCCGGCCGTCGATCGGGCGGGCGAGGAAGCCGCGCTCCTCCAGCATGGCGATCAGCCGGTGCGCGGTCGGCTTCGGCAGGGCCAGCTTCTCGGCGATGTCCTTGACGGCCATCGGCTGCCCCGCCGCGGCCACCACGTCCAGCACCGCCAGGACACGGTCGGCGAGGGGCCGGCGGTCGGTGGCGTTGCCGTCGGTGGCGTTGCCGTCGGCGGCATCATCAATGGTCGGTTCGCGGGGCTCCCGCAACGGAGCGGAGCCCAGGGCGATCTTCCGCGTCATCGTTCCTCCCCGTGACTGGAAGCGTATCGCGCGGCCTGTTAGTCTCATTCAGCGATACGATTTGTATCATTAACTCACAGGACCTTGGGTCGCGCAAGCCCAAAAAGTTCGTGTACCCAATTATCCATGCATACGGGGGCATGCCCCGCCCGCATCCCGCGGCTCGAGCGATGAAACGTCCGGTTTTGAAGAACGATGGGGGTAGGGAGGTTATCCGAACTGTGCGGACAGGGCCTCGGCGCCGCGGCGCAGGACGGGCAGGACCTGCTCGACACGGTCGTGGGAGAGCCGGACCTTCGGCGCCTGCACGGCGATGGCCGCCACCGTCCGGCCCGTGGAGGACAGGATCGGCACCGCCACGCAGAACACGCCCACCACATACTCCTCGTCGTCGAGCGCGTAGCCGCGCGCGGCGATGCGCTGCAACTCGGCGGCCAGCGCGTCCGGATCGGTGAGGGTGTGGGCGGTCTGGGCGGAGAAGGGGCCGGAGGCCAGAAGGCGGCTGCGCATGGCGTCCGGCAGGGTGGCGAGGAACAGCTTGCCCATGGCCGTGCAGTGCATCGGCACGCGCGATCCCACGCCGAACTGGAGCCGTAGGGGCCAGTGCTCGACCTCGACACGGTCGAGATAGACGACGTCGCCGCCGTCGAGGACGCCGACGTTGCAGGTCTCCCCAAGCTCGGCGCTGACCGCGCGCAGAACGGAGCGGACCGGCGCGCGGGACAGCGAGGCCCGCAGGATGCCGACCGCCAGCCGCGCCGCCTCGACGCCGATGATGACGTCGCGCGTTTCCAGATCCCGCGCCAGAAGCCCCTTCTCGATCAGGCTGTTGACGAGGCGGTGGGCGGTCGGCTTGGGCAGGCCGAGCGTCGCTCCGATGGTCTTGACGGCCAGCGGACCGGAGGCCGACGCGACCAGCTCCAGGATGGCGAAGGTCCGGTCGGTGGCGGCGGCCTTCGGCTTGGCCGCGTCGTCGGTGGTGGTGGCGTCGGGAGTCGGTGTGCTGCGCGTTTTCAAGGTTCGCCTGCCCTGGCGGTTTCAGCGTCTCATTGAGTGAGACGTGACGCATATAGACCGGCCGCTTTGCGCAGGCAATAGGCAAGGGGGGCAGGGCCCCGGCGATTGCATTTGAAGTCCCCTCTCCCCTCCGGAGAGAGGGTTAGGTCCTGTCTGACGAGACTATTGACGTTGTGCTTCAGAGGGTCGTGTCCCGAGGCGTGGTGTAGGAGCCGGGGCGCTCATCTGGTCACCGGCG
>NZ_QLKQ01000097.1 GCF_003349955.1 Azospirillum brasilense
GCCGACAGCCCCGCGAGCCTGGGTTCCACCATGCTCAAGGTCTTCAAGGGCTGATAAAGCGGTCGGCGGGAACCCATATTCCCGCCGACTGCCGAAGGACCGGCGGCCCCCTGTCTCCGCCCGGAGATCCGGGGGCCGTCCGGAGCCCCGCGACAAGCAAAAAAACTCTCTGAGGGAACCGGGCAAACGCCCGAGGCAAACATATGTCCGCTAATCTGGAGAAGACCTCGTTCCTGTTCGGCTCGAACGCCGAATATGTCGCGGAGTTGTACGCGCGCTTCCTGAAGGACCCCTCCTCGGTGGATTCGAGCTGGAACGGCTTCTTCAGGGAGCTGGACGACGACTCCCGCGCCGTCCTGAACGAGCTGAACGGCCCGTCCTGGAGCCTGGAGGAGGGCACGCTCGCCAACGGCGCGCTCGACCCCGTCGCCGCCTCGCTGGAAAGCGCCGGCGTCCCGGCCGCCGCCAACGGCAACAACGGCCTCGTCGCCCACGCCCAGCAGGTCTATGGCGGCATCAGCCACCAGCAGCTGCGCGCCGCGACGCTCGACAGCATCCGCGCGCTGATGCTCATCCGCGTCTACCGCGTGCGCGGCCACATGAACGCGCATTTCGACCCGCTGGGTCTCGAGAAGCGCGAGCCGCACCCGGAGCTGGACCCGGCGACCTACGGCTTCGGCCCGGGCGACATGGACCGCCCGATCTTCCTGAACTATTCGCTGGGGCTGGAAACGGCGTCGCTGCGCCAGATCCTGGAAATCCTGCAGAAGACCTACTGCGGGAACATCGGCGTCGAGTTCATGCACATCCAGGACCCGGAAGAGAAGGCCTGGATCCAGGAGCGCATCGAGGGCGGCCGCAACCACACCGAGTTCACGGTGAACGGCAAGCGCGCCATCTACGAGCGGCTGATCGCCGCCGAGGGCTTCGAGAAGTTCCTGCAGCTGAAGTACACCGGCACCAAGCGCTTCGGCCTTGAGGGCGGCGAGTCGATGATCCCCGCGCTGGAGCAGGTCCTGAAGCGCGGCGGCCAGCTCGGCCTCAAGGAGGTCGTCGTCGGCATGGCCCACCGCGGCCGCCTGAACATGCTGACCAACTTCATGGGCAAGCCCTTCGCCGCCGTCTTCTCGGAGTTCCAGGGCAACCCGTCCAGCCCGCAGGACGTGCAGGGCTCCGGCGACGTGAAGTACCATCTCGGCACCTCGTCGGACCGCGACTTCAACGGCAACATCGTCCACCTGTCGCTGACCGCCAACCCGTCCCACCTGGAATGGGTGAACCCGGTCGTGCTGGGCAAGGTGCGCGCCAAGCAGGCGCAGCGCAACGACCTGGACCGCGAGCAGGTCATGGGCGTGCTGATCCACGGCGACGCCGCCTTCGCCGGCCAGGGCATCGTGGCCGAGACGCTGGGCCTGTCGGAGCTGCGCGGCTACCGCACCGGCGGCACCGTGCACTTCATCATCAACAACCAGATCGGCTTCACCACGAACCCGACCTATTCGCGGTCCGGCGTCTACTGCTCGGACATGGCGAAGATGGTCCAGGCGCCGATCTTCCACGTCAACGGCGACGACCCCGAGTCCGTCGTCCACATCAGCCGCATCGCCGCCGAGTTCCGCCAGAAGTTCAAGCGGGACGTGGTGATCGACATGGTCTGCTACCGCCGCCACGGCCACAACGAGGGCGACGAGCCGGGCTTCACCCAGCCGCTGATGTACAAGAAGATCCGCGCCCACGGGACCACGCGGGAGCTGTACGGCAAGCAGCTCGTCGAGGAGAACGTCCTCACCCAGGCCGAGTCCGATCAGATGATCCAGGACTTCATGAAGAAGCTGGAGGGTGAGTTCGAGGCCGCCAACTCCTTCAAGCCGAACAAGGCCGACTGGCTGGAAGGCAAGTGGTCGGGCCTGGAGGCCGCGAAGACCGACGACGAGCGCAAGGGCAACACCGGCGTGGCGATCGACGTGCTGCGCGAGGTCGGCAACAAGCTCTGCGAGTATCCCAAGGACTTCGCGATCAACTCGAAGATCGCCCGCCAGCTCGAGGCCAAGAAGAAGTCGCTGGAGACCGGCGAGGGCATCGACTGGGCGACCGCGGAAGCGCTCGCCTACGGCACGCTGCTGGTCGAGGGCAACGGCGTCCGCCTGTCCGGCCAGGACTCGGGCCGCGGCACCTTCTCGCACCGCCACGCGGTGATGTATGACCAGAACAACGAGAACAAGTACATCCCGCTGAACCACCTGCGCCCCGACCAGGGCCCGTTCGAGGTCCATGACAGCCCGCTGTCCGAGGCCGCCGTGGTCGGCTTCGAATACGGCTACTCGCTGGCCGAGCCACACAGCCTGACCCTGTGGGAGGCGCAGTTCGGCGACTTCGCCAACACCGCCCAGACCATCATCGACCAGTTCCTCTCGTCGGGCGAGTCGAAGTGGCTGCGCATGTCCGGCCTCGTGCTGCTGCTGCCGCACGGCTACGAGGGCCAGGGTCCGGAGCACTCGTCGGCCCGTCCGGAGCGCTTCCTGCAGATGTCCGCCGAGGACAACTGGCAGATCTGCAACCTGACGACCCCGGCGAACCTGTTCCACGCCTTCCGCCGCCAGATGCGCCGGCCCTTCCGCAAGCCGCTGGTGCTGTTCACGCCGAAGTCGCTGCTGCGCCACAAGCTGTGCATCTCCAGCCTGTCGGAGCTGGCCGAGGGCACGAACTTCCGCCGCGTGCTCGGCGAGACGGCGACCGACCTGCTGCCGAACGAGCAGATCCGCCGCATCGTCGTCTGCACCGGCAAGGTCTATTACGACCTGCTGCAGGAGCGCACCGCGCGCGGCATCAAGGACGTGGCGCTGGTCCGGCTGGAGCAGCTCTACCCGTTCCCCCGCTCCGCGCTGACCGAGGAGTTCGCCCGCTACCCGAACGCCGAGGTGGTGTGGTGCCAGGAGGAGCCGGAGAACCAGGGCTACTGGGCCTTCGTCGACCGCCGTCTGGAAGGCGCCCTCACCTCGATCGAGCACAAGGCCTCGCGCCCCAGCTACGTCGGCCGTCCGGCCTCCGCGTCGCCGGCCACCGGCCTGCTCAAGCGTCACAACCAGGAGCAGGCGAAGCTTCTGGAAGACGCGCTCGTCATCCGCTGACTCGACGCCCAGGCGTAGAACAAGAAAGTACGAGAGGAACTTATGGCTACCGAAATCAAGGTCCCCACCCTGGGCGAGTCCGTCTCCGAGGCGACCGTTGCCCGCTGGCTGAAGAAGGTCGGCGACGCGGTCGCCGCCGACGAGGCGCTGGTCGAGCTGGAGACCGACAAGGTCACGCTTGAGGTGAACGCCCCCTCCGCCGGCACGCTGGCGGAGATCGTCGCCGCCGACGGCGCCAACGTCGGCGTCGGCGCCCTGCTGGGCGTCCTGGGCGAGGCCGGCGCCGCCGTGGCCGCCCCGGCCAAGGCCGCCGCTCCCGCCGCCGCGCCGGCTCCGGCCGCCGCCCCGGCCGCCGCCCCGGCTCCGGCGGGCAACGCCGCCCTGGCCGACGCCGGCCCGGCCGCCCGCAAGATGGTCGCCGAGAAGGGCCTCGACGCCGCGCAGATCGCCGGCACGGGCAAGGACGGGCGCATCACCAAGGGCGACGTGATCGACCACGCCGCCAAGCCGGCCGCGGCCCCCGCCGCCGCTCCGGCCGCCGCCCCGCAGAAGTACCAGTGGACCGCCGGCACCGCGGGCGACCGCCCGCGCGCCGCGCAGGAGGAGCGGGTCCGCATGACCCGCCTGCGCCAGCGCATCGCCGAGCGTCTGAAGGAGGCCCAGAACAGCGCCGCCATGCTGACCACCTTCAACGAGGTGGACATGACCAACGTCATGGCGCTGCGCAACGAGTACAAGGACTTCTTCGAGAAGCGCCACAAGGTGCGCCTCGGCTTCATGTCCTTCTTCGTGAAGGCGGCGATCCAGGCGCTGAAGGAAATCCCGGCCGTCAACGCCGAGATCGACGGCACCGACCTCGTCTACAAGAACTACTACGACATCGGCGTCGCCGTCGGCACGCCGCAGGGTCTGGTGGTTCCGATCGTCCGCGACGCCGACAAGCTCGGCTTCGCCCAGATCGAGGGCAAGATCGGCGAGCTGGGCAAGAAGGGCCGCGACGGCAAGCTGTCGATGGACGAGCTGACCGGCGGCACCTTCACCATCTCCAACGGCGGCGTCTACGGCTCGCTGATGTCCACCCCGATCATCAACCCGCCGCAGTCGGCCATCCTGGGCATGCACAAGACCCAGGAGCGTCCGGTCGTCGTGAACGGGAAGATCGAGATCCGCCCGATGATGTATCTGGCCCTGTCCTACGACCACCGCATCATCGACGGCAAGGAGGCGGTGACCTTCCTCGTCCGCATCAAGGAGAACATCGAGGACCCGCGGCGCCTGCTGCTGGACGTCTGAGATTCCGACAAAGGGAATGCGGGGGCACCGTCCTCCGCACCCGCCACCGGGGGCTTCGGCCCCCGGACCTCAAAAAAGGCGCCGCACCAGACTGTGTGGGGGCGCCTTTTTCTTTGCCGTCCCGGAGCCGGGCGCCCGCTTTCACAGGCATCACACCAGCGCGGCGGCGATCCGGGCGGCGGTGTCCTCCGGCTTCATCACCCGCTCGGCGGGCAGGCGCAAGGTCATGACGGTCCCGGCGCCGAGCGTGCTGGCGCAAGTCAGCGAACCGCCATGCAGCTCCATGAAGTTCTTGGAGATCGACAAGCCCAGGCCGGTGCCCTCGAACTGGCGGCTGGCGGAGTTGTCGGCCTGCCGGAAGGGCTGGAACAGATGCTCCATGAAGTCCTTCGGGATGCCGATCCCGGTGTCGGTGACCGACAGGGCCAGGGCACCGTCCTCCTCGACGTGGGCGGCCAGGGTGACGCTGCCGCCGTCGGGCGTGAACTTCACCGCGTTGGACAGCAGGTTCAGCAGCACCTGCTTGAAGGCGCGGCGGTCCACCCAGACGGCGGGAAGGCCACCGGACACGCCGTTGCGCAGGTCCACCCCGCTGTCGGCGGCACGGTCGCGGACCATGGTCAGGCACTGGGCCACCGCCTCGCAGGGGTCGATCACCTCTTCGGACAGCTCGTAGCGGCCCGCCTCGATCTTCGACATGTCGAGCACGGCGTTGACGATGTCCAGCAGGTGCTTGCCGCTGTCGTGGATGTCCTTGGCGCAGGACTTCTGGCGCTCGTTGAGCTTGCCGAAGAACTCGCTGTCGAGGATTTCCGAGAAGCCGATGATGGCGTTCAGCGGCGTGCGCAGCTCGTGGCTCATGTTGGCCAGGAACTCGGACTTGGCGCGGTTGGCCATTTCCGCCTGGCTCTTGGAGGCGAGAATCTCGGCCTCCTGCTGCCGGCGCTTGGTGATGTCGCGGATGACGCCGACGAAGACGCGCCGCAGGGCGCCGCTCTCCTCCGGCCCTCCCTCCCCGTCCGGCCCGCCCAGCCGCAGCGCGCTGACCGCCAGGTTGATCGGAAAGGTGCCGCCGTCACGGCGCAGCGCCAGGACCTCGCGGTCGTTGCCGATGATGCGCGACCCGGCGTTCGGGCGGAACCCGGCCATCGAACGGTCATGGCCGGCGCGGAAACCCTCCGGCAGCAGGATGTTGACGCTCTGCCCCACCACCTCCGCCTCGGCGTAGCCGAACATGCGTTCCGCCGCGGGGTTGAAGGTCTCGATGACGCCGTGGGAATCGATGGTGACCACCGCGTCCACCATGGAGTCCAGGATGCCGCGGATGCGGCGGGAGGCGCGCTCCAGCCGGTTCTGGTCCTGCTCCCGCCGGGACTGCTGCCGCTCCACGTACCAGGTGAGCAGGGCGATCACCACCGACATGGCGAGGCCCATGGCGATCCACACCGCGCTGTCGCGCTTCCATTCGCCCAGCGCCTCGGCCTTCGGCAGGGTGGCGGCGACGGTGAAGGGATAGTCGGCGACGCGGCGGACGCTGGCGATGCTGGGGCGCCCATCGGTGGGCAGCACGGTGTCGAGCGTCGCCGCGTCCCGCGTGCGCAGCGCGATGTCGACCTCCGGCCAGTCGGCCAGCGTGGCGAGGCGTCGGCGGCCCTCGTCCCACGGGCGGTGGATCAGCACCGTGCCGTCGGCCAGCGCCAGGGTGACCGTGCCCTCCAGCCCCAGCCGCAGTCCCTCGAATCCGGCTCCCAGCCGCAACGGGTTGATCATGGCGACGACCACCCCGGCGAAACTGCCGTCCGGGTGGGACCAGCGGCGGCTCATCGGAATGACGTAGGTGCCGGGGAAGGCCATGCTGGGGATCGGCACGCCGACGTGAAGCCCGCCGTCCGACGCGCCCTCGTCCCGATGGGCCGCGAAATAGGGCCGGCTGGTCAGGTCGAAGGCCGGCGGGCTGCTGTCGGCGGAATGGTGCAGCACGCGGCCCTGCTCGTCGACCACGATCAGGCCGGAAATCGGACCGATGGCGTCGCGTCGGTTGCGCAACAGGGCGTTCACCGACGGCGCCGCCACGGTGCGCGCCTGCGGGTGGGTGTCGAGGACGGTGACCAGATCGGACAGCAGCAGGTCGACGCTGAACACCGTGCGGACGGCCTGCTCCTCCAGGATGCGGGCGAGGTTGCGGGTCGACCGCTCGGCCCCCTCAATGGCCTCGGCGTGGCGCTGCCAGACGCCATAGAAAATCATCGCGTTGACCACGACGATGAAGGCCACGCCCGACGCCCGCATCAGGAAGCGCACCGACCCCAGCATCTCGAACAGCCGCTCCCCCAGTCCGGTGGGCCCCGTTCCGGAGGGCGGCAGGTTCGCGTCGCGAACCGGATTGCGGCTGGCCATGGCTGTGAACAACTCTCCGCATGCCGTCCAAAGGGGGTCGCTGGCGGACCGTCCGGGTGGCATTGCCCAACGTAAGACGGTACCGCCACCGGCCACCGCCAATCTCGCGCGAAAACCATAATGGAAGTTTAACCTTAATGCACCAATGAACCCGATCGACCGAACGAGCGATTGCCGCTTTGCCTGACGGTCTCCGGGCGTTAAGAATTCGAACGGGTCGGGCACGGTTGCGCAAAGGAACAGGGACGATGGACAGCCAGAAAGACCGCAAAGCCGCGATCCTCGCCGCCACGCTGTCGTCGCTGTGGACCGACACCGAACCCGCCGTGCGCGAGCGCGTGACGGCCATCGCGCTCGCCGAGGCCGAAGCGATTTCAAAGGTCTTCTACGCGATCCTGCTGGACCGCCCGGACAGCAACACCTTTCTCAGCCATACGCTGGTCCAGGAACGGCTGCGCCCCTCGCTGGCGCGCTGGATCAGCGCCCTCTTCACCGCCTCCACCGACGAGGCCATCGCGGCGGTTCTGGAACAGAATTACCAGGTCGGGCTGATCCACGCCCGCATCAACATTCCGCTGACGCTGGTCAACGCCGGGATGCGGATCGTCAAGAAGGAGCTGTCGACCCGCTTGCTGGCCGCCGACCTCGGCCGTGCCCAGACCGCGTCCGCCATCCTGTTCGTCGGCGAATTGCTGGACACCGTGCTGGACAACATGCACGAGGCCTATCTGGGCGACCTGCTGGGCAACGTCCGCCACCAGCAATCCCTCAAGATGTTCATGAGCGGCCCCAATCTGGCGCTGGAGGGCGAACGTCTGAAATCGTCGCTGTTCGACTGGCTGCGCAACACGGTGGTGTCCTTCTACGCGCACGAGGACAACAACCGCGCGAGCCCGCCGCCCATCGAATCCTCCGATTTCGGCCTGTGGCTGAACCACAAGGCGGAACTGACCTTCGGCCGCGTGACCGAGCTGGACCTCATCCGCGACCGCACCAACCGCATCAGCGCCAAGGTGACCGCCGCGGTCGAGGGCGGCTGGATCACCCCCGCCTTCGTGAAGGAGCTGAACAACGACGTCACGGAGATCGCCTACGTCCTCGGCACCATCATCGAGAAGGCGATGGAGATCGAAAGCGGCCGCGACCCGCTGACCCGCCTGCTGACGAGGCGCTTCATGCCGGCGATCTTCCAGCGCGAGGTCGCAATCAGCCTGCGCCACGGCAAGCCCTTCGCCGTGCTGCTGATGGACGCCGACCATTTCAAGACGATCAACGACACGCTGGGCCATCAGGCCGGCGATTCCGTCCTGTCGGACATGGCAGAGCTGCTGCACACCCACGTCCGGGCCGGCGATTTCGTCTTCCGCTACGGCGGAGAGGAGTTCCTCATCCTGCTGACCGAGATGGACGAGGCGGCGCTGCGCGTGAAGGCCGAGCGGTTGCGCCGCATGGTCGAGGAGCACCGTTTTCCCGGCGCCGGGGGCGCCGGGAACGGGCTGCGCGTCACCGCCTCGATCGGGGCGGCCCTGCATGAGGGACACCCGGATTACGAACACACCGTCCGCCGGGCCGACACGGCGCTCTACGAGGCCAAGCGCCAGGGCCGCAACCGCGTGGTGATTGCTTGAGCGCACCTGCATCCCGGCATCGGGCGTTGCCCTGCGGGGACGCATCGGCTACGTAAGACCTTTCCCTGCCGAGACCCGCGAATTCCATGTCTGACGGACCGCTTTCGCTCTACCGGGCCCGCCGCGGCACCGGGACGCTGCGCCCCGACCCCGACCAGGAGCTGGCCGCCGAGAAGCTCCAGAGCCTTTACAAGGCGCTGACGGGCTACAGCCCGCAACCGGCCGGGAAGGCCGGCGGGGCGAAGGCCGGCTGGCTGGAGCGGTTCGGGCTGGGCCGCCCGCGCTCCGAACCGGCGGAGGCGCCGCAGGGCCTCTACATGTACGGCGGCGTCGGGCGCGGCAAGTCGATGCTGATGGACCTGTTCTTCGACACCGCCCCGGTGGAGAAGAAGCGCCGCGTCCATTTCCACGAATTCATGCTGGAGGTGCACGAGCGCATCCACCAGCACCGCCAGTCGGGCAAGAGCAAGGGCAAGGACGCCGACGACGCCCTGCCCGAACTGGCCCGCGCGCTGGCCGACGAGGCGTGGCTGCTCTGCTTCGACGAGTTCCACGTCACCAACGTCGTGGACGCGATGATCCTGGGCCGGCTGTTCACCAGCCTGTTCGACCTGGGCGTGGTGGTGGTCGCGACCTCGAACTGGCCACCGGACATGCTCTACAAGGACGGGCTGCAGCGCGAGCTGTTCCTGCCCTTCATCGCCCTGCTCAAGGAAAAGCTCGACGTCCTGGCGCTGGAGGGGCCGACCGACTACCGGTTGGACCGGCTCCAGGGCAAGCCCGTCTATTTCTGGCCGCTCGGCCCGGAGAGCGACGCCAGGATCCGCCAGACCTTCGCGACGCTGACCGACGGAGCCCGGGGCGAACCGACCCATCTGTCGGTCCAGGGCCGGAAGGTGGAGATCGCCTGCGCCGCCAAATGCGTCGCCCTGGTGGATTTCTGGAGCCTGTGCGGCAAGCCGCTGGGCGCCGCCGACTACATCGCCATCGCCACGCACTTCCACACCGTGCTGATCCACGGCGTGCCGACCATGAAGGACGAGCTGCGCAACGAAGCCAAGCGCTTCATGACGCTGATCGACGCGCTCTACGAGCACAAGGTCAACCTCGTGGTCGCCGCCGAAGGCCCGCCGGAGCGGCTGTACCCCGAGGGCACCCACGCCTTCGAATTCGAACGCACGGTCAGCCGCCTGATGGAGATGCAGTCCGAGGACTATCTGCGCCAGCAGCACCTGACCTGACGGGCCGAAACGCACCGCCGCCGCCCGTGTTACCACGGGGATGCCGTCCTACTCCCGTTTCGCGCCGAAGATAAAGGGGCGCCCGACGTTGTATTGCTGAACGTCGGTCCAACGGCGAGGGAGAGGGCGAGGCATGCCTTGGCGGTCCCGGTGCAGTGCACTGACGCTGGCGCTTTTTCTGACGGCACCGATCCAGCCCGCCCCCGCCGCCGCGGCGGGCAGCGTCGACTGCTGGCTGCTCGACGGGGACGCGCTGACCCAGGCACGTGAAAGCGGCTGGTGCAAGGACGCCTTTTCCCGGAATTCACAGACCGGTGCGGCCCCCGCGATCACGGTCACCGCGGCCCCCCTGCCCGCCCGCAAGCCCGACCCGCCCCCGAAGAAGCGGGTCGTCACCGTCCAGCGCAAGGCGAAGGCGCAGCCCGACTCCCAGGCCGCGGCCATCGTCCGCCCCGCCGGCCGCGGCAACGCGGTCGCCGAGGCGGATTTCGGCACCCAGTTCAAACGCGACTGGAACGCCCTGATGAAGAAGCTCTTCGAGCCCTGAGCCCCCGCCTGAGCCCCTGTCGGATCAGGTGCGGGCCTCGTCCAGCCACTTGCGCACCGCCGGCGGCTCGTAGGCGGCGAAGGCGTCCAGGATGCCCGGCGCGGTGTCGCGGACGATCAGCATCTCACGGTGCTTGGGCTGCATGAAGCGCTCCCCCGCCACATGGTCGAGGAAACCGGCCAGCCCGTCGTAGAATCCCGAGGCGTTGAGCAGGCCGCAGGGCTTGTCGTGGCGGCCGAGCTGCGCCCAGGTCCACACCTCGAACAGCTCCTCCAGCGTGCCGATGCCACCGGGCAGCGCGATGAAGCCGTCCGACAGTTCGGCCATCAGCGCCTTGCGCTCGTGCATGGTGGAGACGATGCGCAGCTCCTGGAGGCCCGGGTGGCCGACCTCCTTGTCCATCAGGAATTGCGGGATGATGCCGGTGACCGTGCCGCCCGCGGCCAGGACCGAGTCGGCGATCCGCCCCATCAGGCCGGTCCGCCCGCCACCGTAGACGAGGCCGATGCCACGCTCCGCCATGTGTCGGCCAAGCTGCTCCGCGGCCTCGCCATAGGCCGGGTTGGTGCCGGGGTTGGACCCGGCATAGACGCAAATCCGCATGTCGTTCCTCTGTGCGCGCCGTCTCTTGGACGCGTGGTCGTAAGGGGCTTACCGGACGCGGGTGACCGTGAAGCGCTGGCCGGGGTTCACGAACTCGTCCTGCGCCGCGATCAGCTGCAGCTCCCGCGTGCCCATCCGGCGGGTAGTCTGGAAGATGGCGTAGATGGCCGCCGCCGCCTGCTCCAGCGCCTCGGCCGGGTTGAAGGCCTTCAGGTAATGGGCCAGGAACAGGGCGGCCACCGCGTCGCCCGACCCGTTGGGCGACGGGTCCAGCGGCAGGCGCGGGGTGGAGACCAGCCACGCGCCGTCCCGGTCGTCGGCCAGCATCTCGATGTGGCCAGGGTCGGCGTCCTTGCGGGTCAGGCTGGTCACCAGGACCAGCCGCGGCCCGCGCTCCCGCAGGGCGGCGGTGGCGGCCAGAGCGTCGTCCAGAGTCTCCACCGTCCGGCCGGTCAGATACTCCAGCTCGAACTGGTTGGGCGTCATCAGGTCGGCGGCGGGGACGGCATGGTCGCGGATGAACTCCGGCAGGCCGGGGCGCACGAAGAAGCCGCGCCCGACGTCGCCCATCACCGGGTCGCAGGCGTAGACGGCGCGCGGGTTGGCCGCCTTCAGCCGGGCCGCGGTGTCGACGATGACCCGGCCCAGCCCGACGTCGCCCATGTAGCCGGAGAGCAGCGCGTCGCAGGTGGGCAGAACGCCGCGCGCGGCGACGCCGTCCATCAGGTCGGCCACATGCTCCGCCGTGAAGACCTGCCCGGTCCATTCGCCGTAACCGGTGTGGTTGGAGAACTGCACCGTGTTCACCGCGATGGCGTCGCAGCCCAGCCGCTGCAGCGGGAACACCGCGGCGCGGTTGCCGACATAGCCGTAAGCGACGTGGGACTGGATCGAAATGACGGTCTTCATGGGCGGACGATCCGAAAGGTTGGGCGCGCATCCTAAACCCTCCGCGCCACACGCTGGGGATGTTTCCATGCAGACCAGAGTTTCACGCCTTACGCGCCGCATGGACAGGGGGATCGGACGCGGCTAATCCTGCGGCAACGACACAAGACCGCTTGGGGGAATGCCATGGCCGCCACCGCCCGCCCGCGCCGCAGCGTGCTCTACATGCCCGGCTCCAACGCCCGCGCTTTGGAGAAGGGGCGCAGCCTGCCCGCCGACGGGCTGATCCTCGACCTGGAGGACGCCGTCGCCCCCGACGCCAAGGCGGAGGCCCGCGCCACCATCAAGGCGTCCATCGCCGCCGGCGGTTATGGCGGGCGGGAGCTGGTGGTCCGCACCAACGGGCTGAACACGCCCTGGGGGTATGACGACCTCGTGATGGCGGCCTCCAGCGGCGCCGACGCGGTGCTGCTGCCGAAGGTGGAGAGCGCCGACATGGTCCGCCAGGCCGAGGCGGTGCTGCGCGCCAACGGCTCGCCCGACGGACAGACCATCTGGTGCATGATGGAGACGCCGCTCGGCATGCTCAACGCCAAGGAGATCGCCGGGGCCAGCCCGAAGCTGGGCGGGCTGGTGATGGGCACCTCCGACCTCGCCAAGGACCTGCACGCGGCGCACACGCGCGACCGGTTGCCGATGCTGACCAGCCTGGGTCTCTGCCTGCTGGCGGCGCGGGCCTACGGCCTCGCCATCCTGGACGGGGTCCATCTCGACCTGAACGACGACGCGGGCTTCGCCGACTCCTGCGCCCAGGGGCGCGACCTCGGCTTCGACGGCAAGACGCTGATCCACCCCAAGACCATCGCCGCCTGCAACGCCGCCTTCGCTCCCGGCGAGGAGGAGATCGCGCAGGCCCACCGCATCATCCAGGCCCACGCCGAGGCCGTTGCCCAGGGCAAGGGGGTGGTTCTGGTGGACGGGCGGCTGGTGGAGAACCTGCACGTCGAGAACGCCCGGCGCCTCGTCGCGATGGCCGAGGCGATCCGGGCGCTGGAGACGGCGGGCTGACGCCCACCGCCCCTCTCATCGACCGGGCGCTTAGGGACCGGGCGCTCAGGAATCCCGGCGCGCCTGGGCGTCCTTCACGAACTGCGAGACCCGCCCGATCTCGCGCGGATCGGTCTCGACCGTCCGGCGCCCGCTCGGGATCGGGCGCATGCCCTTGCGGGGGGTGCGCCCGGGGGACGGGTGCTGGGGCTCCGCGTCCTTCTTGCGCTTCAGGGCATCCTGAAGGTTGGCCTGGACGATCTCCCGCCGCCGCTCGGCACGGAACCGCTCCAGCCGCCCGTTCACCCGTTTCAAGGCCCGCGCGTAGACCTGCTTCTTGGCGGACAGACCGCGCTCGCTGGCGTCCGCCGACTGCTGGCCGGTGCCGCTGGCCTTGCCCCGCCGTCCACGGCGGCGCGAGGCGATGATGTCGCGCGCCCGGTCGCGCTCCCCGCGCAACCAGCGGGCGAGCGTCAGCGTTTCATCGGGCTCCAGGGACTCCAGCTCCGGATAATGGCTCCGGCGGACCTGCTCGAATTCCTTCTCGGACAACAGCCGTCGTTCGGCCGTGAGTTCGACTCCCATCGTAGACCCTCTCTGCTTCGTGGTCCCGCTTCGGCTTACCCCCGCCCGGTCAACCGATCGGAAGGCGAAGCGTTCCCCGGATCGACCCGATGCGTCCCCCTGCCACTTACGGGTGCCGAAGGAATCGGAATCACGACCTCCCCGGAACCAAGTCGCCCCCCATCGGTTTTCCGACATGTGGCAGAGGTGGAGGTTGAAGATGGCCTCGAAAGACAACGGCCAAGGCGAAGTCCAATCCGGGAGCGGTCGCACATCGAACCGCGGCTTCGCGTCGATGGACCGTGACCGGCAACGCCAGATCGCCAGCAAGGGCGGGGAAAGCGTGCCAGCCGACAAGCGCAGCTTCTCCAAGAACCCGGAACTCGCCGCGGAGGCGGGGCGGAAGGGGGGCCGGAGCGTACCGGCGTCCTCCCGCAGCTTCTCCAAGAACCCGTCCCTGGCCGCCGAAGCGGGGCGGAAGGGCGGGCAGGCGAGCCATGGCGGACGCGGGGCCGCCCTGCGGCCGGGCGAAGGCGACTGACGGCACCAACGAAAAAGCCCCTCTCCGGAACCGGAGAGGGGCTTTCTTTTCATGCTCCGCTGGTCGGCAGCCCCCAGCCCGTCGGGCCGGAGGCGCGACCGGTCAGGAGGCCAGCTTGTCCAGCTCGCGCAGGATCGAGTCGCCCATGACGGTCGTGGAGCAGCGGGCCATGCCCGGCGCCATGATGTCCGCCGTGCGCATGCCGCCCGACAGCACGTTCTGCACGGCCTTCTCCAGCATCTTCGCCTCCTCGTCCATGTTGAACGAGTAGCGCAGGCACATGGCGAAGGACAGCAGCGTCGCGCAGGGGTTGGCGAGGTCGCGGCCGGCGATGTCCGGGGCGGAGCCGTGCACCGGCTCGTAGAGAGCCTTGCGCTGGCCGTTGGCGTCCGGAGCGCCGAGCGAGGCCGACGGCAGCATGCCGAGCGAGCCGGTCATCATCGCCGCCTCGTCCGACAGGATGTCGCCGAACAGGTTGTCGGTGACGATCACGTCGAACTGCTTCGGGTTCTTCAGAAGCTGCATGGCGCCGTTGTCGGCGTACATGTGCTCCAGCGTGACGTCGGAGAATTCCTCCTGATGGAGCTTCGTGACTTCCTGGCGCCACAGGAGGCCCGATTCCATCACGTTGGCCTTCTCCATCGAGTGGAGCTTGTTGCCGCGCTTGCGCGCCAGCTCGAAGGCGACGCGGGCGACGCGGCGGATCTCGCTGGTCGTGTAGACCTGGGTGTTGACGCCGCGGCGCTCGCCGTTGCCGATGTCGGTGATGCCGCGCGGCTCACCGAAATAGACACCGCCGGTCAGCTCGCGGACGATCAGGATGTCCAGGCCCTTGATGACGTCGGCCTTCAGGGTCGAGGCGTCGACCAGGGCGTCGAACACCACCGCCGGGCGCAGGTTGGCGAACAGGTTCAGCTCCTTGCGGAGCGACAGCAGGCCGGCTTCCGGACGCTTGGTGTAGTCGGTGGGGTTGTCCCACTTCGGGCCGCCGACGGCGCCCAGCATCACCGCGTCCGCCGCCAGCGCGTCGGCCAGCGTCTCGTCCTTCAGGGGAACGCCGTAGGCGTCGATGGCCGCGCCGCCGACCAGCCCCTCGGTGACGTCGAAGGTGACGTTGCGCTTGCGGTCGAGCCAGTCGATGACCCGGCGCACCTGGCGCATGACCTCCGGACCGATCCCGTCGCCGGGCAAAAACAGAAGCTTCTTGTTGGCGGGCATGGCGCACGCACTCCCATTGGAGACTTTATCAGTGTTGTCTAATCCGCGGACCGACAGGCCGGAAGGTGGTTCCCGCTCCGCCGGTCCGCAAGGCCGTCACGGCCTGAGCCTTTGGGCCGCTGATGGGTCGGGCCGGATCAGCCCCACAGCCAGGGCTGGCCGCCGCGCTGCTTGCCTTCATACTGGTCGATGAAGGCGGCCTGCTGCATGGTCAGACCGATGTCGTCCAGCCCGTTCAGCAGGCAATGCTTGCGGAAGGGGTCGACCTCGAAGCTGATCTTGCCGCCGTCCGGACCGGTGATCTCCTGTTTCTCCAGATCCACCGAAACGATGGCGTTCGACCCGCGCGACGCGTCGTCGAGCAGCAGGTCCACCTGTTCCTTCGGCAGCTTGATCGGCAGGATGCCGTTCTTGAAGCAGTTGTTGAAGAAGATGTCCGCGAAGCTCGGCGCGATGATGCAGCGGATGCCGAAATCGGCCAGCGCCCACGGCGCGTGCTCACGCGAGGAGCCGCAGCCGAAATTGTCGCCCGACACGAGGATCTTGGCGCTGCGGTAGGCCGGCTTGTTGAGGACGAATTCCCCGACCTCGGCGCCGTCGGGGGTGTAGCGCATCTCGTCGAAAAGATGCTTGCCCAGCCCGGTCCGTTTGATGGTCTTCAGGAATTGCTTGGGAATGATCATGTCGGTGTCGACGTTGATCATCGGCAGCGGCGCCGCAACACCGGTGAGAACCGTAAACTTTTCCATCGCCAGAATCCTGTCGCGCAAAAGAGGCGCAAGCGTGTGCATGCGGAGTTCGGTGAATAGCAGACCCGCCCCGCCATTGCCAGAGGAAGCTTGCCGCAAACGCCGCTCGCGGGGCGCGATTCCGCATCCCGGAACACAGCCGGACGCAACGAAATTGCTCCCGAATTCCCGCTCCCGCCCCTGGACCGGCATCCCGTCCTTGCTGTGGAGCGTCCCCTCGCCTACCAAGGGGCCGACGTTTCCCTGGGTTCCGCCACCTCGATGACCTTGCTCCCCACCGCCCGCCGCCCCCGCACCGCGGCGCTCGCCTTCCTGCTGCTGGCCCCGCCGCTCTACGGCCTGCTCGGGCTGGCGCTCGGCATGGACGCCAACTGGGATCTGCGGAACTACCATTGGTACAACGCCTACGCCCTGCTGACCGGGCGTCTGGGCATGGACATGCTGCCGGCGCAGATGCCCAGCTTCTACAACCCCCTGCTGGACGTGCCCTTCTACCTGCTCGCCAGCCATCTGCCGGCGCGCGCGGCGGGATTCGTCTGGGGGACGCTGCACGGGCTGAACTTGGCGCTGGCCTTCCTGCTGGCCCACGCCACGCTGCGCGTCGGCGGCGCGGGGCAGCGGGTGGCCCTGGCCGCGCTGCTGGCGGTGATGGCCGGTTTCGGGGGCGGCACGCTGGGGCTGCTCGGCACCACCTTCCACGACAACATGGTCAGCCTGGGCATCCTCGGCGCGCTGGTCGTGGTGGCGGGGACGCTGCCGCGGCTGATCGACGGCCCGGCGCCGGGCGCGCTCGCGCGGGCGGCCGCGGCGGGGCTGCTGGCCGGGGCGGCGATGGGGATGAAGAACCCCACGGTGATCTACGCGGTCGGACTCTGCCTCGCCTTCCTGGCGCTGCCGGCGCGGCCCTGGCGGCGGCTGTGGCTGGCCTTCGTCTTCGGTGTCGGGGTGCTCGGCGGGTTGGCGCTGTGCGGCGGCTTCTGGATGGCCCATCTGTGGGTGGAGTACGGGAATCCCGTCTTCCCGCACATGAACCAGATCTTCAAGTCGCCCTTCGCGGCGCTGTCCGGCTACGTCAACGTCGGCTTCTTCCCGGACTCGCGGCTGGAGCGGCTGTTCTTTCCGCTGATCTTCCCCTTCGCGCCGCTGAAGGTCGGCGAAGTCCCCTTCTTCGACCTGCGCGTCCTGGTGCTGTTCCTCCTCGTGCCCGCCGCCGCCGCGCTGGCGCTGCTCGGGCGGGCCTTCCGCCATCCCTCTGCGGGACTGGCCGACCGGGCGGCCACCCGCTACCTGCTGACCGCCATGGCGGTGACCTACGGGCTGTGGGTCGGGATGTTCTGCATCTACCGCTATCTGGTGCCGCTGGAGATGCTGGCGCCGCTGGCCATCGTCATGGCGGCGGGCCTGCTGCCGGTGCCGCGCCGGGCGGCGCTCGTCCTGGCGGCGGCGCTCCTGCTGCTGGTCCAGGCCACCGCCCGCCCCGCCGACTGGGGCCGCGTGCCGTGGAGCGACCGTTGGGTGGAAGCGGCGGTGCCGCCCATCGAGGACCCCGACGACACGATGGTGCTGATGGCCGGCTACTGGGCGATCTCCCACGTCATCCCGGCCTTCCCGCCGCGCATCCCCTTCGTGCGCATCCAGTCCAACTTCCTCCAGCCGGACTCGGTCGGCAACGGCTACCTCGCCCTGATGCAGGACAAGGTGGGGGCGCACCGCGGCCGCTTCCTGATGCTCAGCACCATCCCCGACACGCCCGGCGCCGCCAGGGCCGCCGCCCTGCTGGGTCTGCGGGTGGAGCAGGACGACTGCCGCGTCATTCCCAACAACCTGGGCGAGCCGCTGAACCTCTGCGCCGTGCAGCGAACGGAGAGCCATAAAAGGTGAGTGGATTAAATCCGGCGGCTGTGTTGTTTAACTCCGCATCGGCACCGTTTCGAAGCGCACCGCCATGACCCTGTCCACCATCGACCGTACGGCCGACCCCCAGTTCGGCCGTTCATCAGCCCCAGCCAAGGAGCAGGGTCCGGACACGGCGCCCGTGGTGGCGGTGCTGATCCCCTGCTACAACGAGGAGGCGGCCATCGCCGCCGTCGTGCAGGACTTCCGCAGGGCGCTGCCCGACGCGATCGTCTACGTCTACGACAACAACTCGTCCGACCGCACGGTGGAGGTGGCGAAGGCCGCCGGCGCCGTGGTCCGGCACGAGCCGTTGCAGGGCAAGGGCAACGTCATGCGCCGGATGTTCTCCGACATCGAGGCCGACGTCTATGTGCTGGTCGACGGTGACGACACCTACCACGCGCCCTCCGCGCCGCTGATGGTCAAGCGGCTGTGGGAGGACCAGCTCGACATGGTCAACGGCGCCCGCGTCACCGAGATCGTCAAGGCCTACCGGCCCGGCCACCGCTTTGGCAACAGGCTGCTGACCGGCATGGTCGCGCTGATCTTCGGCAACCGCATCCACGACATGCTGTCGGGCTACCGCGTCTTCTCGCGGCGCTTCATCAAATCCTTCCCGGCGCTCGCCAGCGGCTTCGAGACGGAGACGGAGCTGACCGTCCACGCGCTGGAGCTGAACATGCCCATCGCCGAGATCAAGGCGCCCTACAAGGACCGGCCGCCCGGCTCGCACAGCAAGCTGAACACCATCCGCGACGGCGTGCGCATCCTGCGCACCATCGTCACTCTGGTGAAGGAGGAGCGCCCCCTGCCCTTCTTCCTCGCCATCTTCGCCGTCCTCGCCGCGGCGTCGGTGATCCTCGCCTGGCCGGTGGTGGCGACCTACCTGCAGACCGGGCTGGTGCCGCGCCTGCCCACCGCCGTGCTGTCCACCGGGCTGATGCTGCTGGGCTTCCTCAGCCTGACCTGCGGGCTGATCCTGGACACGGTCACGCTGGGCCGCCGCGAGGCCAAGCGCATGCGCTACCTCTCCATCCCCGCGCCGGGCGTCCATCCGGCCCGCAAGGCGGCCGGGTCCTGACCATGGGCAACCCCATCGATGCCCTTCCCGACAGCCGGCTTGGACGGCTGGCCGTTCAGTTCGGCAAGTTCGGCCTGGTCGGCGTGGTCGGTCTGGTGGTGGACACGGCGGTGGTCTACGCGCTGGTCTTCGGCGCCGGGCTGGAGTTCTTCGCCGCCCGCATCCCGGCCTATCTGGCGGCCGCCACCACGACCTTCGCGCTGAACCGCGCCTTCACCTTCCGCGGGGCGGCCGACGCGCCGCTCTACCGGCAATGGGCCACCTTCCTGGCCGCCAACGCCGTCGGCGGGGTGGTGAATTACGGCGTCTCGGTCGGGCTGGAGGCCGCCCTGCCGATCGCCGAGGCCCACCCGGTGCTGGCCGTCGCCGCCGGCTCGCTGTCCGGCATGGTGCTGAACTTCGCCGCCTCCAAGCATCTGGTCTTCAAAGGCGCCTGATTCCTGGAGCGCTGAAGGCGCCCCTCTCCTTCCGGGTATCTCCGGAAGTCTTATTGTGCGCCGCCGCGGACACCCGAAGTCCATGGAAGGGGGCGCATCCAACGGGAATGGCCCCGACACCGACCTGCCTTGGCGAAGAGCCGGGAGGGAGCCATGAACAACAGCGACGTGCTGTGGGCCTGGGTGGCCGGAGTTGCCCTGTCCATAGCCCTGCTGGTCGGGCTGTCCCGCGCGGACGGACCGCAGACCCACGCCATGGACGGGCATTTCACGCTGCCGGACATGGCGATGGGCGCCGCGGGCTGGGATTACGAGGCGTGGGAGCGGACCGGCGGAACGCCGCCGCGGCCCGAGTCGGAGGACACCCTCGCCCGGATGCTCGACCTGCTGGAGGGCATCCCTCCGGCGTCGGGCGCCACCCTGCCCGCCACCTTGACCGACGGCGACACGGCCGACACCGGCGGGGCCGAAACCCACTGACCCCTCCGGCGATCCCATGAACTGTTTGCCACGGTCCCCCCGTGCGGCCATGGACTCCGTGGGCCCGGTCGCCATATAACGGCGGTCATGACGCGCGAATTCCTGAAGATGCACGGGCTCGGCAACGACTTTGTCGTGATCGACGCCCGCAACACGCCGTACTCGCCGGCCGAGGCCGAGGTGCGTGCCATCGCCGACCGCAAGACCGGGGTGGGCTGCGACCAGTTCATCGTGATCGAGCCGGCGAAAACCGACGGCACGGCGGGCTTCATGCGCATCCGCAACGCCGACGGCGGCGAGGTGTCGGCCTGCGGCAACGCCTCGCGCTGCGTCGGCTGGCTGCTGATGGAGGAGGCGGGGGCGGAGCGCGTCGCCTTCGAGACCAACGCCGGCATCCTGCGGGCCAGCCGCGCCGACAACGGGCGCATCACCGTGGACATGGGCCCGGCCAATCTGGACTGGGCGCAGATCCCGCTGGCGGAACCGGCGGACACGCTGCGCCTCGACGCGGTGTCGCACGGCGGCTTCGCCGGCCCCACCGCGGTCAGCATGGGCAACCCGCACGCCGTCTTCTTCGTGGACGACGCCGAGGCGGTGCCGCTGGCCGAGGTCGGCCCGGTGTTCGAGAATCACCCGGCCTTCCCCCAGCGCACCAACGTCGAATTCGTCCAGGTGCTGTCCCCCACCGCCGTCCGCATGCGGGTGTGGGAGCGCGGGGCCGGCGTCACCCAGGCCTGCGGGACCGGCGCCTGCGCCACCGCGGTCGCCGCGATCCGCCGCGGGCTGACCAACCGCAAGGTCGACGTGATCCTGGACGGCGGCACCCTGACCATCGAATGGCTGGAGGACGGCCGCGTCCTGATGACCGGCCCGGTCGCCCTCAGCTACAGCGGGCGGCTGTCCGCGGAGTTGGCGGCCACCTGACCGGCAATCACCGGAATGAAGGGCCGCCCGTTAGGCTGAAAGAGCATGAGCGACACTGTGACCAACGAGCCGGAGATCGTCACCTTCGGCTGCCGCCTGAACACCTACGAATCCGAGGTGATGCGCACCCACGCCCGCAACGCGGGGCTGGGGGACGTCGTCATCGTCAACACCTGCGCGGTGACCTCGGAGGCGGAACGTCAGGCCCGCCAGACCATCCGCAAGCTGCGCCGCGAGCGTCCCAACGCCCGCATCGTGGTGACCGGCTGCGCCGCCCAGATCGACCCGCAGCGCTATGGCGCCATGCCGGAGGTCGATCAGGTCCTGGGCAACCAGGAGAAGCTGCAACCGGAAAGCTGGGGGCTGGCCCCGGCCGAGAAGGTGCTGGTCAACGACATCATGTCGGTCAAGGAGACCGCCGGCCACCTGATCGGCGGGTTCGAGGACCGGGCGCGCGCCTTCGTCCAGGTCCAGCAGGGCTGCGACCACCGCTGCACCTTCTGCATCATCCCCTACGGCCGCGGCCCGTCGCGCTCCGTCCCCATCGGCGCGATCGTGGAGCAGGTGCAGGCGCTGGTGAAGGCCGGCTACAACGAGGTCGTGCTGTCCGGCGTGGACATCACCAGCTTCGGCCCCGACCTGCCGGGCACGCCGACGCTGGGCCAGATGGTGCGCCGCCTGCTCGCCCTGGTGCCGGAGCTGCCGCGGCTGCGCCTGTCCTCGCTCGACTGCATCGAGATCGACGACGACCTGTGGCGGCTGATCGAGACGGAGCCGCGGCTGATGCCGCACCTCCACCTGTCGCTCCAGGCCGGCGACGACATGATCCTGAAGCGCATGAAGCGCCGGCACAGCCGCGCCGACGCCATCGCCTTCTGCAATCGTGTGCGTTCGCTGCGCCCCGACATGGTGTTCGGCGCCGACTTCATCGCCGGCTTCCCAACGGAAACCGACGAGATGTTCGAGAACACGCTGCGGCTGGTCGAGGAGTGCGGCCTGACCTGGCTGCACGTCTTCCCCTACAGCCCCCGCCCCGGCACCCCGGCCGCCCGCATGCCGCAGGTCGACGGTGGCCTCCGCAAGGAGCGCGCGGCCCGTCTGCGCGCGCTCGGCGCCGAGGCGGAGGCCCGCACCCTGGCCTCGCTGGTCGGTCGCGAGGTGTCCGTTCTGGTCGAGAAGGACGATCTCGGCCGCACCCAGCATTTCGCCGAAATCCGCCTGGGCACGCCCCGGCCCCCCGGCTCCGTCCTGCGCGCCACAGTCACCGGCGTGGCCGGCGGCGCGCTGACCGGCACCCCCCTTTGAGAACAGTGGACACGCCATGATCCTGCGTTGGTTCGGCCGCAAGAAGCCCGAAGAGCAAGCCCGCAAGGACGAGACGACCGCCCCGCTCCCGGAGCCCGTTGTCCAGGAGCCGGCCCAAGAGGCTCCTGTCCCGGAACCGGTCGCCGAGGAACCGCCGGCCCCGGAG
>NZ_QLKQ01000098.1 GCF_003349955.1 Azospirillum brasilense
GGGGCGGGCTCCTCCGGTTCCTCCAGGCGGCCTTGGGCCAGGATCAGCCGACGGTCGGCCAGACCGGAAGGAACCGGGTCGGGCTCCGGGCGCCCGGCCAGCAGCAGCGCCGTCCCGGCCTCGCGCGTCCAGGCGGCGAGGTCGCTCAGCAGGCGGACGCGCTGGGTGGGGTCAAGCGTGGCGGCGGGGGCGTCGGCGAGCAGCAGCGCCGGCTCCGCCGCCATGGCCAGCGCCAGCGCCGCCCGCCAGCGCATCGCCTCGCCCAGCTCGTGCGGGTGGAGCGCCAGCCGGCGCGCGGCGGCGGGCACCTGGAAGCGCTCCAGCGCCTCGGCGGCGCGGCGCAGGGCGGTGCGCTCGTCCATCCCGGACTGGTGGGCCAGAAGCTCCACGAACTGGGCGCCGAGCGGGCGCAGCGGGTCGAGGGCGCCATCCTGGGTGACCAGGGTGCGCCGCCCCTGGATGCGGATGCCGCCCAGCACCGTGATGCCCTTGGGCGCGAGGCCGGCCAGAGCGCGCAGCAGCAGCGTCTTGCCCGTGCCGGCGCCGCCCGACAGGGCCAGCACCGCGCCGGGATCGACGGCGAAACTCAGCCGGTCGAGCAGGATGTCGCGGCTGGTCAGCAGGGACAGCCCCTCCACCCGCAGCGGCGCGCGCTCGTCCGATCCGCTCACCGGCGCCCCCCGGCCGTGGAGAAGGCCAGCCGCATTCCGTCGCCCACCCCGTGCAGCGCCCACAGGGTCAGCGCCAGCAGCAGCGCCGGCCCGGCCAGCGCCGTGGCGTCGCCCGCCCGCGCCGCCGCGCCGATGGCGGTTCCCCAGCCGGTCACCCCCTCCGGCAGGCCGAGCCCGAGCAGGCTGGCGAGGCTTTCCGCCATCAGGGCGCGGGGAAGGGCGGTCCAGGCCGCGGCGGCGAGCGGCAAAACCGCGTTGGGCAGGATGTGGCGGCGCAGCCGGCGCCCGTCGGCAATCCCGGCGGCCTGGGCGGCGCTCAGGAACTCCCGCCGCAGCAGGGCGCGCAGCTCGTCCCGCGCGATGACGGCCACCGCCGGGGCGGCGATCAGGGCGGTCACCACCGCCATCGGCGCCAGCCCGCGCGTTGGACCCAGCAGTCCGCCGGCCAGCGGCAGGACCAGCGCCAGGGGAAGGCCGGTCAGGGCCGTGGCGGGCGCCATCATCGCCCGCTCCGCCCGCTCGCCCAGAGCAACCGCTATGACGGCCCAGAGCAGGCCGAGGGCGGCCCCGCCCAACCCGGCGAGCAGCGCGAAGGTCAGGCTCTGGTGCCCGGCGGCCAGCGCCGCCCCCAACGGGCCGCCCCCGGCGACGAGGCCGACCGCCACCGCCAGCATCAGCGCCGCCAGAAGGGTCAGCCCGGCGGCGGCGGGGCGGTGCGCGGTCAGCCGCTGCCCGGCCTTCTGCCAGGGGCCGTCGCGCCAGTGCGGATCGGTGCGGGGATCGGTGCCGGCGGGTCCGTGCATCAGGCCATCCGGGCCCGTGGGTCGATCCAGCCGCGCAGCGCGCCGCACAGCGCGTTCAGCAGCACGGCGAGGCCGCACAGCCCGGCGAGCGCCGCGACGGCCATGCCGGTGTCCGCGGCGCGCGCCGCCTCGACGAACAGCCGCCCGGCGCCGGAAACGCCGGTCCCGAACAGGGTTTCCACCGCCACGGCCGCGGTCACCGTCCCGGCCACGGCGCTGCGCAGACCGCCCATCGCCGCCGACAGCCCCAGCGGCAGGGCGAGCCGCCACAGCAGGGCGGAGCCGTCCATCCCGCGCCCGCGCGCCGCCAGCAGAACGGTGTCCTCCGCCCCGGCCCGCGCCCGGCCGGCGAGCGCCGCGGCCTGGGCGGCGGCGGGCAGGGCGAGGGCGGCGAGGCCGAGCAGGACGGGCGCCTTCGCCAGCGTGGCGGCGAAGACCGCGGCCAGCAGGAAGCCCGGCATGGCCGGACCCACCCCGCCCAGAACGGCGCCCGCCCCGCCTAGGACGCCGAGCAGGGCGCCGACCCCGGTCCCCAGCGCCAGCGCCGGCACGACCAGCGCCAGCGTCGCCGGCAGGGCGGCCAGAACGGCGCCCAGCGCCTGCGTCCAGCCGGGTCCCGCCAGCGCGGCCACCACGGCGGCGGCGAGCGCGAGGCCCAGCAGGGCCGGCACCACGGCCAGCACCCGGCGCAGGACGAGGCTCAGCATCGGCCCCGCCGGGAGCGGGCGACCGCGACAATCGGATTTGAGGGGACGGCGGACAAGCGGATCACAACAGGCGGATCATCCGACAATGGCGGACACGAATGGAGTCCTCCTGACGGTACCCAGGTCCCGGCCGGTCGGGCAATGGAATTTCGCCTCTCGGCGGGGGGTGGGGAGGGTTGGGCGGCTGCGGTGTTGTTCGGGCATCCGCCTTCCTGGCCGGTCGCAGCCCGTCCCGGACGCACCATATGTGAACCCCCGATGCCGATCCCCGCAGGAACCCCGGTCCAGCCGCGTCCCATGCCCGACCAGCCGTCCTTCCCAATCCCATTTGAACCAGCGCCTGCCGCGGCGCTTTCCAGCGCGGCCGCGGACCCGCTGCTGGTGCCGGGCCGCACCTGCTGGCGGGTGGAGCGGGCGGAGCGGGTCGGGGTCATTGTCGATGCGGAGGATTATTTCGCGTTCGCCAAGGCGGCGATGCGGCAGGCGCGGCGCAGCATCTACCTGACCGCCTGGGACTTCGACGCCCGCATCCGGCTGACCCCGCAGGCGCGCCACCCGCGCCGCCCCGACAAGCTCGGCAACCTGCTGAACTGGCTGGCGGCGACCCGCCCGGACCTGACCATCCATGTGCTGAAGTGGGACTTCGCCGAGCTGTTCGACCTCGCCCGCTGGTCGCAACCGCTGTTCCTGCGGAGTTGGCTCAGCCATTCGCGGCTCCAGTACCGGCTGGACGGCGACCATCCCGCCGGGGCCTGCCACCACCAGAAGATGCTGGTGATCGACGACCGGCTGGCCTTCTGCGGCGGGCTGGACATCACCGCCAACCGCTGGGACACCCGCGCCCACCGCGCCGACGAGCCGCTGCGCCGCCAGCCGGACGGCACCCCCTACGAGCCCTTCCACGACGTGATGATGGCGGTGGACGGCGACGCCGCCCGCGCGCTGGGCGACCTGTTCCGCGAGCGCTGGCGCCGCGCCACCGGCTGCGTGCTGTCGCCGCCGGCCATGGACGTGCTTGGCGGCGGTGGCGGCATTGCCGACGGCAAGCGCCCCCGGCGGCTGCGGCTGAAGGCGCGCCGGGCCGGGCCGGACAGCCCCGACCCCTGGCCGCAGCAGCTCGTCCCGCTGCTGAAGGGCATGCCGGTCGGCATCGCCCGCACCGAACCCGGCTACAACGGGCGCGCCGAGGTGCGGGAGGTCGAGGCGCTCTACACCGCCGCCATCGCCGCGGCCGAGCGCTTCATCTACCTGGAGAGCCAGTATTTCGCCTCGGTCGCCGTGGCCGAGGCGCTGAAGGCACGGCTGGCCGAGCCGGACGGGCCGGAGGTGATCGTCGTCAACTCCGCCCGCACGTCGAGCTGGCTGGAGAACACCGTGATGCTCGGCGCCCGCGCCCGGCTGGTGAAGGAACTGCGCGAGGCCGACCGCAACGGGCGCTTCCGCTTCTACATCGCCAAGACCGAGAGCGCCAAGACCGGCAGCGTCGGCATCACCATCCACGCCAAGGTGATGGTGGTGGACGACCGGATTCTGCGCATCGGCTCGGCCAACCTGAACAACCGGTCGATGGGGCTGGACACCGAATGCGACCTGGCGCTGGAGGCGCCGCCGGGCAAGGCGGAAGGGCGCGAGGCCCGGCAGGCCATCGCCGGGGTGCGCGACGACCTGCTCGCCGAGCATCTCGGGGTGGCGCCGGACAGCGTGACGGCGGAGCTGCGCCGCTCCGGCTCGCTCATCCGCACGGTTGAGGCGCTGAGCCGGCCCGGCGGGCGGACGCTGGAGCCGCTGGAGGATGCCGACCCCGGCCTGCTCGCAGCCGCCGTCGCCGACTCCAAGCTCTTCGATCCGGAACGCCCGGTGGGGGCGGTGGACATCGTGTGGCGCGTCCTGCCGTCGCGCATCCCGCGCCGTCACCATTGGCTGGCCCTGGGCATCATCCTGGCGGTGGTCGGCGGGGTGTGGGGGCTGTGGAACCACACGCCGCTGCGCGACTGGGCGACGCTGGACGCCGTGCTGGACGCCTTCGAGCGCCTGCGCGAGTCGGCCTTCGGGCCGCTGTGGCTGATCCTGCTCTACGTCGCCGGTGGCTTCGTGCTGTTTCCGGTGCTGCTGCTGATCGCGGCGACGGCCATCGCGCTGGGGCCGTGGATGGGCTTCCCGACCGCGCTGGCCGGGGTGCTGGCCTCCGCCGCGGCGCTGTTCTGGGTGGGGCGGCTCACCGGCCAACGCCCCATCGAGCGCTACGGCGGTGCCGTGGTGCGGCGGGCCAGCGATGCGCTCGGCGAGCGCGGCGTGCTGGCGATGGCGGCGCTGCGGGTGGTGCCGGTCGCCCCCTTCACCGTGGTGAACCTCGTCGCCGGGGCTTCCCGCATCCGGTTTGCCGACTATCTGTTCGGGACGATCCTGGGGATGGCGCCGGGAATCCTTGTCTTCAACCTGCTCGGGCACCAGCTTGAGCGTGTGTTGACGGAACCGACGCCCACCGACATGGTTCTTCTGGGTCTGGCGGCGGTGACCGCGCTGGGGCTCGGCTGGGCCGGCAATCGGCTGGTGCGGGCCTTGGCGGCGAAACGGCCAACCGCCGGGCCGGCCATTGGAGAAGCAGTCAAGGGAGACCAACAGCGGTGATCCGATTCAGCCGAGAGCGTGTGCAGCGGATCGCCTCCGCTCTGCGCGCCGCCCGCGTCCGCCGCCCGAAGCGCCGCGTCGACAGCCGCAGCGGCCCGGTGCCGGAGGGCATGGCGCCGCTGCGCGTGGCGACCTGGAACATCCACAGCTGCGTCGGGCTGGACGCGCGCTTCGCGCCGGACCGCATCGCCGAGGTCATCAAGGAGCTGGACGTCGATCTGGTCGGGCTCCAGGAGGTCGGCTGGCACCACCGCGGCGAATCCGGGCTGGACCAGTTCGCCTTCCTGGAACGCGCCACCGGACTGAAGGCCCACGCCGGCCCGACCAAGCACAACGCCCACGCCCATTACGGCAACGCCATCCTGACCCGACTGCCGGTCCTGAAATGCGAGCCCATCGACCTCAGCGTCGGGCGGCGGGAACCGCGCGGCGGCATCGACGTGATCGTCGAGGTGGAGGGGCGCCCGGTGCGCATCATCGTCGCCCATCTCGGCCTCGACCCGTGGGAGCGGGCGCGGCAGGTCGGCGCCATCGTCGACCGGCTGGAGGAACAGCCGGCCCTGCCGACCCTGTTCATGGGCGACCTCAACGAATGGGCGCCGAATTCGCCCCGGCTGCGCAAGCTGGCCGAGGCCTTCCCCGACTGGGCCAGCCCGCGCAGCTTCCACGCGCGGATGCCCACGCTGCGGCTCGACCGCATCTATGTGAACAACGGGCTGACCATCCCGTCCTACGAGGTGGTGCGCACGGTGCTGACGCGCCGCGCGTCCGACCATCTGCCGGTGCGCGCCACCGTGGCGGTGCCATAACCGATATTCCCGCTCGGGTATGCCGATCCCTTGATGGCTGCAAGGCGCGTGCGCGGTTCCGCGGGCGCGCCTTTTTCTTTGGGCTTGATCCGCCTGCCTTGCCTCTTTTGCAGTGCAGCGTTGCATGGTCTGTTTCGTGTGGCTGACTGTTTCTCCTGTAAGTTTTTTGCCCGAGAACGGGTGTCGGCTATTGACCTTTCGGATAAGGGCTGGCCAATCTGTTGGTTGGTCATACGACCAATAGCGGCCGCCCAACGACGGTCGATCAAAGACAGCACCCAGCCGATCGGGCGTGGGAACAACCGCCGAAGCGAGGACCTGTTGCTCTACCATCTCTACGATCTGCAGCACGCCGCCCTGCGCCCGATGCGCCTCCTGGCCGAAGCGACCCAGCACACCTTCCAGAACCCGTTCAGCCCGGTGTCCTACACCCGCGTCGGCCGCGCCATGGCCGCCGGCGCGGAATTGCTGGAGCGCACCACCCGCCGCTTCCCTAAGCCGGAATTCGGCCTGAAGACCACGGTGGTGAACGGCGAGACGGTGGCGGTGAACGAGCGCATCGCCCACCGCAAGCCCTTCTGCAATCTGCTGCACTTCGCCAAGCCGGAAGGCACCCCGGCGCAGCCGCGCGTCCTGCTGGTCGCCCCGATGTCGGGCCACCACGCGACGCTGCTGCGCGGCACGGTGGCGGCGCTGCTGGCCGACCACGACGTCTTCGTCACCGACTGGATCGACGCCCGGCTGGTGCCGCTGGCGCGCGGGCGGTTCGACCTCGACGACTACATCGACACGGTGGCGGAGCTGATCCGCGTCCTCGGGCCGCAGACCCACGTCATCGCGGTGTGCCAGCCGGCGGTTCCGGTGCTCGCCGCGGTGTCGCTGATGGCGGCCGGCGACGAGGCGGTGCAGCCGCGCTCCATGACGCTGATGGGCGGCCCCATCGACCCGATGGCCAACCCGACCGTGCCGGTGAAGCTGGCGGCGACCCACCCGCTCTCCTGGTTCGAGCGCAACGTCATCACCACCGTCCCGGCCTATTATCCGGGCGGCTTCCGTCAGGTCTATCCGGGCTTCATCCAGCTCTCCGGCTTCATGTCGATGAATCTGGACCGCCACATCGGGGAGCATGTCGGCCTGTTCCGCCACCTTGTCCGCGGCGACGGCGATTCCGCGGAGCAACACCGCCGCTTCTACGACGAGTATCTGTCGGTCATGGACCTGTCGGCGGAGTTCTACCTGCAGACCATCGAGACGGTGTTCCAGAAGCATTCGCTCGCCAACGGCACCATGGAGTCGCGCGGGCGCAAGGTGGAGCCGGCGGCGATCCGCCGGACCGCCGTGATGACGGTGGAGGGCGAGCTGGACGACATCTCCGCCCCCGGCCAGACCGAGTCGGCGCACCGCCTCTGCGCCTCGCTGCCCGACGCCATGCGCGCCCGCCATTTCCAGAAGGGTGTGGGCCACTACGGCATCTTCAACGGCCGCCGCTGGCGCGAGAGCATCATGCCGGCGGTGCGGGAGTTCATCCGCAAGCACGATTGAGGCCCGTCAGCCCCGCCCGCCGCGTTGCGGCGGGCGGGGGACTTCCGTTCAGCGCTTCGGAACGCCCACCGGGCGCAGCTCGTGGAGCAGCCAGACCAGCCCCGACACCAGCAGGATCGCCCCCGCCTGATGGGCGGCGCCCAGCGGGATCCACACGAAACTCAGCAACGTGGCGATGCCCAGCCCGATCTGGACCAGCACCATCGCCGCGGTCAGCAGCGCCACCCGCCCGGCGCGGCCCGGCAAACGGGCCACCCACACCCGCAGGGCCAGTCCCAGAACCACGAGGCCGGTCAGCAGCGCCAGCGCCCGGTGCGTCAACTGGATGGCGGCGGTGTTCTCGAAAAAGTTGATCCACCAGGGCGTCAGGTTGGCGACCTCCGGCGGGATGACGTGGCCGGCCATCAGCGGGAAGGTGTTGTAGGCCAGCCCGGCGTCCGTCCCGGCGACGAAGGCGCCCCAGACGATGGTGACGCCGGTCAGCCCCAGGGCCCAGCGCGCGTGCTTGCGCAGCCGGCCGGACTCGGTCGCCCAGCCGGCCAGCGGCAGCGGGTCGAGAATCCCCAGCGCGGTGCGCAGCAGCAGCCCGTAGATCACGATCGCCGTGCCGAGATGCAGCGCCAGCCGGTAATGGCTGACGTCGGGCCGGTCGACCAGCCCGCTCTTGACCATGTACCAGCCGATCACCCCCTGGAGTCCGCCGAGCAGGAACAGCCCGGCCAGCTTCGGCCACAGGGCGGCGGGAATCCGCCCGTTGACCCAGAAGCGCAGGAAGGGGATCAGGAAGACGAAACCGATCAGCTGGCCCCAGAAGCGGTGGAACCACTCCCACCAGAAGATCTGCTTGAAGGCCGCCAGATCCATCGCCGAATTGTAGATGCGGAACTCCGGCGTGGTCTGGTAGAGGCCGAAGACGCGGTTCCATTCCGCCTCCGACAGGGGCGGCAGGATGCCGATCAGCGGCTTCCACTCGACCATCGACAGGCCGGATTCGGTCAGGCGCGTGATGGCGCCGATCACCGCCATGGCGAAGACCATCGCGCAGCAGACGAGAAGCCAATAGGCGATGGGACGGGTGGAAGCGGGGTCGCGGACGTCTTTCCCGGCGTAGGCGGGGGCGGTGATGTCGGTCACGGACGGGCGGCTCCGGAAGATGCGGACAAGGTCCGGGGGGATAGGGACCACCGGCTCATGTGGGGTGCGGCAGCGGCTGCGTCAAACGGACACGGGTTACCCCACCGCACCGGACACCGGTTTCGGGTGAAGGCGGCGCGCCGTGGGTGTTACAAATATCAGTCTTACCAACGGCTTCGGATGCGGGGCGGCGATGGCGGACCTCACCCTCGGCTTCGGCCTGTCGTTCCACGAGCTTTACGGGCAGGACGGGCTGGCCCGGCTCGACCGCGCCTTCCTCGCCCGGCTGTCCGACACGGACCTGGCGCTCGCCAACCGGCTGCTCTCCGCCCGCGCCCAGCCCGACCGGCTGGAGGTCCGGGCGGAAAGCGACCTGCTGATCGCGCTCGCCCCCCACGCCGAGGATGTCATCGGCGACCTGTTCGGCATCCGCGCCGCGCTCGACGAGCTGCGCGCCCGCCACACGGAGCTGGCGCCGCTCTACACCGCCAAGCGCCTGTTCGTTCAGCGCCGCGCCGCCAAGGCGGTGAAGCCGGAGGCGGTCGCGGCGCTCGACGGGGCGGAGCTGGCGGCAAGGCTGGAGGACTGGTTGGGCGGCCCGCTGACCGAGGCCGCTTTCGCCCGACAAGTGCTGGCCTGGATGGAGGACGAGGCGGCCCATGCCGACCAGCTCGACAGCGCCGCCCAATACGCCGCCTGGGCGGTCTTCAGCGAGGCCGGGCGCGCCCGGCACGGCGGCGGCGTGCTGTTCCAGGTGCCGCACCGCACCGACCCGCAGCGTCTGGTCCCGGTGGAGACAGTGGAGCTTCACGGCGTCACCATGATGCGCCTGCCCGAAGACGCCGGCCGTGAGCGGCAGGGCTTCCACCTCACCGACCCCGGCACCGATCTGGCCGGGGCGCTGGACGAGGCCAACTACTGCATCTGGTGCCACAACCAGGGGAAGGACAGCTGTTCCAAGGGGCTGCGCGACCGCAAGACGGGGGAGTTCCAGAAGAGCGCCTTCGGCGTCGCGCTGGCCGGCTGCCCCTTGGAAGAGAAGATTTCCGAGATGCACGCTCTGAAGGCCGAGGGCGTGCCCATCGGGGCGCTGGCCGTGGTGGTGGTCGACAACCCGATGTGCGCGGCCACCGGCCACCGCATTTGCAACGACTGCATGAAGGCCTGCATCTACCAGAAACAGGAGCCGGTGGACATCCCGCAGGCCGAGACCCGCACGCTGAAGGACGTGCTGGAGCTGCCCTGGGGCTTCGAGATCTACAGCCTGTTGACCCGCTGGAACCCGCTGGACCTGCGCCGCCCGCTGATGCGGCCGGACAGCGGCTACAAGGTTCTGGTGGCCGGGCTGGGGCCGGCGGGCTTCACGCTGGCGCACCATCTGATGAACGACGGCCACACGGTGGTCGGCATCGACGGGCTGAAGATCGAGCCGCTGCCCGCCGACCTCTCCGGCGTCCTGCCCAGCGGCACGCGGGTGCCCTTCCGGCCGATCCGCGATGTGCGCGACCTCTACGACCGGCTGGACGAGCGGGTGATGGCCGGCTTCGGCGGGGTGGCCGAGTACGGCATCACCGTGCGCTGGAACAAGAATTTCCTGAAGGTGATCCGGCTGTTGCTGGAACGCCGGGCGCGCATGACGATCATCGGCGGGGTGCGCTTCGGCGGCACGCTGACCATCGACGGGGCGCTGGAGCTGGGCTTCGACCACATCGCCCTGTGCATGGGGGCGGGCAAGCCGACCGTCGTGCCGATGGCGAACGGGCTGGCCCGCGGGGTGCGGCAGGCCTCGGACTTCCTGATGGGGCTGCAACTGACCGGGGCGGCCAAGCCGGACAGCATCGCCAACCTCCAGGTCCGGCTTCCCATCGTGGTGATCGGCGGCGGGCTGACCGCCATCGACACGGCGACGGAGGCGCTGGCCTATTACCCGGTTCAGGTCGAAAAGTTTCTCTCGCGCTACGAGGTCCTGGTGGCCGAGCGGGGGGAGGCGGCGGTGCGCACCCGCTGGACGCCCGACGAGGCCGAACTGGCCGACGAGTTCCTGGCCCACGCCCGCGCCATCCGGGCGGAGCGCCTGGAGGCCGGCGAGCAGGGGCGCGAGCCGCGCGTCACGGCGCTGCTGCAATCCTGGGGCGGCTCGACCATCGCCTATCGGCGGCGGCTGATTGACAGCCCGAGCTACACGCTGAACCACGAGGAGGTGGCGCACGGGCTGGCCGAGAGCATCCGCTTCCTGGAATGCGCCGCCCCGCGCGGGGTGGAGATCGACGAATCGGGCGCCGCGCGGGCCATTCACCTTGCCATCAGCCCGGTCGGGCCGGACGGGGTGGTGGCGCCCGCCGCGGTGGACGCTCGCCTTCCCGCCCGCACCATTCTGGTCGCCGCCGGCACCCAGCCGAACACCGTCCTGGCCCGCGAGGAGCCGGAGTGGGTGGAACTGGACGGGCGCTGCTTCCGCGCCATCGACGAGGACGGCAATCCGGTGACGCCGGAACGGACGAGCAAGCCGGCCCAGGCGCATGTGCTGATGGCGCGGGCGCCGAATGGGCGCTTCCTCAGCTTCTTCGGCGACCTGCATCCGTCCTTCGCCGGCAATGTGGTGAAGGCGATGGGCGGGGCGAAGCGCGGCTATCCGGTGGTCAGCCGCGCCCTGGCCCGCCGGGCGCCCAGTTCGGTGACGCCGGAGGCGCTGGTGCGGCGCCTGAACGCCGAGCTGCGGCCCCTGGTCCACAGCGTCACCCGCCTGACCCCGACCATCGTGGAGGTGGTGGTGAAGGCTCCGGCCGCGGCGCGCCGTTTCGAACCCGGACAGTTCTACCGGCTGCAGAATTTCGAAACGCTGGCGCAACGGATCGGCCGGACCACGCTGGCGATGGAAGGGCTGGCCCTGACCGGCGCCTGGGTGGACAAGGCGGCCGGGCTGCTCTCGATGATCGTTCTGGAGATGGGCGGTTCGTCCGACCTCTGCGCCCTGCTCAAGCCCGGCGACCCGGTGGTGGCGATGGGACCGACCGGCGCCCCGACCGAGATCCCGGAGGGCGAAACGGTGGCGCTGGTCGGCGGCGGGCTGGGCAACGCCGTGCTCTTCTCCATCGGACAGGCCTGCCGGGCGCGCGGCAACCGCGTCGTCTACTTCGCCGGCTACAAGCGGATGGAGGACCGTTACAAGACCGAACAGATCGAGGCCGCCGCCGACCGCGTTGTCTGGTGCTGCGACGAGGCGCCGGGCTTCGCGCCGTCGCGCCCCGGTGATCTGAGTTTCGTCGGGAACATCGTGGAGGCCATGCGCGCCTACGCGGCGGGCGAGCTGGGGCCGGCGGACATTCCGCTGGAGACGGTGGACCGCATCGTCGCCATCGGCTCCGACCGCATGATGGCGGCGGTGGGGGCGGCCCGGCACGGCCTGCTGAAGCCGTACCTGAAGCCCGGCCACGCGGCCATCGGCTCCATCAACTCCCCCATGCAATGCATGATGAAGGAAGTCTGCGCGCAGTGCCTGCAACGGCACACCGACCCGGCGACCGGCGCGGAGACGGTGGTGTTCTCCTGCTTCAACCAGGACCAGAGCCTGGACCGCGTGGATTTCGCCAACCTGAACCAGCGGCTGCGCCAGAACGCCGTCCAGGAAAAGCTGACCGCCCAGTGGATCGACCGCGGCCTGCGGCTGACCGGCCAGCGGAAGGGGTGAGGGGGACGTTCTTTCCCTCTCCCCTCTGGGGAGAGGGTTAAGGGTGAGGGGGATGCGCTGTTGCCGGACGTACCGAAACGCACATCCCCCTCACCGGCCCTTCGGGCCACCCTCTCCCCAGAGGGGAGAGGGTTATCTAAAAGCGTTCACGCGCCGGTGGCGGTGCTGACCGACGCCTGGGGCAGCGGCGTGGTGGCGCTTTCGAACAGGTCGGCCTCGGCGGCGCGGCGCTTCACCAGACCCGGAAGCTGCGTCTTGACGCCGTTGACCGTGGCGTAGACCCAGCGGCCGAACTGGCCGGCGGCGCCTTCGTAGTCGCCCTGGTTCAGCAGGCGCAGCAGGGTCGAGCATTGCAGGCTGCCGGCCCCCAGGTTGAACACGAAGGAGGCCAGCGCGCCGCGCTGGTCCGGGTTCAGCGCGACGGTGACCAGCTTGTCCACCTGGGCGGCGGCGGAGGTCAGGTCCGACTTCAGGAAATCGTCGGCCTGGGCGGAGGAGATGCTCTGCCCCAGCTCGACCCCGGCGGTGTGGCCGTAGCCGATGGTCGGCACCCCCGCCGGGCACAGATAGGCGTTGAGGTAAAGCCCCTCGAAATGCTTCACGAGGTTGACCGCTTCTTCGCAGACCGGCGTCGTCATGATCGTCGTTCCTCAGCTTGTCGTGGACGTGCATCGGCACGGACAGTTCGTGCTGAGGAAAGGGTATCGAAAGAGTTATGCTCTTAATAATGGTTTATTTTTTCACATTTTCCCGCGATTCGGGGGTGTGGGGCGTCAGGTCCAGCGGAACTCCGCAGCCACCGCGCGGGCCTCGCCGGGCGTGATCAGGCGGTTGGTCGCCAGCTTCACCGAATGCAGTTTGCCGTCCAGGTTGGCCTGCCAGAAATCCAGGAACCGGCGCAGCACCGGGTAGCCCGGGGCGATGTCCAATTCCTGCCAGAGATAGCTCTGCAGCAGGTGCGGGTGGTCCGGCATGTGGTACAGAATCTCCGCCGTGGTCAGGCGGTAGTCGCGAAGCTGAAGCCCCAGACTGGCCATGCTCTGCCTCCGTGATGGTGGAACCGGTGGCGTCCTTCCGCTGCGTCCTGGTGATTCTTTTGTGAAAGTGTGCCGTTCGCGGTTGCGGCAAGCAACAAAAATTTTTCTGCTATTTCAATGTGTTAGCAGCAGAACAGGGCGACTGCTGCCAGGAATCGCACCGATTGCCGCAACGACCCTCTTGAATCGAAACCGCAGCTCGATTAGCTGTCTGGCACTCGCCGGGGGAGAGTGCTAACAGCCCCGAGCCCGGCGCCAATCCTTTCAATAAGCCTTGATCCTGGAGGCATCCCCATGAAGTTCCGTCCGCTGCACGACCGCGTCGTCGTCAAGCGTCTGGAGTCCGACACCAAGACCAAGGGCGGGATCATCATTCCCGACACCGCGAAGGAAAAGCCCCAGGAGGGCCAGGTGGTCGCGGTTGGTCCGGGCGCCCGTGACGAGAGCGGCAAGGTCGTTGCGCTCGACGTGAAGGCCGGCGACCGCATCCTGTTCGGCAAGTGGTCGGGCACCGAGGTGAAGATCGAGGGCGAGGATTTCCTGATCATGAAGGAATCCGACATCATGGGCGTCGTCGAGGCCTGAGCCTCCGCCCGCGCTGAGCGATCCAACCCCCCGAATTTCAAGGAAGTGAGCAATGGCTGCCAAGGAAGTTAAGTTCTCCGCCTCCGCGCGCGAGAAGATGCTGCGCGGTGTGGACATCCTCGCCGACGCCGTGAAGGTGACGCTGGGTCCGAAGGGCCGCAACGTCGTGATCGAGAAGTCCTTCGGCGCTCCGCGCATCACCAAGGACGGCGTCTCGGTCGCCAAGGAAATCGAGCTGTCGGACAAGTTCGAGAACATGGGCGCCCAGATGGTGCGTGAGGTCGCGTCGAAGACGAACGACCTGGCCGGCGACGGCACCACCACGGCGACCGTTCTGGCCCAGGCCATCGTCCGCGAGGGCGTGAAGTCGGTGGCCGCCGGCATGAACCCGATGGACCTGAAGCGCGGCATCGACCTCGCCGTCGAGACCGTCGTGGCCGACATCCGCGGCCGCGCCAAGAAGGTCACGACCAACGACGAGATCGCCCAGGTCGGCACCATCTCCGCCAACGGCGAAGCCGAGATCGGCAAGATGATCGCCCAGGCGATGGAGAAGGTCGGCAACGAGGGCGTCATCACGGTGGAAGAGGCCAAGAGCCTCGAGACCGAGCTGGACGTCGTCGAGGGCATGCAGTTCGACCGCGGCTACCTGTCGCCGTACTTCATCACCAACGCCGACAAGATGATCGCGGACCTCGAGAGCCCGTTCATCCTGCTCCACGAGAAGAAGCTGTCGGGTCTGCAGGCCCTGCTGCCGGTCCTCGAGGCCGTCGTGCAGTCCTCGCGTCCGCTGCTGATCATCGCCGAGGACGTCGAGGGCGAGGCCCTGGCGACCCTGGTCGTGAACAAGCTGCGTGGCGGCCTGAAGGTCGCCGCCGTCAAGGCCCCGGGCTTCGGTGACCGCCGCAAGGCGATGCTGGAGGACATGGCCATCCTGACCGGCGGCCAGGTCATCTCCGAGGATCTCGGCATCAAGCTCGAGAACGTCACCATCGACATGCTGGGCACCGCCAAGAAGGTCGTGATCTCCAAGGAGAACACCACCATCGTCGACGGCGCCGGCTCGGCCGAGGACATCCAGGCCCGCATCGGCCAGATCAAGGCGCAGATCGAGGAGACCACCTCGGACTACGACCGCGAGAAGCTGCAGGAGCGTCTGGCGAAGCTGGCTGGCGGCGTTGCCGTCATCCGCGTCGGCGGCGCCACCGAGGTCGAGGTGAAGGAGCGCAAGGACCGCGTTGACGACGCCATGCACGCCACCCGCGCCGCGGTGGAAGAGGGTGTCGTCGCCGGCGGTGGCACCGCTCTGCTGTACGCCACCAAGGCCCTGGAGACCCTGAAGCCGATCAACGACGAGCAGCGCGTCGGCATCGAGATCATCCGCCGCGCCCTGCAGGCCCCGGTCCGTCAGATCGCCTACAACGCGGGCACCGACGGTTCGATCGTGGTCGGCAAGCTGCTGGACCAGAACGACGCCAACTTCGGCTACGACGCCCAGAAGGGTGAGTTCACCGATCTGGTCGCCGCCGGCATCATCGACCCGGTGAAGGTGGTTCGCACCGCCCTGCAGGACGCGGCCTCGATCGCCGGCCTGCTGATCACCACCGAGGCGATGATCGCCGAGAAGCCGGAGAAGAAGGCTGCTCCGGCCGGCATGCCGGGTGGCATGGACGACATGGGCGGCATGGGCTTCTAATAGCTCACGTCATCCACGACGATTGCGGAAAGGGCGGTCCCTCGGGGCCGCCCTTTTCCGTTTGGGCATCTCCCTGACGGACAGGATGCCGCCGTCCGACGTTTTGGATTGGAACGGTTCCAAACTGCGGCCGTTGACCTCCCAACCGGACGCCCCAGGGGTGCGCCGGCACGGCTTGCTGTTCAGGGAGAAAGCGATGGCTGACCAATCGAAGACTCTGACCAACCGTCAGGGCCACCCGATCACCAACAACCAATCCCAGCGCACCGTGGGGGCGCGCGGCCCGGCGACGCTGGAGAATTACCAGTTCCTGGAGAAGATCTCTCACTTCGACCGCGAGCGCATTCCGGAGCGCGTGGTCCACGCCCGCGGCTTCGTCTGCTACGGCGAGTTCGAGGCCACCGGCAAGATCGGCGACGAGCCGGCCTCCAAATACACCCGCGCCAAGCTGTTCCAACAGGCCGGCAAGAAGACCCCGCTGGCCATCCGCTTCTCCACCGTCATCGGCGGGCGCGATTCGTCGGAGGTGGCCCGCGACCCGCGCGGTTTCGCGGTGAAGTTCTACACCGAGGACGGCAACTGGGACCTCGTCGGCAACAATCTGCCGGTCTTCTTCATCCGCGATGCCATCAAGTTCCCGGACGTCATCCATTCGCTGAAGCCCGATCCGGTGACCTTCCGGCAGGAACCGAACCGCATCTTCGACTTCATGAGCCAGACGCCCGAATCCATGCACATGCTGACCCATCTGTTCAGCCCGCGCGGGATTCCGGCCAACTACCGGCACATGGAAGGCTTCGGCGTGAACACCTACAAGATGGTGAACGCCAACGGCGACACGGTGCTGGTCAAGTACCACTTCCACCCGCGCTGCGGCGTCGCCTCCCTGACGGCGGAGGAGGCGGCGAAGGTGCAGGGGCAGGATCTCGGCTCCGCCTCCAAGGACCTGTTCGAGGCCATCGACCGGGGCGATTACCCGCAATGGGACATGTTCGTCCAGGTCATGGAGGACCATGACCATCCCGAGCTGGAGTGGGACCCGCTGGACGACACCAAGATCTGGCCGGAGTCGGACTTCCCGCTGCGCCACGTCGGCGTGATGACGCTGAACCGCAACGTCGAGGATGTCTTCAACGAGAACGAACAGATCGCCATGGGCACCGGCGTTCTGGTCGACGGTCTGGACTTCTCGGACGACAAGATGCTGGTCGGGCGGACCTTCTCCTACTCCGACACGCAGCGCTACCGGGTCGGACCCAACTATCAGCAGTTGCCGATCAACCAAGCCAAGAACGCGGCGGTCGCCACCAACCTGTCGGGCGGTCAGATGTCCTACCAGCGGGATCTGGCGCCGGGGCAGAACCCGCACGTCAATTTCGAGCCGTCCATCCACAACGGCCTGACCGAGGCCCAGCGGGAGGAGCCGAACAACCCGCCGGAAATCCACGGCCGCCTGACCCGCAGCGTGATCGAGCGCCGCAACGACTATGTCCAGGCGCGCGCCCGCTACTGCACCATGATGGACTGGGAGCGCGACGATCTGGTCCTGAACATGGGCACGCTGCTCGGCCAGTGCGAACGCGACGTCCAGGAGCGGATGCTCTGGCATTTCTTCCTGATCCATGACGATTACGGCAGCCGGGTCGCCGGCCTGCTGGGCATGACCGCCGCCGACGTCGCCGGCTTGGCCCCCCTGCCCAGGCAGGTGCTGACCGACGAGGACCAGAAGCGGCTGAAGGCGCTGGGCAGGAACGGCGACACCATCGACCCGAAAGCCTGGGGCCAGTGGACCGGCTCCGTGACGGTCCACCGTGCCACGGCGGACGAGGTGGCGAAGGGCATGCCGGCCGGCGCGCAGGGCGGCATGGCCAGCCAGGCGGCTGCCGAGTAGGCACAACTTAAAATCATCAATTGATTGGCGTCCCGATGGGGCGGCGGGTTCTCCCGCCGCCCCATTGTCATGCCGGCACCGGTGACTGTTTCCAGTAGGCACAATTTGTATACGGACATGCGACGCATTGCCGCGCGACACGCCTGTCACTGGTATCACCAGAGCGACGCGTGCCACTGTCATTTCGCATCAAGGCATTAGCCAAAATATTAGAACTTCGATAAGGGAGAAGTGCGATGTCCATGCGTGCTGCCGTGTCCTTCGCGGCCATGCTGGCGGCCTCCGTCGCCACCTTCGGCGCACCCGCTTTCGCCGCCGGCGAACCGATTTCGCCGATCGAGCCGGCGAAGATCACCAATCCCGGATTGGTTGAACTCGGCAAGAAGCTCTACTTCGATCCCCGGCTGTCCAAATCCGGCTTCATCTCCTGCAACTCGTGCCACAACCTGTCCATGGGCGGCACCGACAACCTGAAGACCTCCATCGGCCACAACTGGCAGCAGGGTCCGATCAACTCGCCGACCGTGCTGAACTCCAGCCTGAACGTGGCGCAGTTCTGGGACGGCCGTGCCCTGACCCTGCAGGAACAGGCCGGCGGCCCGATCGCCAACCCCGGCGAGATGGGCTCCACCCACGCCCTGGCGGTCGAGGTGCTGCGCTCCATCCCCGAATACCAGAAGGAATTCGCCGAGGTCTTCGGCGAGACGAAGATCACCATCGAAGAAGTGACCAAGGCCATCGCCGCCTTCGAGGAGACGCTGGTCACGCCGAACTCCCGCTTCGACCAGTGGCTGAAGGGCGACAAGAAGGCCCTGACCACCGTCGAGCTGGAAGGCTACGAGCTGTTCAAGGACTCGGGCTGCACCGCCTGCCACAACGGTTCGGCCGTCGGCGGCAACACCTTCCAGAAGATGGGCGTCGTCGAGCCCTACAAGACCAACAACCCCGCCGAGGGCCGCATCGCGGTGACCAAGGAGGAGGCCGACCGCTTCAACTTCAAGGTTCCGACGCTGCGCAACGTCGCGCTGACCTACCCCTACTTCCACGACGGCGAGGCCGCGACCCTGTCCGACGCCGTGGACGTCATGGGCCGCATCCAGTTGGGCAAGAAGTTCTCGACCGACGAGAACGCCAAGATCGTCGCCTTCCTGAAGACGCTGACCGGTGACCAGCCGAGCTTCGCTCTGCCGATCCTGCCGCCGTCCACGGACAAGACGCCGAAGCCGCATCCCTTCGACTGACGGTTCGGGGGGTATTCCCTCTCCCCTCCGCTCACGCGCAAACGAAGTTTGCGCTGACGCGACAGGCGGACCTTTGGTCCGCCGAAAGCGGGGATAGGGTTAGGGTGAGGGGGGTGCGCTTGTGCCGGACGTGCCGCCACGCGCAACCCCCTCACCGCCCGCTTCGCGGGCACCCTCTCCCCAGAGGGGAGAGGGTTGAAGATTGCCAGGGTGTCCAGGGTATCGACATGCGGTGGGGATGGAAGACGGCGGGCGGCTTGGCGGGCGGCTTCGGGGCGCTCGCGCTGGCCGGTCTGGTGGGCGTCGTCGTCGGGGTGGTCGGCTGGGGCGGCTTCAACACCGCGATGGAAGCGACCAACAGCATGGAATTCTGCATCTCCTGCCACGAGATGCGCGACACCGTGTATGTCGAGTACAAAGTCTCGCCGCACTACCGGAACGCTTCCGGCGTAAGGGCCACCTGCGCCGACTGCCACGTCCCGCGCGACTGGACGCACAAGGTGATCCGCAAGGTGCAGGCGTCGGGCGAGCTGTACCATTGGCTCATCGGCTCGATCGACAGCAAGGAGAAGTTCGAGGCCAAGCGCCACACGCTGGCGCGCCGCGAATGGGACCGCATGCGGGCCACCGACAGCCAGGAATGCCGCAACTGCCATTCCTTCGGCGCCATGGATTTCCACAAGCAGACGCCGAAGGCGGCCAGCGCCATGGAGGGGGCGGAGAAGGCCGGCAAGACCTGCATCGACTGCCACAAGGGCATCGCCCACCGCTTCCCCGACGTCACCGCCGGCCATCGCCAACTTTTCGCCGGTCTGTCGGATCAGGCGAAAGCGCTGGCCCTCAAGCCCGGCGACACCGCCTACGCCCTGACCAGCCTCGCCTTGTACGGCGCGCTGCCGACTCCTGGGAGCGCCGGAGACGGCGAGATCGCCGCGGCGACGCCGGTGAAGGTTTTGGCAACGGAAGGCGGCGCCCTGCGGGTGGAGATCACCGGCTGGCAGCGCGGCAGTTCTGCCCAGACCCTCTACGCCCAGCCGGGCAAGCGCATCACCACGGTCAAGCTGGACGCGGCGGCGGCCGGGCAGACGGCTGTGCTGCGCCGCGTCACCGATCCGGAGACCGAACAGGACTGGACGGAGGTCCGCCTGACCGCCTGGACCGGGGCGGGCGGCTATGTGGCGACGCTCGGCGCGCTGTGGGATTACGGGGCGCGGATCTACGACGCCAACTGCTCGCTGTGCCACGCGCCGCACCCGCCGGGCGAGTTCGACGCGAACGCCTGGATCGGCAAGATGAACGCCATGAAGCGGCTGACCCCGCTGGACGAGGAGGAGGGCCGTCTGCTGCTGACTTATCTGCAGAGCCATGCGAAGGACGGCGCGCGATGATCGCTGCGGCGAGAACCCGAAGCTGCTAAGAGGGGTTTTCTACCACGGGCCGGCGTTGAACGCGCCGCGCCCGACGGCAGACGACCACTTGAGAAAGAGGACCCCCGCGATGTCGACTCTGCACAAACAAGCCATGGAAGCGGTGCTTCAGGCCGCCTCTCACGACATCGTCGGCACGCTCCAGGAGCGTGGCGTCACCGACAAGCACAGCGAGGAGGGCGACCTCGTCGTCCTCGACGTCGCGATCCTGCACGCCTACCGCATCTTCATGCGGATCTGCGAGGAGAACGGGCTGGAGGTGGACGCGGGCTATTTCGCCGACATGGCCAACGACCTTGCCGACGAGGTGGCCCAGGAGGACGACGCGGACTGATCCGGTCCCGCGCCGCCGATTCCCGCTTCTTGAGTGCCCCGGTCCCGTCCGACGCTGCTTTTTCCTTTGGCGAAGGCGGTGCGGACGGGACCGGTAAACTTCCTACTGCCCCTCGGGGGACCCGATGACCGACGCCCCTGACACCGTTTCCTCTCCCGACGCTTTATCTCCCGACGCTTTATCTCCCGACGTCGCGATCATCGGCGCCGGCCCGGCCGGGCTGATGGCGGCGGAGGTCATCGCCGCCGCGGGCCGCTCGGTCGCCGTCTATGAACGGATGCCCACCCCGGCGCGCAAGCTGCTGCTGGCCGGGCGCGGCGGGCTGAACCTGACCCATTCCGAAGCGCTGGACGCCTTCACCGCCCGCTACGGCGCGCAGGCGCCGCTGTTCGCCGATCTGCTGGCCGGCTTCTCCCCGGCCGACCTGCGCGATTGGGCGGCGGGTCTCGGGATCGAGACCTTCGTCGGCTCCAGCGGGCGCGTCTTTCCGGTGCAGATGAAGGCTTCCACCCTGGTCCGCGCCTGGCTGCGCCGGCTGGAGGGGCTGGGCGTCACCCTGCACACCCGCCACCGCTGGCTGGGCTGGGATCAGCAAGGCGCGCTGCGTTTCCAGCGCGGCGACGGCAGCGAGACCACCGTCGCGCCGCGCGCCACCCTGCTGGCGTTGGGCGGGGCGAGCTGGCCGCGCACCGGTTCCGACGGCGCCTGGACCGGGCTGCTGGCGGCGCGCGGGGTGGACATCGCGCCGCTGCGCCCGTCCAACATGGGCTTCGAGGTGCCCTGGTCCGATCACCTGCGCGAGCGCTTCGCCGGCCAGCCGGTCAAGAGCGTCGGCCTCGCCTTCGCCGACCGCCGGCTGAAGGGCGAGTTCGTCATCACCGAGACCGGCATCGAGGGCGGCGCCGTCTACGCGCTGAGCGCCCCCTTGCGCGACGCCATCGAGCGCGAGGGCTGGGCCGCCCTGACCATCGACCTGATGCCGGACCTGCCGGAGTCGGCGATCGCCAAACGGCTGCGCCGCCGCGGCGCGGAGTCGCTGTCGACCTTCCTGAAGAAGTCCCTGTCGCTGACCGGCCCGCGCGCCGCCCTGCTGCGCGAGTTCACCCCGGCGTCCGAGCTGTCCGACCCGGCGGCGCTGGCCCGCCAGATCAAGGGCCTGTCGATGGTGCTGACCGGGGTGCGGCCGATCGAGCGCGCCATCTCCACCGCCGGCGGCGTCCGGCTGGCGGAGCTGGACGGATCGCTGATGCTGACCCGCCTGCCGGGGACCTTCGTCGCCGGGGAAATGCTGGATTGGGAAGCGCCGACCGGCGGCTACCTCCTCCAGGGCTGCTTCGCCATGGGCACGCGGGTGGGGAAGGGCGTGCTGGGGTATCTGGGGGGCTGAGTCGTTGCCGGGGCTGCCCCCACCCCGGCCCTCCCCCGCTGCGCAGGGGAGGGGACTAA
>NZ_QLKQ01000099.1 GCF_003349955.1 Azospirillum brasilense
CTTCCCACGGCTTCGCCGCGGGCCCCTTCCCTCCCCCGCTTCGCAGGAGAGGGAGGATCAGTCCCCTCCCCTGCGTCAGCGGGGGAGGGCTAGGGAGGGGGCAAGACTTCCCCGCTGCCGAACGTTACCGCCGCACCATCGGCGCCAGGTCCTTGCGGATGCCGGCGTCCAGCCGGGCGTTCAGGTCGTCCATCATGCGGCGGACGAGGTCCTGCAGGGTCGCCTCGCGGTCGGCCAGCGAGATGTTCTCCGGCACCGTGGTGGACTGGGTCACCGTCGCTTTGGTCATGCCGCGGAAGGTCGTCTCGCCGGGCAGCTCGCCGCCGACCTCGACCTCGATCCGCCCGTCGTAGCGCTGGGCCTGATCGTTGGTGAAGTAGCCCTTCACCCCGCCGGTCTTGGGAAGCTGGACCTCGACGATGCTGGCGTCGCGGATGGTGACGCGGACGCGGCCCGGCCCGCCCGCGGCCTGGAGCCGCTCGTTGGCCCAGCGGCGCACCGCCTCGGCGGGTGGCAGGGGGATGCGCTGGTCGACGGCGGTGCCGACGGGACGGTGAGCGTCCACCACGTCGACGCCGCCCGCGTTCAGGACGATCGGACCGAAGTTGGAATAGTCGATGGGCCGGGCCGCCGGACGCGGCGGCGTGCTCTGGCAGGCCGTCAGGGCCACGGTGGCGAGAGCGGCGGCGAGAACGAAACGGCGGGTGGGCATGATCGCTCCGGTGAGACGGAAAAACGGCGCGGCACTATAGCCGCGCCGTTTCCCAAGCGCATCCGGAACCTGGAGCCGCTTACTTCGCCGTGCCGTAGACCCGGTCGAGGTCCGCGTCGTCGAAGTGATAGGCGGTGGAGCAGAACTGGCAGACCACCTCGACGCGCCCGTCGTCGATCTTCAGGCTCTGCACCTCGTCCCGCGGCAGGCTGGACAGCATGTCCGACACCCGCTCGCGCGAGCAGCGGCAGCCGAAGCGCAGGGCCTTGGGCTGCCACACCCGCACGCCGTCCTCGTGGAACAGGCGGAACAGCAGGTCGCGGGCCGGCAGCTCCGGGTCGAGAAGCTCGTCGCCGGTGGTGCTGGACAGCAGGACCATGGCGCGGCGCCACGCGTCCTCGTCGCCGGAGCCGAGCACCTTCTCCGTGGCGTCCTGCGGCAGGCGCTGGATCATGATGCCGCCGGCCCGCCAGGCGCCCTTGCTGCCGTCCGGCAGGGTTTCCTGGTCCACCGACACGGTCAGGCCGGTGTCGATCTGCTCCGACTGGCGGAAATAGTGCTGCACGCAATCGGCCAGCGTCTTGCCGTACAGCTCGACGATGCCCTGGTAGCGTTCGGTGTTCGGCCCCTGGTCCACGGTGAAGGCGATGTGGCCCTTGCCAAGCAGGGCCGGCGCCGGGGCGATGGCCACGTCGTCGCCGGCCTTGGCCAGCGCCTCCTCGTCGAACTGGGCGTAGGCGCGGATGTCGCCGACCGAGGTGATGTCCGCCACCATCAGCCGGACCGGACCGTCGCCCTTGGTCTGGAGCGTGAAGATGCCGTCGTACTTCAGCATGCTGGACAGCAGCATGGCGAGCGTCATCGTCTCGGCCAGGAAGCGGGCGACCGGCTCCGGATAGGCGTGGCGGGTCAGGATTTCGTCCAGCGCGGGGCCCAGCTTCACCATGCGGCCGCGCAGGCGCGACGCCTCGATCTGAAAGGGCAGAACGAGATCGTCGGCGATCGGTTGGACGGAAGGATCGTCCATGATGTCCTCGAAGTTACGACAGGCCATGGCCCGGCGCCGCCATCCCGCTCATCGCGGGGGGCGGCGCCGGGCCATGACTCCAATTCCAAGGGCTCTCAGCCCCACAAGTGCTCTTAGATAGTGGCGCCGAGGCACCATGCCAGTATGGCCTTCTGGGCGTGCAGGCGATTTTCCGCCTCGTCCCAGACGACCGAATGCCGGCCGTCGATCACCCCGTCGGTCACTTCCTCCCCGCGGTGGGCGGGCAGGCAGTGCATGAACAGGGCGTCGGGGGCGGCCAGATCCATCAGCGCCTCGTTGACCTGATAAGGGCCCAGGACCGCCGCCCGCTCGTCCACGTCGGTGTTGTGCATGGAGGCCCAGGCGTCGGTGACCACGCAGTCGGCGCCGCGCACCGCCTCCTCCGGCGAGGTGGTGACGGTGATCCGCCCGCCCTCACGCTTCACCCAGTCGAGCAGCTCCGGCGCCGGGCCGTAGATCTCCGGGCAGCCGAGGCGGATTTCCACGCCGAGGCGCACCGCCACATGGACCCAGCTCACCGCCACGTTGTTGACGTCGCCGATCCAGGCCACCGTGCGCCCTTCGATGGGGCCGCGATGCTCCTCGAAGGTCATCACATCGGCCATGATCTGGCAGGGGTGCGACTGGTCGGTCAGGCCGTTGATGATCGGCACCGAGGCGAACTCGGCCAGCTCGTGCACGCGCTCCTCGCCCATGGTGCGGACCATCACCGCGTCCACGTAGCGCGACAGCACGCGGGCGGTGTCGCCGATGGTCTCGCCGCGGCCGAGCTGCATGTCGTCGGGCTTCAGCACCACCACGTCGCCGCCGAGCTGGCGCATGCCCACCTCGAAGGAGACGCGGGTGCGGGTCGACGGCTTCTCGAAGATCATCGCCAGCGTGCGGCCCGCGAACAGCGAGCGGTAGGCCGGGATGTCCTTCTTGATGGTCGCGGCCATGGCGAGGATCTGGCGCAGGGTCGCCTTGTCCAGCCGGTCGATGTCGAGGAAATGACGGACGGCGGGCATCACACCAACTCCTTCGCGGTCTTGGCGAGGATGGCCACGGCCTCCTCCACCTCGGCCTCGCCGATGTTGAGCGGCGGCAGAAGCCGGACCACGTTGTCGCCGGCCGGAACCGACAGCAGACCGTTGGCGCGCAGCTTCGCCACCACGTCGCCGACCGCCGGGCCGCAGGCGAGGCCGAGCATCAGCCCCTTGCCGCGCACGCCCGTGAAGACCGCCGGGTTCTCGGCCACCAGCCCGGCCAGACGCTCCTGGAGCAGCCCGCCGATCCGCTGCACATGGTCGAGGAAGCCGGGCTCCAGCACCTTGTCCAGCACGGCGTTGCCGACCGCGGTGGCCAGCGGGTTGCCGCCGTAGGTCGAGCCGTGGGTGCCGGCGGTCATGCCCGACGCCGCCTTCTCGGTGGCGAGGCAGGCGCCCAGCGGGAAGCCGCCGCCGATGCCCTTGGCCACCGCCATGACGTCCGGCGTGATGCCGGCCCATTCATGGGCGAACAGCTTGCCGGTGCGGCCCATGCCGCACTGGATCTCGTCCAGGAACAGCAGCAGCCCGTGCTGGTCGCAGATTTCCCGCAGGCCGCGCAGGAACTCGACCGAGCCGGCGCGGATGCCGCCCTCGCCCTGGATCGGCTCCAGGCAGATGCCGGCGGTCTGGTCGGTCACGGCGTTGCGCACCGCCTCCAGGTCGCCGAAGGGCACGAGGTCGAAGCCGTCGAGCAGCGGGCCGAAGCCCTTGATCAGCTTCTCCTGCTGGGCCGCCGACACCGCCGCCAGCGTGCGGCCGTGGAAGGCCTGCTCGAAGGTGATGATGCGGGTGCGGGCCTTGTCGCCCTTCTCGTAATGGTATTTGCGGATCAGCTTGGCGCCGCACTCCCACGCCTCGGCGCCCGAGTTCGTGAAGAACACGGTGTCGGCGAAGGTGGCGGCGGTCAGCCGCTTGGCGAGGCTCTCCTGCCCGGCGACCCGGAACAGGTTGGAGGTGTGCCAGAGCTTGTGCGCCTGGGCGGTCAGCGCCTCGACCAGATAGGGATTCGCGTGGCCGAGGACGTTCACCGCCACACCGGCGGCGAAGTCGAGGAATCGTCGCCCGTCGGTCGCGTACAGATACGGACCTTCGCCGCGCTCGAACACGATGTCGGCGCGGGCATATGTGGGCATGACGACCGGAATCACAGCGAAAACCTCCAAATGAGGAAAGCCCGGCGGACACCCTCGCCCGCCGGGAACCGTCGAATATCAAGATGTCACTTCGGCCTGTCAACGGATTGGCTACGCCGACCGGCTGAATTCGACCGGATTCGGGTGGATTTACGCCTTCAGCTTGTAGCCCGTCTTCAGCATGCGCCAGGCCAGCCACCACAGGGCGCCGTTGACGGCCAGCATGACGAGAATCCCGATCCCCAGCGTGCCGTCCGACCGCCCGATGAAGCCGTAGCGGAAGCCGTCGATCATGTAGAAGAACGGGTCGAAATGGGCGATCCACCAGAACACCGGCGGCAGCGTCTCCACCGAATAGAAGGTGCCGGACAGGAAGGACAGCGGCGTCACCACGAAGTTGGTCACCGCCGCGATGTTGTCGAACTTCTCCGACCAGATGCCGCCGACCAGCCCGAGCAGCGACAGCAGCATGGAGGCCATCAGGGCGTGGAAGATCACGAACTCCGGATGGGCGATGCGCACCGGGACGAAGGCCCAGATCGCCAGCCCGGTGACCAGCCCGACCAGCAGGCCGCGCGTCACCCCGCCCATGACGAAGCCGAAGGCCAACTCCAGCGGGGCCATCGGCGGCATCAGGATGTCGACGATGTTGCCCTGGACCTTCGCGATCACCACGGAGGAGGAGGTGTTGGCGAAGGCGTTCTGGGCCATCGCCATCATGATCAGGCCGGGGGCCAGGAACTCCAGATAGGGCACCGTGCCGATCATCCGCACCGCACCGCCCAGCGCCAGCGCGAAGACGGCGTAGAACAGCAGGGTGGTGACCACAGGCGCCCAGACGGTCTGCTGGTGCACCTTCAGGAACCGGCGCACCTCGCGCGCGTAGAGGGTCCACAGGCCGACCCAGTTGACGGCGCCGACCTGGCGGGGCATGGGAGGGAGAGGATGAGTCATCGCACCACGATTCACAGGAATGGACCGGACTTTAGGGCGCGCCGCCCGTTCCGGCAACCGCCCCCGGACGGGAGACAGCCATGACCCGCGACCAGCCGCCGGCCCGCAAGCCGCCGCGCCTCGTCACCGCCCAATATCTGGAGAACGCGGCCCTGCACTATCTCCAGCGCTTCGCCAGCTCCTCGGCCAGCCTGCGGCGCGTGCTGATGCGCAAGGTCGAACGCTCCGCCCAGGCCCACGGCACCGACCCGGCGGAGGGGGCGCGCTGGGTCGAGGACCTGATCGCCCGCTACCTGCGCAGCGGCCTGCTGAACGACACGGCCTATGCGGAGATGCGCGCCGCCAGCCTGCACCGCCGCGGCACCTCGACGCGCGCCATCCGCGAGAAGCTGTCCGCCAAGGGCATCGGCCGCGACGAGGCCGACCGCGCGCTGGAGTCGCTGGACGAGGAGGTCGAGGGCGACCTGAACCTGACCGCCGCCCTGGCGCTGGCCCGCCGCCGCCGGCTCGGCCCCTACCGCCTGCCGGACAAGCGCGCGGAATTCCGCGACAAGGATCTGGCGGCGCTCGGCCGCGCCGGCTTCGCCTACGACATCGCCCGGCGGGTGGTGGACGCCGAAGACCCCGACTCGGTGGAGTAACCCCGTCCCCGCCGCGGCCCGCTCGCCCCGTCCGGCTGTTGTTCGGCAAACGCCACCGGTTCGGGAAATCAGACATGCGCCACGCCGCCCTCGCGGGCCTCACCCTCGCCGCCGGGCTGCTGGCCCTTGCCGGCACCGCCAGCGCGCAGGACGACGAGCGCATGGCGCTGTCGTCGGAGCTGCCCATCACCGTCGAGGACGCCGCCGCCATCGAGAAGGGCAGCGTCGACGTGAAGGTCCGCGCCTTCTTCGACCGGCTGAAGGGGGACGGCGGGCGCAACCGCTTGTCCTTCGATCCGGAACTCCAGGTCGGCGTGGCCAACGGCCTGGCGCTGAAGGTCAATCCCGGCTACCGCGTCGGCAACGCCGACGACGCGCAGCAGGGCGACGTCAAGCTGTCCGCCGAATACAACATCCGCGAACCGTCGCAGGGCCGGCTGGGCCTGTCGGTGGAGCCGCTGGTCAGCATCCCCTACGGGTCGGGGAGCAAGACGACCGAGGCCGGGATCACCGGGCGCCTGACCCAGCCGCTCGGGACATCCGCCGGAGCGCCGCGCCTGCACGCCAACCTGTCCTGGCGGCATCTGTTCGATCCGGAGCCGGGTGAGCGCGACAACCGCTTCATCATGGCCGCCGGGATGAACGCCCCGGTCGGCCCCGCCACCGCCGTGGCCTTCGATGTGGTCCGGGAGCAGTCGCAGGAACGCGGCAAGGCCGACAATTTCGTGGAGGCCGGCGTCCGGCATCTCGTCGGCGAAGACCTCGCCGTGGGGGCCGGAGTCGGCGTCGGGTTCTGCCCCGATTCGCCGCGCTACCGCCTGCTGCTGGGCGTGCAGCGGTCGTTTTAGGACAAGCCCCGAAAACGACAAAACGCGCGCAAAGCCTTTCGGCGATGCGCGCGACACTCTCAACCGGGGTTCGGTGCAACCGAGAGTCGGAGTCGTCCTGGTGTGGGGCTCTTCGCCCGACCGCGGAGTTTGCCGCCCCGCGGTGACGTCACCAGAATCGCCGGAAGCGCTCGGGCGCTTCCGGCGGTCAGCCTCAGGCCGCGGCGGCCTGCTGCTTGTCCTGGGCCTTGGCGATGCGGCGCTTCAGGCGGCGCGCATCCAGGCTGAGGACGTCGTCCTTCGCGTCGAGCAGGAAGGCGTCGAGGCCGCCCTTGTGCTCGATCGAACGGATCGCGTTGGTGGAGATACGCAGGCGCACCATCTGACCCAGAGCATCGCTCAGCAGCGCGGTTTCCTGCAGGTTCGGCTGGAAACGGCGGCGGGTCTTGTTGTTGGCGTGGCTGACGTTGTTGCCAAACTGCGTGCCCTTACCGGTCACGGAGCACCGACGTGCCATCGGACTGATCCTTTATTTTAGCAAATGAAACCCGGTCCCGGGCAGCATTCCGCCCGAAGGAGGCGGCGTTATAGTCGAACAAGCGCGCGCCCGTCAAGGAAGGAAGAGACGGGCGCGCGCCGATCGACGGTCCCCGGGCCGGCGGGGACCGCGATCCGGTGGAATCACTGGGCGGCGGGAGCGGCGGCCTTCGTCTCCTCAGCCTTCGGAGCGGCCTTGGGCGCTTCCGGCTTCGCCGCCTCGGCCTTGACGGCTTCGACCTTGACGGCTTCGGCCTTGACGGCTTCGGCCTTGACGGCTTCGGCCTTGACGGCTTCGGCCTTGACGGCTTCGGCCTTCGGGGCCTCCGCCTTCTTCTCCTCGACCTTCGGGGCAGCCTTCACATCAGCCTTCGGGGCCTCCGCCTTGGGCGCCGGGGCGGGAGTCGCCTCGACCTTCGGCGTTTCGGCCTTCACCGGCTCCGCCTTCGCAGCGGGCGCCTCGGCCTTCGGGGCCTCCGCCTTGGGAGCGGCGGCCTTGGCCGGAGCAGCCTTGCGGGCCGCCGGAGCCTTCTTCGGCGCCGGGGCGGGAGCCGGCTCGGCCTTCTTCTCCTCGACCTTCGGGGCGGCCTTCACCTCGGCCTTCGGGGCCTCCGCCTTCGGGGCGGGAACCGGCGCCGCGACCGGGGCGGCCACCGGAGCAACCTTCGGCGCCGGAGCGGCCGGGGTCAGGGCCACCGGGCTGACGCCCAGCTCGGCGGCGATCTTCGAGGAAACGTCGAGGACGGTCTGCACCTGGTTGACGACGCGGGCCTGGGCGACGGTCGCCCATTCGCGCTGCACGGCGACGAGGTCGGCCGGGCTGCGCACCTTGGCGAATTCACCGGCGAACTGGGTCGTCTCGCCGATGCCGGCGGTGACGCCGTCGAGCAGGCGGCGGCAGCCGTCCTGCATCACGCCGGCGACGCGCGTGCCGCGGGCGGCGTAGGTCTCGGCGTTCGCCTTGCCCAGCGGCGACAGGGCGAGAGGCCCATTGGTCAGGGGATTGAAGCGCTCGAAAAGGTCCAGAAAATTGGCGGCCATGTCCTAAGGTCTCCCGTTGACGACTCGACGCGGAGGCGGTGTCGGACAAGTCAACTCCGGCTCATACCCCAGGAGACTGCGGGCAAACCTCTCGCCCAAGCGCCACGGAGGCGCTCCTTTCCCGCCCAGGCCACCTTATGCACGGGAGAATCGCGGCGCAACGGAAATGTTGCGGTGCAGCATACCCGAAAGGACCTACTCCACCGCGCGTCCGAGGAACTTTTCAAGCAAAACGCGTGCGGCGGCTGTGGGGGTGATGGCGCCGCCGGTCACGCGGGATTCCAGCGCGGACAGGTCGGCGCGCACGGCGGGATGCGCCTTGAAGGCGTCCACCAGCGTCTCGCGGATCTCGCTCCACAGCCAGGCGCGGGCCTGCTCGGCGCGGCGCGTGGCGCGGACTCCGGACGCCTCGGTGATCGCCTTGTGCTCCCCGATGGTCTCCCACACCGAATCGATGCCGGCCCGGGTGATGGCCGAGCAGCTCAGCACCGGCACGCGCCAGTCGCCATGGCGCAGCAGGGTCAGGGCATGGCGGTAGTCCGCGACGGTATGCCGCGCCGTGTTGGCGAGGTCGCCGTCGGCCTTGTTGACGACCACGAGGTCGGCCAGCTCCACGATGCCCTTCTTGATGCCCTGAAGCTCGTCGCCCCCGGCGGGCAGCAGCAGCAGCATGAACAGGTCGACCATGTCGGCCACCGCCGTCTCCGACTGGCCGACGCCCACCGTCTCCACCACGATCACGTCGAAGCCCGCGGCCTCGCAGATCAGCATGGCCTCGCGCGTGCGGCGGGCCACGCCGCCCAGCGTGGCGCCGGCGGGCGATGGGCGGATGAAGGCGTTCGGCTCGCGCGACAGGTCGACCATGCGGGTCTTGTCGCCCAGGATGGAGCCGCCGGTGCGCTGCGACGACGGGTCGATGGCCAGAACCGCCACCTTGTGCCCGCGCGCGATGACGTGCTGACCGAACGCCTCGATGAAGGTGGACTTGCCCACCCCCGGCACGCCGGAAATGCCCACCCGCACCGAGTTGCCGGTGTGGGGCAGCAAGGTCTCCAGCAGGGCGTCGGCCTGGGCGCGGTGGTCGCGCCGGGTCGATTCGATCAGGGTGATGGCGCGGGCGAGCGCGCGGCGGTCACCCCGCAGCACCGCGTCGGCGAGCGCGGCGTGGGTGTTGAGGGCGGGGGCGGGAGCTGTCGTCATGGCAGGACCCTAGCGGGCGCGGCGGGCGCGGTGAAGCCCCTCTTCGATCTGCTGCGTCGATCCGCTGCGGCGATCCGCTGCGGCGATCCGCCGTCCTCCGTAAGCGTCACGCCGCCTTCGCGGCCAGACCGTCCAGCCAGACCTCCAGCGCGGCGAACAGGGCGACCGCCGTGGCGCAGGCGGCCTGCGCCGACTCGGGCGCCTCCAGATCGCTTTCCAGCCGGGCGAGCAGCGCCTTCCAGCGTCCCGTCATGTCGATCCCGGCCGACGCCAGGAAGCGCGCGCCCCGCGTGGCGTCGAAGCCCAGCGCGCGGGTGACGTTGGGCAGCATCGCCCGCCCGCCATGGGCGGAGCCGTCGAGCACGTAGCGCGCCGCCAGCCGCGCCGGCACGCCGTCCAGCGCCGGCAGCGCCCCGGCCACCGGCAGCGTGTCCGCGTCCACCCCCAGATCGGCCAGATCGGCGCGCAGCAGGTCGAGCCGCTCGGCCCCCTCGCCCGGCGCCCGCTCGCCCAACGCCCGTTCGCCCAAAGCCCGTTCGATGGGGGCGTTGAAGCCGTGCAGGGCGATCAGGGCGTCGCGATACTCCTCCACGGTGATCGACGGGCTGGTCAGCGGGCGCAGGACCGCCGCGCGGTCGAGCCGTTCATGGATGTCGCGGGTCGCCTCGCGCAGCGCCTGCCGTACCGGTCCCAAAGGGATGCTCCGTCGTGATGATGAATTGAGGTGGGAAAGGGTTCAGGTGGGGGCGAGGACTTCCGGAACCGGTTCCGGCCCCTGGGAGGATTCCTGCTGCCGCGCCCACAATGCGGCATAGGCGCCGCCGCGCGACAGCAGTTCCATGTGCCGCCCCCGTTCGATCACACGCCCGGCCTCCATCACCAGGATCTCGTCGGCGTCGATCACGGTGGACAGGCGGTGCGCGATCACCAGCGTGGTGCGGCCGCGGCTGACCTCGCGCAGGTTCGCCTGGATCTCCCGCTCGGTGTGGGTGTCGAGCGCCGAGGTCGCCTCGTCGAACAGCAGGATCGCCGGGTTCTTCAGGATGGTGCGGGCGATGGCGACGCGCTGCTTCTCGCCGCCGGACAGCTTCAACCCGCGCTCCCCCACCGTGGTCTCATAGCCGTCGGGGAGCGCCATGATGAAGTTGTGGATGTGGGCCAGCCGCGCCGCCTGCTCGACCTCCGCCGGGCTGGCGCCGGGGCGGCCGTAGGCGATGTTGTAATAGACCGTGTCGTTGAACAGCACCGTGTCCTGCGGGACGATGCCGATGGCGCCGCGCAGCGATTGCTGGGTCACCTCCCGGATGTCCTGCCCGTCGATCCGGATGCCGCCGCCCGACACGTCGTAGAAGCGGAACAGCAGCCGGCCGATGGTCGACTTGCCCGCCCCGGACGGCCCGACGATGGCCACCGTCCGCCCGGCGGGCACGGTGAAGCTCACCCCCTTGAGGATCGGCCGCCGCGGGTCGTAGCCGAACTCCACCCCGTCGAAGCGCAGCTCGCCCCCCGTGATGGCCAGCGGCGGGGCGCCCGGCCGGTCGGCCACCTCGCGGTCCACCGACAGCAGAGTCACCATCGACTCAACGTCGATCAGCGCCTGCTTGATCTCGCGGTAGACCACCCCGAAGAAGTTCAGCGGCTGGTAGAGCTGGAGCAGGTAGGTGTTCACCAGCACGAAGTCGCCCAGCGTCATCGTGCCGTTGACGATGCCGCGCGCCGCCATGCCCATGACCACCGCCAGCCCCAGCGAGATGATCGCCGACTGGCCGATGTTCAGCAGCGACAGGCTGCGCTGGCTCTTCACCGCCGCCTGCTCGTAGGAGGCCAGCGCCTGGTCGTAGCGCCGGGCCTCATGCCCCTCGTTGCCGAAATACTTGACGGTCTCGTAGTTCAGCAGGCTGTCCACCGCCTTGGTGTTGGCCTTGTTGTCGGTCTCGTTCATGGCGCGGCGGAACTGGATGCGCCATTCCGACACGAAGAAGGTGTAGGCGATGTAGCTGCCCACCGTGGCGAAGGTCGCCAGCGCGAACCAGCCGTCGAACATCCGCCACAGGATCACGCAGACCAGCGTGATCTCGACCAGCGTCGGCACGATGGAGAACAGGGCGTAGCGCAGCAGCGTCTCGATGGCCCGGGTGCCGCGCTCCAGCGAGCGGGTCAGCCCGCCGGTCTGCCGCTCCAGATGGAAGCGCAGCGACAGGGCGTGCAGATGCTGGAAGACCGACAGGGCGACCTTGCGGATGGTGCGCTGGGCGACGTTGGCGAACACCGCGTCGCGCAGCTCGGCGAAGACCAGCGACATCACCCGCGCCAGACCGTAGGCGACGATCAGCCCCAGCGGGATCGTCACCAGCGCCCCGGCGTCGCCCGGCGACAGGGCGTCCACCGCCCGCTTGTAGAAGAGCGGCACCCAGACGTTGGCCACCTTGGCGCCGACCAGCAGGACCAGCGCCACCACCACGCGCAGCTTGGTCTCGACGGAATCATGCGGCCACAGATAGGGGACGAGCGAGCGCAGCGCCGCCATGTCGCCTGTGCTGGACGCGGCCTCCGCGTAGGAGGGGGCCGGGCTGGGGTTGCTGGTGCGGCGGCGCATGGGGAAGTCCGGGAAAAGGGTCGGTTGCCAAGAGCGGCTGCCCTAACCTAGGGCCACATGCGCCGCCAACCAAGGAAGACGGGCCGTGCGCCGGCTGCATGGCGGTCCGCCGGAGCCCTTCCACACGGTCGACGGGAAATGATCTCTGAAAAATTGCACGCGGACGAATGGATAAAACCGTATTAGACTTATTGTCTATCTCCGTCGGCGAGGGCTGCGGAGCGACTGCCGCATAGGGCCGAACGTGCTGAAGAACCTTTCCCTGACTGCCAAACTGTCCCTTCTGAACGTGCTGGGGCTGTTCATCCTGGCCATCGTGCTGACGCTGGCCTCCAGCCATGTGCTGAGCGACCGCAGCGCCGCCTCCGCGCAGGAGCAGCGGGAGCGCAGCATGGCGCTGGCCCACATGCTGCTGAAGCAGAACGGCGCCGACTACAGCCTGCGCGACGGCGCGCTTTACGTCGGATCGGTGCGGATCGACGGCGACACCCGCATGGTCGACCAGATCCGCGAACTGACCGGCGGGGCCGCCACCGTGTTCCGCGGCGACACCCGCGTCGCCACCACCGTGCAGAACCCCGACGGCAGCCGGGCCAACGGCACGAAGCTGGGCGCCGGACCGGTCTTCGACAGCGTCATCACCCAGCGCAAGCCCTACCGCGGCGAGGCCGACATCCTGGGCGAGCGCTACTTCACCTCCTACGACCCGCTGCTCGACTCCTCCGGCTCGGTGGTCGGCGTGCTGTTCGTCGGGCTGAAGCGGGCCGACGTGATGAGGGTGGTGGACGAGGTGGAGCGCGCCATCCTGGTGGTGGCGCCGCTGGTCACGCTGGCCTTCGGTCTGGTCAGCTTCTTCCTGGTCCGCCGTCAGATGGGCGCGGTGCGGGCGATGAGCGCGACCATGCACGACCTCGCCGCCGACAAGCTGGACGTCGCCGTTCCCGGCCTCGACCGCGGCGACGAGATCGGGCAGATGGCCCAGGCGGTGCAGGTGTTCAAGGACAACGCCATCCAGAAAAAGGCGATGGACGAGGCCGAGCGCGCCCGCCTGGAGGCCGAGCGCCGCGCCGACGAGGCGCAGCGCGCCCGCGAGGCGGCGATCGGCGAGGAGATCGCCGCGCTGATCGACGGCGTGTCGAAGGGCGACCTGTCGCGCCGCCTGGAGCTGGCCGGCAAGGACGGCTTCTACAAGACCATGTCGGCGGGCATCAACCGCCTGACCGACACGGTGGAGGCGGTCATCGCCGATCTCGGCGCGGTGCTCAGCGCGCTCGCCCAGGGTGACCTCAACAAGCGGGTGCAACGCGACTACGAGGGGGCCTTCCAGACGCTGAAGACCGACGTCAACGCCACCTCCGCCAAGCTGTCGGAGATCGTCGGCCAGATCACCCAGGCGGCGGACACCATCGCCTCGGCGGCGGGCGAGGTCTCCATCGGCTCCTCCGACCTCGCGGAGCGGACGGAGCAGCAGGCCTCCTCGCTGGAGGAGACGGCGGCGAGCATGGAGGAACTGGGGGCGACCGTGCGCTCCAACGCCGACAACGCCCAGCGCGCCAACGGCATGGCCGCCGACGCCCGCACCGCCGCGGAGTCCGGCGGCACGGTGGCGGGCTCGGCCATCGAGGCGATGAAGCGCATCGAGGCGTCGAGCCGCAAGATCACCGACATCATCGGGGTGATCGACGAGATCGCTTTCCAGACCAACCTGCTGGCGCTGAACGCGGCGGTGGAGGCGGCGCGGGCCGGCGACGCCGGGCGCGGCTTCGCCGTGGTGGCGCAGGAGGTGCGCAACCTCGCCCAGCGCTCCGCCCAGGCGTCCAAGGAGATCAAGGGCCTGATCCTGGACAGCGACGCCCAGGTCAAGGACGGGGTGGAGCTGGTCAAGAAGGCCGGCGACGCGCTGGAAGGCATCGTGTCGGGCGTCCATCAGGTCGCCGGGCTGATCGCCGAGATGGCCTCGGCGTCGAGCGAGCAGGCGGCGGCGCTGGATGAGATCAACGCCACCGTCTCGCAGATGGACGAGATGACCCAGAAGAACGCCGCGCTGGTCGAGGAAACCACCGCGGCGGCGCAGGCCATGGCCGGTCAGGCCAACGACCTGAAGGGGCTGATCGGCTTCTTCAAGCTGGACCCGCGGGCCATGCCCGTCGCCGTTGCGACCACCGCTGCGGCTCCGCGGCACGTCGCACCGGTACGTCCGGCCGCTCCGGCACCGCGCCCGGCCCGCGCCGCGGCCAAGCCGGCGGCTCGTGCGGTGGTCCATTCGGGCGCCGCGCTCAAGCGCAACGTCAGCGAGGACGACGATTGGAGGGAGTTCTGAGAGCCAAAGTCACTCTTGCCCCCTCCCCGGCCCTCCCCCGCTGTCGCAGGGGAGGGAGATTCCTGCGAAGCGGCGGCAGTCCCCTCCCCTGCGCAGCGGGGGAGGGTTAGGGTGGGGGCAAACCGCCCCCCGCCTCAATTCGCGATCGGCGTCGCCTCGATCCTGCGGCGCGGGGCGGCCTTGATCGAGGGGCCGGCGTTGTCCTCCGGCTTGGCGACGGTGGTCGTCGTACCGCGGGCGGTCTGGACGGGCGCGCTGCCGCGCAGCCGCAGCAGATGCATCCGCACATAGGCGGTCGACCCCACAGCCTGCACCGCCACCCAATCGGTGCCGCGGGCGCGGCCCAGAACCTTCAAAGGCTGGCCGGGCGGGAAGGTGGCGATGATGGGCGCGCCGTTGCTCGGTTGCGACCGCAGCGCGGTGGTCTTGTCGGTTTCCCACTCGCCGGAGACGGTGTCGAGCCCGGCCGGGGAGGCGCTGGCGGTTCCCTGCACCACGGGCGCGCGGTTGGTCCGCTCGCCCGTCTGGCAGGCAGTCAGCATCACCGCGCAGGCCACGGCGAGGGAGACGGGAACGAGGCGCAGACGTCTGGTCATCACGGACTCGGTTGGGTAGCCCTTTCGATCGGGCGACCATACAGGATGCGCCCCCACCCGCGCCACCGCGCCGCGGCAGAACGGCTATGCACTGTTTGTGGCAGGAAAGTGGCGCCGGCCCTTTCGCCCGACGCCTACGCGAGAACGCCGAGCTGCCAGGCGAGGAAGACGCCCAGCGCCACGGCGATGGTGAGGAGCTGCTTGCCCGTCACCACGCAGACCAGCACGGCGGCCAGCGCGCCGACGAGCTGCGGGTTCCTCCAGGTCAGCTCCAGCCCCTCGCCGTTGGGGGCCAGGATCATCGGCACGATGATGGCGGTGAGCACCGTCACCGGGACGAAGCCCAGCGCCTGCTTCAGCAACGGCGGGAAGACCACCCGGTCGCCCAGCACGAACAGCGCCGCCTTCACGAAGACGGTGATCGCCGCCATGCCCAGGATCATGACGGTGTTGGTCAGGACGGTCCCGGTCATGCCGCCTCCTCCTCCCGCCGTCCGGCCTCCAGCCCGCCGGAGCGCCAGCGCTGCAGGGCCATCCCCACGGTCACCCCGGCCAGCACGGCGGCCATCAGCCCCAGCTTGTAGGGCACGTCCTGCCCCAGATAGGCCACGGTGCCCGCCGCCACCGCCGCCGCGAAGTTGGGCAGGCTGGCGAGCTGGGGGACGACGATGGCGATGAAGGTGGCGACCATGGCGAAGTCGAGCCCCAGCGACTGGAGCTGCGGGAAGGCCGCGCCGAACAGCAGGCCGACCAGGGTCCAGACCTGCCAGTTCGCGTACATCGACAGGCAGGAGCCCAGGAAGTACCAGTGACCGAGCGGCGCCCGCGGATGCCGGGCGTAATAGCCGGCCATCACCGCGAAGGTCTCGTCCGTCAGGAAGAAGCCCAGCGCCCAGCGCCAGCGCGCCGGCAGATGGGCGACGTGCGGCAGCAGCGTGGCGGCGTAGAGGGCGTGGCGCAGGTTCACGATGAGCGTGGTCAGCCAGATCACCGCCAGCCCGGCGTGCCCGGCCACCAGCCCCAGCGCGATGAACTGGCTGGACCCCGCATAGACCGACAGGGACATGAGCTGCCCCTGCCACGCCGCCAGCGGCCCGGCGGCCACCAGCGTGCCGAAGATCACCCCGAAGGGCGCCGCGCCGATGACCATCGGCAGGGTGTCGCGGGCGCCGGCGGCGAAGCTGGATCGTCTGGTCATGATCGTTCTGAGGCGTCGTATCGGACCGGTCCGTGGAACCGTGTCGGGCTGCGGACCATAGCGCTGCGACGCCCGGCCTGCCCGCCTTTTATTGTCCGGGAGACAAGTCCATCCGCCCCACCAACCCTGCGGGGTTAACGATTCCGATGGGTTGGAGTGCCGGGGGAGAGCTTTCCATCCGCCCGCCTTTCCGGCAGGCTGGTCCCATGAAACCCGATTCCTGCTTCGAGTTTCCCGTCCACACGGCGGGGGAGCGTGCGGCGGACGCGGTCATCCACGCCATCGGCGTGATCGCCGGCCTGATCGGCGCGTCCTGGCTGCTGGCCGTGACGGCGGGCCACGCCTCCGCGACCGAGATGGTGTCGCTGGCGGCCTACGGCGCCGGGCTGGTCGGCATGCTGAGCGCGTCGGCCGCCTACAACATGTCCCCGCCGGGGCGGCGCAAGGCGGTGCTGCGGCGGGTCGATCACGCGATGATCTATGTGATGATCGCCGGCAGTTACACCCCCTTCACCCTGAACCGGCTGGACGGCGCGGCGGGACTCCCGTTGGGCGTCGCGGTGTGGGTGGTGGCGCTGGGCGGGGTGGCGCTGAAGCTGTTCGCCTCCTGGCGGTACGAACGGCTGGGCTTCGTGCTCTATCTCGGGCTCGGCTGGGCCATCCTGTCGGTGGCCGAACCGCTGTGGCGGTCGCTGTCCCCGGTGACGCTGCTTCTGCTGGCGGTGGGCGGCGTGGTCTACACGGTGGGGGCCTTCATCCACACGCTCGACCGCCTGCCCTACAACATCCCGGTCTGGCACGCGCTGGTCATCGTCGCGGCCTCCTGCCACTTCGCCGCGGTGGCGCGGGAGTTCGCGATGACCTGATGCACGAGGGGCCTCGCGAAAGGCCCCCCGCCCGCATCATCAATGCATGGCCGTCAATGGACGGTCGTCACCGGCTGCGTCGCCGCGCTGCGCACCTGGGCGGAGACGGGCAGGCCGTTGATGGTCAGCTCGCCGCCTTCCGCTCCCACCTTCACCGTCTGGCCGTCGGCGACGCGGCCTTCCAGGATCATGGTGGCCAGCGGGTTCTGAAGCTCCCGCTGGATCACCCGCTTCAGCGGACGCGCGCCGTAGACCGGATCGTAGCCGGCCTCGGCCAGCCACTGAGTCGCCGCCTCGTCCACCTCCAGCGTGATGTCGCGGTCGGCCAGCATGCGGACCAGCCGGCCGAGCTGGATCTTGACGATCCCGCCCATGTGGCTGCGGTCCAGGCGGTGGAACAGCAGGATCTCGTCCAGCCGGTTCAGGAACTCCGGCCGGAAGTGGGCGCGCACCACCTCCATCACCTCGTCGCGCACGGCGCCGCTGTCCTGGCCTTCCGGCTGGGCCGCCAGCACCTCGGAGCCGAGGTTCGAGGTCATGATGATGACCACGTTGCGGAAATCCACCGTCCGCCCCTGCCCGTCGGTCAGCCGCCCGTCGTCGAGCACCTGGAGCAGCACGTTGAAGACGTCCGGATGGGCCTTCTCCACCTCGTCGAACAGCACGACCTGATAGGGCCGGCGGCGCACCGCCTCGGTCAGCGCCCCGCCCTCCTCATAGCCGACATAGCCCGGAGGGGCGCCGATCATGCGGGCGACCGAGTGCTTCTCCATGTATTCCGACATGTCGAGCCGGACCATCGCCGTCTCGTCGTCGAACAGGAATTCGGCCAGCGCCTTGGTCAGCTCGGTCTTGCCGACGCCGGTCGGACCGAGGAACAGGAAGGAGCCGATCGGCCGGTTGGGGTCCTGCAGCCCGGCGCGGGCGCGGCGCACCGCGTTGGACACCGCCACGATGGCCTCGTCCTGGCCGATCACGCGGGTCTTCAGGCGGGTTTCCATCGCCAGCAGCTTCTCCCGCTCGCCGGCCAGCATCTTGTCCACCGGCACGCCGGTCCAGCGGCTGACCACGGCGGCAATGTCGCTGTCGCGCACCTCCTCGTTCAGCATACGGTTGGCGGCGCTTTCCTCCGCCGTCTTCAGACGCTTCTCCAGGTCGGGGATGACGCCGTAGGCCAGCTCGCCGGCGCGGCCCCAGTTGCCGTCGCGCTGGGCCTGCTCCAGTTCGGTGCGGGCCTTCTCCAGGTCCTCCTTGATCTTCTGGGCGCCCTGGAGCTGGTCCTTCTCGGCCTGCCACTTGGCGGTCAGCTCGGCGGACTCCTGCTCCAGGTCGGCCAGCTCGCCTTCCAGGTTGGCGAGCCGGGCGCGCGAGGCGTCGTCGGACTCGCGCTTCAGCGCCTCCCGCTCGATCTTGAGCTGGATGATGCGGCGGTCCAGCTCGTCGATGCTCTCCGGCTTGCTGTCCACGGCCATGCGCAGGCGGCTGGCCGCCTCGTCGATCAGGTCGATGGCCTTGTCGGGCAGGAAGCGGTCGGTGATGTAGCGGTTCGACAGGGTCGCCGCCGACACGATGGCCGCGTCGGTGATGCGCACGCCGTGGTGCACCTCGTAGCGCTCCTTCAGGCCGCGCAGGATCGAGATGGTGTCCTCGACCGTCGGCTCGGGCACGAAGACGGGCTGGAAGCGCCGCGCCAGCGCCGCGTCCTTCTCGATGTGCTTGCGGTACTCGTCCAGCGTGGTCGCGCCGACGCAGTGCAGCTCGCCGCGCGCCAGCGCCGGCTTCAGCATGTTGGAGGCGTCCATGGCGCCGTCCGCCTTGCCGGCGCCGACCAGCGTGTGCAGCTCGTCGATGAAGACGATGACCTCGCCTGCCGCCGCCTGGATTTCCTGGAGCACGGCCTTCAGCCGCTCCTCGAACTCGCCGCGGTACTTGGCGCCGGCCACCATGCCGGCGAGGTCGAGCGACAGCAGCTTCTTGTTCTTCAGCCCTTCCGGAACGTCGCCCTTGACGATGCGCTGGGCGAGGCCCTCGACGATGGCGGTCTTGCCGACGCCCGGCTCGCCGATCAGCACGGGGTTGTTCTTGGTGCGCCGCGCCAGCACCTGGATGGTGCGGCGGATTTCCTCGTCGCGCCCGATGACCGGGTCGAGCTTGCCCTCGCGCGCCGACTCGGTCAGGTCGCGGGTGTATTTCTTCAGCGCGTCGTAGCCCTGCTCGGCGCTGGCGGTGTCGGCGGTGCGGCCCTTGCGCACCTCGTTGATCGCGGTGTTCAGCGCCTGCGGGGTGACGCCCGCGCGCTTCAGAACCGCGGCGGACGGCGTGCCGTCGGCCATGGCGAGCGCCAGAAGGATGCGCTCCGCCGTGACGTAGCTGTCGCCGGCCTTCTTGGCGACCGTCTCGGCCTGCTCGAACACGCGCGACAGCTCCGGCGTCAGATACACCTGCCCGGCGCCGGCGCCCTCCACCTTGGGCTGCTTGTCCAGCTCGGCGTCCACGCCCGACAGCGCCAGGGCGGGATCGCCGCCGGCCGCACGGATCAGGTTGGAGGCCAAGCCTTCCTTGTCGTCCAGGAGGGTCTTCAACAGATGTTCCGGCGTCAGCCGCTGGTGGCCGCGCCGCAGGGCCAGGGTCTGCGCCGCCTGCACGAAGCCACGGCTGCGCTCGGTGTATTTTTCGAAGTCCATGATGTGCTCCCTTCATCGCCGACCGTCCGCGAGGCAGCCCGGTCAGTCCGATCCACGTTAACAGTGCGATCCGCAAGGATGCATGCGTCGCCGTAGATGTGGGAGAGGCCCATCCGTATGCAAGACCCCCCGGCACGCGTGGTTATTGCTTTTGTCGGACCCGCGCCGAAAGGGTGGCTTTCCGCGGCCCGCCGGAAAGGGCTAGGGTTTTCGTCCAAAGCCACGGAATGCCTTTTTCATGACGGCGACGCCCACCAGCACCCCGCGCAACCCCTCGCCCACGACCCTGCGGCCCGCCCTGACCACCCCCCTGATGCGGCTGGCCTGGCACGGCCGCAACATGTGGCATTGGGTGGCGCGGCCGCTGACCATGGGGGTGCGGGGGATCATCCTGGACGACTCGGCCCCTGGGGGCGGGGCGGCCTCGGTCCTGCTGATCCGCCACAGCTACGTGGGCGGCTGGCATTTTCCGGGCGGCGGAGTCGGAAAAGGGGAGTCCCTGGTGGAGGCCATGAAGCGCGAGGTGCGGGAGGAGGTCGGGTTGACCGTGGAGAGCGGCCCGCAGCCCTTCGGCGTCTACGCCCGCTTCCGGCACGGGGCGAGCGACCATGTGGCGGTCTTCGTCGCGCGCGGATGGTCGGGAACGCTCCAGGCCGACGGGGTGGAGATTTTGGAGGCGCGCTTCTTCCCGCTCGACCGGCTGCCGGAGGACACCTCCCCCGCGACGCGGCGGCGAATCGCCGAGTTCCAGGGTCGGGAGCCTTTGGCCGAGCGCTGGTGACGGTTTTCGATTGCGACGGTTGACAGAAGCGAACCGGTCCCACCATTGTGCGATGCAATGCCCGCGACCGTCGCCGCCATACGCCGCTACCCCGTGAAGGGGCTGAGCGGCCAGGACCTTCCCGCCGTTGACCTCGTCACCGGCCAACCCATTCCCTTTGACCGGCGCTTCGGCCTGCTGCACGGCCCGGCCGCCCTGACCCCGGATGTCGAGGGCTGGCGTCCCAACGAGGATTTCTTCACGCTCGACCGGAACGAGAAGCTGGCGCTGCTCGATTCCGAGTTCGACGAGGCCACCCAGTCGCTGATCATCCGGCGCGGCGGCAAGCAAGTGTCGCGCGGGCGTCTGGACCAGCCGATGGGCCGGATGCTGGTGGAACAGTTCTTCGCCGCCTATCTGGCCGGCGCGGCCCCCGGTCTGCCCAAGCTGGCCGAAGCCACGAACCCGGCCCAGGGCGGCGGTTTCTCCTTCACCGACCGGGAAGAGGCGGCGGTTTCCATCCTCAATCTCGCCAGCGTGCGCGATCTGGAGGAGCGGGTGGCCAAGCAACCGGTCGATCCGCGGCGCTTCCGCGCCAACCTGATGATCGACGGACTGGAGCCCTGGGTGGAGCGCCAGTGGATCGGCGCGCTGCTGACCGTCGGCGAGGTCACCCTGCGCATCTGCGACCACAAGGATTGCCGGCCGTCCAGCGAGGTCAACCCGGCGACCGGCGCGCGCGATCTCAACACGCTTCCCATTCTGGAGCGCGGGTACGACCACACGCAGTGCGGCGTCTATGCCCGGGTGGTGCATGGGGGCCGGATCGCGGTGGGCGACCCGGTGGCGCTGGCCGAAGACCTGCCGTCCTGAAAAGCCGTCCTGAAAACTCACCAACCATGATACCCGCCGGCCCTGAAGCCGGAACGTCCCGGCCTCAGGATTGACGGTTACCAGGCGGGACCGTCAGGCGCTCATGGGGGTGCGTTCGTCGGCGGCGGTCTCGGACTCCTCGCCCATCTCGCCGTCATCCTCGTCCTCCGCCGAACCGCCCAGGCTGGGCTGCGGGCCGAGGCCGGCGGCGCCGGCGTTGCCGCGCTGGCGGTTCTCGGATTCCTGGATCTGGTTGATGATGCGGAAATAGTGCTCCGCGTGCTGAAGGTAGTTTTCCGCCTGGACGCGGTCGCCGGACGAGGAGGCGTCGCGGGCCAGCGCCAGATACTTTTCATGGACCTGCCACGCGTTGCCGCGGATGCGCACGTCCGGACCATTGCTGTCGAAGGTCTGGTGACGCAGCGGAACGTTCTGCCGGCGGTTGCCACCGCCGGCAGAACGTTCCGCTGCGTCACCAGAC